>JASDDH010000038.1 GCA_030407505.1 Planococcus sp. APC 4015
CAGGCTCACCACGAGACGCGCGACGAGGTCGCGGAGTCCCCGGGCGACCGAGCGCATCGCGCGCTCGCCTCGACGAAGCAGCGCGATGGTCACGAGCGCGGCGAGAACGTGGGCGAGCGTCATCCCGAGATCGGGGAGGAGGGTGGTCGTCTGGTCGCCGGTGACCAGAGCACCGCCGTGCACGTGGGTCCCGCCCGCCGTCGGGTCGAGCCCCGCCGTCCAGGCGAAGGCGACGTGGAGAAGAAGCTGGGTGGCCACGACCGTGAGGGTCAGACGCACGAGCCCCAGCCGGCGCCCGGCGAGGGCCACGCCGAGGGGTGCCGCCAGGGCGGTCACGACCAGCAGCAGCGCGGCGTCCGGAGCGGTGCCGCCACCGAGGGTGTGCGACACGGCGGCGAGCCACGTGGCGACGGCGGCGGCCGTGATCCCGCGCAGCGTGCGGCTGTGCCTGGCGTGCATGGACTCCCCTCCGATTCGAGGCTAAGCCACCGCTCGCGGGCTCGGAGCCAAATCAAAGCCTGGCGCGGGTACCGTGAGCGTGTGGAGATCGTTGCATTCATCATCGGCGTCGTGCTGCTCGTCGTCGGGCTCGCCGTCTCCATCGCGCTGCACGAGATCGGCCACCTGGTCCCCGCGAAGAAGTTCGGGGTGCGCGTCGGCCAGTACATGATCGGCTTCGGACCCACTCTGTGGTCGCGCCGGCGAGGCGAGACCGAGTACGGCGTCAAGGCGATCCCGCTGGGCGGCTACATCTCGATGGCGGGCATGTACCCCCCGTCCCCCGACGCCCTGCAGGCTCAGGGACCGGCGGCCTCCGGGCGTGCCGGCGGCGGGTTCTTCGCCACGATGGTGCAGGACGCTCGATCGGCCAATGACGAGACGCTCCTCGAAGACGACGACCGGGTCTTCTACAAGCTCGCGGTCTGGAAGCGCGTCGTCATCATGCTCGGCGGCCCGATCATGAACTTCCTCTTCGCGATCGTGCTGTTCACGATCCTGCTCAGCGGCATCGGCGTGCAGACCGCGACCACGACGATCGCGCGCGTGAACGAGTGCCTGCCCGCCGACTCGTCCCGCACCGCGTGCATCGCCTCCGACCCCGCATCACCCGCCGCGACTGCCGGATTCGAGCCGGGCGACGTCATCGTCGCCGTCGACGGCACGCCGGTGGCGATCTTCGCCGAGGCGTCCGAGATCATCCGCGCCTCTGCGGGCGACACGATCCCGGTCATCGTGCAGCGCGACGGCGCGGAGCAGTCGCTGCGGCTCACCCCCGCAGCCGTGACGCAGCAGGCGGTGGATGCGCAGGGGATTCCGGTCACCGACGCCGAGGGCCAGCCCGAGCTCGTTCAGGTGGGCTTCGCCGGCATCGGACCGACGGCCGAATTCGTGCACCAGCCGGTGTGGGCGGGACCGCAGGCGGCCGTCGAGAACGTCGGCGCGGTCGCGGGCATCGTGTGGCAGCTCCCGGTGAAGGTGTGGCAGACCGGGGTCTCGCTCGTCACGGGTGAGGAGCGCGACCCGAACGGTCCGCTGAGCATCGTCGGCGCGGGACGCCTGTCGGGCGAGGTCGCGGCATCCGAAGCCCCCGTCCTCAACCGCGTCGCCGGATTCGTCGGGCTGCTCGCCTCGCTCAACATCGCCCTCTTCGTTTTCAACCTGATCCCGCTGCTGCCGCTGGACGGCGGCCACGTCGTGGTCGCGCTCTGGGACGGACTCAAACGCACCTGGGCGAAGGTCTTCCGCCGGCCGCCCCCGAAGCCCGTCGATGCGACGAGGCTCGTGCCGGCCACGTTCGCGGTCTTCGTCGCGCTGCTCGTGATGGGCGGCGTGCTGATCCTGGCCGACATCTTCAATCCGGTCGTCTTGTTCTAGGAGATCCCGGCGGGCTGTCGAATTCGGTCTTGCCCGTTCGCTGAGGGGATGAAACGGTTCCCGTGACGAAAGGACAACGACCGTGAAGTACGTCATCATGTTCACCTCCACCCCCGAACTCGACGCCGCGGTGCCCGCGGAGCGCATGCGGGAGGTGTACGGCCGCATCTTCCAGTGGTACCAGGAGCACGACGCCGCGATCGACGACTCCGGGGCCGAGCTCATGCCCCCGGACACCGCGACGAGCCTCAAGCACGCCGCAGGCGGACCCGTCGTCGTCGACGGCCCGTTCTCGGAGGCCAGAGAGGTCATCGGAGGCTTCAGTGTCATCGACGTCCCCGACCTCGATGCAGCGCTGGCCATGGCGAAGACGTGGCCGATGCTCGAACTCGAGGGCACGTCGGTCGAGATCCGCCCGATCGTGACCGACTACAGCCAGTTCGAGCAGTGACACCACCGGATGCCGCGGCTTCGCGCGATCCCGCCGGGGTCGCGGCATCCGATCTCGTCCTCGCGAGGGTCGTGCGCGAAGAGTCGGGACGGCTCGTCGGCGCCCTCGCCCGCTGGAGCGGGAGCCTCGACGTCGCCGAGGAGGCCGTGGCGGGCGCCGTGGAGGCGGCACTCGTGCACTGGCGCGAGCGCGGCATCCCCCCGCGTCCGGGTGCGTGGCTCATGCAAGCCGCTCGGCACGACGCGCTGGATCGGCTCCGGCGGGAGCGCACCTACCGCGACAAGCTCGCGGCGATCGCGTCGGAGCCCGTCCGGGCCCCGGGCGAGGGGGACGCCGACGAGCGGCTGCCCCTCCTGTTCGGGTGCTGCCACCCGGCTCTGGCCCCGGACGCGCAGCTCGCGCTGACCCTGCGGGCGGTGTGCGGACTGACCACCGCTCAGATCGCGCGCGCCACCCTGTCGACGGTGCCCGCCGTCGCGCAGCGCATCGTGCGGGCCAAGCGCAAGATCGGCTCGTCGGGCATCCCGCTGTCGATCCCCGATGACGCCGATCGTGCCCCGCGTCTGGATCTGGTGCTCACGGTCGTCTCCGTCATGTACGGCGAAGCGCATCTGATCGCCGGAGCCGGCGCCGACGCCGACCGCGATCTCGCCGACGACGCCCTGTGGCTGGCGTCCGTCGTCGCCGAGGCGCTGCCCGACGACGCCGAGGCGCACGGGCTCGTGGCACTGCTGTGCTTCCACCGCGCGCGAGAATCCGCCCGATCCGCCGACGGCGATCTCGTGCTGCTGTCCGACCAGGACCGCTCGAGATGGGATGCCGCCCTCCTCGAGCGCGGCAGGCGTGCGCTCGACCGGGCGGCGCTTCGACGGCATCCCGGTCGATGGCAGCTGCACGCCGCGATCGCCGCCTGTCACGCCGATGCTCCGACGGCCACGGACACGGACTGGCTTCAGATCCTGACCCTCTACGACATGCTGGGGCGGTTCGACCCGTCGCCGATCGTGCGGCTCAACCGTGCGGTCGCCCTGGCAGAGGTGGACGGGCCGGCCGCGGCGCTCGCCGACGTCGACGCGCTCGCCGGGACCCTCGGCGACTACCACCTCTGGCATGCGGTGCGCGGTCACCTGCTCCGCGGTCTCGGTCACGATGCGGATGCCGTCGCCGCCGACCTCCGTGCGCTGGAGCTCACCGCGAACGAGGCCGAGCGCAGGCTGCTCGCCGCGCGCATCGCCCCGCGCTAGGCGATGCGCGGTCGCGACCGCGGCTGCTGCGGCGACAGCGCGCGGGCGCGCCACCTTGCTGCGAGCGCCCCCGCTGCGCGACGCAGCGTTCGCCGGGGACTGCCGCGCTCACGGGTCAGGCGACGACCGGAGCGAGCGCCTGCGACACGAGACGCTCGAGCGTGGTCATCCCGTCGCGGGAGAGGATCGACTCGAGGTGCCCCTGCACCGACGCGAAGCCGGGCCCGCGCAGCGCGTAGACCGCACCGGTGTCGTCGGCGGCGATGTCGGCGTCGCCGACACGGCTCACGCCCGGCGCGACCTGGGCCGTGAAGGTGTTGTAGAAGCCGATCGACGCCGGCCGGCCGAAGACGTCCACTGTCTTCTGCAAGCCCTGATGAGGCGCCGCGAGCGGCGCGAGTCCGATACCCAGGGCGTCGGCGAGGATCTGGTGGCTGAGGCACACCGCCAGCAGCGGCCTGCCCGAGGCGCGGCGCCGGGCGACCACGTCGCGCATGCGCCGCATGCGGGCGCTCTCGAGGTCGCGGGGGTCACCGGGTCCCGGTCCCGAGACGATCAGCTCGGCGGCGTCGATCTGCTCGTCGGTGACGTCGCCCCAGGCGATGATCCGGGTGTCGAGACCCAGATGGCGCAGCTGGTGCGCGAGCATCGTGGTGAAGCGGTCTTCGGCGTCGACGACGAGGGCGGAACGGCCGGCGAACGGTCCGTCGCCGGAAGCCTGCGGGTTGAGCCAGAACGCCGCGAGCCTGCTGTTGCGGGATCCGAGCAGCGCGGCGATGTCGGGATCGTCCGCGAGGACGCGGGGCTCGGCGGCCGGTTCGTCTTCATCGACCGCGGCGGACTCGGCGACCCTGTCGCGGGGGATCGCGCCGATCGCTCCGAGCACGCCGGCAGCCTTGCCGTGCGTCTCTCCGACCTCGCCGTCGGGATCGGAATGGCGCACGAGCGTCGCGCCCACCGGTACGCGCAGACGCCCGTCGACGAGGTAGGCGGTGCGGATGAGGATGGGCGCGTCGAGGTCGTGCGACGGCTCGCCTGCATCCCCGGCTGCTGAGCTCGTCGAAGGACGCGGCGTGAACAGCGCTGCGACGCCCGAATAGTAGCCGCGTGGGGTTCGCTCGTGGCGGGTGATGACCGTGCAGGCGTTCTGCATGGGCGAGCCCGTCACCGTCGGGGCGAACATCGTCTCGCGGAGGATGTCGCGCGGGTCGAGCCGGCTGCGTCCCCGCAGCACGTACTCGGTGTGGGTGAGTCGCGACATCTCCTTGAGGTGCGGCCCGGTGATGCGGCCACCGTCGGAGCACACCGCGCTCATCATCTTGAGCTCCTCGTCGACGACCATGAAGAGCTCTTCGGTCTCCTTGGTCGACCGCAGGAACTCGGCGAGGGTCTCGGCGGTCGCCCCGCCGGCGGGGTGGCGGAACGTGCCCGAGATGGGGTTCATCGTCACGACCCCGTCCTGCGCGCTGACGTGCGCCTCGGGGCTCGCGCCCACCGCCACGTGTCCGGGAGTGACGATCGCGAACGTCCAGTAGGCCCCGCGCTCGTGTTCGAGCAGGGCGCGGAACCAGGTCAGGGCTGCGGTCGCGGCATCCGTCGGGACACCCGCGGTGAAGTCCCGGCGGATCACGAAGTTGGCGCCCTCGCCGCGGCCGATCTCGTCGGCGATGACGCGACGCACGATGTCGGCGTATTCGTCGTCGGCGATGTCGAAGCCGGCGTCCTCGAGTGCGATCGGCTCGGTCGGCAGCTCGGTCAGCGCGTCGCCGCGGGGGATCGCGGTGTGGCTGTCGACGACGAGGCAGCGCAGCGGAGCGCCGTCGTCGTGGCAGGCGAAGCCGCGTTCGCGCACCTGCCGGAACGGGACGAGGGCGAGGACTTCGCGGGGGGTGCCGGTGTCATCCAGCAGCGGGATGTCGGCGAGAAGCTCGACATCGACCACTTCGCCGGTCAGCACCTCGACGGTCTCGCCGTCTCGGGCGATGAGGGCGAACGGGATGCCGCGCGCGGCGATCTCTCGGATCGAGAGGGAAGGAGACCCTGTCATCGTCGGTCTTTCGTCGTGGGGGCGGCGGCCCTACGAAAAAGACCGCCCCGAGGGCGGTCTGTGTATCGTGCGAACACACCGCCTAGGAGGCGGGCCACCAGGTGGGGTTCGCGAGCATGGCGTCAGGCTAGCACGGGGCACGCGACGCGGTGACGGTGGGAGAGGGACGGCGGCCCGCTCGGAGTGGCCTGGGAGGGCACGGCTGCCGCGCCCGACGGCACCGCTCAGCGCGTAGGCTGGGCGCGTGCCAGCAGTCAATCTCGGTATGCCTCGCGTGCCTGACGTTCTCGCCCCTCGCCGCAAGAGCCGTCAGATCAAGGTCGGCAAAGTGCTCGTCGGCGGCGATGCGCCCATCAGCGTCCAGTCGATGTGCACGACGCCGACCACCAACATCAATGCGACGCTCCAGCAGATCGCCGAGCTGACCGCCTCGGGTTGCGAGATCGTGCGCGTCGCCGTGCCGTCCCAGGACGACGCCGATGTGCTGCACATCATCGCGAAGAAGAGCCAGATCCCGGTCATCGCCGACATCCACTTCCAGCCGAAGTACGTCTTCCAGGCGATCGACGCGGGATGCGCGGCCGTGCGCGTGAACCCCGGCAACATCCGCAAGTTCGACGACCAGGTCGGCTCGATCGCCGCCGCGGCGAAGGCCGCCGGTGTGTCGCTGCGCATCGGCGTCAACGCCGGCTCGCTCGACCCGCGTCTGCTCGAGAAGTACGGCAAGGCCACTCCCGAGGCGCTCGCCGAGAGCGCGCGCTGGGAGGCCTCGCTGTTCGAGGAGCACGACTTCCACGACTTCAAGATCTCGGTCAAGCACAACGACCCCGTCGTCATGGTCAAGGCCTACCGCCTGCTCGCCGAGATGGGCGACTGGCCGCTGCACCTCGGCGTGACCGAAGCCGGCCCCGCGTTCCAGGGCACGATCAAGAGCGCCACGGCGTTCGGCATCCTGCTCGGCGAGGGCATCGGAGACACGATCCGCGTCTCGCTCTCGGCGCCGCCGGCAGAAGAGGTCAAGGTCGGCCACCAGATCCTGCAGTCGCTCAATCTGCGCGAGCGCAAGCTCGAGATCGTCTCGTGCCCCTCGTGCGGCCGCGCACAGGTCGACGTCTACACGCTCGCCGACGACGTGACCGAGGGACTCAAGGACATGACGGTGCCGCTGCGCGTCGCCGTCATGGGCTGCGTGGTCAACGGACCCGGCGAAGCGCGCGATGCTGATCTCGGCGTCGCTTCTGGCAACGGCAAGGGCCAGATCTTCGTGAAGGGCCAGGTCATCAAGACCGTGCCCGAAGCCGAGATCGTCGCCACTCTCATCGAAGAGGCCAAGCGCCTCGCCGACGAGATGGGTCCGGATGCCGCGCTCGGCACGGCACAGGTCATCACCGCCTGAGACGGAGCCTCCGCCGTCCTAGACTCGGCGGGGTGACCCAGCCGCCCTCGATGTCCCGCCCGATCATCGCGGGCATCGTCACCGCACTGGTGGGCGTCACGAGTTCGTTCGCGGTCGTGCTGACCGGGCTCGACGCGGTGGGAGCGACACCGGCCCAGGCGGCGAGCGGTCTGCTCGCCCTCTGCCTCACGATGGGCCTCGCCGCGATGCTGCTGGCATGGCGCTACCGCATGCCGATCACCGTCGCCTGGTCGACGCCCGGTGCCGCGCTGCTCGCGGCGACCGGCGCGATCGAGGGCGGGTGGCCGGCCGCGGTCGGCGCCTTCCTCATCGTCGCCGCGCTCATCGTGCTCACCGGAGCCTGGCCGTACCTGGGTCGACTCATCGCCCGCATCCCGCCGTCGATCGCGCAGGCGATGCTCGCCGGAGTGCTGCTCCCGCTGTGCCTCGCACCGGTCGGCGGCCTCGTCGCGAACCCGTGGGGCGTCGTCCCCGTCATCGTGACCTGGCTCGTGTTCGCGCGGCTCGCGCCGCGGTGGGCCGTGCCGCTCGCGTTCGTCGCGGCATCCGTCGTGGTCGCCGTCCACATCGTGTCGACAGGCGCCGAGCTCGACCCGGCGCTGCTCCTCCCGCGCATCGAACTGACCGCTCCCACCTTCACGGCGGGTGCGCTGGTCGGGGTGGCTCTTCCGCTTTTCCTCGTGACGATGGCGTCGCAGAACGTGCCCGGGGTCGCCATCATGCGCAGCTACGGCTACGAGGTGCCGTGGCGACCGGCGATGCTTGTGACCGGGCTCGGCTCGGCGCTCGCCGCACCCGCGGGCGGGCATGTGATCAACCTCGCCGCCATCAGCGCGGCGCTGTCGGCGGCGCCTGAAGCCGAGCCCGACGCGACGCGACGATGGATCGCCGCCTTCTCATCGGGCGTCTCGAACCTCGTGCTCTGCGGTCTCTCGGCGGCATTCGTGGCGCTCGTCGTGCTCGCGCCCGAAGGCGTGATCCCCACTGTCGCGGGGCTGGCCCTGCTCGCCGCGTTCGGCTCGGCGGTGCAGCAGGCCATCGACGACCCCGGTGAGCGGATGCCGGCGGTCGTCACGTTCCTCGTGGCGGCATCCGGCGTCGCGATCCTCGGGATCAGCGCCGCGTTCTGGGCCCTCGTGGCGGGACTCGTCGTTCGAACCGTGCTGCACGCGGGTCGCCGGCGCGCGTGAACGGAGAAGTTCGGCGAATCGGGAACCTTTCGATCGCTGACGGACACTACCGGGTATGAGCGAAGACGACCCGGCCCTGTGGAGCCGTGTGAGGGCGGGCGACGAGTCGGCCCTCGCAGGACTGTTCGACCGGCACGAGCCGCGGCTCTTCCGTCACGCCGTGCGACTGCTGTCGTCGCGTGAGGACGCGAAGGACGCCGTCACGATCGCCTTCTTCGAGCTGTGGCGCAAGCGCGAGTCGGTGCGCCTCGTCGACGGGTCGCCGCTCCCGTGGCTGCTCAACACGGTCGCTCACAGCGCCCGCAACCTCGAGCGGTCGGGGCGGCGGTATCGGGCGCTCATCGACCGCGCCCCCGTGCCCGAGCACGCCGACGCCGTGCTGCATGACGAGAGCGGCGTGCTCGCAGCCCTGAAGCGGCTGCACCCCCGCGAGCAGAGCGTGCTCGTGCTGACCGTGCTCGAGGGCTACCCCGATCGGGATGCAGCCGAGGCGCTGGGCATCCCGCTCGGGACCGTGAAGTCCCGGCTCGCACGAGCGAAGGCGAAGCTCCGCGACGAGATCACAGCTTTGGAGACGTCATGGGCATGAACGACGAACTCACCCCGCGTGAGCATGACGCGATGCGCGAGAGGGTGCTGGCGGGCGTGCACCGCATCAAGCCCGTGGGCGCGCACCGGATGCAGCTGATCGCGGCATCCATCGCCCTGGTTCTCGTCGGAGGCCTCGCCGGGGGTGCGATAGCCGCGGGGGCGCTGTTCGGCAGCGCCGAGCTGCCGCCGGTCGACTCGCCGACGCCCATGGTCAGCGCGACCCCGACGGCGAGCCCGACACCGACTCCGACTCCCACCCCGACGGAGGAGCCGGTGGAGCCGGCGATCGTACTCGGTGGTGATTGCACAGCGCTGCTCAGCGCAGATGCTGCGATGGACATCCTCGGCCCGGATGCCGTTGCGGCGGCGCCCGGAGGGTCCGCGTTCAGCGGATACTCCGATCTGTCGGCCTCGGCATCGCTCCTCGGCGCGCTCCGCTGCGGCTGGTCATCGCCGAACGCCGACTCGCGTATCGAAGTGGGCGTGTACCCGATCGATTCGATAGCTCAGAGCGTGCGCGAGGACTTCGAATCTCCGCGTTGCTTCCTGACTCGGTATTGCGACATGGGCCGGCAGATCGGGGAGTTCTGGGTTGCGACGGCGGTGCGCCCTCCGACGTCGATGGACCTCGGGGAGCAGCACCGCATCGACGCGGAGGCGATGGCGACCAGGACCTACGAACAGATCGCCCCGAATCTCGTCGGAGCGACCGCGGTCGGCGTCCCGCGCGAATCCACCTGGTGGACTCTTCCGGACTGCGGCGTGCTCACCGTCGCCGTGGAGTCGGTCACAGGTGGACCGCTGGACCCCGTCTACCCCGGCGACGCGATTCCCGAGGGCGCGGAATGGGATGCGATCGTGTCAGCGGGTCTCAACCAGTGGTGCCCATGGAACGGCACGGGTACGGCCCTGCTCATGGTCGAGACGTTCGCACAGCCGGGTGTCGGGACGCCCACCGCCGACGAGGTGCGCGACGGCACTCCGATCGACATCGACGGTGCGGACAGTGCATGGTTCATCGCGAGCCAGAGCTTCGACAACGACTTCACGATCGTGGCGGTCTCCGGACCCAACCGACTTCTCGTCCGCTACCGCGACGAGACACGGTCAGACTTCGACGTGAGCAACGCAGCAGGGCTCACCGAGGCGGTGCTTGCTCAGCTCAGGTGAAGCGTGTGCCGCCGGGGGACCGCCCGCATTCCTCGCGTAAAAGCGGCTCAGCCCACCTCAGCGCCCGCGAGCCGCCTCGCGGACGGCGACTCGTCGAGGGTGCGGATGAGCCGCGCCGGCACGCCGCCGTACACCGCTCCCGCGGGTAGGTCACGGGTCACGACCGCCCCCGCCGCCACGACGACGTCGTCGCCGATCGTGACGCCCGGAAGCACCGTCACGCGCACGCCGAGCCACACCCGGTCGCCGATCGTCACCGGCGCGCTCGTGCGCCGGTGGATCACCCCCGCGGGTCCCACGTCGTGCGAACTCGTGACGATGGTGACGAACATCGCGATGTGGCAGTCCTCGCCGATCCGGATGGGGGCGACGGCCTCGAAGTAGCACGAGACGTTGACCGACGTGCGCGCGCCGATGCGGATGTCGCGACCGCCCGTGAAGGTGCAGCGCGACTGCACCTTGGGTGTGCGCACGTCGAAGCCCCGCACGCGCAGGATCGCGTACCGGAGTGCCCGCGGGCACAGCGGCGATCCGGCGACGCTGTTCGTGACGAACGACTTCCAGCCCCACGAGAGGTCCTGGGCGACACTGCGCACGAGCGCTCCGAGACCCACCCCCTCCGCCATCGTGTTGTCGCTCACGGCTGGGTCCCCGAGGCGCCGGGAACCGACCCGATGGGCGCGTCGTCGAGCTGGTCGGCGGGGGTGAACAGCATCCAGTCGATCACCATCTCGTTGACCTCGGGTGTGGTGGCATCGGGGTCGCCTGGCCAGTTGCCGCCGACCGCCAGGCTGAACAGGGCGTGCGTGGGATCGTCGAACACCCACTTCCCGGGTACCGGGACGTCCCATTCCTCGACGTCCATGACGATCTGATCGTCGATCGCCAGGATCACGCGCCCCGGCTGCTTCTCGACGGTGAAGACGTGGAAGTCGTCGGCGAGGGGGACGGGCAGGTCGACCGACTCGTTGAGCGACCAGTTGTCGAAGAAGTTGTTGGGGCCGTGGATGTGGTGCGCGCTGCGGCTGGTCGTGTTGGGCGTCTCGATGATGTCGATCTCTCCGGCGGCGGGCCACCCCACCCGGTCGACGTTGTCGCCGAGCAGCCAGAAGGCGGGGAGCAGGCCCTGGCCCTCGGGCAGCTTGACGCGCGCGGAGAGCCGGCCGTAGGTGAAGGACCAGTTCCCGTGCGTCGTGATGCGCCCGGATGTCGGTGCGCTGCCGTCTGCGGGCACGGTCGCGGTGATGACCAGATTGCCCGCGCCGTCGAGCGCGACGGCGTCTTCCGTGTACTCCTGCAGCTCGTTGTTGCCCCACCCGCCTGCACCGGTCTGGATGCTCCAGACGCTCGGGTCTGGTCGGGCGCCCGCCTCGCCGTCGAAGTCCTCGAAGAGCACTCCGTCGTCGCCGTACTGCGTCCCCGGGAAGGAGAAGCCGGTGAACCACCACACCCCGGCCAGCACGAGCACGATCACGAGGATGCCCGCGGGGATGCCCAGCGCGAGCCACCTGCGACGCCGTCGGCGCCGCTTCGGGGCCGTGAAGAGCGCCCCGGGATCGGTCACGGGTGTCGGTGCGGTCGCGGTCATGGCAGCAGGCCTTTCGGGTCATGGCGGAGAAGGTCGCAGGCTGCGGCGATGGCATCCCGTTCCCACAGCGAACCGTCGAAGCTCACCGAGATGTTGAGGCGTCGGCGGAGTACGGCGGTGAGCGCGGTGATCCCGTTGCGCGCCGCCGGATCCACGGACACGCGCACGACGGGGTCGTCGGATGCCCACGGGAGCGGCTCGAGCGCGCGGAGGAACCCCATGTCGCTGACGATCGGACTCGCGGCAGCAGGTACCGTCCGAGGCGTCCCGCGATGCCAGCCGCGCGTGATGAGACCGGAGGTCAGGGCGGCGAGCGGACGGCCGACGTGCAGATCCTGCTGGAAACGCGCGCCGGCGGCATCGATCCCGCCGTCGACGACGACCGGATGCCCGACGACGAAGTTGGCCAGTGTCGACCTTCCGCTGGGCAGGTATCTGCGCAGGTCGACCAGGATGGCGCCGGTGTCCATCACCGGGATGCCGGAGCGCTGCAGCGCCGCACGGAAGGCGAACATCATCGCGAGCGTCGGAGGCACCCGACCCTTGCTCCAGTCCGCGAGGGCGCGGAATGTCGTCGAGTCCATGGTTCCCGTGACCAGGTCCAGACGCCCGCCCCCGGCATCCACCACCGGCCCGGCGTAGGACGGGCGGCGGTCGCTCCAGCGATCGCGCAGGAGGGCGCCGATCCGATCGAGGCGTCGCGCGTACGTGGCCGACAGCGCGGCGGGCAGCGGATCCCGGTCGTCGGCGGTCGCGAACACCGACGGAACCCCGCGCCCGGCGAGAGCTCCGGCGGTGAGCATCACGCTGAGGAACCCGTCTCCCAGTCGGTGGTCGATGCACAGCGAGGCGCGATCCTCTCCGAGGAAGACGACGAAGGGAAGGTCGGCGGGAGCGGCCTCGCGGAGCCGCGGGAGGCCGGCGTCGCCGGTGCGCTCGACCGGCAGCGGACGCACCATGCGCTCGGCCTGGGCGTCGAGGAACTCAGGGTCGTAGTTCCAGTGCGCGCCGTGGATGGTGCGGCCCGCACGCGCCGCGGCACCGCTGCCGATGAGCTCGCGCACGGCGCGCACGACGGTCGCCCGCTCCGGAACGATCAGCGGCGCGAGCTCGACACTGATCCGAGCCCCCGCGGAGAGCAGATCCCGGCCGTGGAGCCGACCGGACTCCGCCGGTCCGACCATTCCGTGCGCTTGCCGGCTCGGCGGCTCGGCGACGGAGGGTCGTGGCTCGCGTGCGATGACCATGGCGCTACACCATCTCCGCTGCCGCTGCCACATCCGCGGCGAAGGCGAGCGGCAGATCGAGATCGTCCAGCCATGTCGCCGCGTAGCTGGTCAGCTTCCCGTTCGCGTTGTCGATCGCGATGACGCGGCGCCCCATCTGCAACGCGATCAGCATGGCGTGCAGGCGATCGGTCACGATCGTCTCGCCGGGTGCCAGCAGGGCGACGCCGGTCGCGAGCCGCTGGGAGGCGTCGGCGAACCACCTCTCGGTGGAGCGGTTCATGGTGCGGGTCACCGCACCCTCGAAGACGGTGCGGCTCACTCGTGTGCGCAGACGGTCGGCGAACGTCATGTCGGGCCAGTCGACGGCATCCGCCCGATGGCCGGGAGCTGCGCTCTCGGCGTCGCGCCGCAGCAGATGGACGACCGGCACCGACGGCGGCACCGACTCGATGCGGCCGAGCATGTGCACGCTGTCGGGGGCGAGCATGACGTCCTCGACGAGGCCGCCGACGGCCTCGAGCGATGCGTGGTCGCGCACGGCCATGCGCAGACGGCGGCGCGTCGCCATGCGCTCGGCGAACTCGGCGCGATCGGCATCCGTCGCGAAATGAACCGACTGCGGCTCCTGGATGAGCTCGGTGTCGGAGCGCAGCCGCTCGGCGAGTCGATAGCGATGCTCGCCGTGCTGCGGGTAGAGGCCGCCGAAGTTCCCGCCGCCTTGGATGGCGACCGGCACGGACGACTCGTACACCCGCGGGGCGATCGTGCGCCACGAGTAGGTCGCCTCGACGACGATGCCGGACTGCCGCCAGTACTCCCGCTGGCCGAGCGCGATCGCGGAGTCGCCGATGTTCGCGTAGTCGGGGAAGTCGGTGAGGACGAGCCTGTGCACGCCGTGGTGCAGCCGCGACAGCGCGTGGAAGGACCGACGCTGGAGTTCCGTGATCGCGTCATCGCTCTGGGAGGCGCGGGGGAGATCGTTCTCGATGGGCAGGGTCACGAAGCATCCTCCACGGGGCGGCCGCCGCGGAACGGGCGGGAGACGGCGGACGTCAGCGACGAACGTGTCGACTGATCGAGGGCGAAGAAGAAGTAGAGCGTCGCGGCCGTGATCGCCCAGACCGCGGCGATCACGGGGAGCAGCGCCAGGGGCGGGTCGAGCAGACTCGACACGTACAGGAGGGCGGCCGGCGGGGCGACGAGCCCGAACGGCAGCAGCAGGCACCGCACGGCGAACTCGCGGGCGGTGAGACCGAGACGGCGCAGCGCGATGCCGACGTAGAACGGCTCGAGGACGAGGATGGGGATCGTCAGGCCCAGCGCGATGCCGGTGAGCCCGAGCGGCTCGCCGAGGACGATCGCGAGCGCGGTCCCCGTCACCGCCCAGACGGTGTGCAGCACCGCATAGGCGCGGACTGAGCCCTGCGCGGTGAGGATCGGCACCGCGAGCAGGTGGTTGTTGTTCGCGAACATCGACAGCACCAGGATCTGCGCCACGATGGTCGCCCCGGCACCGGTGGGCCCGAGCCACACCCGCATGATCTCGGGCATGAAGACCACGACGGGGACGAGGACGATCGTCATCAGCATGTTGGCGTAGGCGGTGCCCCGCAGGTACAGCTCGCCGATCGAAGCGCCCGCAGCACCGCCCTGCCGCATTGATGCCGTCGGCAGCAGGGCCACGGCGAGCGAGCCCGTCACCTCTTTTACCAGGAGGTAGACCCGCTGGCCCGCGGCGTAGAGCGCGGTGAAGGCGATCGGAAGCAGGAGCGCTGTCAGGATGCCGCCGACCTGCATGATCACGACACCCGCGAGGCCTATCACCATCAGCTGCGAGGAGACGCCGAAGAGCTCCCGGAACACGCTCCAGCGGAAGTCGCGCGGCCGGGCGGTGACCTCGGGGGCACGAACCCGTCGGAGCACGTACGTGACGATGCCGAAGCCGAGGATGCCCACCACGTCGACGAGCGCGACGGCCACGATGCCGACGCCCGCCCAGCAGACCACGAGGGTCATGACGATCCGGAACACCGCCAGCCCGATGAGCAGGTGGTTCACCTCCGACAGTCGTCCGACACCGGCCAGCACCTGCCGGTTGGAGGAGAAGACGAGCAGGATGAACACGTTCGCGACGCCGAGGAGCGCGAGCGCCCAGGCGGTCGGGACCAGGTCGTCGCCGAACTGCGCGTGCGGCACCGTCAGGGCGAAGACCAGTCCCGTCGCCGTCGACATCACCACCGCCGCCGCGAGGAAGAAGACGTTGCTCGCCGAGGCGACCTCCCGCATCCGTGCGACGTCGTTCGACGGCGCGGCCACGCCGATGAAGCGGGTAGTCGCACCGCCGATGCCGAGGTCCTGCTGGAAGAGCGACCCCACGGCGACCGTGAGCATGTACAGGCCGTACGCTTCGACGCCGAACGCCGCGACGACCACCGGGAGCAGCACGACGTACGCGATCATCGCGGCGAAGCGCGCGGCGTAGGTGGTCACCACCGCGCCGGCGAGCCTGCCGCCGGCATCCGCCTTCGTGCGCACCACGGTGTCGGTCTCCGCCACGGTCAGTCCCGCGCCGTCGAGAGGTCGAGGCGGTAGACGATCGTCTCGTCGGACTCGTAGATCTGCACCCAGCGCGGGTCGTCCGACAGGATCCTCTGGAAGCGGTCGAGAGCGCCTTCGGGGAGCGTTCCGTAGTACGTGCTGTAGTAGCGCATCTGCTCGGTGATCACCACGAGTGCAGGGCGCTGCTCCCACAGCAGGCTCTCGGTGAGGCGCTCCACCCGCCGCGGATCGGCGAACTCCTCCTCCTCCCAGCCGGGCCAGGAGGTGAGCCACATGTCGATGCCGCTGTCGAACAGTTCGTTGGCGCGCACGAAGTCGACGTACTCCGCCACGATCCGCCCGGGGGCGCCGGGTGCGACGCCGATGGTCAGGGTCGAGGGGTCCTCCTCGGTCAGCACCTGGGTGGTCAGGCGCACCGACTCGGGGGTGACGCGGTTCGCGAACCACCCGCCGTAGGAGGTCTGGATCGAGGCGAGTGCGACGAGCGTGAGCACTCCGGTCGCGGTGAGCCGTGCCGCGAGCGCCCCACGGGAGACCTCGCCGCGCAGCATCCGCGTCACCACGGGGGCGAGGATCAGCATGCAGCCGGGGATCGAATACAGGAAGACGCGGAACATCGCCTCGCCGCCGTACCCCTGCCCGAGCAGGATGAGCGCGGGTGAGAAGGCGACGACTGCAGGGACCAGGATGCTGCGCCATTCGCCGCGGCGCCGGAGCAGCCGGATGGCGACGACCGCCGCCGCCGAGACCCAGACGACCGCCGTGATGCTTCGCGCGACCCAGGAGTTGACGACCTGGCCTGCGCTCGGATGACCGAGTGCCTCGTTCCGCACCGACGGAGTGAGGATGTTGTCGAGCAGATCGAGGTTGATCAACCGCCCGAACTGGCTCACGACATCGAGGTGGAGGAGCAGGTACCCGATCGCGATCACCGCGAAGACCCCGACGATGTACTTCGGCCGCACGCGTCCGAGCACGGTGAGCAGCAGGATCGCGGCGAGCAGCCAGTACGGCGTCAGCTGGTGCGTGACGGTGATCGCCGTGAAGATCACGACCGCCACCCACGACGTCGCTCTCGTGCGCCGCGAGGCGAGCACGAGGGCGATCACGACGATGCCGAGGGCGAAGCCGATCGCCTGGGGCGAGAGGTAGTCCTGCCCGACCCAGTTCGCCACGTGCGCTCCGAAGGCGGCCACGAGCGCGGTGGCCGCGCCGAAGCCGTAGGTGCGAGCCAGGTAGTAGACCGCCGCGGTGACGGCGAGCTGGGATCCGACGGTGAACCACTGCGCGATGACGATCGTCTCGGAACCGGTGATCGTGTTCATCCAGGCGATGAGCGAGAAGGCGCCCGGCCAGTTGTGGTAGATGTCGGCGGTGACGTCGACGCCGCCGAAACGCTGGATGTAGTCGATCGGGCCGAAGTGCTTGTAGGTCCACGAGTACAGCGGCGCATCGGTCGACAGCGCGGTGGGGAGGCGCATCATGAGGACCGTCGCGATCAGCGACACCGCCGCGGTCCGTGTCGCTCCGCGTGCGATCGCGACGCAGAAGGCGATCGAGACGAGCACGATGGACACCGGGAACAGCGGGCTGGCCGCCGGAATGAGCCCGAACAGGTTCCACGACGCGTCGCGCAGCGTCGGCAGGGCGATCGCCCACGCGATGATCGCGACGGCGAGCAGGATCGCCGTCGGCCGCCAGGTCGCCGTCGGGCGGGATGCATCGGCCTGCGTCTCGGAAGCGCGCGGCGGAGCGATCGCGACGGTCATGCGGTCCTCCTCGCGGCGAACGACGCCACGGCGCCGGCGCACGTCGCGCCGGCGATGGCGAGAAGCCACAGCGTCGGAGTCCACCACTGCAGATTGACGGTGGCGGTGGTCAGCAGGATCGTCGCCGAGATGCCGATCGCGGGGATCACGATGGGCGCGAAATGCGGCGGAAGCGGGACCCAGGCCCGAAGAAGCGATCCGGGCCCGACGAGGATGAACACGCCGAGGAACGCGAACGAGACGCCGGGCGGCAGGGGCAGTGCGGCCAGCAGCCCGAAGACCCCTGCGGCTGTCGCGAGCAGCGCCCAGCCGGTGCGCTCGACGCGCGGACCCCGCGACGGCGGTCCGCCGAGTGTGCCCGCCGCGCGCTGCGCCCGCCGTTCGGCGAGATAGCTCGATGGCCCTTCGAGGATGCTGCGCAGCTCGAGCCGTCCGACCCCGGTCGCCATCTCCGACAGCACGGGCGAGGTGGTGGCCGCGTCGTCGACCGTACTCATCGGCTTGTTCAGCAGGCGTGCGACAGCCCGCGGCGAGCGCAGGATCGCCGCCCCCAGCATCGCCGGATCCAGCGCCACCACCGTCGCCCATGCGCCGAAGCCGCGGCCGTAGCCGACAGCCTGGGCCTTGAGGGCGTCCAGGTCGTCGCGGTGCCGATGCCACACGACGGCGTTCGGATCCACGACGATCGACTTGCCGTCGTAGAGCACCCGCAGGAACATGTCGAGGTCCTCGCCGCCCTTCGTGCGGGTGCCCGCACCCAGGGCGGTGTCGAATCCGCCCAGGCCGAGCATGTGGTCGCGACGCACCGCGAAGTTCGCTCCGGTGCCGAACTCGCCGACGCAGAACGGGAACATCGGCAGGTCGACGGGAGGCTCGCTGAGCCGGAAGACGCGCGCGGTCGTGAGCTTGGACCAGCTGACGCGGGCGTCGAAGTACGCCTGCACGTCGTTGCGCAACTCGCCGCTCGGAACCACGCCGGTGACGCAGGCGACGTCATCGGCGCGCGCGAAGCCCGCCGAGACCGCCCACAGCCACTGGGGATCGACGATCACGTCGTCGTCGGTGAACGCGACGATCGACGACGACGCGGCGCGCAGGCCCGCGTTGCGCGCGTGCGACAGTCCGGCGGCATCCTCTCGCACGTAGCGGAAGCCCGGGAACTCGTCGGCGAGCAGGTCGGCCGTCTCGGAGGTGGACGGCGCGTTGTCGACCACGACCACCTCGACGAAGGGGTGATCGAGCTCGCGGATCGCCGTCAGCGACTCGCGCAGCAGCGCACCGCGGTCGCGGGTGCACACGACGACCGTGATGGGCTGCGGGGCGGGGCGTGCGGCGGCCGGCACGGCCGGCAGCGCGGCGACGGACTCAGCGACCGCGTCGGCGTCGAGCTCGCCGGCGGGGGAGACGGGCACGCTCACGTAGCCGCGCACCGATCCGCTGTCTCGCACGAGCAGACGTGCCCGGTCGAAGAGCTCGCCGGATTCCAGCACGATGCGATCGGGCGAGGCTGCGAGGTCGGATGCCTCGATCAGCCCGACCCACGTGGCCTCGTCGCGGTCGACGTCGCCGTGCAGCGGCATCGCGATCGGCAGAGTGAGCGTCGTCATGCGAGCACCTCTTTCTCGGGAACGGCCAGGGCGGTCGGGAGGGGGGCGCGGCGCAACCCCGTGATTCCGATGACGGCGAGGGCGACGGCGGCGACGCCGACGGCGAGCGCGGCTCCGAGGGCGCCGACGCGGGGCACCAGCGCGAACACCAGGGCGAAGAGGATCGCGACGTACAGCGCGTTGCTCCACAGCACCGGACGCACGCGGTGACGGGCGCGCATGAGCGCCGACCAGATGTCGTACCCGGGCCGGATGACGCTGGCGAACGCCAGGCAGGCGACGACGGCCATGCCGTACAGCGGCGGGTAGCCCCGACCGAGCACGAGGAACATGAGGGGAGTCGCGAGCGCGGCCGCGAGCCCGAGGACCGCGACGATGAGGACGATGCGCGTGACGTAACCCTTGGCGAGCACGGCGCTGGCGGAGTAGTCGACCGACGCGCTCCGGGCGAGCGCCGTCGCGACGGCGACTCCGACGAGGTCGAGGGCGACGCTGAAGGGGAAGGCGATCGCGAAGATCGCGCCCTCGGCGGGTGTCGACAGGGCCGTTACGAGGAACGGGAGCGAGAGGCCGGCACCGAGCACGACTCCCACGGCCACGCCGTTCTGCGCGGTGAAGACCCGGAACGTCCGCGCGAGCGCGGGATCCCACGGGGCGTCGGAGCCGGCCCGTGCATCCTCCCGGCGCAGCGCGCGGGGGATCAGCACGAAGAGGCTCAGCACGACCGCGCCTGCGGCGGGCAGCATCGTCGCGGTGACGAGCGGGTGCGGCATCCCGTCGATCGGGATGATGAGCGCGAACAGCAGGGCGAGCTTGAGGATGTTGGCGGAGCCGTTCACGAGCAGCGTGCCGCGGGCGTCCGAGGCGCCGGCGAGGGCCATCGTCTGCGTGTTGAACAGCGCCCACACGACGGTGCATCCGGCGATCACCGCGACGCCCTCGATGAGATCCATGCCGATCGGCAGGAAGAGCACGGCGAGCACTCCCGCCGCGGCTCCGAAGAACAGGGCGAGACCGGCCGACACCAGGAGCGCCCGCAGCAGCGCCGCCCGCGCGGCGCGCCCGCCGAGGGGCAGCATCACGACCAGGGCGCTGCCGGGGCCGTTGGAGGCGAGGGCCGCGGCGGCCATCACGACCGAGAGGACCGATGCCTCCACCCCGAGCTGCGCCTGAGGGATCCACAGGGCCGCGAGCAGCCAGAACACGAATCCCGAGCCCGTCGTCACCGCGTACGCGGACGAGAGCCAGAGCGAGTCGCGTGTGACGCGGGCGCGCACCGTCGGGGTCGCCGTGCTGCGATGCACCTCGCGCACGGCGCCGGTCACGTGGTCACCCGCGCCGACATGGCGCCCCGAGCGGCACCGGACTGAACCGTCGCGAACATGCCACGCAGGTAGCCCGCACCGGCGAGGGCGAGCGAAATCACGATGGCCGTCGCCGGCACGATGCCGTGACGTCCGCGACGCATCTCGCGCCACACCGCCGCGGGGAGCACCCGGGTGGCGTAGGCGGACTCGGCGGACAGTGCGTCCTGTCTGCCCACCGTGCGCGCGATCCCCGCCTTCGACAGCCCCTCGCACCAGCTGCGACGCGCGACGTATCCCATCGTGACCCGGTCGGGGCTGACGTGATGGCGCACGGTGGCCGTGGGCATGTAGAGGATCACCCGCGAGGGATCCTGCTGGCGGAGGAGGATGCACGCCTCTGTCTCCTCGCAGCCGATCGGCAGCTTCCCCACGCGACCCGTCTCGGGATTGAACCCGCCGATCGCCCGGAGCGGCTCGCGGCGGAATGCCATCGAGCAGCCCATGACGTTGCGCACCGGCAGGGGCTCGAGCGGCAGGCCGCGGTAGCTGCACCCGACGATCCACAGCAGCTCGTCCGGGAGGGCGGCGGGTGCGTCGCCGGGCCAGATCGGCACGGCGCTGCCGCCGACGGCGACCACCGCGGGATCCCAGAACGGAGCGGCGAGCGTCTCGAGCCACCCGGGCTCGGCGACGGCGTCGTCGTCGAGGAAGGCGACGACGTCGCCGGTCGCGACGTCGAGCGCCGTGTTGCGTCCGGCGGAGAGGCCGCGGCGCCCGGCGTTGGCGAGGACGATCGCCTCGGGCCACCGTTCGACGGCCCGCTCGAGCAGCTCGTCGTTGTGGTCGACGATGAGGATCGTCTCGTGCTCGGGACCCTGATGGGCCACCGAGGCCATGGCGAGGACGAGCTGATCCCAGCGGTCGAGCGTGTACGCGCAGATGACGACACTGACCGACATGCGCTATCCCGCCGTCGGCGCGGGCTGCTCGATGAGCTCGGGATGCCGCAGCGGCGCGTCCACGAGGACGGGGGAGCGACGGCGACCCCAGCGCTTGCGACGTTCGTCGAGCACGGTGCGCAGCACCCGCAGGCCGTCGGTCACCGCGTTGAGGTTGCTCTCGCCGTGGATGCGCAGCAGCTCGACGCTCGGAACCTCGACCACCGCGAGGCGGTTCTCGGCGAACCGGCAGTTGAGGAGCGTCTCGATCTCGAACCCGTCGCCCCACATCATCTCCCCGTCGGCGCCGTCGATGTCGGCGGGCGGCAGGTCCAGGGCCGGGAGGATGCGGCTCCAGAACGCGTTGTAGCCGTAGCAGAGGTCGGAGTACCGCGTTCCCAGCAGGACGTTGGTGAGCACGTTGAGGCCCTTGTTCCCCAGCTGCCGGTGGAACGTGATGTCCTCGCTGGAGCCGCCCGTGACGAACCGGCTGCCCTTGGCGACGTCGGCGCCCTGGACGAGCGCATCGATGAAGCGCGGGATCTCTTCGGCGTCGGCGGAGCCGTCGGCGTCGAACATCACGATGATGTCGCCCGTGGCGCGCTCGAAGCCGCACACGAGCGCGTTCCCCTTGCCCTTGCGCGTCTGGGTGATCACGTCGACCGAGGGGCGAACCCGTCGGGCGACCTCGGGGGTGCCGTCCACGGAGTGCCCGTCGACGACGATGATCTCGTGCACGTCGGGGAGCAGGGGGAGGACGATCTCGAGGTTCTTGGCCTCGTTTCTCGCGGGGACGATGATCGAGATGCGGGGTTCGAGCGGGGGAGTGACCACGTGGACTGCCTCTTCCTGGGGAGTGAGTGAGATGTCTGTTGGTGTTCCGATCTGTCCTTCGAGCGTGCGCGCGCCGTGTTACCCCTGTGTGAACACGGTCCCCGGGTCTCGTTAACTGAGACGATTTCGTGTCCCCTCTTCGGAGGACGTATTCAGGAATCGGCGCTATTGTGTCCACTGTTCGGCGGACAAACCGCGGATTTCCGCGGATGCGACCACGTCCTCCACACCGAGCGCAATGTCATTCAGTGAGGCTCCCCGCGTGGAGCGATCGCGAAGAAGCAATCGCCGAAGGAGGCGCGATATGGGGATCGCACGAAAGCAGCCTGAGCTGTCGTCGGATCAATGCGAGTGCGGTCACGCACGCGAGGCGCACGAGCACTACCGCAAGGGCACCGAGTGCTCGATCTGCGACATCCGCCAGTGCTCGGCGTTCTCGATGGTGAGCGTCTCGGAGTTCTCGAAGACCCGCTGATCGCGCCCGAGGCGTCATCGTCCCCGTTCGAGAGGTGCGCGGCATCCCGCGCAACTAAGCTTGACGCTCGTGGTCACCCGTCTCTCGCACTTCTTCCTCCGCACGCTCCGCGAAGACCCGGCCGATGCCGAGGTCACCAGCCATCGCCTGCTCGTCCGCGCCGGCTACATCCGGCGCACGGCGCCGGGCATCTTCGCCTGGCTCCCGCTGGGGCTCAAGGTCAAGGCGAAGATCGAGGGCATCATCCGGGACGAGATGGCCGACGCCGGCGCCTACGAGGTGCACTTCCCGGCGCTCGTGCCGCGTGATCCCTACGAGCAGTCCGGTCGGTGGGAGACCTACGGCAACGGGATCTTCCGTCTCAAGGACCGCAAGGACGCCGACTACCTGCTCGCGCCCACGCACGAAGAGCTCTTCACGCTGCTCGTGAAGGACCTCTACTCGTCGTACAAGGATCTGCCGCTGGCGATCTACCAGATCCAGGACAAGTACCGCGACGAGGCGCGTCCTCGCGCCGGCCTGCTGCGCGGCCGCGAGTTCACGATGAAGGACGCCTACTCGTTCGACTACACCGACGCCGGACTCGACGTGTCGTACCAGGCCCAGCGCGACGCGTACGAGCGCATCTTCCAGCGTCTCGGGCTCGAGTACGTGATCGTCGCCGCCGACAACGGTCTCATGGGCGGTGCGCGCAGCGAAGAGTTCCTGCATCCGATCGCCGTCGGCGAAGACACCTTCGTGCGCTCAGCCGGAGGCTATGCCGCGAACGTCGAAGCCTTCACGACCGTCGTCCCCGAGGCGATCCCCTTCGACGGGATCGCCGAGCCGGTCGTGTTCGACTCGCCCGACACCCCCACGATCGACACGCTCGTGGCGCACGCGAACGCCGTGCTCGACGCGCCGGCATCCGGCATCGCGGGACCCGGGACCGATTCGGCGACGGCGTGGACCGCCGCTCATACGCTCAAGAACGTCGTGCTCGCGCTCACCCACCTCGACGGCACGCGCGAGCTCGTGATCGTCGGACTGCCGGGGGACCGCGATCTCGACGACAAGCGCGTCGAGGTCGCCTTCGCGCCCGCCGCCGTCGAGGCGGCGACCCCCGAGGACTTCGAGCGGCACCCGCTGCTGGTCAAGGGCTACATCGGACCGTGGTCGGCGACCGGGCCGATCCTCGGCGAGGAGTCGGCCACGGGCATCCGGTATCTGCTCGACCCTCGTGTGGTCGACGGCACCGCGTGGATCACCGGCGCCAACATCGACCAGAAGCACGTGCACACGCTCGTGGCGGGCCGCGACTTCTTCGGCGACGGCGTCGTCGAGGTCTCGACGGTGCGCGCGGGCGACCCGGCTCCCGACGGATCCGGTCCGGTCGAGCTCGCGCGCGGCATGGAGATCGGCCACGTGTTCCAGCTCGGGCGCTTCTTCGCCGAGACGCTCGGGCTCAAGGTGCTCGACGAGAACGGCAAGCTCGTCACCGTCACCATGGGCTCGTACGGGATCGGCGTGACCCGCATCCTCGCGATCCTCGCCGAGTTGAACAACGACGCCAAGGGTCTCATCTGGCCGGCGTCGATCGCGCCGTTCGACGTGCACGTGGTCGCGACGGGTCGGGATGCCGCGGCGTTCGAACTCGCCGCGCAGCTGTCGTCCGACCTCGAAGAGGCCGGCTTCGACGTGCTCTACGACGACCGTCCCAAGGTCTCGCCGGGCGTGAAGTTCGGCGACGCGGAACTCGTCGGAGTGCCGCAGATCGTGATCGTCGGTCGCGACGCCGCCGAAGGCCGCGTGGAGCTGTGGGATCGTCGATCGGGTGAGCGCGAGGTCGTCGCGGCGGCCGAGGCGGTCGCCCGCCTCAGCGCCGGCTGAGCGACTCGGGTCAGAACGTGACCCGACCGTGGTCCATCATGTCGTCGGGAGCGTCCTTAGTGACGAGCGCCTTGAGCATTCCGGCAGCGGCGACGAGCTTGCCGTGGCGAGGCTCCCAGAACTCGGCTTCGACCGGTGACACCCGCAGCAGCGTGATGCCGGGGGTCTCGAGGCCGTCCTCGAACCAGATCTCGAGCGACGGAGAGTAGAGCTCCTCCATCTTCGCGCGGTCCGCGACCGCGCGCGCACGGCCCGAGACGGAGACGTAGCGGTGCCCCTTCGCGTCGAGGTACGAGAGTCCGACGTGGTGGTCGGCTTCGGCTTCATCCACCTTCTTGCTGTCCTCGAGGGTGAAGAACCAGATGTCGCCGGCGTCGTCCATCTGACGGGTGCTCATGGGGCGGCTCACGAGATTGCCTGCGGCATCCTGCGTGGTGAGCATCGTGAAGTCGATGTCCTCGACGAGCTCCTTGATCCGGGCGATGGCCTCGGGGCCGGTGACTTCGTGCGGCTGTGTCTCTGTCATGGTCCCACCCTGAACGCACGCGGCCGCGCGGGCGAGGGGCTTGACACCGGTGGGCCCCGAGACTCAGAGCGTCGCGTACTTCGCGCGGAACACGGTGAAGACGCCGTACGCGATGAACCCGACCCCGACGACACCTGCCAGGAGCGGCCCGAGCACGAGTTCCAGCAGGGCGTCGATCGCGCCGTCCAGCGCCCCGGCGACGGCGGCGTCGCCCTGCACCGCCGCGACGATGAGGAGCACGCCCACGATGGCGAGAGAGATGCCCTTCGCGACGAACCCGACGACGCCGAGCGTCGTGATCGCCGACCCCGCGGTGTCGTCGGGGATGTCCATGCGGTTGCGGAAGCTGCGCGCCACGCCCATGACGATGAACGAGACGCCTCCGATCCCGACCCCGAGCCCCGTGAGGCCCAGCACGATCGACCCGCCCGGAAGCTGCAGGACGCCCCGGCTGGCGGCGGTCACGGCCTCTTCCGAGCTCGGTCGCGCTCCGAGGGCGACCGCGGCGGCGATCAGGCCGAGCGCGATGAAGATCGCCGCCTGGCCCCATTCCGAGATCCGACGACCCCACTTGCGCGCGGCGCCTTCGACATCGTGCGTGAAGCGCGGGACGATCACTCCCGCGACGGCGTGCCAGACTCCCAGCGCGCACAGGGCGATGGCGATGAGCCACACCAGCACGAACCCCAGAGGTGCGCCGGCGACCGCCTTCAGCGCGCCCATCTGGTCTCCCTCGGCGCGGGCGCCGACGGCGATGGCGAGGGTGATCGCCCCGATCAGGACGTGCACGATCCCGTTGGCGGCGTAGCCACCGCGCGCCAGCATGCGCAGCACGGGGTTGGATGCGGCGTCGCGCGCGGCCGAGTGGACGGAGGGAGCGGGCACCGCGACAGCCTATGACGCCGGGCGCGGGACGTGCGACGCTGGAGACATGCGCGAGAGCTCATCCATTCCCCCCGACGTGACAGACGACATCCGCGCCATCATCGAACATGCCGGGATCACGCGGAGCGCGGACCTCATCGCGAAGATCCTCGCCACCGGCGTCGGGCTGGGCATGGACGAGCCCGACCGCCTGGACCTCAAGATCACTTCGGCGACGCTGACCGAGATGCGCGCGGCGTTCGCGCTGTTCGCGCCGTACGACGGCATCCCCAAGGTGACGATCTTCGGGTCTGCTCGCACGCGCCCCGACGACCTGCGCTACCGGCAGGCCTCGGCGGTGGCGGCCGCACTCGCCGACAGCGGCTGGATGGTCGTCACGGGGGCGGGGCCG
>JASDDH010000039.1 GCA_030407505.1 Planococcus sp. APC 4015
GAGGGCGATGGGGACGGCCGAGAGCACGCTCAGCAGCATCGGTGCGACACCGAGGAGCAGGAAGGCCGGCAGCGTGCACACGCCGAGCGGGAGGAGCAGCCGTGACGACAGCTGCGCCGCGCGCACGCGCCCGTCGATGCGGGCACGATGGCGCGCGAGCGTGGCGGAGGCGCGGAGCAGCTCGACGGCCGGAACCCCCGCGGACCGCGAGAGCGCAAGGATTCCGTGCGTGGCGGCATCGGTCTCGCGCCCCCGGGCGTCGGCCACGATGTGCCGCGCGCGGTCGATCGAGACTCCGCCGCTGAGCGCGATCGCGAGCAGGTCGGCGTCGATTCCGGGGACTCCGGCCTCGGCTCGCGCGGCGCGGACGAGCGACGTCGTCCAGCGACGGGATGCCGCGATGAGGGCGAGGCCCGCGGCCAGGCAGGCGATGCCGATCGGCTGTCGCACCAGCATCCCGAGCGTGTCGAAGCCCAGCGCGATGCCCAGGCCCACCGCCACGAGCGGCAGCCAGCCCATGAGCCGTGCGGTGCCCGCGGGCTCGGCGAGCGCCACGCGGATGTCGTCGCCGGCCTCCTGCGCGTCGCGGAGGGATGCCGCGATGCCGCGCAGGCTCTCGGCCAGCGGTGCCCCGACCGTCGTGGCGACACTCCAGGCCGCCGACACGTCGCGCCAAGCGCACGCCTCGTCGGCATCGGCTGACGGCGTCGACCGCCGCCGGAATCGGGAGGCTGCCGGCGGCGCGGCAGCAGCGGCGACGATCGCTGCGGCGACGGGGAGCCCGCGCCCGACGGCGTCGCACACGCGGGCGGCCGCTGCGTCGCCGGTGCCGGCGAGGTGCTCCCAGGCCCGCGCGGGCGACACACCCGCCTGCAGCAGGACCGCGAGCGTGAGCACCGTCGCGGCGACGACGGAGGAGTCGGCGGATCTCACGGCCATGCGACATCCTCGACGGCCAGTCGGCCGGCGCTGCCGATCACGGGACGCCCCGCGGCGGCGAGCCGGCGCGTGCCGTCGGCGGCGCGCTCGACGTGCAGCACGAGTCCGATCGCGCTGACCACCTGCCGGGCGATCACGCGATCGTCCATTCCGGCGAGTGCGCCCAGAGCCTCGAGCCGGGCGGCGACGTCGGCGAGACCGTTGGCGTGCAGGGTGCCCGCTCCGCCGTCGTGGCCGGTGTTGAGCGCCGACAGCAGCTCGCGCACCTCTGCTCCGCGGCATTCGCCGACGACGAGCCGGTCGGGGCGCATGCGCAGCGCTTCGCGGACGAGGCGCGCCAGGTCGATCGACCCGGCGCCCTCGAGGTTGGCCTGCCGTGCCTCCAGCCGCACGTGATGGCTGTGGTCGAGGCGCAGTTCCGCGACGTCCTCGATGGTCACGATGCGCTCGCTCGGCAGCGATGCAGCCAGCAGCGCCGCGAGGAGTGTCGTCTTGCCTGCGCCGGCCGCGCCCGTCACGAGCACGTTCTCGCGCCGGGCGACGACAGCCTCGAGCCAGTCGCGCACGTCGGACGCGAACATGCCGCGTGATTCGAGCGCAGCCAGCGTCGGACGCTCGACGCGAGGCACCCTGATCGAGATCGCCGTGCCCTCGGCCGAGATCGGGGGCAGCACCGCGTGCACCCGCAGCCCGCCCTCGAGGCGCACGTCGACGCAGGGGGTCGCGTCGTCGATGTGGCGCCCGCCCAGTCCGATGAGGGCGATCGCGAGGTCGCGCACGTCGTCTTCGGATGCCCGCCAGGCCGTCACCGGAATCGCTCCGTCGCCCCGGTCAACGAAGAGCCCTGCGCCCCCGTTGACGAACAGATCGGTCACGGCCGGGTCGTCGAGGTGGTGGGCGAAGGGTGCCAGCGCCGGATGCCGCGGAGCCCGCGGCGCTGCAGGTGCGATGCGCGGGCGCGCCGGCACGTCGGTGGCCGCGGTTCGCGGTCGGACGACGAAGTGCTGCGGCATGCCCCGACGGTAGGTCGGACCGCGCCTGCCGCACGGACGGGTGATCGTCCCGGTGGACAGGCGCGATGCATCCCGCCGCTGGGGAGGAGCCGCCGAGGCGGTCGGAAAGAAGAAGGGGCGGCATCCCATGGGGGGGATGGGATGCCGCCACGTGCGACACCGCTGTTCGGGGGGGGTGCGCGGTGCCGCAATGCCAGAATCGAAGTTCGGCCGGACAAGAGCATATGCGACTTGTCTGTGTCGCCCAAACAACTCGCAGGACCGGTCGGTCGATATATCGGCGCAGTCCGGATACCCGCGTCCGGTTGCCGGCCACCACGACGTCACCCACTATCGGAGGTAGCCGTCCCCGCCGGCCGCTCAGTAGATTCCTCCCAGGCTCGCCGCACCGCCGGCATCCGCCCGCACGACATCACCGCCGCAAAGGAGCGCGCTCATGAGTGAGATCACCTCGAGCAGTCAGATCGACCACCTGATGAACGAGACCCGGCGTTTCGCGCCCTCCGCCGACTTCGCCGCGGATGCCTTGGGCACGCCGGGCCTGTACGACGAGGCCGCGCGCGATCCTGAGGCGTTCTGGGCCGACAAGGCGCGCGACCTGCACTGGCACACGCCGTTCACGGAGGTGCTCGACTGGTCCAACCCGCCGTTCGCGCAGTGGTTCGCCGACGGTGAGATCAACGTCGCGTACAACTGCCTCGACCGCCACGTCGAGGCGGGCAACGGCGATCGTGTCGCGCTGCTGTGGGAGGGCGAGCCGGGCGACGAGCGGCGTGTGACGTATGCGCAGCTGACCGACGAGGTGAAACGCCTGGCCAATGTGCTCACCGATCTCGGCATCGAGGCGGGCGACCGTGTCGCGGTCTACATGCCGATGATCCCCGAGGCCGTCGCAGCGATGCTCGCGGTCGCGAGGGTGGGCGCGATCCACTCGGTCGTCTTCGGAGGGTTCTCGGCCGACAGCCTGCGGTCGCGCATCGACGATGCCGGCGCGAAACTCGTCATCACCGCCGACGGCGGCTATCGCAAGGGCAAGGTCTCGCCCCTCAAGCCCGCGGTCGACCAGGCGCTGGCCGACCGCAACGGATCAGGCGTGCAGGAGACCGTCGAGCACGTGCTCGTGGTCAAGCGGGGCGAGAACCCGGTGGAATGGACCGAGGGGCGCGACCTCTGGTGGCACGAAGTCGTGCCGCAGGCTTCAGCCGAGCACGAGGCGCAGGCGTTCCCGTCGGAGAACTCCCTGTTCATCCTCTACACATCGGGGACGACCGGAAAGCCCAAGGGCATCCTGCACACCTCGGGCGGCTACCTCACCCAGGCGGCGTTCACGAACAAGGTCGTGCACGACATCCATCCCGAAACGGACGTGTTCTGGTGCACGGCCGACATCGGCTGGATCACCGGCCACACCTACGTCACCTACGGACCGCTCGCCAACGGCGCGACGCAGGTCATCTACGAGGGCACGCCCGACACCCCGCATCCGGGTCGCTGGTGGGAGATCGTCCAGAAGTACGGCGTGACGATCCTCTACACCGCACCCACGGCGATCCGCTCGTTCATGAAGCTCGGGCGCGAGATCCCGCAGAAGTTCGATCTGTCGTCGCTGCGCCTGCTCGGCTCGGTGGGCGAGCCCATCAACCCCGAGGCGTGGATGTGGTACCGCAAGATCATCGGCGGCAAGACGGCGCCGATCGTCGACACGTGGTGGCAGACCGAGACGGGCGCGATGATGATCTCGGCCCTCCCCGGTGTCACCGAGACCAAGCCCGGCTCCGCGCAGGTGCCGCTCCCGGGCGTCGCGATCGACGTGGTCGACGACGACGGCACCCACGTCGGCAACGGCAACGGCGGACTGCTCGTGGTGACCGAACCCTGGCCGTCGATGCTGCGCGGCATCTGGGGCGACCCCGACCGCTTCGTCGAGACGTACTGGGAGAAGTTCCGCACGCAGGGCTTCTACTTCGCGGGCGACGGCGCGCGCCTCGACGACGACGGAGACGTGTGGCTGCTCGGCCGCGTCGACGACGTGATGAACGTGTCGGGCCACCGTCTGTCGACGACCGAGATCGAGTCGGCCCTCGTGGGCAACGAGGCCGTCGCCGAGGCCGCCGTCGTGGGGGCGTCCGACGAGACGACCGGTCAGGCCGTCGCGGCGTTCGTCATCATCAAGCAGAGCTACCTCGCGGCGAACTCTCCCGACGGTCTCGCGCAGACCCTGCGCGCCTGGGTCGGTGAGCAGATCGGGCCGATCGCCCGCCCGCGCGACGTCTACATCGTCGAGGAGCTGCCCAAGACCCGCTCGGGCAAGATCATGCGGCGCCTGCTGCGCGACGTGGCGGAGGGACGCGAGGTCGGCGACACGACGACCCTCGCCGACACCGCCGTGATGTCGGTCATCAGCGCGCAGGTCAGGTAGCAGGTGGGGGCGCAGGCCTTCAGGCGAAGGTGAAGACGACCTCGACCTCGACCGGGGAGTCGAGGGGCAGGACGGGTACTCCCACAGCTGACCGAGCGTGCTTGCCGGCGTCGCCGAACACCTCGCCGAGGAACTCGCTGGCGCCGTTGATCACGCCGGGCTGGCCGGTGAACTCGGGCACCGATGCGACGAAGCCCGTGAGCTTGAGCACCCCGGTGAGCCGGTCGACGCCGCCGACGGCAGCGGCCGCCGCGGCGATCGCGTTGAGCGCGCATCGGCGGGCATAGCCCTGGGCATCGGATGCCGCCACGAGACCGTGCCCGTCACCCACCTTGCCGGTGGCGGGCAGCGCACCCGAGACGAACGGCAGCTGACCGGCGGTGTAGACGAGGTCGCCGTGTGTCTTGGCGGGCACGTAGGCGGCGACCGGCGGCACGACCGCGGGCAGCTCCACGCCGAGCTCGGCGAGGCGGGTCGAGACGCTCATCGCTCAGGCCTCCTCGAACTGCTTCGCGGCGGTGGCCGCGGCATCCAGTCCGGCGTTCTGAGCGCCCCCGCCGGACGGACGCTTCAGGTACGCGACCAGACCGCCTTCGGGCCCGGGCACCACCTGCACGAGCTCCCACCCCTGCTTGCCCCAGTTGTTGAGGATCGCGGCGGTGTTGTGGATCAGCAGGGGCGTGGTGAGGTACTCCCACGTCGTCATTCGGACTCCTCGAGAAGCGTGGATGTGAGTGGGAACGGCCGGATGCAGCCTGGGAAACCGCCTCGCGCGCGTACACGCGTCGGGGCAAACCTCAGGTAGCTCCCTTACGATCAAGCCTATGCCTGATACCAAACGTACGGCCAGCGGTGTGCTCGGCGGTCTCGCCGGTCTCGTCGGCCTCAGCGCAGTCGCGGGTGTGCTCGTCACCGCCACGGTCACCCCGGCGATCGCCGTATCGGGTGCCGCCGCATCGAGCGCGATCGAGATGTTCGACAACCTTCCCAGCGTGCTCGACATCGACAAGCTCATGCTTCCCACGACGCTGTACACGAAGAACCCCACGACCGGCGAGTACGAGGAGTGGACGCAGTTCTTCGACCAGAACCGCTCCCCCGTCGAGTTCGACGAAGTCTCGCCCGCGCTCTACGACGCGATCCTGTCGTCGGAAGACCCGCGCTACTACCAGCACGGCGGCGTCGACCTGATCGGAACGACCCGTGCCCTGCTGTCGAACCTGCGGGGCGGCGGCGAGACCCAGGGTGGCTCGTCGATCAGCCAGCAGTACGTCAAGAACGTGCTCGTGCAGCAGTGCGAGGCGGCCGCGGTCGCCACGGAAGACCTCACCCGCGAGCAGGTGCTCGCCAACTGCTTCAACGAGTCGACGACGGCATCCGGTGCCGAGGGCATCCAGCGCAAGCTGCAGGAGATGCGCTACGCGATCTCGCTCGAGCAGAAGTATTCCAAGAACGACATCCTTCTCGGATACCTCAACATCGCGAACTTCGGCGGGCAGACCTACGGCATCGACGCAGCGGCGCGCTACTACTTCGGCGTCTCGGCGGCCGAGCTCAGCGTCTCGCAGGCGGCGACCCTCGCCGGCATGGTGCAGAACCCCAACACGTATCGCATCGACAAGCCGGGCGGCTCGATCGTCAACGCCGAGGGCGTGGGCTTCAACAAGGCCCCGGACGGTCTCGTCGACGACATCAACACCTCGATGTTCGGGCCCCTTCAGGCGCTCGTCAACGACGGCACCATCACGCAGGAGCAGTTCGTCGCCTCCGCCGACGGCTACAGCGCCGCCAAGGGCCGCCAGCTCTACGTGCTGAGCCGCCTGCTCGGCGACGGAAAGATCACGCAGGAGCAGTACACCGCCGCCGTGATCGAACCCATCACCCCGAACATCACGCAGCCCAAGACCGGCTGCGCGGCAGCCACCGGCGCCGAGTACTTCTGCCAGTACGTGCGCATGGTCATCGAGAACGATCCCGCCTTCGGCGAGACCTACGAGGAGCGCACGCAGAACCTGCGCCGCGGTGGCCTCAAGGTCTACACGACGCTGGACTGGAACCTGCAGAACGCCGCCCGCGAGACCCTCGCCGCGAACGCGCCGTCGTCGATCGCGAACATGAACTTCGGTTCGTCGACGGTCAGCGTCGACAACACCAACGGCAACATCCTCCAGATCACGCAGAACACGTATTTCCGCGACGGCGACAACGCGGGCGATCCGAACTACTCGTCGATCGTCTACGCGGGCGACTCGAAGTTCGGCGGGTCGCAGGGCTTCTCGGTCGGATCGACCTTCAAGCTCTTCACGCTCATCGCGTGGCTCGAGGCCGGGAAGTCCGTGAATGAGACGATCAACGGCACCGTCCGCCCGCCCAAGCGCATGACCAACAGCTGCCTCGGCGACTGGGTGAACACCGCGAACTGGAAGCCCAACAACTTCGGTCAGGGCAACGGCTACGTCGGCACGCCCATGCGCTTCACCCGCGAGTCGCTCAACTCGGGCTACGTCGCCATGGCCGCCCAGCTCGACCTCTGCGACATCGCCAAGGTGACCAAGAAGATGGGCGTCACGCTCGGCAACGGGCAGGACATCCCGATGGCCAACGCGAACGAGGTCATCGGCTCCGACGCCGTCTCGCCGCTCGCGATGGCCTCGGCCTACGGCACCGTCGCTAACAACGGCATCTACTGCCAGCCGACCCCGATCGCCAAGGTCGAGGACTCGGACGGCAACGAGATCGCCAAGCCCGAGCGCACGTGCACCCAGGTGCTCGACCCGTCGGTCGCCGCGACCGCGGCCTACGCGCTCGAGGGCGTCATGAACGGCGGCACCGGCGCCGGCGGCAAGCCGCGCGACAACGTGCCCGTGCTCGGCAAGACCGGAACCCACGAACAGCTGCAGACGTGGCTGGTCGAATCCAGCACCCGCGTCGCGACCGCGGTCTGGGTCGGGCAGTCGATCGGCGAGGCGAACGTCTTCCGTCAGGGCCTGCAGAACAAGCGCTACACGATCGCCCGCGGCGTGCAGAGCATCGCCAACGCCTTCTACGGCGGCACCGCCTTCGCCAAGCCCGACACCAACCTCACCAAGGTCGTGCTCACCGATCTGCCGAGCGTCGTGGGCCAGACGGTCGACGCCGCGACGCGCACGTTGACGGATGCCGGATTCGAAGTGTCGGTCGGGGCCCCCGTCGACTCCACCGAGGTCGAAGGCCTCATCGCCTCGCAGAACCCGGGCGCCGGCAAGATCGGCAGCGGATCGCTCATCACGATCTACCCGAGCAACGGACAGGGACTCACCATCCCGTCGGTCAGCGGAAGCCTGGCCGATGCCAAGAACACCCTGCGCTCGGCCGGATTCAGTGACGTCAAGGACGGCACGTGCTCGGAGGACGGCAGCCTCAATCCGAACGATCAGCGCGCGACGAGCGTGTACCCCGCGGCAGGCACCGTCGCCAACCGCGGCGCAGCGCTGACCGTGAACTACTCCGCCCGAGACTGCGGCTGATGCCGGGCGTCCGGCCCGCCCTCACCCTCCTCGGAGCCGTGGGGGCGGTCGGCGCCGGCGCCGCGATCTGGGGCGTGGGCATCGAGCGATACCTGTTCACGTTGCGCACGCACGCCGTGCGCATCCTCCCCGCGGGTTCGGCTCCGCTGACCGTGCTGCACGTCTCGGATGCCCACATGGCGCCGTGGCAGCACCGCAAGCAGACGTGGATGGCGGCCCTCGCCGACCTCGAACCCGACCTGGTCGTCAACACCGGCGACAACCTCGGCCACGCCGACGGTCTTCTCGGGCTGCGTCGGGCGTTCGACCCGCTGCGCGGCATCCCCGGCGCATTCGTCCACGGATCGAACGATCACGCCGCCCCGTCGCCGCGCAACCCGCTGCGGTACTTCTCGGGCCCGTCCAAGTCCGTCCGCACCGCCGAGCCGCTCGACACCGATGCCCTCGACAGCTACCTGCGCGACGATCTCGGCTGGCTCGACCTCAACAACCATGCCGGGGTGATCGAGGCGGCGGGACGACGCATCGCAGCGTTCGGTGTGAGCGACGCGCATCGCCACTGGGACGACCTCGAGGTGCTGCCCGACGCGATCGATGCCGTACGCGCAGATGCGCCGTCCGACCTCTCGATCGGCGTGACGCACGCTCCGTACCGCCGGGTGCTCGACACCTTCACCGACCTCGGCGCCGACATGATCTTCGGCGGGCACACCCACGGCGGCCAGGTTCGGGTGCCCGGCCTCGGCGCGCTCGTGGCCAACTGCGACATCCCGCTCGATCAGGCCCGGGGCCTGAGCACGTGGTCGCATGCGGGGCGCTCGGTCCCGCTCAACGTCAGCGCGGGCCTGGGCCACTCGATCTACGCGCCCGTCCGGTTCGCCTGCCGGCCCGAGGCATCCCTCGTCACGGTGCTCCCCCGCGACTGACGACGTCCCGACCACTCGCGGTCATCGGGTAGACTCGTGGGGTTGCCGTGAGAACGGCGACGGGGTGTGGCGCAGCTTGGTAGCGCGCGTCGTTCGGGACGACGAGGCCGCAGGTTCAAATCCTGTCACCCCGACCAGCACGAGAGGCTCCACCGCTGCGGTGGGGCCTTTCGCATACGCCGACCGCAAGGAGCCCGATGTCCACTCCCCGCCTCGTCGCGTTCGACCTCGACGACACCCTCGCCCCCTCCAAGGGCGCGATCGATCCGAAGATCGGCGACCTGCTGGTGGCTCTCGCGGAGCGCGTCGAGGTCGCCATCATCTCGGGCGGTCAGCTGGCGCAGTTCACGACGCAGGTCATCGACCGGCTTCCGGATGCCGCGGCCGCGGTGACCGACGCGTTCCACCTGCTGCCCACATGCGGCACGCAGTACTACCGCATCGGTGTCGACGGCATCGAGACCGTCTACGCCCATGCGCTCACCGACGACGAGAAGCAGCGCGCTCTCGCCGCCGTCGAATCCGAAGCCCGCCGACTGGGGCTGTGGACCGCCGAGCCGTGGGGCGACATCCTCGAGGACCGCGGCTCGCAGATCACGTTCTCGGCTCTCGGGCAGCAGGCTCCGCTCGAAGCCAAGACCGCGTGGGACCCCACCGGGGAGAAGAAGAACACCCTGCGCGAGGCCGTTGCCGCCCGCATCCCGGATCTCGAGGTGCGCTCGGGCGGGTCGACGTCGGTCGACATCACGCACCGCGGCATCGACAAGGCGTACGGCATGACGAAGCTCTCGGAGCAGACCGGCATCCCGCTCGATGACATGCTGTTCGTCGGCGATCGCCTCGACCCCGACGGCAACGACTACCCGGTGCTCGCGATGGGCGTCGAATGCCGTGCCGTGCACGGCTGGCACGACACGGCTGCGCTGCTCGAGGAGCTCATCCCGACGCTCCCCCCGCGCGCCTAGACCTCGAGCGGACGCGGGCCGAGGCGCGCGAGCTGCGTCACGTGGCGCGGCTCGAGCTCGTCGAGCGACGAGACACCCAGGAGCTTCATCGTGCGCTCGATCTCGGTGCGCAGGATGCTGATCGTGCGATCGACGCCCTGGCGTCCGCCTGCCATGAGCCCGTAGAGGTATGCCCGGCCGATGAGCGTGAACTTGGCGCCCATCGCGATGGATGCCACGATGTCGGCGCCGTTCATGATGCCGGTGTCGATCATCACGGTGGCGTCCTTGCCGACCTCGCGCACGACGGCGGGGAGCAGGTGGAACGGGATCGGCGCCCGGTCGAGCTGGCGGCCGCCGTGGTTGGACAGGATGATCCCGTCGACGCCCTGGTCGATCAGGCGCTTCGAGTCCTCGATGTTCTGCACGCCCTTGACGACGAGCTTGCCAGGCCACATGCTGCGGATGATGTCGAGGTCGTCGTAGCTGATCGTGGGGTCCATGGCGGAGTTCAGCAGCTCGCCCACGGTGCCACCCGTGGTCGACAGCGACGCGAACTCGAGCTTGGGGGTGGTGAGGAAGTCGATCCACCACCACGGCCGCGGGATCGCGTTGACGATCGTGCCGACCGTCAGCTGCGGCGGGATCGCGAAGCCGTTGCGCTTGTCACGGAGCCGGGCGCCGGCGACGGGGGTGTCGACGGTGAACTGCAGGGTGTCGAACCCCGCCTCGGCGGCGCGCTTGACCAGCCCGTACGAGATCTCGCGGTCGCGCATCACGTAGAGCTGGAACCAGTTGCGGCCGTCCGGGTTCGCCTTCTTGACGTCTTCGATCGACGTCGTACCGAGCGTCGACAACGTGAACGGGATGCCCGCAGCCGCCGCAGCGGCGGCTCCGGCCGACTCGCCCTCGGTCTGCATGAGACGCGTGAACCCCGTGGGCGCGATGCCGAAGGGCAGAGCGGAGGGACCGCCGAGGATCTCGGTCGACATGTCGACGTCGGCAGCCGGGCGCAGGATGTCGGGGTGGAACTCGATGTCCTCGAACGCCTGGCGCGCGCGGCTCAGCGAGAGCTCACCCTCGGCGGCGCCGTCGGTGTAGTCGAAGGCGGCCTTCGGCGTCCGGCGCTTGGCGATCGTGCGCAGATCGTAGATCGTGAGGGCACCCTCGAGCCGGCGCTTGCGGCCGTCGAGCTCGGGCTTCTTGAACTGCATGAGCTCGAGGAGCTCGGAGGGGTTGGGCAGCTGGCGCTTGGCCATCGGTGTTCCTTCGTTCGGGCGGGGGCTACGCGCCGGTGCGGGCGAGTCCCGCGTGGGCGTAGTAGCCGGAGATGTGGTCGCGGACGAGCTCGCGCGCACGCGCGCCGTCCTTGGCGTCGACGGCGGCGATGATCGCGCGGTGCTCATCGCGCAGCTGTGCGGTCGTGGCGTCCCAGTCGGCGATGCGCTCCGCGCCCGCCAGCACGTACGACTCGATCGCCGTGCGCAGACCCGCCATCGTGGCGGCGATCACCAGGTTTCCCGACGCTTCGGCGAGCGCGAGGTGCAGCTGTGCGTCGAGGGCGAGGAACTCGGCGGGAGTCAGGCCGTCGGCATCCATCGCATCGAGGAGAAGTCGCACGTCGTCGGCGAGTGCGGCATCCTGCGCGGAGAGCGCCTCGACGACGGCGGCCTCGAGCACGAGACGCGTCGCGACCACGTCGGCGAGCGGGAAGCCGTGCGCGGCGACCTGGAGCCGGAGGAGCGCGGACATGCCGCCCTGCGGGGTGGCGATGATGATCGCCCCGGCGTTGGGCCCCGATCCGGTGCCGGTGCGGAGCAGCCCCATGACCTCGAGCACGCGCAGCGCCTCGCGGACGCTCGACCTGCCCACCCCGAGGGTGGAGGCCAGTTCGCGCTCAGGTGCGAGACGGTCACCGGGGGCGAGCCTGCCTTCGAGCAGATCGGACTCGATCTTCTCGAGGACGACTCTCCACGCGCGCGCGGCTTCGGGCACGGTTCTCCTCGTTTTGTGGTCCGACCACAGTATCGACTGTGGTCAGACCTCGCAACCGAGACGTGGATGCCGCCGGCTCTCAGTCGGCGTCGGAGTCGCTCTGGCTGCGGAGGGCGGCGTCATCCAGGAGGGGCAGATCGGCGCGCGTGACCACCTGCGACGTCACGGCGTACTCGACGAGGCGGGCGCGGCGATTGGTGGCGAGCTTGCCGGCACCCCCACGTAGGCCCTGCACCCCCATGCGGTCGAGCTTGTCGCACACGTTGTCGAGCTTGCGGTTGAACTTGCTCATCGTCCACCCCAGGCGCCGCGCGGCGTCGCTCGAGGACGGGAGCTCGTTCATGCTCACGCCCTCCCGGCGCAGCATCGGCTCGGCGAGCGCGACCATCAGCTGCTTCTGCAGGGGCGTGAAGCTGGCGGGCATGACCGTGGTCTCGCCGCTCATCTGCGCCTGGACCTGCCGCGACACCTCGTAGGGAGCCTGCTCGGTGTGCAGGCTCAGCTCGTAGGTGACCGGGCCCGCGGTGAAGACGATCACGCTGCGCTCGAAGACGAGCGGCATCCGCGCTCCCGGAGACAGCCACGACTGCACGGCGCCGCCGGCGCTGGAGATCGTCGCGGCGAGCCGCACGCCGACGTTCGCCAGCCACCAGAGTCCGTCACGATGCCGGAGCTCGAGGAAGTGCCGATGCAGATACGGGTTGTCGTCGATCTCGAGATCGCCCTCCCGGCCGATGATGAAGGGCCGGTCGGTCGGCAGATCGTGCCACTCGCCGGCGAACTCCAACCGCAGCGGCGCGATGCCCGGCGGACCGGTCGCATCGTCGAGGACCTGCACGGACTCCGAATTCACTTCTGTCACTTGGTTCCCCCCGGCAACATCCTGCCACGGCGAGGGCGATCCGCGCGGTCAGCTTCCGCGAGCCAGATCGACGACGTCCACCCATGACCAGCGCACGTCGATGTCGGCGACGGGACCACCGGCGGCGGGCAGGAACACCCATGCCTCGGGGACGATATGCACGGCCAGTGAGCGGGTGCCGTCACGCTCGTCGCCGGCCCGGACCACGACCAAGCCCAGGTGGTGCTGCACGTAGACGAAACGATCCGCGCGTGTCGCACCGGCTGCGCGGAGCGCTGCCGCATAGGAGCCGAGGCTGTCGTCGGCGGACGCCGACAGGTCGATGGCCTTCCACGGTCCGGCGGCGTACATGCCCATGTCCTGCAGTTGTCGGGCGACGGCATCGATCTCGACGGGGTGTGCATGCGGGTTGTCGCCGCGGTCGCGCGCGCCCCACCACGCGACGGGAAGGATTCTGACGGAGCCACGGACGAGGATCGGGATCTCAGGAGTCAGCCAGCCATCGACGGTCGCTTCCAGGAGGCCGGGCGGCATACCCAGACTCCGGATCAGCGCGTCCCGGCCCTCTCTGGGGAGGAGCGCACCTCCGACCGGCGAGTCCGGGCCGAAGGCCGGAACGGTGCTCATGCGGGCCGACGGGCCGGCGCGTGCCTGAGCGTCATCGGCCGTTCGTCATCGGGGGGCCTCGCCCGGAACGAAGTAGCGAAGCGGAGAGAGACCGGTCCGCAGGACCGCGTCACCGGCGGCCGCGAGGAACTCCTGCATCGTTGCGACGCTGACAGAGCCCCGGGGATCGGCGATCATGACGTTGTCGACGACGGGAAGAAGCGTCGCGGTACCATTCGGCCATGTCGCGAATGTGAGGGTCACGCCGTCCTCCCGGACGTGGATCTTCGGGTCGGCGAGGTGGACGTCGGGTCGTGCCAGAGCCACGCTCTGCGCCTCGTACGCCCGCACGCTGAAGAGGCGAAGGGTGCGCTCGATCCTCAGCCCGAGCGCCGGGAAGCGCTCTGACCATCGGAAGGGCGCCCAGGCCCCGTCGGACAGGACGACCGGATGAGCGCTCACGAGCGCCCCTCCCTCGTCGAACAGCGTTTCGGCCAGATCCAGGACGCGTCCGATGCCGGCCTCGTCGTCCGCACCCACGATCGCGACCGCGCCGCGCGACAGCGCGAACAGCACCGGATCACCAGCCAGACTCGTGACGGCGGCTCGCTCGGGCTCGACGAGGACGCCGGCGGCCACAGCCTCGTCGTCGATGAGGATGACGCCGTCGGTCGGCGCGGGGAGCGGGCCGACTGACGCCACCGCGTCTTTGAGCACGGCTCTGAACGGTACCGTCGCGTCTTCGGCCTCGCCCTGCGTCACCACCACGCCATCCTCGGCGAGGCCGACGAAGAGTTCGCCCCCGACGTATTCGACGCGCGGGTGAGCGGGTCCGGGTGCGGTGATGGAGAGAACGCCGAGCTCACTCGCTCCGTAGATCTGCGGGTCGGTGCTCACGTCGACATCCTCCGGGGTCGTCATCACTTCTGGCTCTTGTCCTGCCCTGCAAGGCTATCCGCCGCATCCGCGACGTCCGTCTGCGCGAACGCGACGACATCCGTCCAGGACCACGCCAGATCCAGCGTCGGCATCTTCTTGGCAGCCGTCGGTCGGCGCGACGACACCCATCCGATCGGCACGACGTGGACGGCCATGCGTCTGATCGGCGCCGGGATCGGGTCGCCGTACACGACGAGCACGATCGCCGAATCGTCAGCCTCCCACCAGTCAGCGCGGCGTGCACCCGTGCGGACGAGCTCGGCCGCGTAAGGGGTTTCCGGGGCGTCTGACTCGTCGAGATCGATCCCGATCTGTGCACCGTGACGGTACTCGCATGCGGCCCGAACGGCCGACCAGAGTTCGTTGACCCGGCCGCGAAGCACTCGGGCGTCGTGATCGGGATGATCCGGAATCCACGCCAGCGGCACGATCCACGCCGATCCCCGGCAGAGGACCGGCACCGCGTCGGTGAGCCACCGGTCGCCATCGCAGATCGACGCCGACGGGCCCGAGAGTCGGGACTCGATCGCTGCGACGACCCCGTCGCCGGTTGCGACTAGGAAGTCTGCGCTGAACGAGATCACCGCGCCTGACTCGATGGATGCTGGAGAGACGGCGGTCGACCGGACCACGGGGTCGTCGAGGTCGCTCATCGGTGAAGAGTCAGGCTCTGGCCGGTGCCCGGCCACAGCCCAGGGTTGTAGTCGGACCCTCCGTTGGCCAGGTTGCCGATTCCGGTCGCGCTCCCCGGCACGTCGATGACCGCCTCGGGCACGCCGGTCGGGAGGTAGCCGCCCGGGATCCAGTTCTCATTCGCGCCGGCTTCGTTGCCCGACGGCATCCGCAGGTTCGTGAGCTCGCTGGGGTCGAAGTGCCTGATCTCCACGGGCACGGGGTTGCCGTCCGGTCCGTAGAAGTACTTGCGGTCGATTCCCAGCGCGTCGGCGATGTCGTCGGCGCGACCCCCCGACCGGTCGAGGATGTTCTGCAGCTCCGAGGTCGGGAAGACGAACGTGGATCCGTCGGCCTGGCCCGGCCCGTAGCGGTGCAGCGAGTCCGAGAAGTAGATCCGGCTGGCCCCATCGTCGAAGCGAGCCAGGTGCTGAGCGATGTAGTCGCCGTCGAGATAGTCACCCGGATCAGGGGCGTCGCCCTTCCAGCTGGCGACGGAGTCGGGCGTCCACTCCGTGTCGTTCCGCCATGACTGCTGAAGCGGATGCACGACATCGGGCGAATCCAGGTTCTGGACGTCGCTCGTGTTGCGGTTCTGCTTCTGCCCGTGCTTGCGGAACATCTCTGCGAGCTGCCGCACGTGGATGGGCACGCCGTCGAGCGCATCCGTCAGCGGCCGGATGACGGCCTTTCCGATGCTCACGCGTCTCCTCCGATGTTCAGGCTGGCGAGATCAGACATGAGCCGATCCGTCAGGGTCTCGACGTCTGAGGCGTGCTGCTCCATCTCGCCCTCCGCCTGCTCGAGCGCCTGCAGGTCTGCGTAGAACTCATCGGGATCGCCCGCGACGGCCTCGACGATCGGCGACTCGAGCGCGGCCATGATGATGCCGGGAAGCTCCTGCGCCAAGGGCTCGATCGCCATCGGAAGCACCTGATTCAGCACCTGCTCGATCGCGATGTCCACCGCCGCATTGAGCAGCTTCTTCTTGAGGAGCAGCATGGGCCCGGCCCCGAGCGCGGTGACCGGGTTGGTCAACATACCTACAAGGACGATCATCGTGGTCGTCACGTCGACGATGACCTTCATCTTGAGCGCGAAGACCGCGTCGGCCGCGATGTCGATTCCGGTCGGCACGGGACCGAGGAGGTCCAGCAGCCGCTCGAGGTTCTGAGAGCGGTTCGAGTTCCACGCCGCGACGTAGGCGGGGCCGGCCTGGCCGCGCATCGCGGTCGCCAGGTCGCCGTTGACCTTGCGATCCATGACCTGGATCTTCGTCTCGAGGTCGTCTCGGAAGACGCGCACCATCCCCGAGCCGCGACGCAGTTCGTCCTCGTCGATGTCGGGCCACTCGAAGCCGAGCTTCTCCATCACCCAGACGAGCTCGTTCGGCAACATCATTCCCACGGCTGCACCTCCTCACACGACTCTACGAGGCGGCGCGGCGCCCTGCGATGGGGAGAACACCCCATCGCACCCCCGGCGATCACGGGACGACCGCCCACTGGACGGCATCCGACGTCAGCGACGCCTTCCCGCCGTCACGGGATGCGACGCCGGTGACGGCCCTGTCGGCGAGCGTCACCACGGGATTCACCGCGAGCGGCAGGGCCACCGCCGCGCGGACGATGGTGCCCTCGATCTGCGCCCGCAGGTCTCGGGCGGCGTAGACGTCGGTCGTCTCGGCGAACCGGGCGATCAGGGCATCCCGCTCCGGGTCGGAGATCCCCAGGAGCGACGACTGCCCTCCGCTCCCCCACTGCCCGGCGATCTCAGCCGCCGTCTGCGGAATCGGGACGCGCGTGATCACGGCATCCCACCCGCCCTGCCCGAGCGCGCCGGCGAGGTCGTCGGCGCCGCAGTCCACCGCGCTCCAGCCCGCCTCCTGGGCCGCGCCTCGGAGCGCGGCGAAGGCTCCGACGGCGAACTCGCTCGCACGGTCGTGGAGCACGCACACCTGCACGCCCGCGGTGACGCCCGCCGCCTCACGTTCGAGCAGCGGGTCGTCGGCGCCGGTGAGCGCGGCGGCGAAGCCGGAGTCCTCGACGGCGATGTCGTAGGCGCGGGTTCCGGGAGCCGACAGCATCGACGACGAGGCCGTGTAGGCCGACGCCCAGGCACCGGCCCCTTGCGCGACCATCGCGTTCGCCGGGATCGCGCGCAGGAACGCCGCGCGCGCCGCCTGATCGGCGAAGACGCCGGACGGTCTGAGCAGCAGCGCCCACGTCGTTCCGTCGTGTGCGGTGTCGGCTGTGAAGTCCCTGCGCTCGAGCGCCTCGATCAGCTGACGGTTCGACGTCACGGGTGCGACCTGGGCGACGTCGATGCGCTCCCCCACCGCCGACACCGGATCCTGGCCGGCCGGCACGAGTTCGATCGTCGCCACCTGCGGGGTCACGAGACCGCGATAGGCGGCGTTCGGCACGAGCGTCACACTCTGGCCGTCGGCATCGCGGGTGACCTCCTCGACCACGAAGGGCCCGCTCGAGAGCAGCAGATCGCTCGGGATGCCGCCCTCTGCCGGCAGCGCGAAACCCGTGTTCCAGACGTCGGCGATCGCCGCGAGGGCCTCTGCGTCCTCGTCTCGGATGGCCGTGATCACCGCCTGTTTGGCCTCCATCGCGTCGTCCGTCCCGAGGGCCAGGCGACCGACCACATGCGCGGGAACCGGCACGGTGATGCGCTGCTGCCAGTCCTCGACCGGTCGCGGATAGGTCACCTCGACGGCGCGGGCGAACTCGTCGATCTCCGCAACGGCCGGCGCAGCGCCCGCGTCGATCCCCGCCTCGGCTGCCGGATCGAAGGACCCGGATGCCGCGGCCCACCCCAGCAGGAGGTCGGCCGCATCCAGCGGGATGCCGTCGGACCAGGCGGGCTCGGCGAGGTCGTAGCGCACCGTGAACGGGTCGTCGTCGACGATCGTGACCTCACCGAAGCCCTCATCGGGGACGAACTCGCCGTCGATCAGATCGCCGAATCCGGAACGCATCGTCGCGGCGATGTCGAGGTTGCCCGGCGTCGGCGCCGCGGCGGCGTTCGCCGAGGTGAACTCCCCCGTCCACCCCACGCGGACGGCCGACCCGGGGACCACCGTCTCGGGCAAGGCCGGCGCACACGCGACCAGGACCACGACGACCGCGACGGCCAGCGGTGCCGCGACGCGGCGTCTCGCTCTCATGACGACGTCGTCACGCGGGATCGGTGCCGTCGTCGCCCTCGGCGAGCGCGCGGAATGGCTCGCTCTCTTCGCTCTCCAGCCACGCGCGGGCGTACTCCACCAGCACGGCAGGAGACTCCTCGGCTTCGGCGGCGGAGCCGAACGGCCCGATCGTGTCTTCGGACGGGCGCTGGTCGGCGCGGAGCACCGACTGCGTCGTCAGGTTGTACCAGTAGGGCTGTCCACCGCTCATCTGCTCTGCGCTCCGCTCACGTTCCCGATTGTATTCGTCACTGTGGTCCGCCCACACGAAGACGGAGGTCGTGGTGCCGATCCGAGGACCAGCACCACGACCTCCGTTCGCGTGATGGCTCAGCCGCCGGCGAGCTCGGCATCCTTGTCGCGGATCGAGTCGGCCATGCGGTCGAGCGCCTGTGCCATGTCGTTGACGGCCTCGGCCGCGTCGTCGAGCGACGCCGTGAGCTCGGAGTACGCCGTCGAGTATGCCTCGGAGGCGTTCTCGGTCTTGAACCCGTCCTGGACCAGGTCGTCGATGACGCCCTGGAGTTCCTTCAGGGTGTCGGTGACGGTGCTGCGCCCGTCGCGGAGTCGCGCCGCCGCGCTCTCCATCTCGCTGTACGTTGCCCCGAAATCATGTCCGGCCATGAGAACCGCCTCCCGCATTCGTCGTGGTGAGGCCCAGCGGCCTCTCGTGATTCGAGGCTAGCCAATGTTCCCGGATCCGCACACGGGCAGGGGTACCCATGTCAGTCCTGCCCATGCGGGCGCCGTGAACGATCAGCGCTGCTCGGACTGCGGGGTGGACAGATCCAGCTCTCGCAGCGTGTACGTTCCCGCGACGGCATCCGTCCGGTAGTACTCGGCGAAGATCTGCGCGGCTTCGTCCGCGGTGAAGACCTCGTTCGGGCGCACGCGGACGGCGCGCTCGGGGTTGATCGGCAGGAGCACCGTCGGGCCGTCGGCCGGCTGATCCTTGCCGACGGTGTAGAGGTGGCCGACGCCGTCGTCGCCGACGAGTCGCACCTCCACCGTCAGGGCCTCGGCCGAGCCTGCGGCCTGGATGAACGTCTCGCCGACGTCGCGGCGCGTGACGATGATGCTCTCGGGATTCGTGCCGCGCCAGATGCTGTACGTGCACAGCGCCGACCCGTCGAGTTTGCCGAGCATGAGACGCAGATGCTCCGGCACCGGTCGGCGCCGGTCGTCGACCCACCCCGTCTGACCGCGCGGAGTCGTCTCTGCGAAGGGTCCGTACGTCGTCATGGTTCCTCCCGGATGATCACCCTGGTGACCATGATCTCATCGCCGTCGAGCCTGCCCCGCGCCGGGGTGCCGCCGTTCACCGTGTTGTCGAACTGCTGCTGCGTGTTGCCGGGCTGGAGGTAGTGGTCGATGGCGTTGCCGGACTTGATCTCGATGCCGTCGTAGGTGTTCGGACCGTCGGTGTTGCGCACCAGACCGTCGTACCGGCGCCCCGACTGCGGTGAGCCGTCGTAATCGACCCTGACCTGGGTCGTGATGACGTCGACGTCGTTGTCTTCGGCGTAGTGCTGGAGGCCGAGCTTCTCCTTGTCGACCCAGGGCTTGCTCTCCTGGCCGTTCGCGTAGTGCCCGAGGTGGTCACGGCCGTCGCCGCGGTCGACACCCCGTTCGGGTCCGTTCGGCGAGGATCCCGGGGACCCACCGCCGTCGAAGACGTCGACCTCGTCCACGCCGTCGCGGTTGGTCTTCTGCTTGCCCTTCAACCCCCGGAACAGGTCGCCGAGGTACCGGGCCCGCACGGGGAGGTCGTCCAGCGCGCGCAGGATCGGCCGGATGAGCTCGTCGCCGACTTTGGACATCGTTCACGCCCCCGTGATGTTCAGGCCCGACAGATCGGCCGCGAGCCGGTCCATGAGCGTCTCGACGTCGCCCGCATGCATCTCGAGCTCGTCCTCCGCCTGCTCCAGCGCCTGCAAGTCGGCGTAGAACTCGTCGGTGTCGCCGATCTGCGCCTCCACGATGGGCGCGTCCAGCGCGGCCATGATCAGCCCGGGCAGTTCGTCGGCCAGCGGCTCGACCACCATCGGCAGCACCTGGTTCAGCGCCTGCTCGATCGCGATGTCGACCGCAGCGTTGAGCAGCTTCTTCTTGAGGATCAGCATGGGGCCGGCCCCGAGCGCGGTGAGGGGATTGGTCAGCATGGCCACGAGCGCGATCATCGTGGTGGTGACGTCGGCGATGACCTTGATCTTCAGCCCCAGCACCACGCCTGCCGCGACGTCCATCCCGACCGGGACGGGTCCGAGGAGGTCCAGGAGCTTGTCGAGGTTCTGGGACCGGTTGGTGTTCCAGGCCGCCACGAAGGCGGGGCCGGCCTGGCCGCGCATGGCGGCGGCCAGATCGCCGTTCACCTTGCGGTCCACGGCCTGCAGCTTCTGCTCGAGCTCGCCGGTGAAGGTGCTGACGATCTGCGCCCCGCGGCGCAGCTCGTCCTCATCGATATCGGGCCACTCGAAACCGAGCTTCTCCATCACCCAGATGAGCTCGTCAGGCAACATCATCCCCATGGCGGACCACCTCCACGGGCAAGGCTATGCGGCCCTTCCCGCGGGCGGGTATGGGCACTCGTACCCATACCCGCCGCAGCTCATCCGCGGGGCGCTCCGTCCGCCACGAACGGCAGCTGCATCGTCACGGCACGACCTGCCTGCACGAAGATGCCGCGACCGACGGGGAAGTCCGAGCGCTTGACGCGTCCGAACGCCGTCTTGAAGATCGCCTCGCCGTCGTAGGTGTCGGGCTTGAGCACGATGCCCTGGCGACCGGTCTTCCACTCGCCGAGCACGCCGATGCTGCCACTGGCGCGCGAGATCTCGGCCTCGCCGATGAGCAGGTGGTCGCTGTTGTTCATCGCCTGCAGAAGCGCCCGCATCGGGCGGTCGGCCGGGCCGTCGGCCAGGTGGGGCATGTCTTCGACGACGATCATGATGCGACCGCCCGGCGACTCGCTGACCACGAGCTCGGCGAGCTCGGCGGCGAGATCCTTCTCGTCCTCGGGTCGTGTGGCGCTGCGCACCCACGGCCGGAAGTCCTTGAGCTCGGATCGCCGGCTGCCCATGTGGTACATCTTCACGTCGGGATCGAAGCGCTCCATCGCCACGACGAGCGCCTTGAGCGCGTTCGTGCGTCCCGACGACGGCGGACCCGAGATGACGAACGACCCGATGGGCTCGAAGCCGTGCGGCGCCAGCGTGTCGTCGGCGACGCCGAACACCGGCATCCCGTCGACCTGACCCGGCATCTCGTCGACCGCGACCATCGTGGGAAGAGCGCCGATCTCGGGGAGGTCGCGCACGCCCTGACCGCGGAGCCGGTCGCCGAGGGCGACGAGGGCCTTCGTCTGCTCGACGACGTTCATCGTGCCGCCGAGCACCGCGATCTGCGCCTCGTGGCCGTCGACCACGGCGCGACCGGGCGCCGACTGCTCGTCGAGCACGTCGCGGGGCACTCCGAGCAGCATGTACTGGCTCGGGTCGCCCATGCGCAGCACGACGCGGCGCGAGATGTTCGCCGCCACGGCGCTGGGCACGGCGTTGCCCCGGTCGGCGGTGATCACGGTGTGCAGCCCCAGCGTGCGTCCCTCGCCGAGGATCCGCATGAAGATGCGGTAGAACGGCCCGCGCCCGGGCGCCACCTCCCAGTCCTTCTTGAACTCGGGGTAGTTGTCGATCAGCACCAGGATGCGCGGCATCCGTGGATCGCGCAGCTCCCGGTATTCCTGGACGGATGCCGCACTGGCGGCCGAGAACGCCGCGGCACGGCGGTCCATCTCGCCGTCCAGGGTGCGCAGCAGCCGCTGGATGCGCTCGACGTCGGAGCTGTCCACGACGGAGCCCACGTGCGGCAGCGCCGACAGCGCGCCGAGGGCGCCCGAGGCGAAGTCCAGGCAGTAGACCTGCACGCGACCGAGGTCGGGCCGCATGCCGGCCGCCGTGCCGATCGTCTTGAGCAGCGTCGACTTGCCCGACCCCGAGGTGCCGTAGATCACCAGCGAGCCGTCGCGATCGGGGGCGAACACCGCCGCCTGCTGCAGCTGCTTCTCGGGCACGTCCACCAGGGCGAGCGGGATGCGGGTGTCGCCCTCGTTGGCGAGGTCTGCGAGGTCCACGACGGGCGGCAGGTCATCGAGCCACGGACGCCGCGGCCTCGGAAGGGCGGCACGGTCGCTCGCGCGGATGAGCGTGGACACGATGCGCTTCTGGTCGTTCGGGCCGAGGTCCTCCAGGTGCGCGTCGGCGTCGGCGGGGCGATCCGCCTCCCACTCGCCGCGCGAGCCGAAGCGCAGCTCGGCGACCCGCACCTCCGCCGCAGCGGAGTCGTCGTCGGTGGTCCATCCGCCGGCGTAGGCCGACTGGAACGGCACGAGGCGCCCGGGACCGGTCTTCGCGATCGCGCGCCCGGGGACGGTGGCCGGGAACGTCGCCGCGATCCCGTCATCCACCACGTCGCGCGAATCGGCCTCGTCGGCCATGCGCAGCGCGATGCGCAGGTTGGTGTTGGCGCGCAGGTTGTCCTTGATGACGCCGGCCGGCCGCTGCGTCGCCATGATCAGGTGGATGCCGAGCGATCGACCGCGCTGCGCGATGTCGACGACGCCGTCGACGAACTCCGGCATCTCGGACGCCAGCGCGGCGAACTCGTCGATCACGAGCACGAGCGCGGGAGGGCACTCGGGATCCTGCCGCTTCTCGAGCTCGAGCAGGTCCTTCGCCTTCTTGCGGTTGAGCAGGTGCTCACGGTTCTGCAGCTCTGCGCGCAGGCTCGTCAGCGCTCGACGCACCAGGTGCGGGCTGAGGTCGGTCACGAGGCCGACGCAGTGCGGAAGCTCGACGCAGTCGGCGAAGGCGGACCCGCCCTTGTAGTCCACGAACAGGAACGTGACGCGATCGGGGCTGTGGGCAGCCGCCATGCCCAGCACCCAGGCCTGCAGGAACTCCGACTTGCCCGCACCGGTCGTTCCGCCGACGAGCGCGTGGGGGCCCTGCGTCCGCAGATCGAGCGCCATGGCGTTGCTCGGTCCCTGGCCGATGATGGCGCGCAGCGTGCCCGCCTTCTTCAGGCGCGGCCGCGGCGCGGTCGACCGGTCGACGATGGTGTTGTTCTGCCGCCAGCGCTCGATGACGACCTGGGGGTCCTCCGCGATGGCGGGGTCCACCAGCTGGAGGAACATCACCGAGCTCGGGATGTCGGACGAGTCGTGCACTCCGAAGCTCGCGTCGACCACGGGCGCGAGGCGCCGCGCGAGCATCTCCATGTACGCGTTCGAGACGCCCTCGACCCGCACGTGGTCGAAGTTCTCGCCGTTGCGCACGAGCCCCACCTGCGCGTCCTCGAGGCCTTCGGTGACGTCGATGTAGCTGCGGCAGACGGCGGGGAGGGACTCGACCGTCGGCGAGACGAAGACCGCATGCACACCGTGATCCGCGCCGCGCTCGAGCACGTCGGTGAGGCGGCCGCGATCGACCGGAGCGTCGCTGGAGACGAAGACGATCACCGACAGGGCGGGTGTGCTCTTGTGCTCGGATGCCGCACGCGAGACGTCGGTGCCGTACCGCAGGGGGTTCCAGTCCTCCTTGAACGGGCCGCGGGGTTCGCCGCGGCCACCCGTCGCCTCGGCGCGGAGCACGTACTCCTCGAGCGTGCTCAGCAGCGACGAGCCGGTGGGCGCCGAGTCGGCCAGCGCGATGTCGCGGAACGGACTCTTGTCGCTCGAGGTGTGCGGCATCCACTTGAGCCAGTCGAGCTCGGGGGTCCACGCCGAATCGGCGAAGGCGACGGCGACGACGTCGTTGGGCGCGTGCAGGCCGAACAGCTGCACCGCGAGGCCGCGCATCGTGTCGGCGACGGGGCCCTGGGGCCCGGCGATGCCGATCGACCCGGCATCGACGAGGGTCTCGAACACCGGCACGTCGTCGACGAACGCGTAGCGCTCCCGCAGTCGATCCACGCGATCGATGTAGTCGGGCAGACCCTCGGGCGTCTCGGCGTCGTCGATGCTGTTGCGTGCCGGCAGCCGGCAACTGCCCAGGCGCAGGCCGAGGAAGTTCCAGTGCTCGGGGCGCCGCGTCCACAGCATCGGACCGAGCCGCATCGCGTGGTCGAAGATCTCGGCGACGGGCGGAGCCTCGGCGTTGCGGGCGCGCTCCTCCTCGGGCTTGCCGTGGAAGAAGTCCTCCTCGAGCTTCTCGTACTGCCTCTCGAAGAGGAGGATCTCGTGGTTCTCGCCCTTCTTGCTCTGCGCCGCCTGGTTGATGATGTTGCCGAAGGCCATCAGCGGCGTCATCACGATCAGGAGCAGGGAGCGGGGGTTGCCGTTCAACGCGTACAGCGCCATCCCCATCAGGATCGGCGCGATCAGGATGGGCCAGGGGAACATCCGGCCGATCTTCTCGGTCGGAAGCCGCGGGATCTTGAACAGGGTGCCCGGGTAGCGGACCTCGACGCGCGGACTGCGGTTGAACAGCAGTCCGCCGCCGCGCTCGATGATCGGCTCCTCGGTCGCCGAGCCGTCGAACGAGCGCGCGAGGCGGAGCACCAGCGTCGTGCCGCCGATGACGAACGGCTCGCCCTCCTCCACCCGCACCCGCTGCACCGCGATGCCGTCGACCAGCACGCCGTTGGCGGAGTTGAGGTCGACGACCTCGATGTGGGTCCCGACCTCGAGGCGGGCGTGGCGCTTGGAGACCATGGGGTCGGTCAGCACGACGTCGTTGCCCGCCTCGCGCCCGACGAACACATGGCCCGAGGCGATCGGGAACTCCTGGCCCGCGAGAGCCCCCGACGTCGCCACGAGCACGCCGACGATCTCGCGCTGCCCGGCGAACGCGTGGTCGGGTCCGTAATTGATGATGGATGCCGAGAACCCCGACCCGATCGGCGCCTCGCCGATCGGCACGTCGGGCTGCAGCGGGATCATCCTGTCGCTCGCCGGCGGCGCGACCGCGAGGGTGAGCACGTCGCCCTCGGCCACGGGTGTGGAGCGGGTGGGGTCGGATGCCGCCACGTGACGGGCGACGTCGCCCGCGGTGGCGGTGGAGTCGGTCGTGATGACGATGTCGACGGGGTCCCCCGCCTCGCGTCGCATGGTCAGCTTGAGCCTCACGCCAGTCCCCCGGTCTCACCGGGGTCGCCGGCGGTCGTCGTCGTCGTTCGTGCTTGTGCAGTCATGTGCGCACCACGACCGCGATGCGGTCCCCGAGCCGGATCGCGTCGCCGTCCGTCACCATGACCGGCTCACCGGCGACGAGGCCGTGCTCGACTCCGTCTCGGATCAGAGCCGAGCCGTTCGTGGACCGCAGATCGACGATCTCGAGTCCGCCGTCGGTCGGGCGCACCAGCATGTGGGTCTTCGAGAGCGACCTGCTGTCGTCCGCGAGGGCGATCGCGCCGGCGCCGGAGTGCTCCGCAGCGTCGGGATTGCGACCGAGGAGCACGGGCGCGAGCACCGGGATGCTCTCGCCCGAGTCGAATCGGAGGCCGAACCGCGCCACCGGGACGGCAGCAGGGGCCGGAGCAGGTGCCG
>JASDDH010000040.1 GCA_030407505.1 Planococcus sp. APC 4015
CCCGCCGCGGACGCGTCGTCGGCGGCGCGTCCGCGGCGGGCGGAGGCGTCACGGGCGGGGGCGCGACGGGCGGAGCCGTCGGAGGAGCGGCGGGCGGCTGGTAGCCGGCCGGGGGCTGGTAGCCGGCGGGCGGTGCGTACGAACCGGCCGCGGGTGCGGCGCCGGCGGACGACTGCACGGGCACGCCCTGCCACACCGTGGTGTCCTTCAGGAAGCTGTTCGCCCACGGGGCCGGAGCGATGGCGGCGTTCCAGCGCGACTTGTCGAACGCGTTGATGCCGAGCCAGACGATGGAGAGGAAGAAGTACAGGACGAGCCAGACGATCTCCTTCTGCAGCTTCAGTCCGACGCGCCACGCGGCGAGCAGCGTGTAGACGAAGGCGGCGAGTCCGATCAGGTTGCCCAGGACCGGCACCGCGGACAGCACCGCTGAGGCACCCCACAGGATCAGGAGCCACCAGGGGTTGAGATCGCCGAGCTTGGCGAAGATGAGCGTGTTGTAGACGGGGATCCAGGCGCGCCACTTGCCCTGCACACCCGCCTTCTCGAAGATCTTCATCAGGAACCACGACGTCAGCACGTAGCCGATGAGGGCGAAGATGAGGAAGATCGGAAGCAGGATCAGGAGGAGCGCGAGAGCGCCTGCACCTGACCCGTCATCGGAATAGTCGGACATGGAGGGCCTCCCCGGCCACGAGACGATGGTCGACGACCGGCGTATCGCATGCCGTCGGCGGGCGACTGCCCGCGGCTCACATGCTATCGACGGCCGGGCGCGCGCGGCAGTCTCCCCGGGGAGCGTGTCGCAGGCGATAGCCTGACGCGAGACGCCACAGCGCCGACCGGAAGGAACCCCATGTCCGACGCCCTGCCGCCCGTCCCGCCGCTTCCCCCGCAGTCCGCCGCAGCCGCCGCGCGCGCCACAGCCGAGACGCCGACGTACGATCCCGCGACCGACCCCGACGACACCGGCGTGCCGACGACGCTCGTGGGCGACGCCTCGGATGTCGGCGGCGGCTTCTTCCGGGCGCTGTTCGACCTGTCGTTCCGCACGTTCATCACGCGCCGTCTGGCCAGCGTGTTCTACCTCGTCGGACTCATCGCGATCGGGATCGGCTTCATCGTCTATCTCGTCAGCGGACTCGTGCAGGGCATCAGCGCCCTGTGGTTCAATCCGGGCGCCGGCATCTCGCTCATCGTCGCGACGATCATCCTCGTGCCCATCGCCACGCTGCTGGCGATCATCGCCCTGCGGTTCGTCATCGAGGGCGTCGTCGCGCTCATCGCGATCGCCGAGAACACCCAGCGCACGGCGGAGAACACCGCGGACTGAACTCAGGCGAAGAGCTCGATCTCGCCCGCGTCCCCCTCGCGCACGCGCAGACCCGCGGCATCCGCCCACGAGACGAACCCGCCCCGCGAACCGAGGCGCGGGCGATGCGTGGCCAGCAGGCGCACGAGCGCGCCCTTGGCGTGCTTATTGAAGTGGTTGAGAGCGCGCACGGCGCCGCCCTCGCCCTCGGCGACGACGCGCACGTAGACGGAGGCGACGGATGCCGGGACCGGCCCGAGCGCGACATAGGCCTCGGATCGCAGATCGAGCACGAATCGGGGCGCGCCGGTGGCGATCGCCGACGTGACGGCATCGGCCCACACGCGCTTCAGCGGCGGGAGACCCGGAAGCGATGCCGACGCACCCAACCGGTACGCGGGGATCGGGTCGAGGGCGCCGACCGGTCCGAAGGGCGCGGAGTGGATCAGCACGTGGCGGCCGAGCCAGCGACGGGCCGCCTGATCGAGGGATGCCGCGTCGAGGGCGTCGAACAGGACGCCCGTGTACCGGTCGATCGCCGGCATGGTCGGCGAGGCGAGCAGCGCCGCGTTGACGGCGATCTCGCCCTGCTGGGCGGCGCTGAGCTTGAGCACGCGCGCGGCGACGACGGGATCGGCTGACAGGGCGACCAGGGCGTCTGCCACCGCCGATCGCTGCGACGACAGCTGCGGCAGCGCGAGCCGGGCGAGGTCGAGAGGAGTGCGCGCACCGCCGGCGCGCTTGGTCTCGGAAGGAGGCAGGAGGATCAGCATCGGGGTCTCGCAGACGACGGACGCCGCCCGGGTGAACCCGGGCGGCGCCTGTCTGTGGAAGGTCGTGTCAGGAGATGAGCGCCGCGTTGCCCGCCACGATCGTCAGCTCGTCGTTCTCCATCGAGAGAAAGCCGTCCTGTGCGTTCGCGACGATCTTCGAGCCCGAGGTCTCGGTGATGCGCACCTGGCCCTCGGCGAGGATCGCGAGGACCGGCTCGTGACCGGTCATGAAGCCGATCTCGCCCTCGACGGTCTTGGCGATGACGATGGACGCCTCTCCCGACCAGATCTCCGCGTCGGCGGAGACGAGACTCACCTTGAGCGGCATGATCAGCCGTTCTCCTTCTGGATCTGCGCCCAGCGGGCCTCGACGTCGTCGATGCCGCCGACGTTGAAGAACGCCTGCTCGGCCACGTGGTCGAAGTCGCCCTTGACGATGGCGCCGAACGACTCGATGGTCTCCTTGATGGGGACCGTCGAACCCTCGACACCGGTGAACTTCTTCGCCATGTAGGTGTTCTGCGAGAGGAACTGCTGGATGCGGCGTGCACGCGACACGACGATCTTGTCCTCTTCGGAGAGCTCGTCGACACCGAGGATCGCGATGATCTCCTGCAGTTCCTTGTTCTTCTGGAGGATCTGCTTCACGGCGGTCGCGACGCGGTAGTGGTCCTCGCCGATGTAGCGGGGGTCCAGGATGCGGCTCGTCGAGGTCAGCGGGTCGACGGCCGGGTAGAGGCCCTTCGACGCGATCTCACGCGACAGCTCGGTGGTGGCGTCGAGGTGCGCGAACGTCGTCGCCGGAGCCGGGTCGGTGTAGTCGTCAGCGGGGACGTAGATCGCCTGGAGCGACGTGATCGAGTGACCGCGCGTCGAGGTGATGCGCTCCTGGAGCACACCCATCTCGTCGGCGAGGTTGGGCTGGTAGCCCACCGCGGACGGCATGCGGCCGAGCAGCGTCGAGACCTCGGAACCGGCCTGCGTGAAGCGGAAGATGTTGTCGATGAACAGCAGCACGTCCTGCTTCTGCACGTCACGGAAGTACTCCGCCATCGTCAGAGCCGACAGGGCGACGCGCAGACGCGTTCCGGGCGGCTCGTCCATCTGGCCGAAGACGAGAGCCGTCTTGTCGAAGACGCCCGCCTCTTCCATCTCGGCGATGAGGTCGTTGCCCTCACGGGTGCGCTCGCCGACACCGGCGAACACCGACACACCACCGTGGTCCTGCGCGACGCGCTGGATCATCTCCTGGATGAGCACGGTCTTGCCGACGCCTGCGCCGCCGAAGAGGCCGATCTTGCCACCCTGCACGTAGGGCGTCAGCAGGTCGATGACCTTGATGCCCGTCTCGAACATCGTGGTCTTCGACTCGAGCTGGTCGAAGTTCGGCGCCTTGCGGTGGATGGGCCAGCGCTCGGTGATCTCGAACGTCTCACCGGGCTCGCCGTTGAGGATCTCGCCCGTGACGTTGAAGACCTTGCCCTTGGTGATGTCACCCACCGGCACGGTGATCTGTGCACCGGTGTTGCGCACCTCCTGGCCGCGGACGATGCCGTCGGTGGGCTTGAGGGCGATGGCGCGGACGAGGTCGTCGCCGAGGTGCTGTGCGACCTCGAGCGTGATCTCGTTCGACTCGCCGTCGATGATGATCGTCGTCTTGAGCGCGTTGTAGATGTCGGGGATCGAGTCGTGCGGGAACTCGATGTCGACGACAGGGCCGGTGACGCGCGCGACGCGGCCGACGACGGAGGTGTCCGTCTTCTCAGCGGTGAGGCTCATGGCTTCTTCTCTTTCGTGGGGTCTATTTGCCGGACGAGAGCGCGTCGGCGCCGCCGACGATCTCGGCGATCTGCTGCGTGATCTCGGCCTGGCGCGCGTTGTTGCGCAGGCGCGTGTAATCGGTGATGAGCTTGTCGGCGTTGTCGCTGGCCGACTTCATCGCCTTCTGCGTGGCGGCGTGCTTGGCCGCCGACGACTGCAGGAGGGCGTTGAAGACGCGGCTCTGGATGTACACCGGCAGGAGGGCGTCCAGGACGACCCCCGCATCGGGTTCGAACTCGTAGAGCGGGTAGACCTGTGCGGGTCCGGTGCTCTCGGATGCCTCGACGACCTCGAGCGGGAGCAGGCGCACCGTCTCGGGCGTCTGCGTCATCATGCTGACGAAGCGGTTGTAGACGAGGTTGATCTCGTCGACGCCGCCGTCGGCACCGCTGCGGTCGTACGCCTCGAGCAGGGTCGCGGCGATCTCTTCGGCGGTGGTGAAGTGTGGGGTGTCGGTGTCACCCGTCCACTCGGCGGCTGCCTGCATGCGACGGAACTGGAAGTATCCGACCGCGCGGCGACCGACGAGGTAGAACACCGGCTCCTTGCCCTGCTGGCGCAGGAGCTCGGCGAGCTCCATCCCCTCGCGGAGGATCTGCGAGTTGAACGCGCCCGCGAGACCGCGGTCGGAGGCGAAGATCACGACGGCGGACCGGCTGATCACCTCGCGCTCCTTCGTGAGCGGGTGCTCGACGTTCGAGTGCGTCGACACGGCCGAGACGGCGCGCGTCACGGCCCGCGCGAAGGGCGAGGACGCGCGCACACGCGTCATCGCCTTCTGGATGCGCGAAGCCGCGATGAGCTCCATCGCCTTGGTGATCTTCTTGGTCGTCTGAGCAGTGCTGATCTTCTGCTTGTAGACCCGGAGTTGTGCGCCCATGGTGTGTGCCCCGGACCGCCTTAGCGGCGACCCTTGACGATCTTCTCCTGGTTGACGTCCTCTGCCTCTGCCACGGCGACATCCGAACTGCCCGGCTTGGCGATGGACTGGCCCTTGCCCGCGCGGAACTCGAGGATGAACTCGTCGGTCTTCTTGCCGAGCTCGGCCGCGGTGTCGTCGTCGAGGACGTTCGTGTCGCGCAGCGTGTCGAGGATCGTCGTGTTGCGACGCAGGTAGTCCAGCAGCTCGCGCTCGAACGACAGCACGTCTTCGACCTCGATCGAGTCGAGCTTGCCGTTGGTGCCGGCCCAGATCGAGACGACCTGCTCCTCGACGGGGTACGGCGAGTACTGCGGCTGCTTGAGCAGCTCGGTCAGGCGCGCACCACGCGAGAGCTGGCGACGGGATGCCGCGTCGAGGTCGGACGCGAACATCGCGAACGCCTCGAGCGAGCGGTACTGGGCGAGCTCGAGCTTCAGCGTTCCCGAGACCTTCTTGATCGACTTGACCTGGGCGTCACCGCCGACGCGCGACACCGAGATGCCCACGTCGACCGCGGGACGCTGGTTGGAGTTGAACAGGTCGGACTGCAGGAAGATCTGACCGTCGGTGATCGAGATGACGTTCGTGGGGATGTAGGCCGACACGTCGTTGGCCTTCGTCTCGATGATCGGCAGGCCGGTCATCGATCCGGCGCCCAGCTCGTCCGACAGCTTCGCGCAGCGCTCGAGCAGACGGGAGTGCAGGTAGAACACGTCGCCGGGGTACGCCTCGCGGCCCGGCGGGCGGCGCAGAAGCAGCGACACGGCGCGGTAGGCCTCGGCCTGCTTGGTCAGGTCGTCGAAGATGATGAGGACGTGCTTGCCCTCGTACATCCAGTGCTGGCCGATGGCCGAGCCGGTGTACGGGGCGAGGTACTTGAAGCCGGCCGGGTCGGAGGCGGGAGCGGCCACGATCGTGGTGTACTCCATGGCTCCGGCGTCTTCGAGCGCGCCCTTGACGGCGGCGATCGTCGAGCCCTTCTGGCCGATGGCGACGTAGATGCAGCGAACCTGCTTGTTCGTGTCGCCGGACTCCCAGTTGGCCTTCTGGTTGATGATCGTGTCGATCGCGATCGCGGTCTTGCCGGTCTGGCGGTCGCCGATGATCAGCTGACGCTGGCCGCGGCCGATCGGGATCATGGCGTCGATCGCCTTGATGCCGGTCTGCATGGGCTCGTGCACGCTCTTGCGCTGCATGACGCCGGGCGCCTGCAGCTCGAGGGCACGACGACCCGTGGTCGCGACGGCGCCGAGGCCGTCGATGGGGCTGCCGAGCGGGTCGACGACCCGGCCGAGGTAGCCGTCGCCCACGGGGACCGAGAGGACCTCGCCCGTGCGGGTGACCTGCTGGCCGGCCTCGATGCCCGAGAACTCGCCGAGCACGACGACACCGATCTGGTGCTCGTCGAGGTTGAGCGCGAGACCGCGGGTGCCATCGGCGAACAGCACGAGCTCGTTCGCCATGACGCCGGGGAGACCCTCGACGTGGGCGATGCCGTCGGCGGCGTCGATGACGGTGCCGACCTCGGTCGCCGCGGCCCCGGTGGGCTCGTACGCGGCGACGAAATCCTTCAGCGCGTCACGGATGACGTCGGGGCTGATTGACAGATCTGTCATGGTCTTCCCTTTGCTTTCACTACTTATCGGGTGGGGCTGGGCCCCGAGATCTCCGCCTGCGGCGGGAAGTCTTCTCAGCCGGCGAGCTTCTGGCGGAGGTCCGCCAGTCGTGCCGACACGCTGGCGTCGATCACGTCGTCGGCGATCTGCACGCGGAGGCCTCCGACGACGCCGGAGTCGACCACGGAGTTGAGCGACACCGCGCCTCCGTACCGCTTCGACAGCGCTGCGGTGAGGCGGGTCGCCTGCGCGTCGCTGAGCGGGACGGCCGTGACGACTGTCGCGACCCGGCGGCCGCGCTGGTCGGACACGATGCGCTCGGCGCGGTTCAGCTGCTGACGTACGCGGCGGTCGCGCGGCCGCTCGACGAGCGACGAGACGATGAGCGCCGTGGCCGGGCTGACCCGGCCCTGGAGCAGCGTCGTGACGAGCGCGCCCTTGGCCGAGGAGTCACCGAGCCGGCTACCGAGCGCGAGCTCGAGCTGCGGGTTCTCGGCGACGGTGCGGGAGAACCGGAACAGTTCGCCTTCGATGTCCGCCGTCGACGCGGCGACCGAAGCCGCACGCACCGCGAGCTCTTCGATGGCGTCGACGAGGTCGGAGGCCGAAGACCACCGCTCGTCGACGACCTTCGTCAGCAGCGAGACGGTCGCAGCCCGGAACGTCGAACCGAAGACGGCGGTGACGACGTTGCGACGAGCGGCCGACGGCGCCGCCGAATCGGCGAGCGCGCCGCTCAGCTGCGACGAGTCGCCCACGGCGCGGGCCGCGGCGAAGAGCTCGCGGGCCACGTCGAGGTCGACGCCGGACGCGGCGTCGAGCGCCGACGTCGCCGCCGCGAGTGCCTGAGTGGTCGCGCTGCCCATCAGATCCTCGGTTCCTGAGCCTGTCGAAGGGCTGCCGTCTCCGAAGCCTCGAGTTCGGCGAGGAAGCGGTCGACGACGGCCTGAGCCTTCGCGTCGTCCGTCAGGGTCTCGCCGATCACGCCGCCGGCGAGATCGAGGGCGAGCGTGCCCACCTCGCTGCGGAGCGAGACGAACGCCGTCTGGCGCTCGGCTTCGATCTGCGCGTGGGCGGATGCCGTCACCCGAGCTGCCTCGGCGGTCGCGGCGTCCTTCGCCTCGGTGAGGATCTTCTTGCCGTCCTCGCGGGCGGCGTCGCGGATCTCACCTGCCTCCTTGCGGGCGTCGGCGAGCTGCGCGGTGTACTCCGCGAGGGCCGCCTCGGCCTTGCGCTGGGCGTCGTCTGCCTTGGCGATGTTGCCTTCGATGGCGGCACCGCGCGCGTCGAGCAGCTTCGTCATGCGCGGGAGCACGACGCGCCAGAACACGAACAGGATGACGACGAAGCACACTGCCGACCAGATGATGTCGTAGTAGGCGGGAAGCAGCGGGTTCGGGGCTTCCCCCTCCTCCGCCGCAATCGTGACTAGAGCGCTGAGCATCCGGTCTCCTTAGTCGAGAGGGTGATCAGAAGCCGAAGATGAAGCCGGTCGCGATACCGATGAAGGCGAGCGCCTCGGTGAAGGCGATACCGATGAACATCAGAACCTGGAGTCGACCGGCCAGCTCGGGCTGACGGGCGACGCCCTCGATCGTCTTGCCGACGACGATGCCCACGCCGATGGCGGGGCCGATGGCGGCGAGGCCGTAGCCGATCGTCGCGAGGGATCCAGTGACATCCACGTTGACAGCGGCGAGAACCGTAGTAGCGTCCACGGGGTTTTCCTTTCGGTTGAGGGCGGCCCTGTGATGACAGGGTTCAGGGCCGTCCCGCGTTTATCAGTGCTCTTCTGCGACCGCGAGCTGAATGTAGACCGCGGTGAGGATCGTGAAGACGTAGGCCTGCAGGAAGCCCACGAAGAGTTCGAACAGGGTGAAGACGAAGCCGAATGCCAGGCTGCCGGCGCCCAGCAGCGTCCACAGTCCGCCCATGCTGAAGATGAAGAACTGGGTGGCCGAGAAGAACAGCACCAGCATGAGGTGGCCGACGATCATGTTCATCAGAAGACGCAGCGTCAGCGTGACGGGCCGGATGATGAAGGTCGACAGGAACTCGAGCGGGATGATGATGATGTACAGCGGCCAGGGCACGCCCGACGGCATCAGCGAGTTCTTGAAGAAGTTGCCCGGGTTCTTGCGGATGCCGGCGTAGATGAAGGTGACGTAGGCCACGATCGCCAGCAGCATCGGCATCGCGATGACGCTCGTGCCGGCGATGTTGATGCCGGGGACGATGCCCATCACGTTCATGAAGAGGATCATGAAGAACAGGGTCGTCAGGATCGGCAGGAAGCGCTTGCCGTCTTTCTTGCCGAGGAGGTCTTCGGCGATGTTGACCCGGACGAAGTCCAGACCCATCTCGACGATGCTCTGGAACCGGCCGGGCACGACGCGCATGCGGCGCGTGCCGATGACGAAGATGACCACGAGCAGGAGCGTCGCGAAGATCTGGACCAGATTGATGCGCGTGAACGCGAAGGCCGTTCCCTCGAAGAAGATCGGCGGGAAGAAGTCGAGAATCGACGGTGGATGGAATTCATCACCGGACGACGTGGCGGACGCGATCAGGGTCGCAGCTTGAGTTGACAGCGCTGGCTCCAGCTTCGGGGCATCGGTGTGAACCGTTGCGACGATGGTCGGGGTGTCGACCCGCAGAAGACTCGCATAGGCAAGCCAGCGGGCGCAGATTCAGCCTATCAAACCTTGGCGGTTCCTGAATCCTCGTCGGGGTCGGTGGTGGGGAGCGAGACATCGCTGGCGTGCGGGATGCGCATGCGCACGAAGACGATCACGTCGATCACGAGGGAGGCGAGAACGCTGACGACGACAGCCACGAAGAACACGGTCGGATCCAGCCACGGCTGACCGCGGAGCACGAGAAGCGTCGCGATGAACAAGACGAATTTGAAGAACCACCCGCCCATCACGATGCCGAAGAACAGCTGGACGTAGAGCTCCTGGCCGTACCAGCGGTTCGCGATCAGGATGCTGAGCGCCGTGATCGACAGGAACACCGCCGCCAGCAGCACGCCCGCGAGCGCGCTCCACAGACCTTCGGGGCCGGCCACCAGATAGCCGATGACCGCGCCGATCACGGCCAGCGCGGCGGAGACCCCGGCGGACCACAGCAGGGTGGTTCGCAGGATCGGGGTGCTCGAGACGGGACTGGGACTCATCGGGCGTCCTCCAGGACGTGCGGTGGGGCGGGCAGCGCCGAGCGACGGCGCGAGGGAAGGAAGGTCAGCACGAGGCACGCGGCGATGCCGACGACCCCGAACACGACGCCGAGGAGGTACTCCCCCGGCCAGTCGGACTGCGTGCCGACGTACATGAGCAGGAACGCGAGGCTGACCACGGTCGTCCACGCGTAGAAGATGATCACCGCGTCGCGGTCGGTGTGGCCCATGTCGAGCATGCGGTGGTGCAGGTGCTTGCGATCCGGCGAGAACGGCGACTTGCCCTTGCTCACGCGCCTGACGACGGCGAGCCCGAAGTCCAGCAGCGGCAGCAGCACCACGACGATCGGCAGGAGGATCGGGATGAAGGCACCGAGCAGCTGCGAGCGACCGAACTCGTCGGGATCGATCATGGACGGCTGCAGCTGGCCGGTGATGGCGATGGCGGACGTCGCCATGAGGAGCCCCAGCATCAGCGCACCCGAATCGCCCATGAACAGCTTCGCCGGGCTCCAGTTCATCGGCAGGAACCCGATGCACGCGCCGATCAGCACCGCGGCTATGAAGGATGCGAGGTTGAAGTAGGTGCTCGCGCCGGTGTCACGCACGAGGAGGTAGGAGTACGCGAAGAACACGCCGTTCGCGATGAGGCAGACCCCCGCCACCAGGCCGTCGAGCCCGTCGATAAAATTGACGGCGTTCATCACGACGACGATCGCGAACACCGTGAGGGTGAAGCTGACCCAGCCCGACACGACCGCGATGCCGCCGATCGGCAACGACAGGATCTGGAGCTTGCCGAACCACGCGATGATGCCGGCGGCGAGGAACTGGGCGCCGAGCTTGATCATCCAGTCGAGATCCCAGAGGTCATCCGCGACGCCGACGACCACGATGAGCAGCGTCGCCCCGAGCAGCGCCCAGATGCGCTCGGGCTGCGACCAGATGAGCGAGAAGAACGGATGCTGCCCCGAGACCAGGAACGCCGCCGCGACGCCGAGGAACATCGCGATGCCGCCCAGCCGCGGGGTGGGCGTCTTGTGCACGTCCCGTTCGCGGATGCCCGCGTAGAGCTTGTAGCGCAGACTCAGTCGCCACACACCCCACGACAGGGCGAAGGTGATCGTCGCCGTGAGGATGATCACGAAGACGTACTGCTTCACGCGCTTCCGCCGCGGGAGGTCGAGGCGTCGTCGGGGTCGAGCAGATCGCCGAGCACCTCGTGCAGGCGCTCGCGCTCGATCGCCCCGTGGCGGAGGATGCGCACGCGCGGCTCGGTTCCGCCGACGAGGCTCGTGGCATCGACGATGGTCGACGATATGCCCGTATCGGAATGCCCGCCGTCGAGGTAGACCGACACCGATTCGCCGAGCATGGAGCGCGCTTCGTCGATCATGATCGCGGCGGATTTCCCGGTGAGGTTGGCGCTGGACACCGCGAGCGGGCCGGTCTCCTCGAGAAGCTCGAGGGCGATGCGGCTCGCGGGCATCCGCACGGCGACCGTGCCGTGCGTCTCGCCGAGGTCCCACGTCAGCGATGGCTGCGCCGGCAGCACGATGGTGAGCCCTCCCGGCCAGAAGGCCTCGACGAGGCGCTCGACCGGCTCGGGCACGTCGGCGACGAGCGCGCGCAGGGTGTTCACGCCCGACACCAGCACGGGCGGCGGCGACTGCCGGCCCCGGCCCTTCGCGTCGAGCAGCCGCTGCACCGCCGCGGCGTCGAACGCGTCGGCGGCGACACCGTAGACGGTGTCGGTGGGCAGCACGACGAGTTCGCCGCGGGCGATCGCTCGACGCGCCTCGCGCAGGCCGGGGAGCAGCTGCGAGTCGTCGCGGCAGTCGAACAGGGAGGACATGACCTCGACAGTCTATTTGCCGCGAGCCTGGGAGTCCTCCGCCACACCCGCTACGCGGTCGTCGCCGCCACGGCGCTCTTGTCGGGCCACAGCTGCTCGATCAGCTGGCCTACCCAGGCGATGAGGGCGGCATCCGTCATCTGCTCACCACCCGCCGTCGGCAGCGGCACGACCAGCGCGTCGCCTCCCGAGATGAGTTTGGCCTTGGGATGCAGTCGCTGCAGCCGCACGCGCATCGAATCGGGCAGGTCGGCCGGTGCGATGCGCAGGTTGGGTCCCATCGCGACGACGTCGGCCAGGCCCGCCTTCGCCGCGCGGCGACGCAGACGTGCGACGGCGAGCAGTCCTTCGACCTCGGCCGGCGGCTCGCCGTAGCGGTCGGTGAGCTCATCGATGACGAGGTCGATCGTCTCGTCCTTCGCGGCGGCGGATGCCGCGGCGGAGAGCTTCTGGTACGCCTCGAGGCGCAGTCGCTCGCTGTCGATGTACGACTCGGGGATGCGGGCCTGCACCGGCAGCTCGAGCCTCAGCTCGGTCGGACCCTCGACGTCGTCGCCGCGGAACGACGAGACGGCCTCGCCGATCATGCGCAGGTAGAGGTCGAAGCCGACGCCGGCGATGTGGCCCGCCTGCTCGGCGCCGAGCAGGTTGCCGGCGCCGCGGATCTCGAGGTCTTTCAGCGCCACCTGCATGCCCGACCCGAGGTCGTTGTTGACGGCGATCGTCTCGAGGCGGTCGGCGGCCAGCTCAGACAGCGGCTTCTGCTCGTCGTAGAGGAAGTACGCGTAGGCGCGCTCGCGGGCACGGCCGACGCGTCCGCGCAGCTGGTGCAGCTGCGACAGCCCGTACTTGTCGGCACGGTCGATCATGATCGTGTTCGCGTTCGAGATGTCCAGGCCCGTCTCGACGATCGTGGTGCACACGAGCACGTCGAACCGGCGCTCCCAGAACGCGTCGACGACCTCTTCGAGCGCATGCTCGCCCATCTGCCCGTGGGCGACGGCGATGCGCGCTTCGGGAACGAGCTCGGCGAGTTCGGCGGCGACCCTCTGGATCGACTGCACCCGGTTGTGCACGAAGAAGATCTGTCCCTCGCGCAGCAGCTCGCGACGGATCGCGGCGGCGATCTGCTTGTCGTTGCGCGGGCCGACGTAGGAGAGGATCGGATGCCGGTCTTCGGGCGGGGTCTGCAGGGTCGACATCTCGCGGATGCCGGTGACGGCCATCTCGAGCGTGCGCGGGATCGGGGTCGCGCTCATCGAGAGGATGTCGACGTTCGTCTTGAGCTTCTTCAACTGGTCTTTGTGCTCGACGCCGAACCGCTGCTCCTCGTCGATGATCATGAGCCCGAGGTCCTTGAAGATCACCTTCTCGGTGAGGATGCGGTGGGTTCCGATGACCATGTCGACGGTGCCGTCGGTGATGCCCGCCAGCACCTCTCGGGCCTGCTTGTCGCTCTGGAACCGCGACAGTGCCTTGACCTTCACCGGGAACCCGGCGAAGCGCTCGCTGAACGTCTCGAGGTGCTGCTTGACCAGGAGCGTCGTCGGCACGAGCATCGCCACCTGCTTGCCGTCCTGGATCGCCTTGAACGCGGCGCGCACGGCCACCTCGGTCTTGCCGAAGCCGACGTCGCCCGACAGCAGACGGTCCATCGGGATCGGCTTCTCCATGTCGGCCTTGATCTCGTCGATCGTCTGCAGCTGGTCGGGAGTCTCGGCGAACGGGAACGCCTCTTCGAGCTCGCGCTGCCAGGGTGTGTCGGGACCGAAGGCGTGTCCCTTGGACGCCATGCGCGCCGAATAGAGCTTGACCAGCTCGACCGCGATGTCGCGCACGGCCTTGCGGGCCTTGCCCTTGGCCTGCGCCCAGTCGCTGCCGCCCATCTTCGACAGGGTCGGCGCCTCTCCTCCGACGTAGCGCGAGAGGAGGTCGAGCTGATCCGTGGGCACGAACAGCTTGTCGCCCGGGTAGCCGCGCTTGGACGGCGCGTACTCCAGAACGAGGTACTCGCGTACGCTCTTGATCGGGTTGCGCCCGCCGCTGGAGACCTCGCGCTGGGTGAGCTCGACGAAGCGGCCGATGCCGTGCGTCGCGTGCACGACGGTGTCGCCGGGCTTGAGCTGCAGCGGGTCGACGACGTTCTTGCGGCGCGAGGCCAGCTTCTTCACGACGCGCTGGTCGCCGCCGATCGTGCGGCCGTAGAACTCGGTCTCGGTGAGCACGGCGAACTTGGCCTCGGGAACCTCGAACCCGCGCTCGAGCGGCGTGAGGACCACATGGGCGACGCCCGGCTCGGGCGCGGCGGTGAGTTCGTCGACCCGGCGCGCCGCGATCCCCCGCTCGGCGAGGACATCGCGCGCGCGGTCGACGAGCCCGGCACCGGATGCCGCCACCACGACCCGCCAGCCGTCGGCCAGCAGCTCGCCGACGTGGGCGGTGGCGCCGTCGACGTTGCCCTGGAAGGCCGGCACCGGCGAACCCGCCACGCGGATGATCGCCGCCTGCTCGAGCGCGATGTCGATGTCGGGGTCGATGAGCCCCGCGGCAGCCGCGTCAGCCGCGCCAGAGTCGAAAGAGCTCAGCGTCCACCACACGTCGCCGCGGGCGCGAGCGGCCTCGCGCAGTCGCGGCAGGGTCAGGAAGTCGCCGGCGCCGAGGTCGATGGGGGTGTCGGCGCCCGCCGTGGCCGCGCTCCACGCGGCCTCGAGGAACTCCCGGTTGGTGTCGCCGAGCGTCATGGCCCGGGTCACCGAACGCTCGGGGTCGACCAGAGCGACAGCGACGCCCTCGGGGAGGTAGTCCACCAGGGTCACGAGGCGGTCGACGACCGCTGGCATGAGCGACTCCATGCCCTCGACCGGAATGCCCTCGGCCATCTTCTCGAGCATGCCGCGGAGGCCGGGGAACTCGTCCTTCAGCTGTGCGGCGCGCGCACGCACGGCATCCGTCAGCAGGAGCTCCCGACTGGCGACGAGCGACACGGTCGGCACGTCTCCCGGAAGCGACCTCTGGTCCGCGACCGAGAAGGCGCGGATCTGGTCGACCTCGTCGCCGAAGAACTCGACCCGATACGGATGGGGCGCGGTCGGCGGGAAGACGTCGAGGATGCCGCCGCGCACGGCGAACTCGCCCCGACGCGAGACCATGTCGACGCGGTGGTAGGCGAGCTCGATGAGCCGCAGCGCGACCTCGGAGAGATCGTGATCCCGACCGCCTATGCGCAGTTCGACGGGCGGGATGTCGGTGAGGCCGGCCGCGAGCGGCTGGATCGCGCCGCGCACGGAAGCCGTGATCACCAGCGGCGTCTCGCCGCTCCAGCGCGCGATGCGCCCGAGCACCTCGAGGCGGTTGCCGACGATCTCGGCCGAGGGGCTGAGCCGCTCGTGCGGCAGGGTCTCCCACGCGGGGAAGTGCATGACCTCGACGCCCGGCACGAGAGCACCGAGCGCGGGGCCGAGCGCATCGGCTCGCCGACCGGTCGGTGTCACGACGAGCAGCACGCCCGCGCGGCCGGCCGAGCGGCGACGTTCGAGCAGAGCGGCCAGCAGCGGGGCGTCGAGGCCTTCGACGAGCGAGAACTCCGCGTCGACGGATGCCGCACCCACGGCATCCGAGAACGAATCCGCCTGTTCGAGGGCGCGCACTATCCCGGGAACGATCACCGATGAAGTCTACGGGGGGGCGACGACAGTCGCGGCGGGGCGCCCTCTTATGATGAAGCCGTGAGCGAACCCGTCGTCCCGCCCGTGCCCCCGGTCCCGCCGTTGCCCACGTACGCCGCACCGGTGCCGCCCGCGGGCCCGGTCGGGCCGCCTCCCGGGTACGCGACCGGCCCGTACGCCGCGCCGTACGCGCTTCCGGCCGCGCCGGTCCGCCCGGCTCCGACCCCGCCCGAGCGCCGTCCGGCGACCCTCGGGATCGTGGCGCTGGTGATGTCGCTCGTCGCGGCGATCGCGGCCCCGATCGTGGCAGGAGTCGCCGGCTACGCCGTCGGCACGGGCGTCGGCGGCACGGTGTCGCTCGACACGTTCACGTCACGGTTCGATCTGTCGTTCCTCGCGCCGGTGCGCGAGTGGGTGCTGGTCGGCGAGATCGCGTTCTGGATCGGCACGGTCCTCGGGGTGTGGGCGCTCGCGCAGGGCGTCATCGCGATCATCCGAGATGCGGGGCGACCCCAGGGCATCGCGGCGGTCGCGATCGCCGCGGCCGGACCCGTCCTCTTCGGCGTCGCGCTGCAGGCGGCCCTCACGGCAGGACTCGCGGCAGCGGCGGGCGCGCTGGGCTGAGCGGACGAGACGCCTCAGGCGCGTGGCGCGTGGTGCCGCTGCTGGGCGGCGAGCAGGCCCTCGCCGATGAGCTGCTCCACCGCGTCGGCGCCGTCGCCGACGAGGATGGGGAGCGTCTTGCGCTCGACCGCACCGAACGGGTCGAGCACCCAGTCCGCGGCATCCTGACGGCCCACAGGCCGCCCGATGCCCACCCGCACGCGAGGGAAATCGGGTGTGTCGATCGCCTTCGCGACGTCGCGGACGCCGTTGTGACCGCCGTGCCCGCCGCCCGTCTTGAGCTTGATGGTGTCGAACGGGATGTCGAGCTCGTCGTGCACGACGATCACGTGATCGGCGTCGAGGCCGTAGAACTTCACGAGGGCCGCGACCGGGCCGCCCGAGACGTTCATGAACGAGTTGGGCTTCGCGAGGATCATCTTCGGCCCTCCGGGACGCAGCCACGTCTCGACCACGCGCGCGTTCGCCTTGTGCGTCTTGAACGATTCTCCGCGCCGGGCGGCGAGCTCGTCGACCACCATCTGACCGATGTTGTGACGGGTCGCCTCATAGCGGGGACCGGGATTGCCGAGTCCGACGACGAGCCATGCATCCACCATGTGTTCCATCTTCCCGGGAAAGCACACGGGGGTGCACCGGGCCCCGTCGGGCTCGGATGCACCCCCGCGTGGGAGTTGCGAGCCGGATTACTCGGCTTCGGCCTCTTCGGCCTCTTCGGACTGCTCGGCAGCCACTTCGGCGTCGGCCTCGGCGATCTCGTCCTCGGCGGCCAGGGTGTCCAGCGGCACCGAGATCGCGACGATGAGCAGCTCGGGGTCGGCGATGAGGGTCGAGCCCTTCGGCAGCTTCAGGTCGGCCGCGGTGATGTGCGTGCCGTCCTCGAGGCCCTCGACGTCGACCTCGATGTTCTGCGGGATGTGCGTGGCCTCGGCCTGGATCGTGACCGTCGAGTTGTCGAGGTTGGCGATCGTGCCGGGGAAGGGCTCGCCGACGACGATGATCGGGACGTCGATCTCGACCTTCTCGCCCTTCTTCACGACGAGGAGGTCGATGTGCTCGATGATCTGGTGCACTGGGTCCTTCTGGACGTCCTTGACCAGCGTCAGCTGCTCGGTGCCCTCGACGTCGAGCTCCAGCACCGCGTTGGCGCGGCGGATGAGCAGCGCGACCTGGTGACCCGGCAGGGCGACGTGCACGGGGTCGGTGCCGTGTCCGTAGATGACGGCGGGGATCTTGCCGGCGGCGCGGAGGCGGCGGGCGAAGCCCTTGCCGAAGTTCTCGCGGACCTCGGCGTGGACCTTGGTGTCGGTCTCGGTGGCCATGGTTTTCTCCTTGCGGGCACGGAGCCCGTCTGATCTCGGGTCCGCTGTGGTGCGGACCGACGTGGTGGGATGGTGTCTCGACTCGAACGCGAGCGCGTGAGGAGACGACGCCTGCACACCCTCGTCGATCACGGATGCCGCTGGACGTGGAGTCCTGTGCGGGCGATCCCTCGCCGAAGTTCGAGCTCAGTCTACCAGTGGCCCCGCTACGATGAGGAACGCACCCGTCCGGCCCCTGGAGGACCCATGAACATCGACGCCCAGCTCGCCTCGGACATCCTCGTGGGCGTCATCGCCCTCATGTCGGCCGTCGGCGGCGTCGCGCTGGTCGGCGCGATCTTCTCGCTGGGCCGCTCGGGGTACCGCAAGGACTGAGCGGCCGCGACGCATCTCGTCACGTGAGACGGCCAGACTCTAGGCTGGTCGAGTACCTCTACCTCTGGAGCGCCTGTGTCTTCCAACGCCCCCGCCGGTTCGGCGAACGACATCTCGACCGATCAGGATCAGGGCCACGGCTCGCCTGACGTGCACGAAGGGGCGCCGAGTCCCGAGGACGTCGCACGTCCGACGCCCAGCCCGTCCGGCCCCTCCACCGACGCGCCCGCCATCGCCAACATCGGCGTCGTCGGCCTCGCGGTGATGGGATCCAACCTCGCCCGCAACCTCGCCTCCCGCGAGGGCAACCGAGTCGCCGTCTACAACCGCACGCACGCCAAGACCGAAGAGCTCGTCTCGGACCACCCCGAGGCGGGCTTCGTCTCCACCTCGACCTACGAGGAGTTCGCCGCGTCGCTGCAGAAGCCGCGGGCGGCGATCATCATGGTCAAGGCCGGCGGCCCGACGGATGCCGTCATCGACGCGCTCGTGAACGTCTTCGAACCGGGCGACATCATCGTCGACGGCGGCAACGCGCTGTTCACCGACACGATCCGGCGCGAGAAGGCCGTGCGCGAGACCGGCATCAACTTCGTGGGAGCCGGCATCTCGGGCGGCGAGGAGGGCGCCCTGCTCGGGCCTTCGATCATGCCCGGCGGCTCGGACGAATCGTGGGTCACGCTCGGCCCGATCCTGAAGTCGATCGCCGCCGTCGCCGAGGGCGAGCCGTGCGTGACGCACATCGGCCACGACGGCGCCGGCCACTTCGTCAAGATGGTGCACAACGGCATCGAGTACGCCGACATGCAGCTCATCGCCGAGGCCTACGACCTCATCCGCCGCGGCACGGGCAAGTCGCCCGCCGAGATCGCGGACGTCTTCGCCGGGTGGAACGCGGGCGAGTTGGAGTCCTACCTCATCGAGATCACGGCCGAGGTGCTCCGTCAGGTCGACGCCACGACCGGAGAGCCGCTCGTCGACGTGATCCTCGATCAGGCCGGCGCCAAGGGCACCGGCGCCTGGACCGTGCAGACGGCGCTGAACCTCGGAGTCCCCGTGTCGGGCATCGCCGAGGCCGTCTTCGCCCGCTCGCTGTCGTCGCACCCCGAGCAGCGCGCCGTGTCGGGCGACCTGCCCGGCCCGTCAGACGGCTTCACCGCCGACGACCCCGACGCCTTCATCGAAGACGTGCGCCTCGCTCTGTACGCGTCGAAGATCGTCGCCTACTCGCAGGGCTTCGACGAGATCCGCGCGGGAGCCGCCGAGTACGACTGGGCGATCGACCTCGGCGCGGTGTCGAAGATCTGGCGCGGCGGCTGCATCATCCGCGCGCAGTTCCTCAACCGGATCGCCGACGCCTACGCCGAGACACCCGACCTTCCGGTGCTGCTGACCGCCCCGTACTTCGTCGAGGCGCTCGGTCGCGGCCAGGCCGCGTGGCGCCGCATCGTGGCCACCGCGGCGAGCGCCGGCATCCCGGCGCCCGCCTTCTCATCCTCTCTCGCCTACTACGACGGGCTGCGCGCCGAGCGCCTGCCCGCCGCGCTCGTGCAGGGCCAGCGCGACTTCTTCGGTGCGCACACGTACAAGCGCATCGACAAGCCCGGCACGTTCCACACGCTGTGGTCGGGCGACCGCACCGAGATCGAGGCCGAAGACACGCACTGACCGGCACCCTCAGGGTCCGGATGACGCCCTCTCCGCTTCGGCGGGGAGGGCGTCCTCGTCGCAGAGGGTCAGAGCCAGCCGCGCCGCTTGAAGACGGTGTAGAGCGTCAGGCTCGTCGCGACCATGAGCCCGAGGGCCAGCGGATACCCGAACGCCCAGTGCAGCTCGGGCATGTTGTCGAAGTTCATGCCGTACACGGTGCCCACCAGGGTGGGCGCGAACAGGATCGCGGCCCACGACGAGATCTTCTTGACCTGGTCGTTCTGTTCGATGCCGAACTCGGTCAGGCGCTTCATCTCCTCGTTGCTCTTCTGGTCGACCAGGCTCGCATGCACGGTCAGCGCGTTGTCGAGCGTGTGCCGGAAGTCCGCGACCTTGTCGATGACGTGGCGCGCCCGGTCGTCGAGGTCGCGGAAGGCCGGCGCCGATGCGGTGTTGTTCGAGGCCGCGACGATCGTCTGCAGCCGGTCGAGCATGTCGGTCAGCGGAGCGGTGGCGTGCTGCAGGTCGATGACCTCCCGCTGCAGGCCGAAGATGCGTCGCGAGACGGTCTGCGCGTCGGAGAAGAGCTGCTCCTCGATCTCGTCGATGTCGTTCTCGACACCCGCGAGCACCGGCGTGTACCCGGCGATGATCGCCGACACGAGCGCCCAGACCATGCCGTAGGCGCCCTTGCGGATGATCTCGGGATGCTTCTCGACGTCGGCCTGCACAGCGGAGCTGTCGACCAGGTCGTCGCTCTGCAGAGTCACCACGAAGTCCGCGCCGACGAACACGTCGACCTCGGAGAACTCGACGCGCTCGGTCTCGTCGAGGTACCGCGCGGGCTGCACGACGAGGTACACCATCTCGCCGAAGTGCTCGAGCTTCGAGCGCTGATGGCCCTTGTGACTGTCGCGCACCGCGAGCGCGTGCAGACCGAGCGGCTCGACGAGTTCATCGAGCTCGTCGACGTCAGGGTCTCGCAGCCCGATCCACACGAGTCCCTCGTGCTCGCGCGCGATGCGGATCGCCTCGAGAGGGGCGTCGCCTTCGGCGATCCGGGTGCCGTCGAGATAGACGGCCGTGTCGATCAGTGCCATGGCTTCACCCTAGGTCGCCACGAGGCGGCTCCGGCCGCGGCGATGCCTGTCGACGTAGGGTCGAAGCATGACCAGCATCCTGTACATCGGCGGAACCGGGACCATCAGCGCGGCGAGCGTGCGACGCTCCGTCGAGCGCGGACACGACGTGACGGTGCTCAACCGCGGCACCGGGCGCCGGGCCGTGCCCGCGGGCGTGCGCGAACTCACCGCCGACGTGCGCGACACCGAAGCGCTGCGGGCCGCGGTGGACGGTCGCGAGTTCGACGTCGTCGCGGACTTCCTCTCGTTCGTCCCCGACCACGTCACGTCGAACCTCGACGTGTTCGAAGGTCGCACGGGCCAGTACATCTTCGTGAGCTCGGCGTCGGCCTATCAGAAGCCGCCGTCGCACGTGCCCGTGACGGAGCAGACCCCGATGGTCAATCCGTTCTGGCAGTACTCGCGCGACAAGATCGCGTGCGAGCAGCTGCTGTGGGATGCCCATGGCGAACGAGGCCTTCCCATGACGATCATCCGACCGTCGCACACCTACGACGAGCGCATGATCCCGACGATGGGCGGCTGGACCGACATCGCACGGATGCGGCGGGGGCTGCCCGTCGTCGTCCACGGCGACGGCACCACGCAGTGGACCATCACGCATGCCGACGACGTCGCCGTCGCCGTCACCGGTCTCGCCGGCAACATTGGCGCGATCGGCGAGGCGTTCACGATCACCGGCTCGCATGCGCCCACCTGGAACCGCATCTACGGCTGGCTCGCAGAAGCCGCAGGGGTCACCGACCTGCAGCTCGTGCACGCGGCATCCGACACGATCGCCGCCTTCTCGCCCGACCTCGGCCCGACGCTGCTCGGCGACAAGGCCCACTCGATGGTCTTCGACAACACCAAGGTGACGGCCCTCGTGCCCGAGTTCGACACGACGGTCACCTTCGACGAGGGCGCCCGTCGCATCCTCGCGCACTACGACTCCCACCCCGACGAGCAGCGCGCGGACGCGGGTCTGGACGCGGTGTTCGATCGCATCGTGGCCCACGCCCGCGCAGCAGGGTGATGCTCAGCGGGTGATGTCGCGCACCGTGCCGCGCTCGAGCCGCAGCCGCCGGTCGGCGCGGCGGGCGACCGCCGAGTCGTGCGTCACGACGATGAGCGTGAGTCCCTCGGCGCACAGCGACTCCAGCACGGCGAGGATCTCGTCGCGCATGCTCTCGTCGAGATTGCCGGTCGGCTCGTCGGCGAGGAGCACCCGCGGGCGCTTGACGATCGCGCGCGCGATCGCGACGCGCTGCTGCTGACCGCCCGACAGCTCGCCGGGCCGGTGGTCGGCACGATCCGCGAGTCCGACGTGGGCGAGGGCCTCCGCGACGCGCGCCCGGCGGTCGGTCTTCGACAGCCCGAGCGGCTCGAGTCCCATGTCGACGTTCTCCCCGGCCGTCAGGGTCGGAATGAGGTTGAAGCCCTGGAACACGAAGCCGATCTCCGTGGCGCGGACCCGCCCCAACTCGGCATCCGTCGCCTTCGCGATGTCGGTGCCTCCGAGGACCACCGACCCGGCGGTCGGGCGATCGAGCGCACCCAGCAACTGCAGGAGCGTCGATTTGCCGCCCCCGGTCGGACCCTGGATCGTGACGAAAGCCCCGGCGTCGATGTCGAGATCGACGCCCGCGAGCGCCTTCACGACGCGATCCTTCTGGCGATAGGTGCGGGTGACGGCGCGCAGGCGATAGAGCGCCCGGGGTGCGGCATCGGGACTCGGGTCCTCGGTGGTGTCGATCATGGTCATGTCTTCGTCTCCTGTCGTGTCGAGCGTGGGGGTGGTCGTGCGGTGCGGGGTCATCAGGCGACCGACCGCAGCGCTTCGGCGGGGCTCAGTCGCGCGGCTCGCCATCCTCCGAACGCGCCGGAGACGACGCCCCCGAGCACGGCGAGGCCGATCGCGGCGATCACGACCCACAGCGTCAGGGGCGCCTGCAGCACGATGTCGGTCGAGGCCTGCGCGAGCGCCTGGCCGAATCCGCCGCCCTGCGGGCCGCCGCCGGGGCCTCCCCTCGTCACCGTCTCCGCCGCCGGTGCGGTCGAGATCGTCGGCGCGGCGATGTTGATCGCGAGGATCCCGAGCAGACCGATCGCCAGGCCCGCGGCTCCGCCGATGAGGCCCTGCACGACCGACTCCCCCGCGACCTGCGCGACGACCCTGCGGTTCGACCAGCCGATCGCCTTCAGCGTGCCGAACTCACGGGTGCGGCGCGAGACGCCCGACATCGTGAAGAGCACCGCGAGGGCGAGTGCGACGACCAGCACGATGACCGACAGCCAGGTGCCGAGGCTCGTGATGAGCGAGGACGCGCTCGAGAGGGAGCCCGACACGGTCGAGGCGAGGTCGGACTGCGAGCTGACGGTCGCATCGGGCAGTTCGTCCTGCAGGGCCGTCTGCACACTCGCGATCGCATCGGAGGACTCCGCCTGCACGTACACGGTGGACAGCACGTCGCCGGCGCCCGAAACGGTCTGCGCGACGTCGAGGGGGATGTATGCGTTCGACGCGGTGTCGGCGGCATCCGATGCCGAGGACACGATGCCGACGACCTCGAACGCGGTGCCGCCCGCCTCGAGCGCGTCGCCGACGCCCAGCTCAGCGGTCGCGGCGTAGGTCGCGTCGAGCACGGCGACGTTCTCGCCGGCATCCGCCGCCTCGAGTCCGCGGCCCTCGGTGACGGTGACGGCCGACAGCGGGCCGGTGCCCGACGCCGCGGTATCGATGCCGAGCACCGTGAAGGAGTCCACGTCGAAGGATCCGCCGCCGAAGCCACCCGCCCCACCTTCGGGCGGAGCCTCCTGTCCGGTGGCACCCGATCCTGTCGAGTCGGGGCGCTGGGGCAGCTCGCCCGAGAACGTCATGTTGGTGAGGCTGAGTGCGCCGGATGCCGCCGCGACCCCCTCGACGCCGGTCACCGTGTCGAGCACACCCGCGTCGAGCGTCGTGCGCATCGGCTCCGCGGTCAGGCGCGACTGGCTGAGCTCGGTGGTCGTGCCGTCCTCGCCAGTGGCACCGGCGTCCTCGTCGAACTCGAATCCGCCGCCGCCGGCGCCCGGCTCGGACGCGGCGCCCGTGACCGTCAGATCGGTTCCCACACCGTAGACGGATTCGAGCGCCTGCGCCTGCGCGGCGCTGACGCCCGCGGCCAGCGAGTTGACGATCATGACGAGCGCGATCGCGATCGCGAGGCCGGCCGCCACGATGACGGTCTGTTTCTTGCGCCCGGCGAGTTCGCGCCTCAGGTATGTGCCGTACATGGCTCTCCTCTCGCGAGGCCCCGGCGGCCTCACGTCGTGGAAGACGCTAGGAGCGGCGTCGATGCGAGCGTTCTGACGGACATATGAAACGCGTATGGCCGGACTCACAGCGCACGCATAGCCCAGACCATAGGAATCGCATAGGTGCGCGGCCATGATGAAGTCCATGACGATGCCTGCCACCTCCCTCCACCGCCCCGACGGCTCTGCGCTGCGCGTTCTCGTCGTGGACGACGAGCAGATGCTCACCGACCTGCTGTCGATGGCGCTGCGCATGGAGGGCTGGGACGTCAGGACCGCCGCGTCGGGTTTTCAGGCCCTTCAGGTCGCGCGGGAGTTCGAACCCGACGCCATGGTGCTCGACATCATGATGCCCGACCTCGACGGCATGGCCGTGCTGCACCGCCTGCGTCAGTCGGGCGACGACGTGCCGGTGCTGTTCCTCACAGCCAAGGACGCCGTCTCGGACCGCGTCGCAGGGCTCACCGCCGGGGGCGACGACTACGTCACGAAGCCGTTCAGCCTCGAGGAGGTCGTGGCGAGACTCCGCGGTCTCATGCGCCGCGCTGGCACCGCGCACGCCAGCGGCGCGGAACCGATCCTGCGGGTCGCCGACCTCACCCTCAACGAGGACAGCCATGAGGTCGAGCGCTCGGGCACCGAGATCGACCTCACGGCGACGGAGTTCGAGCTGCTGCGCTACCTCATGCGCAACCAGCGCCGTGTCGTGTCGAAGGCGCAGATCCTCGACCGGGTGTGGAACTACGACTTCGGCGGGCGATCCTCGGTCGTCGAGCTGTACATCTCGTACCTGCGCAAGAAGATCGACGCCGGACGCGAGCCGCTCATCCACACCGTGCGGGGGGTCGGCTACATGATCAAGGCGCCCCAGTGAGCTCAGACGTCCTCGATAACCCGGCGGCGGATGCCGCGACGTCGAAGGCATCCCGTCGCCCGTGGACGCTGCAGAAGCGTCTCATCGTCACGGTCGTGTCGATCGTGTCGCTCATCCTCGTGCTCGTCGCCGTGGCGATGTCGACGATCCTCGGCAGCGTCCTCGAGCAGAACCTCAACAGCGAACTGGACTCGACGGCGCAGCGCACCAGCATCCGGATCATCCCCAGCCTCAACGCCGGGATGACAGCGGCCGACATCCTCGAAGACCAGCCGCTGCCGCCGGGTTCGCTCCTGGCGGTCGAGACGCCGTCCGGTGGCATCACCGCCGCGGTGACGGACGACGACGGTGACATCGTCGAGCTCGACAGCACGCAGATCGCGCAGATCGTCACTCGTCTGGGTACGGAAGGAGCACTCGTCGTCACGATCGACGACGTCGGCACATACCGCATCCAAGGTGTTCCGCTCGGGCAGTCCGCGGCGTTCGTCGTCGGCGTCTCGCGCAGCGACGTGGCCACGACGATCGGCCAAATGCTGACCACCATCGCCCTGCTCACCTTCGGCGGCCTGCTGCTGCTGGGGCTGGCGACGGCATGGACGATCCGCGCGGGGCTCGCACCGCTGCGAGCCGTCGCCGACACCGCCGAGCGCGTGTCGAGGATGCCGCTGGACCAGGGCGCGGTCACGATCGCCGAGCGCGTACCCGCCGCCCAGGCCGACGCCCGCACCGAGATCGGCCGCGTCGGCGAATCGCTGAACACACTGCTGGACCACGTCGCATCGTCGCTGGACGCACGACAGCGCAATGAAGAGCGGATGCGGGCGTTCGTCGCCGACGCGAGCCACGAGCTGCGCACGCCGCTCGCGTCGATCCGGGGCTACTCGGAGCTCTCGCTGCGAGCCCTTCGACAAGCTCAGGG
>JASDDH010000004.1 GCA_030407505.1 Planococcus sp. APC 4015
GGGTGGGGGCGTCCGTCCGGCCCGAACCGGCGCGGCGCATCGTGCAGGGACTCGAGCCCTTCACGTTCGACACGGCCATGGCCGGCACCCTCGTCATCCGGGTGCTCGGCTCCCCCCACGCGCACGCCCGCATCGCCGCGATCGACACGGATGCCGCCGAGGCTCTCCCCGGCGTCGTGGCGGTCTTCACGCACGAGAACGTGCCGACGCGGCGCTTCTCGACCGCGCGCCACGAGCACCGGGAGGACGACCCCGACGACACGCGGATCCTCGACGACGTCGTGCGATTCGTGGGGCAGCGGGTCGCCGCGGTGGTCGCCGAGGATGCCGAGGTCGCCGAGGCGGCGCTGCGCCTGATCCGCGTGACCTACGACGAGCTGCCGGCGGTGTTCGACCCCGAGGCATCCCGCACCGTGGGCGCACCCGTGCTGCATCCGGAACTGACCGCCGATGACCGCGTGTCCGATGCTTCGCGCAACGTGATCGCGGCACTCCACGACGGCATCGGCGGCGACCCCGCCGCCGCTCTCGCCGCGAGCGACGTCACGGTCACCGGCACGTGGCGCACCGGGCGGGTGTCGCACGCGCAGCTCGAGACCCACGGCGCGATCGGCCGGCTCGACGACGACGGGCGACTCGTGGTGCGCTCGAGCACGCAGGTGCCGTTCCTCGTACGCGACGAGCTCTCCTACCTGTTCGACCTTCCGCGCGACCGGGTGCGGGTCGTCGCCGCTCGCGTCGGCGGCGGGTTCGGCGGCAAGCAGGAGATGTTCGCCGAAGACCTCGTCGCACTCGCGGTGCTGCGCACCGGGCGCCCGGCGGCGTACGAGTTCTCGCGGACGGAGGAGTTCCGGCGCACGTCGCTGCGGCATCCGTTCGTCGTCGGGGTCACCCTCGGGGCCACAGCCGACGGCGTGCTCACCGCGATGGCGCTCGACGTGCTCAGCGACACCGGCGCGTACGGCAACCACAGCATCGGCGTGCTGTTCCACGGGGTGTCGGAGTCGGTCAACGTCTACCGCTGCCCGGTCAAGCGCATCGACGCCGAGGTCGTGTACACGAACAACGTTCCGTCCGGAGCCTTCCGCGGGTACGGGCTCGGGCAGGTGATCCTCGGGGTCGAATCCGCGATGGACATGCTCGCCGAGCGTCTCGGCATCGATCCGTTCGACCTGCGCCGCATCAACGCCGTGCGCGAGGGCGACCCCCTGCTGACGGTGAGCGTCGAGCCCGAAGAAGACCTCGTCTGGGGCAGCTACGGGCTCGACCAGTGCCTCGATCTCGCACAGGGCGCGCTGCAGCGGGGCAACGGCGTGCAGGCCCCGCCGGGCTGGCTCGTGGGCGAGGGCATGGCGCTGTCCCTCATCGCCGCGATGGCTCCGGGAATGCACCACGCGCACACGTCGGCGACGCTCCGACCCGACGGGACGTTCGCGCTGTCGGTCGGCACCGCCGAGTTCGGCAACGGCACGAGCACCGTGCACCGGCAGATCGCGGCGTCCGTGCTCACGGCGTCGCCCGATCGCATCGTGCTGCGCGCCGCCGACACCGACATCGTCGAACACGACACCGGCGCTTTCGCCTCTGCGGGCGTCACGAACGCCGGCAAGGCCCTGCAGTCGGCGTGCCTGGCACTTCGCGACCGGATGCTGGCGATCGCCCGCGACCTGACGGGCTCGGGCCCCGCCACCCTCGTCGCCGACGGCGTCGACGTGGACGGGCGCGTCGTGCCGTTCGCCGACATCGTCGCCGCGGCGGGCGAGCCCGCCCGCACAGCCGAGGGCCTGACCGCGCTCGGCTACTCCGACGGCACCGAGCGCAGCCTGTCGTTCAACGTCCACGCGGTGCGCGTGGCCGTCGACGCCGAGACCGGCTCGGTGCGCGTGCTGCAGTCGGTGCAGGCCGCCGATGCCGGGTTCATCCTCAACCCCGCGCAATGCCGCGGTCAGATCGAGGGCGGTGCCGCCCAGGGCATCGGCAGCGCCCTCTACGAGGAAGTGCTGATCGACGAGCGCGGCGCGATCATCAACCCCGTCTTCCGCACCTATCGCGTGCCGCAGTTCGCCGACATCCCCACCACCGAGGTCCTCTTCGCCGACACCCACGATCGCGTGGGCCCGTTCGGCGCGAAATCCATGAGCGAATCGCCGTACAACCCGGTCGCAGCGGCCGTCGGCAACGCCATCGCCCGCGCCCTCGGACGACGTCCCTTCCAGCAGCCGTTCACGCGTGAGCGTGTGTGGCGGGTCGCGCAGGGCTAGACGCTCCGCGGCATCCGTCACATCGCCGAAACACCCGGACCGACGTGGTGAAACGTTCGAGGCATAGCGTCGACGTGATCACATCTGCATCAGAAGGGGAGCCAACCCGATGGCATCACACAGCACTCTCTCTCGGCGCGGGCGCATCGGCGCCGTCGCCGCCGCGTCTCTCGCGGCCGCACTCGTGCTCGGAGGCTGCGCCTCCGGCGGCAGCGAGCCCGCGGCATCCGGCGACGCTGAGGCCGCGTCGTTCGGAGAGATCAGCGTCCAGTACTCGTGGATCAAGAACGAGGAGTTCGCCGGCGAGTTCTACGCGTACGAGAACGGGTACTACGACGAAGCCGGCTTCTCGGAGGTCACCGGCATCGCCGGCCCCGACACCGGCGTCGCCAAGCTGCTGTCCGGAACGGTGCAGGTCGCGCTGAGCGACGCCGCGTCGGTCGGCGCAGCGGTCGCCGAGCAGGACGCCCCGCTCAAGATCGTCGCCACCACGTTCCAGAAGAACCCGTTCACGATCCTCTCGCTCACCGACGGCGGCGACATCGCGACCCCCGAAGACCTCATCGGCAAGAAGATCGGCGTGCAGGACTCCAACGCCTCGGTCTTCGCGGCGCTCCTCGCGGCCAACGACATCGACCCGGCAGACCTCGAGATCGTGCCGGTCGACTTCGACCCGACCCCGCTGATCAACGGCGAGGTCGACGGCTTCATGGCCTATCTCACCAACGAGGCGATCACGGTCGAGATGTCGGGCTACCCCGTCACGAACCTCGCCTACGCCGAGAACGGCCTGCCGTACGTCGCCGAGGCGTTCACGGTGACCGACCAGTACCTCGCCGAGAACCCCGATCTCATCAAGGCGTTCCTGATCGCCGAGATCAAGGGCTGGACCGACACGTTCACCAACCCGGTCGAAGACACCGCCGCGCTCGTGACGAAGTACTACAACGAGTCGGCCGCCGCCGGTGACCTCACCTTCGGCGAGCTCGACCCGGCGAAGGTCGCCGCGGGCATCACCGCCCAGGCGCTCCTGATCTCGACCGAGGAGACCGAGGCCAACGGCCTGTTCACGATCTCGGACGAGCTCAAGGAGCAGACGCTCGCCTCGCTCGCCGCCTCGGGCTGGGAGCTCGAGTCCGACGACCTGTTCGACACGACGATCATCGACGAGATCTACGCCGAGAACCCCGACCTGCTGGACTACCTGCCGTAAGGGATCATGACCATCTCGTCCAACGTGGATGCCGGTGCCCAGACGGGCACCGGCATCCAGATCTCCGGAGTATCGAAGTCCTTCGCGCTGCGCGGAGGCAAGTCGCTCCTCGCTCTGCAGGACACCGACCTGCACACCGAGAAGGGCTCGTTCCTGGCCCTTCTCGGCCCGTCCGGATGCGGCAAGTCCACGATCCTGCGCATCCTCGCGGCCCTCGAGCACCCCAGCACGGGCACGGCGCTGGTCGACGGCGAGACGCCCGACCAGATGCGTGCCGCCAGCGAGCTCGGCATCGCCTTCCAGGACCACGCGCTGCTCCCCTGGCGCAGCGTGCGCAAGAACATCGAGCTGCCGTTCGAGGTGGCCGGCAAGCCGGTCGACAAGGACTACGTCGACGAGCTGATCGCGCTCGTGGGCCTCAAGGATTTCGCCGGCGCCAAGCCCGCCCAGCTCTCAGGCGGCATGCGCCAGCGCGCGTCGATCGCCCGGGCCCTGGTGCTCAAGCCGTCGGTGCTGCTGCTGGATGAGCCCTTCGGCGCGCTCGACGACATGACGCGTCAGAACCTCAACCTCGAGCTGCTGCGCATCTGGACCGAGAAGCCCGCGACGACGCTGCTCGTGACCCACGGCATCAGCGAGGCGATCTTCCTCGCCGACCGCGTCGCCGTCATGTCACCCCGGCCCGGACGCATCAAGGAGATCATCGAGATCGATCTCCCCCGTCCGCGTACGCCCGACATGATGCGCACCCCCGAGTTCCACGCCTACGTCGACCGGGCCTCCGAGCTGCTGTTCGGCTCCGACGGCCGCGCCGAGGCGGAGGCGTAGATGCGCGCCGTGCGGCTTCCCACCTGGGCTGCCGGTCTCATCGGCGGTGTGGCGCTGATCGTCGTGTGGTGGTTGTTCTCCCTCGCGCTCCAGCCCGCGCCCGGAACGACGTTCACCCCCGTCCCGTCGCCGGGGGCGGTGTTCCAGTGGCTCTTCCTCGACGGCAACATCGCCGGCGCCTGGGGTGTCTTCCAGCCCACGCTCGTCGCCGCCGGGATCGGCTACCTGTGGGGCAACGGCATCGCCCTCGTGCTGGCATCCTTCGTTCTCGTGTTCCCCAAGACCGAGACGGTCATCACCCAGATCGCCGTCGTGAGCTACTGCCTGCCGATCGTCGCGGTCGGCGGCATCTCGGTCGTCGTGCTCGGCGGGGCCAAGAACCCCGGCGATCCGTCCTCGACCGCGATCTTCCTCGCCGCACTGGTGTGCGTGTTCACCACCGTCGTCGGCTCGATCCTCGGCTTCAAGTCGGCCGACAGGTCTTCGCTGGACGTCGTGCGGGTCTTCGGCGGCGGCGCATGGACGCAGCTGCGCAAGGTGCGTCTCATCGCCGCGCTGCCGGCGATCCTCAACGCCCTGCAGATCGCGGTGCCGACCGCCTTCCTCGGCGCGGTCCTCGGCGAGTACCTCGGCGCGATCACCGCCGGCGTCGGACCGACGCTCATCCGCCTGCAGGGCCAGCTCGACTCGGCCGGTGTGTGGTCGGTGTTCCTCCTGTGCGCCGTGTTCGCGCTCGCCGCCTACGGCCTCGTGGGCCTCGTCGTCCGATTCGTGACCCCCTGGGTCTCGGGGAGCACCTCATGACCGAGACGCAGACCGCCCAGCTCGTGCTGGCCGCCGACCCCGCCGAGCAGGCGCGCCTCAAGGCCGACCGCACGAAGGCGCTGATGCGCACGATCGGGCGATCGCTGGGCAATGCCGGCATCACCTTCGCGGTGGTGCTCATCCTGTGGCAGTGCATCGTCAGCTTCAGCGGCATCTCGCCCTTCATCGCCAAGGGGCCGCTCGACGTCTGGGTGTTCCTCTTCACCGACGAGGATGCCGCGGCCAACCGGGCCGCCATGGCCCCGCTCGTCGGCCAGACGCTCGTGGACTCGTCGATCGGGTTCGTCTTCGGCATGATCACCGCGGTGATCCTGGCCGTGCTGTTCAGCCTGTCCAAGGCGGTCGAGGCCGGGGTGATGCCCCTCGTGCTGTTGCTGCGGACGATCCCGCTCGTGTCGATCGCCCCGGTCATCATCCTCATCACGGGGCGCGGCACCGTGGCATCCGTCGCCGTCATCGGGACCATCGTCGTGCTGTTCCCGGCCCTCGCGAGCATCCTGTTCGGGCTCAGCCGCGCCAGCCGCCAGAGCATCGACGTCGTGCACGTCTTCGGCGGCGGGCGTCTGACCGCGCTTCGCAAGGTCAGCATCCCGGGCGCCGGCCCGTCGCTGTTCGCGGCGGCGCGGGTCTCGGTGCCGGGAGCCGTGACCGGCGCCCTGCTGGCCGAGTGGCTCTCGACGGGTCAGGGCATCGGCGGGTCGATCCTCAAGTTCAACGCGCAGGCGCAGTTCACCGAGCTGTGGACGTCGATCGCGCTGATCACCCTCATCACGCTGCTGCTCTACAACATCGTGCAGATCGTCGAGAACATCGTGCTCGTGCGCATGGGCATGACGCCCGGCCAGCGCTGACCCCAGCCATAACCGGTGAGCCTCCATCCGCCGGCCGAGACCGTGGGTGAACCCCGCGCTCTCGGCCGCCAGGTGGAGGCTCACGGGGGGGTCAGAGGGGCTCGGCGGCGCGGTGCAGCACGGCCTCGGCGAGGGCCCGGATGCCGAGCGAGACGTCGCGCGCCGACACGGCCTCGTCGGGGTGATGGCTGATGCCGTCGGGGTTGCGCAGGAACAGCATCCCGACGTCGGTGAGCGCGCCGATCGCCATGCCGTCGTGACCGGCGCGGCTGAAGATCGTCGGCGGCGCGTCCGCACCCGGCTCGAGCGTCGACAGGATGCCCTCGCGCACGACGTCCTGGAGCAGGGGGGCGCAGAACACCGCCGGGGCGCTGTGCACCTCGCGGGCATGCCAGCGCAGCCCGCGACGGCCCATGATGTCGGAGATCTCGCCCGAGATGGCGTCCCACACCCGGTCGCGCGACCCGTCGAACTCGCCGCGCAGGTCCAGCGACAGCCGCGCTTCGCCGGGAACGATGTTGACAGCCCCGGGGTAGGCCTCGAGCTGCCCGACGGTTCCGATGATGTGATGCTCGGCGCGGCAGATGCGCTCGACGGCGAGCGCCGCCTCGCTCGCCCCGAGCAGGGCGTCGTGGCGCATGTCGTAGGGCGTGCCGCCCGCGTGCCGCGCCTCGCCCTCGACGACGAGCTGGAAGCGCCGCGCCGACGCGATGGACGACACGACGGCGAGCGATTCGCCGCGGCGGTCGAGCTCGGGACCCTGCTCGATGTGGGCTTCGAGGTAGCCGACCAGCTCATCCGGCCGCCGAGCGGCCTCGCCGATGCGGCCGGGATCGAGCCCGAACTCCAGGAACGCTTCGCGCAGCGTCGTGCCGTCGGCATCCGTCAGCGCCCACCACTCGTCGTTCCACGACCCGGCGACCGCCGACGACCCGAGCAGGGCCTTGCCGAAGCGCGTGCCCTCCTCGTCCGAGAAGGCGACGACCTCGATGGCGAACGGCAGAGCGGATGCCCGCAGCAGCCGCACGACCTCGAGGGCCATCAGCACGCCGACGATCCCGTCGAAGCGGCCGGCGTCCGGGACCGTGTCGAGGTGCGAACCCAGCATGAGCGCGGGCGCGTCCGGGTCGCCGAGGCGTCCGATCTGGTTGCCCGCGGCATCCTGTCTCGTCGTCATGCCGATCTCGCGCATCCACTCGGCGGCGAGGCGGTTGACGCGCGCGTGCTCGGGCGAGAGGTAGACCCGCTCGATCGTGCCCGTGACGGCGGTGATGCGGGCGAGCTCGTCGCAGCGCGCCATCACGCGGCGCGCGGCGGCCTCGACGTCGACCGGTGGCAGGCGGAACGCGGTGCTCATGCGCCTCGATAGACGTCGGCCGCGGCATCCACCCCGCCACCGACCGGCACCGCGGCACCGAACCGTCGAAGCACCGTCTCGAGGGCCGCGAGGGTCGTGAGGACGGCGTCCTTGCGCGCGTTGTAGCCCATCGTCCCGATGCGCCACACCTTGCCGTGCAGGGGTCCGAACGAGGTGCCGATCTCGATGCCGAAGTCGTCGAGCATCGCGGTGCGAGCCTCGTCACCGGGAACTCCCGAGGGGATCTCGACCGCGACGACGTTGCTCATCTTGTGGGCGATGTCGCCGAAGACAACGAGCCCGAGTCCCTCGACGCCGGCGAGCATCGCGGCGCCGGCCACACGGTGGCGCTCGATGACGGCATCCCGCCCCTCGAGCATCAGCACGCGCGCGCATTCCCGGGCGCCGTAGAGCATCGAGGTGGCCTCGGTGTGGTGGTTGAGGCGGCGTGGACCCCAGTAGTCGAGGATCATGCCGAGGTCGAAGTAGTTGGAGCGCACGAAGTCGGCCGAATCCGGGTCGCCTTCTTCGCGGATGCCGGCCTCGATCTTCGCGCGCGAGCGGATGACCTCGACCGCGCGCTCGGACAGCGTGATCGGAGCTGACCCCGACGGGCCGCCGAGGCACTTCTGCAGACCGGCGGTCGCGGCATCCAGACCCCAGGCATCCGCCTCGAAGGCATTGCCGCCCAGCGAAGCGGTCGCATCGCTGTAGAACAGCACGCCGTGACGCGCGCAGATCGCGCCGATGTCTTCCAGCGGCTGCAGCATCGTCGTCGAGGTGTCGCCCTGCACGAGGGCGAGGAGCGTGGGCTTCACCCGCACGATCGCCTCTTCGATGACGGATGCCGGGAACACCTGGCCCCACGCCGTCTCGATGGTGTGCACCTCGGCCATCGCGCGCTCGGCGATCTCTGCGAGCAGGTGCCCGAACCGGCCGAACACGGGCACGAGCACGCGGTCGCCGGGACGGATGAGCGACACCATCGCAGCCTCGATGCCCGCCCGTGACGTGCCGTCGACGAGCAGCGTCGCGTCGTTGCGGGTCGACCACACGCCGCGGTAGAGCTCCTGCGTCTCGGTCATCGTCGCCGTCATGAACGGGTCGTACTGACCGACGAGGGGTGCCGACATCGCGGTCAGCACGCTCGGGTACGCCGAGATGGGGCCGGGGCCCATCAGCAGGCGGGCGGGCGGGTCGATCGGACCGGGGATGCTCATGGTTTCTCCGTGGGGGTCGCGGCCGCGGCGAGGCGCCGGGCGAGACGGACGAGGGCGATGTCGGTGCCCGCGCGCGAGACGAGGCACACGCCGACCGGTGCCGAGCCCAGGGGGGACGCCACGGTCAGCAGCGGCATCGAGACGGCGGGCAGCCCGCCGATCGCGGCGGGGGTGGTCATGCGGAGGGTCGCCTGCCGCACGGCGTCGACGCGCTCGCCCCGCGCGGTGCGCGCCGGGGCGGGGCCGGGCACGGTCGGGAGGATGAGCGCCGCTCCGTCGACGACGGCGTGGAGGCGCTCCCGCAGACCTTCGAGCACGACCCGCGCCTGCTTCTCCTGCTCGGTGGTGACGGCCGCGGCGAGGCGGAAGCGCTCGGTCACGGCGACGCCGAGGGCGTCGGGATGAGCGGACACCCACGCGCCGTTGTTCCGCCAGGCCTCGGCGGCCTGCACGGTGCGGAACGGCTCGTACCACTCGTCGAGCGGGCCGATCGAGACCCTGTCGACGGATGCCCCCATCCGCGCGATCAGCGACTCGAACGCCGAACGCGTCGCGGGCTCGACCGCATCGAGCACCTCGATCGGCACCCGGAACCGCCACGGCAGATCCGAGCCGGACTCGCCGAGCGCGCGCTCGGTGGACTCCGATCCGTCGTAGCTCAGGCACCAGTCCGCGACCCTCTGCAGCGTCTCGGCGTCGCGCGTCAGCCACCCGATGGTGTCGAACGACTGCGCCAGCGGCAGCATCCCCTGGCGGGGGACGAGCCCGTGGGTCGTGCGCAGACCCCAGAGCCCTTGGTACGACGCGGGCACCCGGATGGACCCGGCCGTGTCGGTCGCGAGGCCGATGTCGGCCTGGCCCGTCGCGACGGCGCTGGCCGGCCCACTCGATGACCCGCCGGGGAGGGCGCCCGGGAGGGCTCCGTTGGGCGGGGTGCCGTAGTGCGCGTTGTCTCCCGCGATCGAGTACGCGAACTCGTCGGTGCGGGCGATGCCGCGTAGCGACGCTCCGCCGCGCAGCAGGTCGCTCACGGCGGGCGCGGTCGTCGGCTCGGCGCGCGCACTGTCGAGATAGGTCGGGTTGCCCGCACCGATGCGGTAGCCCTTGATCGCGAAGAGGTCCTTCACCGCGACGCTGAGGCCCGCGAGGGGGCCTTCCCAGGCACCCTGCCAGAGCGGATCGCCGACTGTGCGCCACACCGACCGGTTGAGCGCCTGCGCGCGGGGTGTGACGTGCGCGGCCGTGATGAGCCACGCTCCGTCCCTGCGCTCCCACAGCTGGGTCTGCAGGCCCATGCCGCCGCCCGTGAACCGCGACACCGAGACGAGCAGCGCGGCATCCTCACCCAGGGGGCGATACTCGATGCGCTCGATCACGCGCGGCGAGACGCCTCCACGCGTGCCTCGGAAGGCCGAGATCGCGTCGTGCCCGATGAGCAGACCGGCGGCGTCGCCGCGCAGCGTCTCGGTGCCGGGGGCGAATGCGGCATCAAGCGCCTCGACGTCGTTCGCGACGATCGCCGCCTCGTACGTCTCGAATGCGAGGAGCAGATCGGGAGGGATGTCAGCCACGCGCGACCCCTTCGAAGTCGGACTCGCGGATGCGGGCGTGCACGCCGCACACGATGTCGACCACCTGCGAGATGTCGAAGTCGGTCGCGGCGCTGAGGTACGCGTAGGCGAGGTGCTCGTCGAGCCCCCAGCGCGCGCGGATGAGGGCGATCGCGGCTCGCACGCAGTTGCGCATCGCGGCATTCAGGTCGGGATCCAGGCCCGTCGGGACGAGGAAGCCGCCGGCTCGTACGAGCGGTCCGAGCACCTCGCCGAACTCGCGCAGAGCCTCGGCCTGCGGCACGATGTCGAACTGCAGCGTCGCCCGCAGCGACGCCTCGAGTGCGGTGAGGGCGACTTCGCCGTCGCCCTGCGCGAAGTGCGGGTCGCCGACGTAGGCGAGCGCGCCGTCGACCTGCACGGGAAGGTAGAGGACCGCCCCGACCACGAGCAGGTTGATGTCGATGTTGCCGCCGTGGGCGCCGGGCGGCACCGAGTGCGGACGATCGCCGCCGGCGACGGCGACGCCCATCGTGCCGAGGAACGGCGCGAGCGGGAACTCGACCACGCGCTCCCCGCCCTCGGTCACGGGCAGAAGGCCGACGAGCCCCGCCTCGCGCGACGCGATGGGGGTGAAGACGCTGACGTTCCCCTCGCCGCGCGGCAGTTCGCCCACGAGGGCGCCCTTGCCGTGGCGGTTCGAGATCACGCCGTAGGGAACGCGCGGGTCGAGCCGCACGACGGTGATCTTCAGCAGGTCGCCGCGCAGCGCGCCCTGCACCCGGATCGGCCCGGTCACGACGTGCGGTCCGTCCACGGCCGGGTCGCGCGACAGTGTCGCGGCGATGTCGATCGCGTCATCGAGGACGGATGCCGCTTCGACGCCGTGCCCGGTGAAGTAGGCCAGCGGGTCCTTGCCCTGATCTTCGAGGATGCCCTCGTGGCTGACGGTGTCGATCGTCACCGTCTGACCCGGCGCGATCGTCAGCACCGCGGCATCCGTCTCGCAGGGAAGCCGGCCCCACAGCACCGTCTCGGGAGTCGACGGCAGGTAGTGGTCACCCGGCATCTCGCCCTGGCCCCGGTGGAGTACGCGCATGGGCCCATCCAACCCCATCGTCACGCCACCCGAGAGCCCGCAGCACTGAGCAGCCGCCCGCGCGGCTTGCCGCGGAACCTCGGCGCCTCGCCGGCGCCGCCTTCGGTGACGTTGTAGATCGCCTTGCCGTGAAGCCACGTGCGGCGGGTGCGGCCGGTGAGCACGCGCCGGTCGTAGGCGGTGATCGGGTTCTTGTGCAGCAGACGCGCGGCGTCGATGATCAGCGGATCGTCGAGCCCGAAGACGGTCAGGTTCGCCGGTGCGCCGACGTCGATCACGCCGGCGCCGGCCAGCCCGGCGACGGCCGCCGGCCCGGTCGTGAACAGCGGCAGGATCTTCTCGAGCGGGATGCCGCGCTCGCGCGCTTCGGTCCACACCGCCGACAGTCCCACCTGCAGCCCCGCGATCCCGCCCCACGCGAGGCCGAAGTCGCCGTCGCCCGAGCGCTTGAGGTCGATCGTCGAGGGCGAGTGGTCGCTGACGATCGCGTCGATCGTGCCGTCGACGATCCCCTCCCACAGCAGTGCCCTGTTCGACGCCTCGCGGATCGGCGGGCAGCACTTGAACTCGCTCGCCCCGTCCGGGATGTCCTCGGCGACGATCGTGAGGTAATGCGGGCAGGTCTCGACGGTGAGGTCGACTCCGGATGCCTTCGCGGCGCGGATCGCGGGGAGCGAGTGGGCGTCACTGAGGTGCAGGATGTGGGCGCGGGCCCCGGTACGACGGGCTTCGGCGATGACGGCGTCGATGGCGGATGCCTCGCTCGCCGCCGGGCGCGATGCGAGGAAGGCGTCGTACCCCTGGCCGAGCGCCCCGTGGTCGTGGAGCAGCGCGGGATCCTCGGCGTGCACGATGATGCGCGAGCCGAGGGCGGCGATCTCCTCCATCGCAGCGCCCAGCTGCGCGCGATCGAGGTGGGGGAACTCGTCGACCCCGGAAGGAGAGAGGAAGCACTTGAATCCGTAGACCCCGGCCGCGTGCAGGGGCGCGAGCGAGCCGAGGTTGTCGGGTACGGCGCCGCCCCAGAAGCCGACGTCGATGAACGCCGACGGCTCCGCGGCCGCGCGCTTGATCTCGAGCGCCTCGGCGGTCGTGGTGGGGGGAAGGGAGTTCAGCGGCATGTCGACGATGGTCGTCACCCCGCCGGCCGCGGCGGCGAGCGTCGCCGAACGGAACCCCTCCCACTCGGTGCGACCCGGTTCGTTGACGTGCACGTGCGAGTCGACCAGACCGGGCAGCAGCACGGCGTCGTCGGGCACGAGCACCCGTTTCGCGTCGCCCACGCGGTCACGGACGCCGACGACATCGACGATCCGCCCCGCTTCGACGACGACGGCCGCAGGCCGGAAGGACCCACCGAGGTAGGCCCTTCCGGCTCGGACGACGAGGCGCGTTGCCGTCACTCAGACTCCCGTCTCGACGAGTTCCGGCTCCTCCGCGGATGCCGGCGTGGACTTCGCCCGATACGACCACATGACCGCCGTGTAGAGCACGCCGCCGAGGATCGCGCCGATCACCCAGGCGAAGCCGCTCAGGCCCGCCAGGACCGGCACCCACACGGCGGAGATGGAGAATATCCCCGCGATGCCGATGGCGATCAGAGCGCGCGTGTTCCAGCCCTTCTGGTAGAAGTAGCGACCCTGCTCATCCATCGAGAACAGGTCGGCCACCTTCACGGAACGTCGCTGCACGATGTAGTAGTCGGCCACGAGTACACCGTAGAGCGGTGCGAGGATCGCACCGAGCGTGTCGACGAACATCGGCAGGCCGATCTGACTGATCGTGGCCACCCAGAGCGCTCCGACGATGAACCCGAGAGCGGCCGTGAGGTACCCGCCGGTCTTGAAGCTGATGCGCTGAGGCGACAGGTTCGACAGGTCGTAGGCCGGCGGGATGAAGTTCGCGACGAGGTTGATGCCGATCGTGGCGATGACGAACGTGATCGCGGCGATGATCGTGAGGACCACGTTGCCGACGAGACCCACGATCTCGGCGGGGTTCGTGAGGGGTTCGCCCTCGCCGCCCTGCAGCACGATGTATGCGCCGGCCGTCGTGAACAGGCTCAGGAAGGTGAAGAACGTGAGGCTGACGGGCAGCCCGTAGAAGTTGCCGCGCTTCATCGCCTTCTCCGTCTTCGAGAACCGCGCGAAGTCGCCGAAGTTGATGATGACCGCCGAGAAGTAGGCGATCATCGTCCCGATGACGCCGAAGAAGGCGGCCACCGCGGCCCAGCCCTCGACAGAGCTGTTGTTGAAGATCGAGCCGACGGCCGGGAGCAGCCGGTCCCCCGCCTGGATCCAGATCGCCACGAGCAGCGCGATCATGACGATGTAGACGGCGGGGCCCGCGAAGTTGAGGAACTTCTCGATCCACGCGATGCCCTTCAGGAACAGCACGACCTGGAGCGCGGCGACGAAGACGTACGACACCCAGTCGACCCACGTCATGCCCATGAACGTCGCCTCAGGCGGCGTGACGATGACGGCGTTGATCGCGAGGGCGACCGCGGTGGAGGCGAAGTAGGTCTGCGCGCCGTACCAGAAGATGGCGACGATGCCGCGGATGAGGGCGGGGAACTGGGCGCCGCGCACTCCCATGCTCGAGCGCGCCATGACGGCATACGGGATGCCGTACCTGACGCTCGGCTTGCCGGTCAGGTTCACGAGGAAGTTGACGAAGAAGCCCGCCAGCACGATGGCGGCGAAGACCCACCAGCCGTTGATGCCGGCGGTGATGAACAGGCTCGCGGCCAGGGTGTAGCCGGCGAGGCTCTGCACGTCGTTGGTCCAGACGTTGAAGAACTCGAACGCGCCCCAGCGGCGCTTGGACTCGGGCAGGGGGGCGAGGTCTTCGTTGTAGAGGCCGGGGTGCGGATCAGACCCGGCGTGCGTGTCGAAATCGGGGGCGGGCAGTGAGACGGTCATGAGGACTCCAGACGGTGCAATGGGGGGCGATTGCTGGATGGTGCTCTGACGGCTTCTTCGGCGTCGATGACAGTCAAGCTATGGGTTAACGGCGCGCGACGGGTTTCGCCCGTGTAACGCCTCCGTGACGGTTAAGCGCGCGCTTAAGTCAGTCGGCGCGACTCGTCGGGACGAGGGTGAGCCAGACGGCGACCGCGACCTCGTCGGTGTTGTTGACGACGCGGTGCGGACGCGTGGCGGCGAACGACAGCGACCCTCCCGGGCCGAGCACGACCTCGCCCTCGCTGAACTCGAAGGTGAGCTCGCCGGTGATGACCGAACCGCTCTCGTAGCCCGGATGCACGAGCATGGCCCCGTCGAGGCTGGACGAGGACCCGGGCGGATACGTCGACTCGAAGAAGTCCGCGCCCGGCAGAGGCATCGGCGAGAGCCGGCGGTACGTGACCCCTTGGCCCAGATGAGCCGTGCCTGCGCCGCCCGACACGAGGACCCCCTCGATGGGCTCGGAGACGTCGGGGCGGTCATCGGTCATCGTCGGGGCGAACACGTCGGTGTCGTCGAAGATCGCCGACACCGGGACGCCCAGCACGGCGACGAGCTCGACCAGACGGTTCACCGACGGCTGCATCGCACCCGTCTCGATCTGCGACAGGGCGCTCGACGAGATGCCCATCTGCTGAGCCACGGACGCGAGCGAACGACCCGTCGCGGTGCGCAGCTTGCGCAGGCGCGAGCCGATCTGCGCGGGCAACAACGTCGCATCCATCGCCTGCCCCCTCCGGTTCCCGCCCATCGTAGACGGACCGGATGAGGGTTACGTTCCCTTTACACCCGCGAAACCTCCCGGGTCACCGGCGGCGATAGCGTCGCAGGACGAAGGAGCACCACACATGCGGATCGACGAGTTCAACGAGATGGATGCCGCCGACGCCCGCGCACTGGCGCTCGTGTGGGCCGCCATCCCACGCTGGGCGGACGGCGTCGTGGTGCGCCGGCCCTACTCGTCGGCGGAGGAGCTCGCCGAGATCGCCGAGCGTCTCACCCGCACATGGGGTCGCGTCGAACTCGACGCGGCGCTGGCCCACCACCCGCGCATCGGCGCGAAGGTCTCGGGTGCCGACGCCGAGGCGGCGGCATCCCGAAGCGAGCAGTCGTCGATGGCTGACGCCGACGCCGGCGTCGCCGCCCGCATCGCGGCCGGGAACGTCGCCTACGAGCGTCGGTTCGGGCGGGTGTTCCTGATCCGCGCGGCCGGGCGCACGCCCGACGAGATGCTCGCCGCGCTCGAGAGTCGCCTGACGAACAGTGACGGCGACGAGGTGCGGGAAGCCGTCGCCCAACTCGCCGAGATCGCCCTGCTGCGGCTGCGCAGCACCGTGCACGAGCCGATCGAGGCGAGAATGCCGTCATGACGAGTCACCTGACGACCCATGTTCTGGATGCCGCGACCGGCGCCCCCGCAGCGGGAGTGGGGGTCGTGCTCGCCGCAGCGTCGGGCGAGGTCGTGCTGGCCGAGGTGTCGGGTTCCGTGCTCGCCCACGGCACGACGGATGCCGACGGACGGCTGTCGCTCGGACCCGAGCAGCTGTCAGCCGGCAACTACACGCTCACCTTCCTGACCGGCGAGTACTTCGCCGCGCAGGGCGTCCAGACCTTCTACCCCCTCGTCACCGTGACGTTCATCGTCGAGGTCGCGGACGACGGCACGAGCCGGCACTATCACGTGCCGCTGCTGCTCAGCCCGTTCGCCTATTCGACTTACAGAGGGAGCTAGCCATGGTCTCGGTCAGCCTCGGCGCCAACAAGTACGGCAAGGCCGAGAACAGGGTCGTGCGCATCTACCGCGACACCGCGCGCCACGAGATCGTCGATCTCAACGTGTCGTCGCAGCTGCGCGGCGAGGCTCTCGTGGACTCGTACGTCACCGGCGACAACGCGCTCGTCGTCGCGACCGACACCCAGAAGAACACCGCGTTCGCGTTCGCCAAGGAGCACGGCATCCCCTCGCCCGAGGAGTACCTGCTGAAGCTCGGCGATCACTTCGTCTCGAGCTTCGACTGGATCGAGGGCGGGCTGTGGCAGGCCGAGCAGTACGAGTGGGAGCGCATCGAGGTCGACGGGGTGCCGCACGACCACTCGTTCGTGCGCAAGGGTCAGGGCACCCGACTCGCCGCCGTGCAGTCGATCGGCGGCGCGACGCACGTGACCGGGGGCGTTAAAGACCTCACGGTGCTGAAGTCGACGGGGAGCGAGTTCTCGGGGTTTCCCCGCGACAGGTACACCTCGCTCGTCGAGACCGATGACCGCATCATGGCGACGTCCGTGACCGGACGCTGGCGGTTCCTCCCCGAAGCCGTCGAGGCGGGCATCGACTACAACGCGCTCTACACCGAGGTTCTCGGCGTGATGCTCTCGACGTTCGCGACGGTCCACTCGCTCGCGTTGCAGCAGACGCTGTTCGCGATGGGGCGGGCGGCGATCGAGGCGCGCGCCGAGATCGCCGAGGTGCGCTTCGCGATGCCGAACAAGCACCACTTCCTGTACGACCTCGCGCCGTTCGGGCTCGAGAATCCGGGCGAGGTCTTCTACGCCGCCGACCGCCCGTACGGCCTCATCGAGGGCACGATCACGCGCGACGGCGCGGCGCCGGCGCCCGAGGCGTGGCTCGACCTGCCCGCGTTCGTCTAGCGACTCCCCGGCGGTGCCCGGTGCCGCGCTGATCGGCCGCCGGTGGAGCTGAGTACGGTCGTGAACATGACCGAGAGCACCACACGCACCGGCGGAGTCGATCTCGCCGCGGAAAGCACGCGGACATCCCTCGCCATGATCGAGTGGGCCTGTGGACATGCCCGGTTGGAGCGGCTGACGCTCGACGTGCCGGACTTGGAAATCACAGAAGCCGCCAGAAGCGTCACCAAGCTCGGCATCGACTGCGCGCTCGGCTGGCCGGACGAGTTCGTGGCATTCATCAGGGACCATGCGGATATTTCTCGGGCTCACAAGGTTGACGGAGGCATGGAGTGGCGGCGAACGCTCGCCTTCCGAGAGACCGACCGGAACGTTCGCGAACAGACGGGCCGATGGCCGCTGAGCGTCTCGACCGACCGACTAGGTCTGACGGCGATGCGGTGCGCAGGTCTCCTCGGTCGGCTCGCGGCCAGCGGACGGGTCGTCGACCGGTCGGGGCGCGTGGGCGTCGTGGTGGAGGTGTACCCCGGCGCCACTGTGAGGCTGTGGGGATGGGATTCTCGCGGCTACCGCACAGATCCTGGCGTGCGCAGCTCGCTGCTCGAACAGATGCAGCGGGAGGCGCCGTGGCTCGAGATCGGTGCGCACGGGAAGCTGATGGTGGACTCGTCAGACGCGTTCGACGCCGTGGTCGCGGCGCTTGCTGCGCGCGCTGCTGCGCTCGGCAGCTACGACCATCCACCGTCCGGACAGCAGGCGCGGGCCGAACGGGAGGGCTGGATCGCCCTGCCCTCTTGTTCTCTCAGCGATCTGCTCTGACCCCTCCTGAGCGGCGCGCGGCCGTTCAGGCGGCAGGTGTGAGGCAAGCGCCGCGCCACGAAATGCGTACATGGTCTCCGGACACTCGGTGAGTCTCCGCATCGCCGGATCCTGACTTTCCGACAGTCCCAGGTTGCGCGAACGGCGCCGTTCACGTTCTTCGTCTGGCGAAGGTGTCGAGCATGCGGGTGCGGGACTTCGTGACGGGCCGCCATCGCGGTCGGGGGTCGATCCAGGGCGGGGCGAGCACTTCGGGCACACCCTGGTCCATGCGGATCCGCCACCCGATGTGGTCGAGCAGGCGATGATGGGCCCAGCAGAGCAGGACTCCGTTGTCGGTGTGCGTCGGTCCGCCCGCGGCGTGCTCGGTGACGTGGTGGACTTCGCACCATCCGGCGGGCACACCGCAGCCGGGGATGAGGCATCCGCCGTCGCGGAGCGCGATCGCGCGCCGCTGGTGCCGGTTGAACACGCGCTCCTCGGTGCCGATCTTCTTGATGCGGCCGTCATCGCCGAGCAGGACGCGCTGGATGACGCCCGCGCAGCCGGCGTGCTGCGCGACGGCGCGGGAGACAGGTTCGTCGCAGCCGTCGATGTGCGCCCACCCGGTCTGCGAAACGAGATCGCCGTCACGCACCGAGACGATGAGGGTCGGGGCGGCGCCGCCGATCGTGGGGAGCAGCTCGCTGGATGCCGCGACGGACAGCGCCGTCGCCAGGGCGTCGTGCTGCTTCTGGGTCCACGTGCGGGGATCGACCGGGCCTGACTCATCTGATGCGGTCGAGGGACGGAAGCTCACGCCGCGATCGCCGTCGACGCGGGGCGAGTTCACCGCATCGCTGATGCGTCGCAGCTGCGCCGCGACCTCGGGGAGCAGCATCCCCCGAATCGGCACGAGACCGTCACGGGTCGCGCCCAGGGTGATTCCGCGCAACCGGATCGCGCGATCCTCGAGGGGTTCGGCGCCGTCCTGATCGAGATAGGCCGACCAGACCAGGGCCTGGACGCGCAGGGACTCCGCACACGCCGGCGGCTCTCCGCTCGGCCCCTCCCCTCGGGCCTCGGCAGCCAGCACGGCGTCTGCGGCGAGCAGGTCGTCACGCCCGACGCGAGGTTTCATCGCGGTGAGCGGACCCGCGATGGCGAGCAATCCGTCGACGCCCAACTCACCATCGATCAGCGCGTCGCGGATGGCGGGCAGATGAGGGGCCATCGGCTCACCCGCGAACGAGATCGCGACCATCGTCGGTCGCGCGCCTCGCAGCATTCGGGCCGCGGTCGCGGGTGCCAGTCTCGTGAGCCGCTGCACGAGCTCGCCGACATCGTGACAGCCGCGCCGCGTGGTCAGCCGCAGCTCGCGGTCGCGCTGAACCGAGCGACGCGAAACCTCGCCGACCGTCTCGACGAGCACCGCCTCGGTGAGGCGCTGCAGCTCGGCTGCGAGGGTCATCGTGCGAAGGATCTGATCATCGGATGCCGCGATCGCCTGGCCCGCGCCCAGGGTCTCGGCCACCGTCGCGCGCGTCTGCCCGATGACCTCTTCGAGGTGCTCGAGCAGTGCGTCCATACCTCAATTCTGCCGAGGGCCTCCGACATCGAGAGGGTCGTTTTAGCCCAGTTCAGACGAGTTTTATGAGAATCTCGAACCCTCAGCGGATGAACTCGGGTCGCACTTCCGCGACGCCGATCAACTCGCCCTGAAGACGACGCACGAGCACCTCGCCGAGCTCTGCCCACCCCTCGGGCAGAGGGTCGTCCTCGTGCCGAGTGAGCCACTGCTCGTTCCAGTCGTAGAGCGCATCGCCGAGCTCCGCGGACAGTCCGAGGTCGGCTCCCGTGAGGCGGTGATCATCGGTGAAGCTCTCCCACAACGGCCATCCGCTGACCCACTCCGGAAAGACGCGGATCAGCCGCCGTCCGTCCGGGAGCGTCGGAGCGAGTCCGCGACGATGCTTCGCCCGCAGGTACCGATCCTGCATCTGGCGCCGCCGCTGCCACTCGCGAGCGGAGCCCGGCGGGTCGTTGTAGTCCATGCCCGACAGCCAGATCAGCCCGCGCATACCCCGGGAATCGTTCTCGACGAGGGCGAGGGCCCACAGCTTCTCGTCGCCGTCCGACAGGGCTGCCGCGGTCTCGAGCGCCTGCTCGACCGTCGCGTCGATGACGTCGAGCGTGGTCACCGAGTTTCCGGCGCCCTCGAAGACGTAGAGGCGGTAGCGGGCATCGTCGCGCTCCCACGTCGAATCGCGTTCATCGACATACTCGCCTCGCATGCCGACACACTACGCGGACCCGGCTCCGCCGTCCCGCATCAGGCCGTCGCGCGCTCCACCAACCCGGCGACGTAGTCGAGCTTGTCGAGCACGGGCGCGGGGATGACGAACGGGTACAGGTCGTCCTTGCCCATCGACCTGTTCACGATGTTCAGCGCGGTCGAGAGCGGCATCCACACCTCGATCACGAGTTGCCGGAACGAATCCACGTCGGGATCGTCGATCAGCCCGAACCTCACCGCGGTGTCGATCGTGTCGCGGATGTGCAGGTGGTGGGCCCAGGTCTCGGCGAAGTCCTCGTGCGGGTGCATCGTGGCGTACTGCGAGATGAACGAGTCCTGCCATCCGGCCGGGGCACCCTCGGCGTAATGGCGGTCGATGGCCTCCTGGTAGTCGGCCGTCTCGTCGCCGAACAGCGCGCGGAACCTCGACGTCTCGTCGGGTGAGACCACCAGCTGCCACTGGTAGTAGTGGCCGATCTCGTGGCGGAAGTGGCCGAGCATCGTGCGATACGGCTCGTCCATCTTGCCGCGCACCTTCTCGCGGTACGCGTCGTCGCCCTCGGCGAGATCGATCGTGATGACCCCGGAGTCGTGACCGGTCGTCACCGACTGGTTCGTGCTCGAGAGCAGGTCGAAGCACAGCGGCGGACCGACGACGAGACCGAGACGGTCGAGCTCGACGATGAGCTGGCGCTTCGCCCGCTCGGCGGGGACGAAGTTGCCGAGCCCCTCGAGGTCGGCGTCGTTGGGCCGCACCCGCGTCAGGTCGCAGCTCTCGCACTGACCCCCTTCGAAGCGGGCGAGCCACGTGCATCCCGAGATGTTGAGATTGCGGCAGACATGCCAGATGAAGCCGTCGGGATCGACGTAGCGACCCGCGACGTCGACCGGAACGATGTCGTGCTCGACACGCGAGTAGCCGAGCGGCGTTCCGCACGACACGCACACCGAGTTCTCGAAGAACAGCTCGGATCCGCAGACCCGGCAGCGGAACGCGTTCACGAGGCCACCGGGGCGACGTCGACCGAGACGCGCAGCGTCGACTTCTTCGCCTTGGACCAGATGATCCCGCGCACCGGCGAGACGTCGCCGTAATCGCGACCCCACGCGACCGTGATGTAGCGGTCGTTCGCCCACTGGTTGTTCGTCGGATCGATCGCCAGCCACTGCTGCGTCGCCGGCACCCACACGGCGAGCCACGCGTGCGACGCATCGGCACCGAAGACCCGCTCCTTGCCCGGCGGCGGCTGCGTCGCGAGGTATCCGCTGACGTACCGCGCGGCGACGCCGTGACTGCGCAGGCACGCGAGGGCGACATGTGCGAAGTCCTGGCAGACCCCCGCGCGCTTGCGCATCGCGTCGGCGACGGTGCTGGTGACCGTGGTCGCCTTCGTGTCGTAGTCGAAGTCGCGGTTGATGCGCTGCATGAGGTCGGTCACGGCTTCTCCGAGTGGGCGCCCCGGCTCGAGCGACTGCGCCCCGTACTTCGCGGCGGCGGGGATGTGAGCGACCCGCGGCGACTCGAGCGCGAACTCGACGGCCGCCCAGCTCTCGCCGTGCGCTCCGGGGGCGAGCGGCCGCGCGGACTCCCACGGCTGCGCGAGCGCGTCGTCGTCGTAGACCGGCCGGTCGACGGTCACGTCGCTGGCCGCCGTGATCACGAGGTTCTTGTGCGGCTCGAGCACGTGGAAGTAGGTGACCGAGTTGCCGTAGTAGTCGACATCGGGAGCGATGTCGGCGGGCACCGGCTCGAGCACCACGGTGTGGCCCTCGACGTGCTGCCACGGCAGCACGCGGGGGCGCAGATGGTGCACACCCAGGCTGTTGCGCACGGGCTTGTCGTACGTGTACTCGGTGCGGTGCGAGAGCCGGTACTTCATGCGCGACTCATCTCTTCGATCAGCGGAAGCGACGACATCTCCATCGCCGGCGGCCCGCCCTCGAAGTGCAGGTCGACGACGGCGTCCGACAGCCGGCGCAGTCCGTCGGTCATGTCGTCGAGGAACGCGGCGAGCGCGGGCCGGCGGCCGTCGATCTCGGCGGCGAGGGCCGTGACGTCGACGGCATCCAGCGCATCGGCGAGCTCGTGGCGAAGACGCTCCGGTCGGGTCGAACCGGTCGAGTCGGGCAGCGCAGCGAGGTGGGATCGCAGATGCTCGAACGAGAACGCGAGCGAGCGGGGATTGTCGGGGTCTGCCAGCAGCAGGGCGAAGACCGATCGCGTGCGGCCGTAGCCGCGGTAGCGGCGACGGTGAGTCACGAGGCTCTCGGCGGCGAGCAGCACGCCGTCGAGCACGTCGCGATCCGTCGCGGCGACGGTCGTCGCGCGCAGCAGCGAGCACAGCTGCAGCGAGCGCTCGAGGTAGCGTCCGAGTTCGATCATGTGCCAGCCGGTGTCGCGGATCATGTTCGCCGTCACCCCGTGCAGCGACAGGATGCCGGTGAGCATGCCTCCCGCCGACTCGGCGATCTGCGGGCTGTGGTGCGACGACCGCGCTGCGGCTGCGGCCCGCTCGGCGGTGCTGAACACGCGCCACGTGTCGCCCGAGAGCTGGTCGCGCACGCCCTCCAGGGCATTGCGCATCGAGGCGATCGCCTGAGCCGCGGAACCCGCGCGGTCGCTGTCGACGAGCACCGATCGCAGGTCGTGGGTGGGCTCGATGTGGCGCTGACCCGCGAGCCGGCGCAGGTTGGCCAGCAGCGCAGGTCCGGCACCCGTGGGGCGCGAGCCGGAGCGCTCGAGGTTCGACTGCGTCGCGAGGACGAGACGCAGCACGTCTTCGGCCCGCTCGGCGTAGCGGCCGGCCCAGTAGAGGTCTTCGAGGGCGCGGGGCGCCAGCGCGGGGATCGAGGGCACCATCGCCATCGGCGCCGCGAGCGGCAGCCCCTGATCGGGCTCGGAGGGCGAGGCCTTGAGCACCCAGACGTCTTTCGTGAGCGGCGTGCCGTCGTCGCCTCGCGTCGTGGCCATGCCGCCGGCGAGCGTGCGGTACGACGAGCCGTACCGGACGCTGAAGGCCCGCAGCACGAGCGGCTGCGCCTCGGGTTCGCCGCCGCGCTTCCACACGGGCGCCTGCGACAGCGGCAGGCGCGTGAGTCCGACGAACCGGTAAGGATGGGCGAGGATCTTCGCGCGCAGTCGCTCGGGCGTGAGTCCCGCGTCGGCGGGTGAGCCGTCGAGGGTGCGCACGATGAGCTGCGCGGGGTCGTCCTGCAGCTGCCCGAGCACGTGCGCGAGCCCGTCGGGGTCGCCGCACCACCAGGCGGGCGTCGACGGCAGACGCAGCTGCTCGCCGAGCAGCACTTCGCACGCCTTGGCCATGAACGGCAGCAGCGCGGGGTTCTCGACGACGCCCGACCCCAGACCGTTGACCACGTGCACGCGCCCGCGCCGCACGGCCTCGACGAGACCGGCGACGCCGAGCTTCGAGTCGCCGCGCAGCTCGAGCGGATCGCACCAGGCCGAGTCGACGCGGCGCAGGATCACGTCGACGCGATCCACGGGCTTCGTGCGCGGCCAGCGGGCGGGTTTGATCCACACGCTCCCGTCGCTGACGACCAGGTCACTGCCCTGCACGAGCGGAAAACCGAGGGTGTTGGCGATGAAGGCCTGGTCGTAGGCCGTCTCGGAGTGGGTTCCGGGCGAGAGCACCACGACGCGGGGGTCGGTGTCGTCGCTCGGCGCGCACCGCAGCAGCGCATCGCGCAGCGCAGCGAAGTAGGGCTCGAGACGGTGGAGGTCGGCGTCCTGGTACAGGTCGGGAAGCAGGCGCGCGATGACGAGGCGGTTCTCCATCGCATAGCCGAGGCCCGAGGGTGCCTGCACGCGGTCGGCCAGCACCCGCCATTCCCCCTCGGCATCGCGTCCGAGATCGGTCGCCGACATGAGCAGCGGATGCGGGTCGCCCACGCTCGGACGCGCGATCGCCCGCACGAAGCCGGGGTGCGCCATGACCGTCGCCGCCGGGATGACCCCGTCGGCCAGCAGTCGCTGCTCGCCGTAGATGTCGGCCATGATCGCGTTGAGCAGCTCGGCGCGCTGCGCGAGACCGAGATCCAGGCGCGACCAGGTGGGCGCGTCGAGGACGAGCGGCAGCGGATCCAGCCGCCACGGCCGCGGCCCGTCGCCGCGGTGCGCGTACGTCACACCGTCGTCGGCCAGGGTTCGGGCGATCTCGGCATCCACGCGACCGACCTCGCCGGCGGTCAGCGTGACGGCGCCGAGCGCCAGACTCTTCCAGGCAGCCCGCAGACCGCCCTCGGGGCCGATGACCTCGTCGTAGCGCGCGACAAGTCCCTCCTCGGCAGTGCCGAGGAGGGGGAGCGTCGCCTGCGAGAGCCGCGTCGCGTAGTCGTGGAGCACGCTCACCGCGGGGGCACCCGCCGGAGATCGAGCGTGTGCGGGTAGTCGACGGTCGCCGCCCTGCGGGCGGACTCGCGCAGCGCCGCGACGTCGAGTCGGCCGGCGGTGTGCCCGCGCGGCTCGAAACGGCTCGCGCGTCGCGCCTCGGCCTCGTTCGCGTTGATCGGCGGGTGGTCGTACGACCGGCCGCCGGGGTGCACGACGTGATAGGTCGCACCGCCGAGGCTGACTTCGGACTCGACGTCGACGACCTCGAACGTCAGCGGAGCGTGCACGGGGATCGACGGATGCAGCGCCGACCAGGGTTGCCAGGCGCGATAGCGCACACCTGCGAAGTACTCGCCCAGGTGGCCGGTGGGTGTCAACGGCACAGGTACACCCTGACACGTCACGAGGTGCCGGGACGCATCCACGCCGCTCACGCGCACCTGGATCCGCTCGACGGACGAGTCGACGTACCGCGAGGTTCCGCCGGCCGTCGCCTCCTCGCCGAGCACATGCCACGGCTCGATGGCCTGGCGGAGTTCGAGCTCGATCCCCGAGCCGATCCGGGTCATGCCGATGCGGGGGAACCGGAACTCCACGAAGGGGTCGAGCCAGGATTCCTCGAACGCGATGCCGTGGGCGCGCAGGTCGGCGACGACTTCGGCGATGTCGCGCGCCGCCCCCTCGGGGAGCAGGAAGTCCTCGTGCAGCCGGGTTCCCCATCGCACGAGGGGCGCGTCGAAGGGCTTCTCCCAGAACATCGCGACGAGGCTGCGCACGAGCAGAGCCTGCACCAGCGCGAGTTCGGGATGCGGCGGCATCTCGAAGCCGCGAAGCTCGAGCAGACCGAGCCGGCCGCGGCTCGAGTCGGGGCTGTAGAGCTTGTCGATGCAGAACTCGGCGCGGTGGGTGTTGCCGGTGAGGTCGGTGAGCAGGTGACGCAGCGACCGGTCCACGAGCCACGGCAGCGCCTCGGCGTCGGGTTCGTCGGCGACGGTGGCGAGCCGGCGCACCTCCTGCAGGGCGATCTCCATCTCGTAGACCGCTTCGGGCCTGCCCTCGTCGAAACGGGGAGCCTGGCTCGTCGGACCGATGAACCGCCCCGAGAACAGATACGACAGGCTCGGATGCCGTTGCCAGTAGGCCACCAGGCTCGCGAGCAGATCGGGGCGGCGCAGCAGGGGCGAGTCCACGGGCTGGGCTCCACCGAGCGTGATGTGGTTGCCTCCGCCGGTGCCGGTGTGCAGGCCGTCGAGATCGAACTTCTCGGTCGCGAGACGGCTGCGGCGCGCGTGTTCGTACAGCGACAGGGTGAGCTCGCGCTGATCCGCCCACGACGACGTCGGCTGCACGTTGACCTCGATCACACCCGGATCGGGCGTGACGATGAGCTGCGCGATGCGCGCGTCCGGCGGCGGACCGTACCCCTCGAGCACGACGGGCGACCGCGTGCCGCGCGCCCCCGTCTCGATGAGGGCGAGCAGGCTCGCGTACGCCTCGAGGGTCGCCGTGGGCGGAAGGAACACGAAGACGTGGCCGTCACGAGCCTCGAACGCGACGGCCGTGCGCACGGCGGCATCCGCTTCGACGATCTTCACCGACGGGATGCCGGGCTCGATCTCGGGTCCGGCCTCCATGTACGACGGCTCGCCGGGATGCTCGGGGTCGGTCCAGGCGATGGACTTCAGCGGCAGCCGCGATCCCACGGCGCTCGTGCCCGGGATGAGCACGAGGCGCCCGCGTCGGAACCGCCACGCGGGGCTCGTCCACTCGTCGTCGGTCGTGAGAGGCAGCACCCAGCCGGTCGGGGTGTCGACGGTGGCGTCGAGTTCGGCGAGGTCGTCGACCGCGTCGACTCCGGGGCGGGGGCCCTCGGGCTTGCGCACCTCGGAGGCGAGCGCGGCGAGTGGGTCTTCGTAGGCGGCCAGCAGCTGCGACTGCGGCAGCCGCAGCAGCTGCGTGACACGGCGGGCCAGCGCTTCGGCGAGGGCCGCGGCGTCCGGATTCTCGATCTCCTCCCACGGATCCGCGAGCAGCGCCGGGTCGTGCCACAGCGGCACCCCGTCGGTGCGCCACTGCAGCGCGATGTTCCAGCGCGGGAGCGCCTCCCCGGGGTACCACTTGCCGTCGCCGCGGTGGACGACCCCGCCCTGCGCGTAGTCGCGGCGCAGCTGGTCGGCGAGTCCGGTCGCCAGGGCGCGCTTCTGCTCGCCGTCGGCCTCGGTGTTCCACTCGGCGGCGGTCGCGTCGTCGAGGGCGACGAACGTGGGCTCGCCGCCCATCGTCAGCCGCACGTCGCCGCGGCGCAGGCGTTCGTCGACGGCCTCGCCGAGAGCGTCGATGCGCTCCCACTGCCGGCTCGTGTACGGCTTGGTCGTGCGCGGGTCCTCGTGCACGCGGCGCACCTCGTTGTGGAACGAGAAGCGCACCTCGGCGGGCGACGTCGAGCCCTCGATGGGGGCGGCGGTGCTGGGATGCGGGGTGGCGCTCAGCGGTATGTGGCCTTCGCCGGCGAACAGCGAACTCGTCGGGTCCATGCCCACCCAGCCCGCGCCCGGAATGAACACCTCGGCCCACGCGTGCAGGTCGGTGAAGTCGGCTTCGGGTCCGCTCGGACCGTCGAGCGACTTCTGATCGGATGCCAGCTGCACGAGGTATCCCGACACGAAGCGGGCGGCCAGACCGTGCATGCGCAGCAGGCTCACCAGCAGCCACGCCGAATCGCGGCACGAACCGATGCCGATCCGCAGGGTCTCATCGGGTGTCTGCACGCCGGGCTCCATGCGCACGTCGTACGCGACGGCGCCGTTGACGGCGCGATTGAGGCTCGCGAGGAACTGCACCGTCGGCATCCCGTCGGCGGGCAGGGGCGGCAGACCCTGCATCCACCGCGCAGCGTCGATGCTGTCCTGGACGGGAAGACGGTAGGGCGCGAGGTCGGCGGCGAGTTCGGGGCTGTAGTCGAAGGGGAATCGCTCGGCGTACTCCTCGATGAAGAAGTCGAACGGGTTGATCACCATCATGTCGGCGACGAGGCCGACCGTGATCTCGAGCCGCGAGACGGGCTCGGGGAACACGATGCGCGCCGCCCAGTTGCCGAACGGGTCCTGCTGCCAGTTGATGAAGTGGTTCTTCGGGCTGATGCCGAGCGAGTAGGCCTCGATCGGCGTGCGCGCGTGCGGGGCGGGCCGCAGACGCACGACATGCGGGTGGACCGTCACCGGATGGGCGAACTCATAGCTCGTGTAGTGCTCGAGCGCGACCTTGATCGACATGGGTCAAGACTGGCCCACGTCTGTTGCCGATGGGTTACGGCTTGTCGCCGTCGGGCGATTTCTCGTCGAGGATCTGCGTCGGGATCAGCCCGGTGCCCTGGGCTTCGGGGTGTATGAGCGCCGCCGCAGCGGGCCCGCGCACCGCGTCGTACCCGCCGATCGCCGGGTCGCCGGCCCGGGACGCCCGCATCTCCTCGGAGTTGAGCAGCAGGTTGAGCAGGATCGCCGCAATCGCGCCGGCCGAGATGCCGGAATCGAAGATGAGCGTAAACCACTGCGGGAACTGGTCGTAGATCGTGGGCGCGACGGTCGGCAGCAGGGCGACGCCGACGGAGATCGCCACGATGAGCACGTTCTTGTTGTTGAACTTCACCTTCGTGAGGGTCCTGATGCCGGATGCCGCCACCATGCCGAACAGCGCGATGCCGGCCCCGCCGAGCACGGCGCGCGGCACGCCCTCGACGATGGCCGAGATCTTCGGGATCAGCCCCAGGACGACGAGGATCACACCGGCCGCCGTCGCCACCCAGCGCGAGCGGACGCCGGTCAGCGAGACCAGCCCGACGTTCTGGGCGAACGCGGTGTACGGGAAGGTGTTGAACACGCCGCCGATGACGGTGCCGAGACCGTCGGCACGCAGACCGTCGGCGAGCTGGCGGCGACCGACGGGCTTGTCGACGATCTCGCCGACGGCGATCATGTCGCCGGTCGTCTCGGTCATGATCACGATCCCGACGATGATCATCGAGACGATCGAGGCGACCTGGAACGTCGGCAGTCCGAAGTGGAACGGGGTGACGACGGCGAACCACTCGGCCTCGCCCACCGCCGACCAGTCGACCATTCCGGGCACGAAGAGCGCCGCGATCGTGCCGATCACGAGGCCGAGCAGCACCGACACCCGCTGCAGCGCGGGGGGCGCGAAGCGCTCGATCAGCACGATGAGCAGCAGGGTGCCGAACGCGAAGCCGACGTTGATCGGCGGTGCGCCCTCCTCCGAGCCGTCCACGATCCAGCCGGCGGCGACCCGCATCAGGGAGAGGCCGATGATGAGGATCACCGTGCCGGTGACGATGGGCGGGAAGAACCGCAGCAGCTGCGAGAAGAACGGCGCGACGAGGACCATGAACACACCGCACGCGATGGTGGCGCCGAACACCGCCTGGATGCCCTCGCTCTGACCGATCGCGATCATCGGACCGACGGCGGCGAACGTGACGCCCTGCATGAGCGGCAGTCGTACGCCGAAGCGCCAGAAGCCGACCGACTGGATGATCGTGGCGATGCCGGCCACGAACAGGTCTGCGCTGATCAGGAACGCCAGGTCGGCGGCCGAGTAGCCGAGCGCGCCGCCGACGATGAGCGGCACGGCGACCGCGCCCGCATACATCGCGAGCACGTGCTGCAGACCCAGGGGGAACAGCCGCGCGAACGGCGGGATCGAGTCGACGGTGTTGGTGGCGGCGCGTTCGCGGCGCGCCGTCTTCTTGTCGACCTTGACCTGGTCGTCGGTCTTCGTCATGGCCCGCTCCCGTCCTCGGACGGGGCGCACCGACACGGTGCGCCCCGTCGCTGTGCAGTGAACCTAGAGCCGATCGCCACGGTTCCTCCACACCGACGAACGGATCGTCGCGAGGATTTCACCGGCCGAAACAGGCCCGCAACACGCCTCAGGCCGTGAACACCGTGTGCACGTCGGGGGCGATGGCCCGGCCACCGAGCGAGACGAGTTCCATCAGAACGGATGTCGCCACGACGTCGCCGCCGAGCACGCCCACGAGTTCGCGGGCCGCCTGCAGCGTGCCGCCGGTGGCGAGGACGTCGTCCACGAGCAGCACCCGCATGCCGCGCGTGATGTCGTCGTGCGCCTCGATCGTCGCCGTCCCGTACTCGAGGGCGTAGTCCACGGATGCCGCGGGCCGCGGCAGCTTGCCGGCCTTGCGGATCGGCACGAGACCGACCCCCGCCCGCGTCGCGATCGCCCCGGCCAGCAGGAACCCCCGGGCCTCGACGCCGGCGACGACGTCGTAACGGCCCTCGAACGGCTCGATCATCGCGTCGATGACGCAGCGCAGAGCCGCGGCATCCGCCAGCAGAGGAGTGATGTCGCGGAACATCACCCCCTGTTCGGGGTAGTCGGGGATCGTGCGGATGAGCGCTTCGGCACGTGCGAGGGCTTCGGTCACCCGCTCACAGTACCCGCGCAGGGACCGGCGAACGCTTGCCATATCCTTGTCCGATGACCTCGACAGACACCGCCGAGCGCCCGGGCCTCCAGGCCACCTTCCCGTCTGCGGAGTGGTGGCGCACCGCGGTGATCTACCAGATCTACCCCCGGTCGTTCTCCGACAGCTCGGGCGACGGCATCGGCGATCTGCCCGGTGTCACCGCGCACCTCGCCGACCTCGAGCAGCTCGGCGTCGATGCGATCTGGCTGAGCCCGTTCCAGCGTTCACCGCAGAAGGACGCCGGCTACGACGTCGCCGACTACTGCGACGTCGACCCGCTCTTCGGCACCCTGGCCGACTTCGACGTGATGCTCGCCGAGGCGCATGCCCGCGGCATCCGGGTCATCGTCGACGTCGTGCCGAACCATTCGTCCGACCAGCACGTGTGGTTCCAGGAGGCCGTTGCCGCAGGCCCCGGAAGCCGCGAGCGCGCGCGCTACATGTTCCGCGACGGCACCGGGACCGACGGCGACCTGCCGCCCAACAACTGGGAGTCGGTGTTCGGCGGTCCCGCGTGGACGCGGCTCGTCGAACCCGACGGCACCCTCGGCCAGTGGTACCTGCACATCTTCGACACGTCGCAGCCCGACTTCGACTGGACCAACGAGGAGGTGCGCGAGGAGTTCCGCCGCGTGCTGCGCTTCTGGCTCGACCGCGGGGTCGACGGATTCCGCGTCGACGTCGCGCACGGCCTCATCAAGGCCGACGGCCTGCCCGACTACACCCCCGACCCGCACGCCGGATCGATGGGCGGCGAAGAGGCGAACGTGCCGTACTGGGGTCAGCCCGGAGTGCACGAGATCTACCGCGACTGGCACACCCTCATGGCCGAGTACGGCGGCGACCGGGCCCTGTGCGCCGAGGCATGGCTGCCGACGCCGGAGAAGACCGCACTGTGGGTGCGGCCCGACGAGATGCACCAGGCGTTCAACTTCGCCTACCTCGAGACCGCGTGGGATGCCGCGGCCCTGCGCGCCGTCGTCGACGAATCGCTCGGCGCCTACGGCGCCGTCGGCGCCCCCAGCACGTGGGTGCTGTCGAACCACGACGTCGTGCGCCACGCTTCGCGCCTCGCCCTGTCGGCCGAGAACCCCCAGGGCTACGGCATCGGACCGGACTCCCCCGGTCAGCCGATCCCCGAGGTGGGCCTGCGCCGCGCCCGCGCGGCCACCACCCTCATGCTCGCGCTGCCGGGATCGGCCTACCTGTACCAGGGCGAAGAGCTCGGCCTGCCCGAGGTCATCGACATCCCGGGCGACGCCCGCCAGGATCCGACGTGGTTCCGCACCCACGGCGAGCGCTACGGCCGGGACGGATGCCGGGTGCCGATCCCTTGGACCACCGACGACCCGGCGTACGGCTTCAGCCCGTCGGGGGCGTCCTGGCTTCCGCAGCCCGCCGAATGGGCCGCCCTCGCGCGTGACGCCCAGGTCGACGTGCCCGGCTCGACGCTCTCGCTCTACCGCTCGCTGCTCGCGGCGCGCCGCGCGCACGGTCTCGGCTCGGGGACCCTCGAGTGGATCAGCGGCTTCGGCGACGCCGTCGTGGCATTCCGCAACGGGAATGTCACGCTGATCGCCAACCTCGGCGACGCCGCGGTCACGATCCCCGCCGGCACCGTGATCGCTGCGAGCGGCCCGCTCGACGGCGACGCGCTCCCGACCGATACGGCCGTCTGGCTCACCGGAGCCTGACACGCCCGGGCCCGTCGGTAGGCTCGACGGCATGACCATCGACCTCGACGCGCTGTACATCGACCTGCACAAGCACCCCGAACTGTCGTTCCAAGAGACGCGGACGGCCGGGGTCATCGCGCAGCACCTCACGGCGCTCGGCATCGAGTTCGAAGAGGGCATCGGCCGCACGGGCATCGCCGCGGTGATGCGCTCGGGGACCGACGGGCCGGTCGTGTGGTTGCGCGCCGACATGGACGCCCTGCCGGTCGAGGAGCGCACCGGGTTCGAGTACGCCTCGACCGCCCGGGGCACCGACCCTTCGGGGATCGAGGTGCCGGTCATGCACGCGTGCGGCCACGACATGCACGTGACGGCCCTGCTGGGCGCCCTCGAGAAGCTCGTGAACACGAAGGACGAGTGGTCGGGAACGGTCGTCGCCGTCTTCCAGCCGGCCGAGGAGTACGGTGCGGGCTCGCAGGCGATGATCGCCGACGGTGTGCTCGACCGGTTCCCGAAGCCGGACATCGTCCTGGGCCAGCACGTCACACCCCTGCCTGCCGGCACGATCGGCGTGCGCAGCGGCACGCAGATGGCGGCATCCGACGGCCTCACGGTGAAGCTGTTCGGCCGCGGCGGTCACGGCTCGCGCCCGCACTCGACCATCGATCCGATCGTCATGGCCGCGGCGACCGTCATGCGTCTGCAGACGATCGTCTCGCGCGAGATCGACCCGCGCGACGTCGCGGTGGTCACCGTCGGCTCGATCCACGCCGGCCTCAAGAACAACATCATCCCCGCCGAGGCGACCCTCGAACTCAGCCTGCGGTATCCCGATGACGAGGCGCGGGCGAGCGTCATGGAGAAGGTCGAGCGGGTCGTCCGCGCCGAGGCGCAGGCATCCGGTGCCGAAGAGCAGCCGACCATCACGGTCGACCACTCGCTCCCCCCGACGATCAACGACGCCGCCGCGACGACGAAGCTCACGGCCGCCTTCGACCGCGCGTTCGGCGAGGGCACGGTCATCGATCCCGGCATGTTCACCGGCAGTGAAGACGTCTCGTGGTTCGCCCGGGATTCGGGGGCTCCGCTCATCTTCTGGTTCTGGGGCGGCGTCGACCCGGCCGTCTACGCCGCGGCGGATGCCGCGGGCACGATCGCCCGCGACATCCCGACCAACCACTCGCCGTTCTTCGCGCCGATCATGCACCCCACGATCGAGGTCGGGGTCGACGCGCTCGTCGTGGCCGCGCGGGAGTTCCTCGGCTGAACCCGTAAGGATTCCGTCAGGATCCCATCCTTACGGTTTCCATGCGCGTAACATCGCCCGCCGTGACCTATGAACCTCGCGATCCGTCGGAAGCGCCGCCGCGCGCGAAACGCCTGATCCTCGGCGACCCGCTGACGTCGGAGATGCTCGACGACCAGCTGCTGCCGAAGAAGCGTGCGCTGCCGATCTTCGCGTCCGATGCCCTGAGCTCAGTGGCGTACGCACCGCAGGAGCTGCTGATGATCCTGCTGATCGGCGGAACGGCGTTCCTCGCGTTCAGCCCGTGGGTCGCCGCCGGCGTCGTCGTGCTGCTGATCGTCGTCGTCGCGAGCTACCGCCAGCTCATCAAGGCGTACCCCTCGGGCGGCGGCGACTACGAGGTCGCCCGCAAGAATCTGGGCGAGGGTCCGGGCGTGGTCGTGGCGGCGGCCCTGCTCGTGGATTACGTGCTGACCGTCGCGGTGTCCGTGGCATCCGGTGTCGACAACATCATCTCGGCGATCCCCGAACTGAATCCGGGCCGTATCGAGCTGGCGGTCGGATTCGTCATCCTCATCATCCTGGTGAACCTCCGTGGCGTGCGTGAGGCATCGTTCGCGTTCGCGATCCCGACGTATCTCTTCATCGGGTCCGTCGCCGTGATGATCGTGGTCGGCATCGCCCGCACCCTGCTCGGCGACCCGCCGGTCGCCTCGAGCGCCGCCTTCGAAGTGCAGGGCGAGCAGCTCACGCAGGCCGCCGTGATCCTGCTGATCCTGCGTGCCTTCTCGAGCGGATGCTCGGCCCTCACCGGCGTCGAAGCCGTCTCCAACGGCGTGCCCGCATTCCGCGCACCCAAGGTCCGCAACGCGCAGATGACCCTCGTGCTCATGGGCGGGATCGCGATCCTGCTCTTCTCCGGCCTCACCGCGATCGGCCTCATCTCGGGCGTCCACTACGCCGAGAACCCCTGCCACCTGATCGGCTTCGACTGCGCGGCGGGGCCTCAGCCGAGCCTCATGGCCCAGATCGCCGGCGCCACGTTCGGCGTGGGATCCATCCCGTTCTTCATCGTCCAGGCCGCGACCGCGTGCGTGCTGCTGCTGGCGGCGAACACCGCGTTCAACGGGTTCCCGCTGCTCGGCGCCGTGCTCGCCCGCGACGGCTACGCCCCGAAGGCGCTCAACACCCGCGGCGACCGCCTGGTGTACTCCAACGGAATGGTCATCCTGGGACTCGCCGCGATCGTCGTGCTGATCGTGTACCAGGCCAACCTCACGACGCTCATCCAGCTGTACATCATCGGCGTCTTCGTGTCGTTCTCGCTCGGGCAGATCGGCATGGTGCGCCACTGGCGGCGGGCGCTGCGCGAGCTGAACGCCCTGACACCGGATGCCGCGGCCCAGGCCTCCGCCGCCGCCGAGCGGCGCTCGGCGAACACCGGGCTCGCGATCAACTCGGTCGGCGCGGGCCTCACCGTCTTCGTGCTGCTCATCGTCACGGTGACGAAGTTCACCCACGGCGCGTGGCTCGTCTTCATCGCGATCCCGATCCTGGCGATGCTGATGATCGGGGTGAACCGCTACTACCGCGACGTCGAGCACGAGATCCAGGTCGACGACCAGACCCACTTCGGCGCCACCGGCGACCTCGCGATCATCCTCGTCGGGCGCCTGCAGAAGCCGGTGATCAAGGCCATCGACTACGCCCTCGCGGCCAAGCACCAGACGACACTCGCGGTGCACATCGCGGTGAGCGACGAGGAGTCCGCCGCTCTGCAGAAGCAGTGGGACGAGCACCGCATCCCGATCGACCTCGTGATCGTCGATTCCCCGTTCCGCTCGTATGCGGCGCCCGTGGCGAAGTTCATCAAGAAGTTCCGCGAGAAGCACGGCTCGTCCGTCGTCACGGTCTACCTGCCGCAGTACATCGTCGGCCACTGGTGGGAGCGCCTGCTGCACAACCGCCGCTCGGGCCGCATCGCCCAGCAACTCATGCTGATCCACGGCGTGAGCATCACCCTCGTGCCGTGGCTGCTCGATTCGTCCGAGCTCATCTACGGCCGGCGTTCGCGTCCGCTCCCCGGCGACGAGCGCGCCGGACGCCCGACGCCCGAGATCCAGCACCACGGTCGCCGCGTGTCGCGCGCCGAGGGCCCGCCCGCTCCCGGGGCCGCCAACGCGCGTAGCCTGGAGGGATGAGCACCGCCACGACCAGCCTCGACGTGTCGGCGATCCGCGCGGACTTCCCGATCCTGTCGCAGACCGTCCACGGACGGCCGCTCGTGTACCTCGATTCGGGGGCGACGAGCCAGAAGCCGCAGGTCGTGCTCGACGCCGAGATCGACTTCCTGACCCGCGCGAACTCAGCCGTGCACCGCGGTGCGCACACGCTCGCCGGCGAGGCGACGGAGCTGTTCGAGGATGCCCGAGCCACAGTCTCGGGCTTCCTGGGTGCGCAGCCCGAACAGCTCGTGTGGACGAGCGGGGCGACCTTCGCGCTCAACCTCGTCGCCTACTCGATCGGCAATGCGACCTCGGGTCGGTTCGCCCTCGCGCCGGGTGACGAGCTCGTCGTCACCGAGAGCGAGCATCACGCCAACCTCATCCCCTGGCAGCAGCTCGCCGCGCGCACCGGTGCCGTGCTTCGACACATCCCCGTGCGCGACGACGGCACGATCGACCTGGATGCCGCGGCATCCGTCATCGGCGAGCGCACCCGTGTCGTCGCCTTCCCGCACGTGTCGAACGTGCTCGGCATCGTCAATCCGGTCGCCGAGCTGGTCCTGTTGGCGCGTGGCGTCGGCGCGCTCACGGTGCTGGACGCGTGCCAGTCGACCCCGCAGCTGCCGTTCGACTTCGATGCTCTCGGAGTCGACCTCGCCGCGTTCTCGGGCCACAAGATGCTCGGCCCGTACGGGGTCGGCGGCCTGCTCGGACGGTCGGACGTGCTCGAAGCCCTGCCCCCGTTCCTCACCGGCGGATCGATGGTCACCACGGTCACGCTCGACGACGCCGGGTTCCTGCCCGCTCCTCAGAAGTTCGAGGCCGGCACGCAGCCCGTGTCGCAGGCGATCGGTCTGGCGGCAGCCGCCCGCTACCTCGACTCGCTCGGAATGGATGCCGTGCAGGCCCACGAGAGCGCGCTCGGGAGACGGCTCATGGCGGGGCTGCGCGAGATCGACGGCGTGCGGCTCCTGGGCGACGCTTCGACAGGCTCAGCGACCGGGGGTGCAGCTTCACCGACCGGGGGTGCAGGTTCAGCGACCGGTGGCGGCTCGGTCGAACGCGTCGGCATCGCGTCGTTCGACGTCGACGGCGTGCACGCGCACGACGTCGGGCAGTTCCTCGACGACCGCGGTGTCGCGGTGCGGGTCGGGCACCACTGCGCCAAGCCGCTCCACGCGCGGTTCGGGCTCACGGCATCCGTGCGCGCCTCGACGTCGGTGTTCACGACCGACGACGACCTCGACGTCTTCTTCGACGCCATCTCGGGCGTGCGGTCGTTCTTCGGAGTCGGCGCATGAGCGGCCTAGAAGCGCTGTACCAGGAGCTGCTGCTGGATCACTCGAAGCGTCCCCGCGGCAAAGAGCTCGCGGCCGAAGAGGGTCGCTCGGCGACATCCCATCAGCACAACCCGATCTGCGGCGACGACGTGACTCTGCGCGTGCGCATCACCGATGACGGCGACGTCATCCGCGACGTCACGTGGGAGGGATCGGGCTGCTCGATCTCGCAGGCGTCGGCTTCGATGCTGACCGAGCTGGCCGACGGGATGCCGCGGGCCGAAGTCACCGAGCTGATCGACGGATTCCGCACAGCCCTGCGCTCGCGCGGCGAGATCGTGCTGGACGAAGAGGTCTACCTCGACGCGGCCGCCCTCTCGGGCGTCTCGAAGTACGTCGCGCGCGTGAAGTGCGCGATGCTCGCGTGGGTCGCCCTCGAGGACGCGCTCGCCCGCGCGTGAGTGACGCCGCGCGTGAGGGTTGCGTGAGGGACGACGTGCCGCCCGTATGGGTTCCGTGAGGACGTCGCGGGCGGCATCCACGGCCCTGTTGCATCGGTAGTCGTGCCGGGATTCGGCACGATCCCGAACTCCAGGAGTCCCTGTGCTCGATGTCGTCTACATCGCCGCGACGCTCGCCGTCTTCGCGCTGATCGCGCTCGCGGCCAAGGGGGTCGAGAAGCTGTGACCGTCTTCTCGATCCTCGCGGCCGTCCTTGCCGTCGCCGCCGTCGTCTATCTCGTCGTCGCCCTCGTCCGCCCGGAGAAGTTCTGATGGCCGTCTGGCCCGCGATCCTCCAGGTCGCCACCCTCATCCTCGCGCTCGGGCTCGCCTATCGTCCGCTGGGCGATTACATCGCCCGCATCTACACGTCCGGCAAGGACCTCGCCGTCGAGCGGGGCACCTACCGTCTCATCGGCGTCGACCCCCGCTCGGAGCAGACATGGCAGGCGTACCTGCGCGGAGTGCTCCTGTTCTCGGTCGTCGGGGTGCTCTTCGTCTACGCCCTGCAGCGCCTGCAGCCCGTTCTCCCGTACGCGCTCGGGCTGGCCGCGCCGAGCGAGCCGCTCTCGTTCAACACCGCCGTGTCGTTCGTCACGAACACGAACTGGCAGTCCTACTCGCCCGAGCTCACGCTCGGCTACACCGTTCAGTTCGCCGCCCTCGCGGTACAGAACTTCGTCTCCGCCGCCGTCGGGATCGCCGTCGCGATCGCCGTCGTCCGCGGCTTCGCGTACCGTCGCTCCTCCACGATCGGCAACTTCTGGGTCGACCTCGTCCGCGGGTCCTACCGGCTGCTGCTCCCCCTGTCGGTGGCCGCGGCGATCGCGCTGATCGCGGGCGGCGTCGTGCAGAACGTCAACGGCTTCACGGATGCCACGACCCTCGCCGGCGCCGCGCAGTCGATCCCCGGCGGACCCGTCGCCTCGCAGGAGGCGATCAAGCTCATCGGCACGAACGGCGGTGGCTTCTTCAACGTCAACTCCGCGCACCCGTTCGAGAACCCGACGCCGTGGACCAACCTCCTGCAGGTGTTCCTGATGCTCGTGATCCCCTTCTCGCTGCCCCGCGCGTTCGGCCGCATCGTCGGCGACGACCGCCAGGGCTACACGATTCTCGCGGTCATGGGCGGCATCTTCCTGACGTCGCTCGTGCTGGGCTCGTGGGCCGAGGCGGCGGGCGGCGGACTCGCACCGCAGCTCGCCGGCGGCGCGATGGAGGGCAAGGAGGTGCGGTACGGCTTCCTCGGCTCGACGCTCTTCAACGCCACCTCGACGCTGACGTCCACCGGCGCGGTCAACTCGATGCTTGACAGCTACACGCCGCTGGGCGGCATGCTGCCGATGGTCAACATGATGCTCGGCGAGATCGCACCCGGCGGCGTCGGCTCGGGACTGTACGGGATGCTGGTGCTCGCCGTCATAGCCGTGTTCGTGGGCGGCCTGCTGATCGGCCGTACGCCCGAGTACCTCGGCAAGAAGATCGGGCCGCGCGAGATCAAGCTCGCGAGCCTGTACATCCTCGTGACGCCGATCCTGGTGCTCGCCGGCACCGCGCTGAGCTTCGCGATCCCCGGCATCCGCTCGGACGTCGAGAGCGTCTCGATCTGGAATCCCGGTGTCCACGGCCTGAGCGAAGTGCTCTACGCCTTCACGTCGGCATCGAACAACAACGGCTCGGCCTTCGCGGGTCTGACGGCGAACACGCCCTGGTTCAACACCGCCCTCGGCATCGCGATGCTGCTCGGCCGGTTCATCCCGATTGTGCTCGTGCTCGCCCTCGCCGGCTCACTGGCCGCTCAGGACAAGGTGCCTTCGACGGTCGGCACCCTGCCGACCCACCGGCCGCAGTTCGCCGGTCTCCTCGCCGGCGTCGCGGTCATCGTCACCGCGCTCACCTACTTCCCGGTCCTCACTCTGGGACCCCTCGCCGAAGGACTCGTCTGAAAATGTCCACTTCCACCCTCGCCCCGGTCGTCGATCAGTTCGACGCGCCCGCCCGCCGCGGATCGTTCGGCCCGGCGCAGATCGTGCAGTCGCTCCCCGGCGCCCTGCGCAAGCTCAACCCCGCCGCGCAGTGGCGCAACCCGGTCATGTTCCTGGTGTGGGTCGGCGCCGCGCTGACGACCCTCATCGCGATCGCCGAGCCGTTCCTCGGCGGGCCGGAAGAGTCCGGCGCCACGACGGTGCCCATCGGCTTCACGTGGGGCATCGCGATCTGGCTCTGGCTCACGGTGCTCTTCGCGAACGTCGCCGAGTCGGTGGCGGAGGGACGCGGCAAGGCCCAGGCGGCCACGCTGCGCAAAACCCGCACCTCCACGATGGCACGGCGCTTCGTCTCCTACGGAGCCGGCTCCGAGACGGCCGAGGTCTCGTCCGCCGACCTGCGCCTGGGCGATGTGGTGATCGTCGAGGCCGGTGAGCTGATCCCCGGCGACGGCGACATCGTGGACGGAATCGCGACGATCGACGAGTCGGCGATCACGGGCGAATCGGCCCCGGTCGTGCGCGAGTCGGGCGGCGACCGCAGTGCGGTGACCGGCGGCACGCGCGTGCTCTCGGACCGCATCGTCGTACGCATCACGTCCAAGCCCGGCGAGACCTTCGTCGACCGCATGATCGCGCTCGTCGAAGGCGCCTCGCGCCAGCGCACGCCGAACGAGATCGCGCTCAACATCCTCCTCGCGAGCCTGTCGATCGTGTTCGTCGTCGTGGTGCTCGTGCTCAACCCGATCGCGTCGTACGCGGCATCCCCGGTGTCGATTCCCGTGCTGATCGCGCTGCTGGTCTGCCTCATCCCCACGACGATCGGCGCCCTGCTCTCGGCGATCGGCATCGCCGGGATGGACCGCCTCGTCCAGCGCAACGTGCTGGCGATGTCCGGCCGTGCGGTCGAGGCGGCCGGAGACGTCACGACGCTCCTCCTCGACAAGACCGGCACGATCACCTACGGCAACCGTCGGGCGTCCGACTTCGTCGGGATGCCGGGGGTCGCCGACGACGAGCTCGCCCGCACCGCCGCGCTCTCGTCCCTCGCCGATCCGACGCCCGAAGGCGTGTCGGTGGTCGAGCTCGCCGCTGACCGCGGCGTCGGTGTCAACGAGCCGGCGGGGGCGGTCGTCGTCCCCTTCACCGCTCAGACCCGGATGTCGGGCCTCGACCTCGCCGACGGCACCCAGGTGCGCAAGGGCGCCGGCTCGGCGGTGCTGGCCTGGCTCGAGGCATCCGGAGCACCCGTGGCCACCTCGACGCGCGCGCACCTCGTGAGCGAGACCGACGCGATCGCGCAGTCGGGCGGAACCCCCTTGGTCGTGGCGACCCTGGCCGCCGACGGCACCGGCACCGTGCTCGGCGTCGTCCATCTCAAGGACATCGTCAAGGACGGCCTGCGCGAGCGTTTCGAGGAGCTGCGTGCGATGGGCATCCGCACCGTGATGATCACGGGTGACAACCCCTTGACCGCCAAGGCCATCGCCGCCGAGGCGGGCGTCGACGACTACCTCGCCGAGGCGACGCCCGAAGACAAGCTCGCGCTGATCCGCCGCGAACAGCAGGGCGGCAACCTCGTCGCCATGACCGGCGACGGCACCAACGACGCCCCGGCGCTCGCCCAGGCCGACGTCGGCGTCGCGATGAACACCGGCACGTCGGCCGCCAAGGAGGCGGGCAACATGGTCGACCTCGACAGCGACCCGACGAAGCTGATCGACATCGTGCGCATCGGCAAGCAGCTGCTCATCACGCGCGGCGCGCTGACCACCTTCTCGCTCGCGAACGACGTCGCCAAGTACTTCGCGATCATCCCGGCCATGTTCATGGGCGTGTTCCCCGGCCTGGCGGCACTGAACATCATGCAGCTGAGCTCGCCGGCCTCCGCCGTCACGAGCGCGATCATCTTCAACGCGATCGTGATCGTATTCCTCATCCCGCTGGCGCTCAGGGGCGTGAAGTACCGGGCGGCGAGCGCGTCGCAGACCCTGAGCCGCAACCTGCTCATCTACGGATTCGGCGGCATCGTGGCACCCTTCATCGGCATCAAGCTCATCGACCTCGTCGTGAGCCTCATCCCGGGCTTCTGAGCCCGCACCCAGGAGACGCAATGTCCACCTCACGCACCACCCTCCGCACCACCGGTGTCGCCCTCCGCGCGATGCTCGTCTTCACCCTCGTGCTCGGCGTCGGCTACACCGCCCTCATCACCGCGGCAGGACAGCTCGTGCTCCCGTTCCAGGCCAACGGCTCGGCCGTGCGCTCATCCGACGGCGAGCTGATCGGCTCCGCGCTGATCGGACAGTCCTTCACGGATGCCGACGGCGCACCGCTGCCGGAGTACTTCCAGTCCCGCCCGTCGGCGGCGGGCGACGGCTACGACGGCGGCGCCTCCAGCGGCTCGAACCTCGGGCCCAACAACGCCGATCTCGTGACCGCGATCGGCGAACGCCAGGCGGCGATCGCAGATCTCGACGGCGTCGGCGTCGACGAGATCCCGGCGGATGCCGTGACGGCATCCGGATCGGGACTCGATCCCGACATCAGCCCCGAGTACGCACTGCTCCAGGTGCCGCGCGTGGCCGCCGAGCGGGGACTCGACGAGTCCGAAGTGCGGGAGCTCGTGGAGTCTAAGATCCAGTCGAGGGACCTCGGATTCCTCGGAGAGCCGCGAGTCAACGTCCTCGGGCTCAACCTGGCCCTCGACGCGTTGCAGAACTGAAGGGCGACACGATGAAGCGCGGGCGTCTGCGTGTCCTGCTCGGTGCCGCCCCCGGCGTCGGCAAGACGTTCGAGATGCTCGAAGAGGGCAGGCGCCTCCTGGGTGACGGCACGGATGTCGTCGTCGCGATCGTCGAGACGCACGGCCGCGCGGCGACGGCGGCGCTCGTGGAAGGGCTTCCGGTCATCCCCCGTCGCGTGGCATCCCATCGCGGTGTCAGTCTCGACGAGATGGACCTCGATGCCGTGCTCGACCGGCATCCGAAGATCGCCCTCGTCGACGAGCTCGCCCACACCAACGCCCCCGGCTCCCGCAACGCCAAGCGCTGGCAGGACGTCGAGGAGCTGCGGGATGCCGGCATCGACGTCATCACGACCGTCAACGTGCAGCACATCGAGTCCCTCAACGACGTGGTCGAACAGATCACCGGGGTGGCGCAGCGCGAGACGGTTCCGGATGCCGTCGTGCGCGGCGCCGACCAGATCGAGGTCGTCGACGTCGCCCCCCAAGCGCTGCGCGACCGCCTCGCGGCCGGCGTCGTCTACCCCGCGGAGCGGATCGACGCCGCCCTGTCGAACTACTTCCGCCTGGGCAACCTGACCGCGCTGCGCGAACTCGCCCTGCTGTGGCTGGCTGACGAGGTCGACAGCGCGCTGCGCTCGTACCGCGCCGAGCACGGCATCGACGGCGCCTGGCAGGCACGCGAGCGCGTGGTGGTCACCCTCACGGGCGGTGCCGAGGGTGAGACCCTGCTGCGCCGGGGGGCGCGCATCGCCGCACGCTCGGCAGGCGGAGAGCTGCTCGCGGTGCACGTCACGACGCAGGACGGTCTGCGTTCGGGTGCCCCCGGTGCGTTGGCCGCTCAACGCGCGCTCGTGGAGTCTCTCGGCGGCAGCTACCACCAGATCGTCGGGGACGACGTTCCGCGGGCGCTGGTCGAGTTCGCGCGTTCGGTCAACGCGACCCAGCTCGTCATCGGCGTGAGCCGACGCGGGCGCCTGGCCGCGTCGCTGTCAGGACCCGGCATCGGCGCGACGGTCATCCGCGAATCCGGCGACATCGACGTGCACATCGTCACCCACTCCGCCGCCGGCAACCCATTCTCGCTGCCGAGCCTCGCCGGCGGCGCCCTCAGCGTGAAGCGCCGCCTGCTCGGCTTCGCCGTCGCCCTGACCGCCGGGCCGCTGCTCACCTGGCTGCTCGTGGCGCTGCGATCCGACGAGACCATCACCAGCGACGTCCTGGCCTACCAGCTGCTGGTCGTCGTCGTCTCGCTCGTCGGCGGAATCTGGCCCGCCGTGTTCGCCGCCGTGATGTCCGGGCTCACCCTCAACTTCTTCTTCGTCTCGCCGTTCTACACGGTCACGATCGCCGACCCGCGCAACGCGTGGGCGCTGGCGCTGTACGTCGTGATCGCCGTCGTCGTCAGCTTCATCGTCGACCGGGCGGCGCGCGCCGCGCGGGCGGCGAAGCGCTCGGCCGCCGAGTCCGAGCTGCTGGCCACGGTCGCCGGAAGCGTGCTGCGCGGTGAGAGCGCTGTGCCGGCTCTCGTGTCGCGCGTGCGCGAGGCGTTCGGCCTCGCCGGGGCGCGTCTGCTCGATGCGGACGGCGCGGTCATCGCGACCGACGGCGAGCCGGTGCGCGACGATGCGTTCGAGACGGTGGCCGTCGGCACCCGCGGCGTCCTCGAGCTGCACGGGTCGTCGCTCGACGCGTCCGAGCGGCGCCTGCTGGATGTCGTCGTGGCGCAGCTGGATGCCGCGCTCGAACGCACCGACCTCACCGAGACGGCCCGCGAGGCGGACGCCCTGGCCGAGACCGACCTCGTGCGCAGCGCTCTGCTGTCGGCCGTCAGCCACGATCTGCGGCGACCTCTCGCAGCGGCGGTCGCCGCCGTCGGAGGCCTGCGCGCCGCGGGATCGCAGCTCTCGGCCGACGATCAGGCCGAGCTCATCGCCACGGCGGACGAGTCCCTTGACACGCTCGCGGTGCTCGTCACCGATCTGCTCGACGTGAGCCGCATCGAGGCGGGTGTGCTCGCGGTGTCGCTCGCGCCCGTCGATGCGGCGGGCGCCGTGCTCTCGGCGCTGGACGAGCTCGGCGCCGGCCCCGACGACGTCGAGCTCGCCCTCGACCCAGACCTGCCCACGGTGAAGGCCGATCCGGTGCTGCTGCAGCGGGTGCTCGTCAACGTGCTCGCCAACGCCGCCCGCCACTCCCCCGACGGAACGCTCGTGCGGGTGACGACGAGCCGCCTGGGCGACTCGGCCGAGATCCGCATCATCGACCACGGCACGGGCATCTCACCCGAGCGTCGCGACGAGATGTTCGCGCCGTTCCAGCGACTCGGCGACACCGACAACACGACGGGCCTGGGCCTCGGTCTCGCCCTGTCGAAGGGGTTCACCGAAGGCATGGGCGGTACGCTCACCCCCGAGGACACCCCCGGAGGAGGGCTCACGATGGTGATCGCGCTGCCGGTGGCATCCGCATGAAGATACTCGTCGCCGACGACGACCCCCAGCTCGTGCGCGCCCTGCGCATCACCCTGGCCGCGCACGGCTACGACGTCGTCGCCGCGCCCGACGGCGCTGCCGCCGTGGCCCTCGCCGCGCGCGAGCATCCCGACCTCGTCATGCTCGACCTCGGCATGCCCCACCTCGACGGACTCGCGGTGATCGCCGCGATCCGAGGCTGGTCGACCGTGCCGATCATCGTCGTGTCGGGCCGCACCGGCTCCGCCGACAAGGTCGATGCGCTGGATGCCGGCGCTGACGACTACGTCACGAAGCCGTTCCAGATCGACGAGCTGCTCGCGCGGCTGCGGGCCCTCGGCCGGCGCGGCGGCGCGGCATCCGAAGAGCCGATCGTCACGTTCGCCGACGTCACGATCGATCTCGCGACGAAGGCCGTGACCAAGGGCGGCGCCCGCGTGCACCTGACTCCCACGGAGTGGCGGATGCTGGAGTTCCTCGCGCGCAACCCCGGATCCCTCGTCACCCGCCAGACGCTGCTCAAAGAGATCTGGTCGAGCGAGCAGGTGAGCGACTCGGGCTACCTGAGGCTCTACATGTCGCAGCTGCGCAAGAAGCTCGAGACCGATCCCACCGCCCCCGTGCACCTGCTCACCGAGCAGGGCATGGGCTACCGTCTGGTCGTCGACCCGTAGGTCGGCGCGGCCGGCTCGCTCAGCGCTTCGCGAGCACCTCGGTTCGGGACGCCGGCTTCCCACCGCGGCACATTCCTGCGACCGCGCCATCCCGCCACACCACCGGCTCCCCGCCGCGGCACACTCCTGCGACCGCGCCACCCCGCCACACCACCGATTCACCAGCGCTGCACATTCCTGCGAACGCGCCACCTCGCCACGCCACCGATTCGCGAGCGCTGCACTTTCCTGCGACCGCTGCGTCGTGAGACGGGTGCGCTCGCAGGAAGGTGCAGCGGATGCCGGCCCGAAGCCGGCCGCTGAACGCCGGGCGTGAGGGGGCGGCCGCCGCCGGTTCTCGCGAGGGGGCCGACGCGCCACTGTCCGCGCACACGACGACGCCTCCGCTCCTCCCGAAGTGCGCACCCCGCCGACATCCTCCACAGCGACCGTCGAGTGCGCGCCGTGTCCCGAGCGAGAAGGTCAGTGTCGTGCGCATGTCCTGGATCGAACGACCTCCGCTGAACTCCGTTTTCCGAAGGCGGGAGAACGACGGCGAGCCGGTGAACGATCGCCGACTGGCCGCACAGATCGCCGCGGGTGCGATCGTGCGCATCGCGCCGGGCGCGTTCGCCGACCGCTCCGCGTGGAACGCGCTACGACCGATCGACCAGCACGCCCAGCGTGTGTGGGAGGCCTCGGTGCGAATCGGACCAGGTCGGGTGATCTCCCACTTCTCCGCTGCCGCGCTTCACGGCATCGACATCCTCGGCGCCTGGCCCGATCGGCTGGACATCAGCGCGGATGCCGGCCGGGGTGGACGGTCCAGCGGGTTGATCACGCGTCACGCCGCTGACCTGTCGAGCATCGAGACCATCCCCTGGGGACTTCACCACGTCACCACGCCTCTGAGAACCGCAGTCGATCTCATCGCGTCCGTGCGCTTCGTCGAAGGAGTGTCGATCGCCGATCAGGTCCTCTGGAGTCGTCGTGACGGCGGACCGCTTGTTGTTGCCAACGAGCTTCGAGCGTGCGCGGATCTGCGTGTGGGACGGGGATCGGCGCGAGCTCGGGCAGCCGCCGCCTTCAGCACCGATCTGGCAGACAGCGTGCGCGAGTCGCAGAGCCGAGTACTCATCTTCGTGATGGGGTTTCCGCCACCGGAACTGCAGGCGAGGTTCATCCTCTCGGACGGGAGCGCGGCCTACACCGACTTCTTCTGGCGTGAGTATCGGCACATCGGCGAGTACGACGGGGTCGGCAAGTATCGCGATCCCGGCCTGCTCCGCGGACGCAGCGGCCACGAAGCACTCATCGCCGAGAAGGATCGCGAAGACGACCTGCGTCGGCAGGTGGATGCCTTCTCGCGGTGGCGGACACCCGCGCTCACGAGCCCGCGCCTGCTTTACAACATCCTCGCCGCCGCCGGGCTGCCGACCGACCTGTCCCGTCCGGGCCGGTGAGCCCGAACCGCCTCGACCGCGGCGGCATCCTGCGAACCCGGCTACCCCGCGACACCGCCGTCGGCCACCGCGGCAGCATCCGAACCCGGCAACCTCGCGACGCCACCGTCGGCCAGCGCGGCAGTTTCCTGCGAACGCTGCGTCGCGAGTCGGGCGCGCTCGCAGGAAACTGCAGCGGATGTCGCGCAGGCCGGTGCCGGGGAGCGCCACTTTCCACAGTCAGACCGCGGAGAGACCGGCGACCAGGGCCACGCCGCCGACGGCGAGGAACACCGGCCCGCCGAGGATGCCGCACCAGAAGCTCGGCGCGGCGACGCGTCGCGGAAGGAAGAACGCGACGACGCCGACGGCGGAGAGCAGGATCGCGGCGAGCATCAGGATCCGCTGCCCGAACACGAAGGTGAGCGGCACGAAGTGCAGGCCTACGATCACCATCGCGGGCGCGGCGATCAGCTCGGAACGCTTCGTGCGCACGAGCCAGATCGCGATCGCCGCTATAGCGACGATCTCGATCCACGCCACGACGATGTACCAGACCAGCGCCGGCGAATCGGAGATCAGCGCCGACGGCGAACCCCAGTTGCGGATCAGCGGCGGCAGGCCGAAGCCCACCAAGGCGAGCCCGGTGACCTGGATCGCGACGAGCACCACACGCCAGACGACTCCTCGCGGCGGGCGCTCGTGCGCCCACCCGGCCCACATGAAGGCGACCAGCCCGAACAGCGCTCCGGTGAAGAGCAGATCGCGCGGGAACGTCGGGTCGAACACGGGCTCAGCCGAGGCCGGCGCGCTCCTCGTCGGAGCCGGGCGCGCCGGCGACGGGCTTGCGCGAGAGGCCGACGGCGCCGGCATCCGGACCCTTAGTGAGCGCCGCGGACACGGCGACCGACTCGTCGACGTCGGCGTAGCGGGGGCGCAGCTGCACCGCGTGCTGGCGCTTCTGCTCGCGCTTGGCCTTGTTGGCCGAGTAGATCAGGTTGAGTGCCTCGACGAGGATCGCAAAGGCCATCGGCGCGTAGATGAGTGCCTTGTCGATCGAGACGCCGAAGCCTTCCGCGATCAGGAAGACGCCGATCAGCAGGAGGAACGACAACGCCAGCATCTTCACCGTCGGGTGCTTGTTGACGAACGTGAAGATGAAGCGCGCGGCGAACAGCATGATGCCGAACGACAGCACCACGACGACGATGATGACCAGCAGGTTCTCGGTCATGCCGACGGCGGTGATGACCGAGTCGAGCGAGAAGACGATGTCCAGCAGCAGGATCTGGATGATCACCGACTGGAAGGTGATCGTCTTCGGCGCCCTGCCGTGCTCCTCCTCGGCACCCTCGAGCTTGTGGTGGATCTCGGTGACGGCCTTGTAGACGAGGAACAGTCCGCCGGCGATCAGGATGAAGTCCTTCACCGAGAAGCCCATCCCGAAGAGGGTGACGACGTCGTCCTTCAGAGTGATGATCCAGCCCGCGAAGAACACGAGGATGACGCGGATCACCATCGCGAGCGTCAGGCCGAGGTTGCGCGCCTTCGCCTGCTGCTCCTTGGGGAGCTTGGAGGCGAGGATCGAGATGAAGATGACGTTGTCGACACCCAGCACGATCTCAAGCACGAACAGCGTCAGGAAGACCGCGATGAGGTCGGGGGTGAAAGCGAAGGAGAAGTCCACGGTGCCATCGTAGGGCGCGCACGCAGAAGCCCCGGGACGGATCCCGGGGCTCCACGTGAGGTCAGGCCGAGATGAGCTCGCGCTCCAGGCGCGCGTAGCTGGTCTCCATGCCGTCGGTCATGCCGGTTGCGAGCACCATGTCGCGCGTCTGCGCATCGGGGTACTCGATCAGCGTGGTGATGAGCGTCACGCCGTCCTCCTCGTCGAGGCTGAGGTCGTTCAGGGTCGGCGGGTAGTCTGTGCCCGTCATGTGCTCGGTGCTGGTGAGGCGTCGCTGCGGTTCGACGACGAGGACGTCGCCGTCGAAGCCGAACGGCTCGCCATCGGTCGAAGCGTCCACCGGTTCCCACGCGTAGCGGTAGGACGTGCCGGCTACCGCTTCGAACTCGCACACGCTCATGCGCCAGCCGTCGGGGCCGAGCAGCCACTTCTTCATGAGCTCAGGCTCTGTGTGCGCCCGCCACACCAGATCGCGGGGTCCTTCGATGAGCCGCGTGATGCGCACGTGCTGGTCGTCGAGGATCTCGGTGCGCGTGCCCTTGCCGAGCGCGTAGTCTCGCAGGCCCTCGAGCACGCGGTCGAGCTGGTCGAACGCCATCTTCGATCCTTCCGCCGCTCCCATCGCCACGATCTGCTCGAGCGCGTCGACCGAGGCGTAGTACGAGGTGTTCACCAACCGCGATCCGGATGCGGTGTCTTCGAAGACGAACGTGTTGCGCGACGCCGGCAGGTCGTCGTTGCGCGTGCCGTCGGCGTCGACGAAGTAGTCCAGCAGCGCGAACGAGCGCGGGGCGTCGATCTCGAGGAACTCCCACCCCCCGCGATACTTCTCACCCTGCGGCGAGGTCATGTGGTACTCCGCGTTCCCCCCGGCGACGAGGTCGAACGCCGTGAAGGTCGCGGGGTACCCCGGAGGGCCCCAGAAGCGTTCGAGCTGGCGCGGATCGGTGAACGCTCGGAACACCCGCTCGGCGGGCGCGGCGAACTCGGCAGTGAGCGTCATCGTGAGCGCTTCGGGGTCGGTCTGGACGTCGGTGACGGGCATGTCACTCTCCTTCTCTCTTGTTCGTGTCGGATGCCGGGTCTTCGGCGAGGAGCACATCGAGGCGATCGATGCGGGCACGCCACATCTCCTCGTAGCGGGCCAGCAACGTGCGGGCACGGGCGATCATGACCGGATCCGCCCGCACGAGTCGCTCGCGACCTTCGGCGCGCTTGACGATGAGGCGAGCGGCTTCGAGCACGCCGACGTGCTTGTGCACCGCCGCGAACGACATGTCGTAGTCGGTCGCGAGCGCCGAGATCGAATGCTCGCCCGCGATCGTGCGCCGCAGGATGTCGCGCCGCGTCGCATCGGCGAGCGCGTGGAAGACACGATCGATCTCGTCATCACTGAGCTCCTGTTGTATAACCATTTGGTTGCAAGTTAGTCGACGGATGCCGTCGGCACAACCCCTGTCGTGTCGGGAACGCGTTGCGATGACACAAACCGGCTTTGCCTGACATTGGCACTCAGGGATGTGACATCGAGTGTCAAGACACGCCGAGTACTACTGCCCGTTGTTCGCGGACGAGGAAGAACATCAGAACTGGATAGAGGAGCGATGGGGCTCCGATCAGCCCATCGTCCTCGCAACGTCAGACACCGACTTTGCTTGCGAGAGGTGATGCGGGTGTTCCCAGTTGCTGGACCTCAGCAGATCGTCCCCCGACGCCGTACATCGTCCACTGAACTGCACTGGATCTCTCGCGCGGGCGACAGCGTGTCTGGGGAGCTGGGCCCGCACGACTGGGCTGTTATCGGGCGCGAACTCGGCGATCGTGACTGGGCGACGACCGATCCCCTTCCTGTACGCAAATCAAAGGGCGTCCGCAACCTATTCACCCCCAGCCTGTACTTCTGGCAGCCGACCAGAACCCACGTGTGGTGCGAGTCCCAGGAAGAGCGCTGGGAGGTCCTTTGGCTCGAGTTCAGTGGTCAGGTGGAACGACTTTGGGCCCAGCCGGTCGCGATCACTTTCGGGCACGGCTCGCGGTTATCGGGCTCTTGGCACGTCCCTGATCTGCTGGCCCTCTTCACTGACGGTTCCTACGGGCTGCTGGATGTTCGTTATGCGGAGGGGGTCGACGACCGTGCGCGGGTTCAGTTCGCTGAGACCGCTGCCGCGTGCGATGCGCTCGGGTGGCGATATCGAGTGCTGACGGGCCACGGCAAACGCGCGACCGGCAATCTCGACAGCCTGTCAGCGTCCCGCCACGACCGTTGCCGACCTAGCCACGAGTTGGAGGCTCTCATCCTCAACGCCGCACGCGGAGGGCGAAGGCGAGGCGATCTCTGTCGGATCGCATCGCCCGACTGTCCTCCGTTGGCATGTGCATGGGTCGACAACTTGGCCTGGCGGCGGCTCCTTCATGTCGACCTCGCTGGAGTGTTCAGTAGCGAGACGGTCTACACAACCACCGAGGCGGCAATGGAGGTAACAGCGGCATGACCAGCGAAGAGGGCAAGCTCAAGTTCGGCGCCAAGGTCGAAATCAACGGCGAGCTGTGGGTATGGGAGCGGGTGCGCCGCGGCGTGGAAGCGACGCTGCGTCGCGACGGCACCCAGGACGACTGGCTAGTCATCTCGATGGTCGAACTCATGGCCTTCGCTGGAACCGCTCGCCGAGAATCAAGTACGCCCTTGCGCCCGACCTCAGGTGACTGGCCGTCTGACGTGCTCGATTTGGAGAAGCATCTCCTCGAGGTCTTTCACGGCGTCCCGATGGACCCCACCGCCCTCGGGCCACGTCCGGCGTATGACCTAACTCTTACGACGCAGGAGCAACGGATTAGCGCGAAGGTCGCAGAGCTGGCCGGCACGTCGCTCGCACGCAGTCGGAAGGCGCTCTTCAACTATTGGAAGGTCTATGAGTCGGAAGGGGTCGCTGGGGTGGACGCCCGGCTGCACCGCAAGGGTCAGCAACGTTTGGTTATCAGTAGGGCGGATCCTCGTCTGATCGCAGTTATCGACCGGGAGCTCGACGCTCGGATCAACCTGCACACGAGCAGCCGCCGCCACTGCGCCGCCCTCGTGCGGCGCACCCTGCAGGCGATGTATCCGGGTGACGCGATTTGCGACGTCAAGGGCACGACCCTTCAGGGATACATCAACGAGCGCGATGCGGGCCGATACAGTTTCGCGAAGGCAACGACGCGACGTAACACGTCGAACAGTCCGGACCGGGAGTACTTCTCCGGCAACGCTCATCGTCTTGGGCAGGTGTGCGAGATTGACTCGACCACGCTAGATGTCCAAGTGTGGGACGAGAAGGGCAACACCTTCCGCCCCACCGTCACGGCGCTCTTTTGCGTGGCAAGCAGAGTCCCGTTGGCGTGGGCAATTCATGCCAACCGGCCGAACGGTTTCGACCACGCGCTGCTTCTGGCTAGGGCGATCGTCGGACGTAGGGCCGTGCCCGGCTCGTCCGCAGCCACCCTCTCCGGCTCCGCGACCCTACCCGCGGAGCTGATGAGAAGGATCAATCCCTACCTCGATGACGAGTCGCTCGCCGTTCCGTGGATCTTTCCGCACGCGATCACCGTCGACGGCGGTGCCGACTTCCGGTCAGCGACGTTCGAGGCCGCCTGTCGGGCGTTCGGGATCACCATCGTTCTCGCCCCGCCGAACGCTCCGGCGACCAAGCCCCACGTGGAGCGCAACTTCGGTACGACCTCGACCGACTTCGCACAGTGGCTAGCCGGCTCGACGGGCAACTCAGTGCCCAACCGCGGTAAGCGCGACAATCCGACGCTCACCCTGGACTCGGTGCGGCTCGCCTTCGACGTGTGGATCACTACTGTTTTCCTGAACAAGCAGCATGGCGGACTGCGCTCTCCGCTCTTCCCCGGCCGCGAGTGGACCCCGAACCAGATGTATGCGGCACTGTTCGAAGTCGGCCCAGGAGTTCAGCTTCCGTTCCGGGCTGAGGACTTCCTCGCGATCCTCCCGTCCGAAGGTCGCATCATCAGCAACGAGGGGATCGAGTTCCGCAATCGCAAGTACGACTCGCCGTTGTTGGCGGACCTTCGAAATCGCTCTCTTTCGGGCGCCCCTGCCGGGTCGCGACAGGCCCGCACGTTCGACATACGCTTCGATCCGTGCAACGACAATGCTGTCTGGGTTCAGCATCCCGAGACCGAAGAATGGATCGAGTGCTGGGACAAGGCGATTGACGACCGAGCAGCGTGGATGGCCGCTGAGACCGAGGTACGACTGGTCGAACGCTTCGGCACTGGAACCCCAGGCGAGACGCCAAAGACAGCCGAGTTCCTCGACGAGATCGAGCGAAGAGCTCGAAGCGACAAGCAAGCACGAAACCGCCAGCTCAGGGAATCCGCGCGTGGCTCAGACGACGTCGCAGCCCCGGTAACCGAACCCGTCCCCTTCGATCTACGAGACTGGGCCACTCCGGTCAACGTCAGCGATATCGACTGGACCTCCTCTCGGTATGACATCGTGACCACGAAGGACCTGAGCTAGTGATCATCCCCTCGCTCACCCTGGAGCACTCCAGCAAGACGACGCTCCCCGGCCTGCGTGAGGCGCTCCGTGCATTGCCCCCCATGCCGCCCACGGTGTCGTTCACGGATTACAGAGCGCTACACGCCGATCAACGCGCACTTTACGATCAAGCCCGTGACGACTTCGTCAGGCTGACACTTAGGGTGCCCACACCCGAGCAGGATGTGAGCACCGGCATCTTGGCGAGACTTATCAGAACGAACCCCCGCCGCAAGAACTCGCGGAGAGGTCTGATGATCTCGGCACCGCTCTTCTACGGCAAGACTGAACTCGCTCTGCTCCTCGCTCGCTCCGTTGAGAACGATCATGCGAAGCATTTTCCGGCTTACGCCGACGACGGGGACGTACCAGTGGTCTGGATAGAGATGACCGAAAACGCGACCGGGAAGACGCTGCTGACACAGATCATCCGATTCCTCGCGCCCACGGCGGTCGTGGCGAAGTCGAGCAACACCGACGCGCTCCGCGTGCAGACCCTGAACCTTCTCCGCGTCCATGGGACGAAGCTGCTGGTGATTGACGAGGCTCACCATCTAAGTGGCACTGAGCCGTCGAGTCTCATCAAGGCTCTGCAAAACGAATCGTCGGCGACTGTGGCGCTCGTCGGGATAAGCCTCGGTAGCGGCAGGGCATTCGGATCCGGCCACGGTATGCAGGTCACGATGAGATGCGACATGGTAGAACTCCGCAAGGTCGACATCTCGAAGGACCCAGGCCTGGCACTGTGGACACGCTGGGTGGCAATCTTCGACCGCAATCTGCCTCTGTGTGACCACGTGCCGGGCGCACTCACGCTCAACGCTAAAGCTCTCCATGCCGCGACGCACGGAAGGCTCGCGCTGCTAGCCATGACGGTCGAGCGCCTGGTCGCTTCGATCCTGGACGATTCCGACCGCCTCAACGAACAGGTGACTCGAGAGCGACTTTTCGCAGTCCTAGACGGGCTGCAGCACACCACACCGCTCAGGCACAAGGTGAAACTAAGGGATCTGGTCGAAGTAGCATGACCGATGTTCGGGCGTGGCCGATTCGACCTAAGTGGCATCGATTCGAGTCACCACGCTCATACGCCCAACGACAGTGCGAAGCGGCTGGGGTTCCGTTCGGTGACGTTGAGCGAGGACTCACTTCCCCGGCGCAGCCGTACATCTACCGGGTGTGGACGGACGAGGCCGCTGCGGCGGCCACCGTCGAGGCCGCGGCGGGACGCCCGAAGGGTCACTACTTGCGCCTACGGGGCATTGCACAGCCCGACCCATCCTCGACCTACGCTCAGCGCTTCCTCTGCCGCCTTTGCTCCGCTGGCGACCTAGTAGAGCAGATACCGCACGATCGAGAGAACTGGTGCCTTCGGCATCCAGGTCAGATGGTCTGGGTGGGCCCAGGTACGACGCCAGACACGCAGCTAGTGGCGAAGCGCAGCGACCATCAAGCGAAGGCAGAGCGGCGATTCCGGCGCTTAGCGGCCGCAGGGCGCATCGACGCTCGGCTTCACGCACGGGTATGGGAGATGGTGCGCGACAATGCGTGGCTCACTCGACCAACCGGGTGGACGCCGGAGCTGGCCCTCCTTGTGGACGACCGTGAAGCTCACGGACGTGCGGCACTCTACCCTGAGACTGTACGGGTCCTCGAGGTGCTTTCCAGTTCGGCCACGATAGACGGATGGCTCAGTCTCACCTCGGCTGCGCTCCGGAACGCGATCGCCGCTTCACTGCTCCTCGGGGACGCACAGACCGACGTGCTAGTTGAGCGGATCGTGCTCTGGTTGCGACCGCGGCGCCGCGAAGATCGGCAAACTCGCGTTGACCCGTTGGATGTGCCGCTGGACATTGTCGACACGCCGGCCATCATCGACGTCACAGCACCGTACCCGTTGTGGATACAGCGCCGACCTCACGCTGTCGCGGAGTGGAACTGGAGTCGAAATGACCAGAGCCGCGACCCATGGGAGCCGCGAGGGACATCCTTCAAGGCGTGGTGGACGTGCGATGCCGGGCACACCTGGGAGTCGACGCCGTACGTCCGAGCGATAGCGGGCTGCCCTCATTGCGCGGGCCAAGCAGTTTGGCCCGGACAATCGGACCTCGCCACCGAGCATCCTGCCGTCGCTGCCGAATGGGATCACACCCGCGGAATGAATGTGGGCGATCCGAACTATGTCGGCGCGCGCTCCAACCGCCGTGTCAATTGGGTCTGCGGTGAAGGCCATCGGTGGACGGCGACAATCAGCAACCGGACGCGAAACGGCTCGGGATGCCCGTTCTGTGCCGGGAACCGGGCGGTCTCAGGCAAGACAGACCTCGCGACGGTTCGACCCGATCTCGCAGCAGAATGGGACTTCCAGCAAAACGGTGACCTCTCGCCAAATGTCGTCGGCGCCTTCTCCGCCATGAAGGTCTGGTGGACAGGTTCGTGCGGTCACCGCTGGGACGCCGCGATCAACAATCGCTCCAGCGGTCAAGGCTGTCCAATCTGTGCTGGCAAGCGGGCAATCGCCGGAGTGACCGACCTCGCAGCTATCCGGCCAGATCTCGCCGCACAATGGCACCACAGCAATACCTTGCGGCCCCACGAAGTCGTTCCCGGTTCGGGCAAGAAGGTTGTCTGGCAATGCGCAGAAGGGCATACCTGGACAGCCGCTGTCTACAGGCGACACGTTCTCGGCACGGGATGCCCCTACTGCTTCGGAAAGTACGTCATCACAGGTAAGACGGATCTCGCCACCCGACGGCCCGATCTCGCCAGGGAATGGGACGACTCAAACGCGCTCAGTCCGCGAGAGGTCCCGGCCGGTTCGAACCGTCGCGCGACGTGGAGATGTAAGCAGGGACACCGCTGGGAAGCCGTGATCTCGAGTCGAAGCGGTCCTCAGAACACCGGATGTCCTCATTGCTACGGACGTCGCGCGGTACCGGGAGAGACGGACCTGGCGACCCTGAGACCTGACCTCGCTGCGGAGTGGGACAACAGCAACAAGTCCCGACCCGAACGCGTAAAACCAACCTCTCATGCCAAAGTGTTGTGGCGGTGCTCGAGAGATCATGTCTGGGAAGCAACAGTGGTCAGCCGCGTGAACGGGCTCGGATGCCCTCGCTGCGACAGAGTCGTCGACATGCAGGACGGCTAAACGAATCGAGACACGACCAGCTTGGTTTGCTCGGATGGCGACCCACGCTGCCGGTAGCCTTCTACTCGCGACCCGCCTCCGACCGCCCGGCCCGATCGGCGATGCGCCGATACGCATCCTCATCGAGTAGACCGAGGTGGAACGCGTACTGCACCGCGTCAAAGCTGTTCGGCCGGGATTCCCAGTCATCCGTGAGGCCCCGAGTTCGGTGCTGCGGTTCGAACCGCCACGTCAGCAGGACGGCGACGAGATCGTCCCCCGAGATCTCACGGTCCCGCGCACGCCGGACGACGTCCATGGCCGTCACGGGCGCGTTTGTCACGTCGTCTCCGTCAGTCAAGGCGCGCCCCCTCGCCGGTCGTCCAGATCTGGCGTGTCGAGGGGCGGGAGCTCGATCCCGAATCGCTCCGCGACCTCGGACAGTGGCGTTTCGTTCCCCATCGCGGTTCTTTCCCTGGCGATCGCGACGATCTCGTCGTCCTCGCGGCGAAGATCCGCAAGCCAAGCGTCAATCATCGAGAACGGGATGGGCGCGTACTCGAAGGCGTCGATGCCGACGTGGAACTGGTTTCCGACAGGCCCGTTCCATCGATCGTGGGTGTGGCCATGCAGCAGTGGGATACCGTGGTCGATAGGGCGATGCGATGAGTGCCGGTCCACCTCCTGGGTGTCGCCGAAATAAGGGTAGTGAGACGCGAGAAGTCGGCTGCCCCGCCGGGTGCCTTCAATGACCTCAGGAAGAACGGTCCAGCCCGCGTTTTCGTAGAGCGGCGTGAACCGCTCGATCGCAGCCCGGGATTGAGTCGCGGGTGACACGCGGTCGTGGTTGCCTGGCACGAGGAACCTCCGCCCATTGAGCTGTGCGGTGAGTGGCAGCGAATCGACGATGGTTCCGAGCGCGACGTCGCCCAGATGGAGAACGACATCGGTGGGAGCGACGCTCCGATTCCATCGCTGAACGAGCTCGGCGTCCATCTCCGAAACAGATGCGAACGGTCGGGAAGCGAGTTCGCTGATCCGCGCGTGACCAAAGTGCGTGTCGGACGTGACGTAGTCGACTTGGTCGAAGTCGAACGCCGGATTCTCATTGCGCACTTCGCGCCCTCCTCAATGCACATGCTCGGATCGGGAGCCCGACCTGCAGTGGATCAGACCACCGCACGATTGCGCAACGGATCGTTGCACAATCGGAGCGCCGATCTTCACAGCCGTGTTTCAGCAGACACGAGCAGCGGGCTACCCGGACGGATTACTCGGTCCACGCCGGCAATGAAACTGATCGCGCCGATTCTGCACCAGTAGAGCAGAAGCCAGTCGCGCAGCAACTGCAGCTGTGCTTCTTGGGCGGAGCGAGGCCGGCTTCGGTCTTCGACCACGGTGAGCCAATCCGCCGGCTCGAACATCGAGTCCAAGAGTTCGTCCGCGGTGGGGCCATCCGCGTGCTCGTCCCACCAGGCACAGGTCGTCTCGTAGGCGTGGAGGGCTGTCGGAACTCCGTTCGGCTCGGCAACGAGGCTAATGAGTACATCGAGGAAGGGGTCGCGGACTGTCATCCGAAAGGACCCGACCTCGACGAGTTGCGTCGCCATGCGAGCAGAATGCCAGATAGATCGAGCCATCCGCGGCAGGCCTCGCCGTCAGCCTGAGATGGTGCGTAGTCCTCTGGCCCTTCCGTCCGGGTGGGATGCGTATGTCGCCGAGATCGGCGCGAACATCCATCGTCTTCGGATAGCGCGTGGATATAGCCAAGATCGCGTGGCGTATGAGGCGAACCTCAGCCGATACACGTACCAGCAGCTCGAGCGCGGCCGTTCGAGCCCCGAGCGAACGTCCAACCCCAGACTGATGACGCTCCTGGCCATCGCACAGGTGCTGAAGGTCCCGATCGACGACCTGCTTCCGGACAGCACGCCAGACCTCACCGCCCGCTGATAGCCGAGACGGACGGCTGCGAGTCTGCAGCCACCGCCTAGTGTTCGATAGGTTCGGTCCATGAGCGACGGCAGCGACGGAGCAGTGTTCGGCCAGGATGCCGCGCGACTCGGGCGTGACCTCGTTGCCCAGAGCATCGCGTCTGATGTCGAGGCGGTCCGAGAGCGACTGTCGGCCCTCTGGACCGATCCCGCCATCGACGTCTGGTTGACGAGCGCCAACGCGCATCTGGACGGCGCGCGACCCACTGACGTGTTGGCGCTCAACGGGCTGGAGCCCGTCATAGAAGCCATCGAGATCGAGGTAGCCGGCGGCTCTCGGTGAGTTTCTTGGAGCAGCCCCGAACACCGTTCGCTATCGTCAGCACGCGCCTCCGATCCGACACTGCGGTGGCCCGCCCAGTAGCGATCAGCGGCGCCGGTACGGTGTAACTCGTGGCCCATGTCGACAACCTCATCGAGCGAATCCCGGACCCCCATCTGCGCGCGCAGATCGCGGAAGAGGTGGCGAAGCTCGTGGAGCACAAGGACTTTGGACTCGTTTTCCAGCGCCACCTTCCGGAGGATCTCGAGGTTCCCGGTACCCGACCGCGGAGAGGCGACATCGTGCGCCTGCGCTCCGATGCAGAAAAGCAGAACCATATCGTGCTGGCGACGAGGGAGGGGCGCGCGACGATCATCGCGGTGGATGCCGCAAAGCAGACCATCGACGGTAGCGAGCCCTCCGTACACGCCTACGACGACGTCGTTGTCGTCAAGGACTTGAGCATGCCTGTCTACCCCGGCCTTCAGGTCATCAGCGAGATCAATCGAGGAGGGGACAAGCCGACGCACGTAGTGATCGAGGGGGAGAACTACTACACACTGGAGACGCTCCTCTACACGCACGAACGCAAAGTCGACCTGATCTACATCGACCCGCCGTACAACACAGGGGCGGATGACTGGATCTACAACGATCGCTTCGTCGCGAGTACTGATGCCTACAGGCACTCGAAATGGCTGTCGTTCATAGAACGCCGGCTCATCCACGCGAAGCGGCTGCTCAAGGACACCGGGGTGATAATCGTCGCGATCGGAGACGACGAGCACCACAGGCTGCGGATGCTGCTCGATCAGGTATATGGCGAGCAGAACTTCGTCGGGAACATCGTGTGGCAAGGAGGAGGGTCGTCGCTTTCGCGGTTCCACGCCGGCGGTATCGACTACATGCTCGTGTACGCGCGTGACATGGCAGCTCTCGCCGATTCCGGTGTGCGCTGGAAGGTTGAGAAGGACGGCCTTCAGGACGTTCTCGACGCCGCTGCTGAAGCATGGGAGAAGTCCGAGCACGACGCCGAGGCTGCGTCTCGCGGTCTGTCGTCATGGTGGAACAGGAACAAGTCCAAGTACGACCCCGGGCTGGGTGACAACGTCAAGGTCGACAGCGACGGGACCGCCATAAAGGTTGGTGACTTGAGCAACAGCTTGCCAAGGCCCAACCTTCGCTATCCGATCACGGATCCCGCGACGGGTGTTGTCCACGAGCCTCCAGAGAACGGATGGCGCTTCAGCCGCGAGTTGATGGACGAGATGATCGCCACCAACCGGGTTTTGTTCGGGGCGCGCCCTCGGTTGAAGACACCGCTCCGCGACATGTCGATGCGGAGCGTGATGCCGAGCTTCTATAAGGATCGACGCTCAGCGAGTCAACACCTCAGCTCCGTACTCGGCTCGAAGGAGTTCCCATTTCCGAAGGATGTAGATGTTCTCGCGCGATGGATCTCCATCGCCACTCAGCGATCGACCGACGCTGTAGTGCTCGATTTCTTCGCAGGTACGGGTTCGACCGCAGAAGCCGTAATGCGCTTGAACGCTCAGGATGGCGGCCGACGGCAAGCGATTATCGTCACAAACAATGAACTCTCCGCAAAGGCGGCTGCTGGTCTGCGGGCCGGAGGTCACCGCCCTGGTGACGCTGAGTGGGAAGCGCAAGGTGTCTCGGCGAAAGTCACCCGACCCCGCATCGAAACTGTTGTGTCGGGCGTCCGAGCCGACGGCTCCACCTTCTCAACGGGACACGCGGAGAACGTCGCGTTTTTGAAGCTCACGTATGAGGATGAGAATCTCGTTGCACTCGGACGCCGATTCGACGCTGTGGCGCCGCTGCTGTGGCTGAAGGCCGGCGGGGTCGGACCGGTTGTACGACGGAGGGAAGCCGCACTCTGGGCACTCCCCAGCGGAGCAATCTACGGAGTGCTGTTCGCCCCCGCCCAGGCGAAGGCGTTCGCCGAGCTGATCGCCGTGCACGATCGCGTCCTTCGTCACCTCTTTGTTGTGACGGACTCGGAGAGCGAGTTCCAGGAAGCCGTGGCCTACTTCCCACTGGAGCTGCGGTTGGAAACGACGCGCCTCTACGCCGACTACTTGCACTCTTTCGAGATCAACGGAAAGGGCTGAGGCGTGAAGTTTCACCTCCTCGACTTCCAGCGCACTGCGTCAGAGGCCCTGATTTCGGAGATCAAGAAGGCGCAATCGCGTTACGAAAACGACCCGGAGCTCCTCGGCGCCGTAGTCCTGGAGGCTGCAACAGGCGCGGGCAAGACCGTCATCGCGACCTCGGTGATTGAGCAGTTGATCTTCGGGTCCGACTTCACCGATCCGGTCGAGGGAACGACTGTGCTGTGGGTGACGAACGACCCCAGCCTGAACGCCCAGACTGCCCGCAAGATGCAGGAAGCCAGCGAGAAGATCAACGACATCCGTCTCATCGGCCAGGGCGCCTCGTTTGACGAGGAATACTTCGACGCAGGGGCCATCTACTTCCTCAACACCCAGGCCGCCTCGGCGTCCGCTCGGATCACCAAACGGTCCGACAATCAGCGACACACAATTTGGGACACGATCGCGAACACTGTGCGGTTGCGCGGAAGCCGCTTCCTGGTGATCGTCGATGAGGCGCACTACGGCGTGACGGAGAAGCCGGGTGGCTCGCCCACCGTCGTGAACAAGATCATTAACGGCGAGACTCCGATCCCTGTCTTCGTCGGGATCTCCGCCACCGCGCAGCGACTGAATAAGGCACTCGAGCAACAGAACCGGTTCCGGAAGAACTACGTCGTCCCGATCGAGAAAGTCCGTGACTCCGGACTCGTCAAGGACCGTATCGTTCTCGCACCCGCGGCGGTGCAGGGTGAGGTCACCGCAGACACGACCTTCGTCCGACTGGCGGTCCAAAAGACACTCGAATTCGAGCAGCGCTGGCGGGCCTACGCCGAGCAGCAAGGGGAAGCGGCGGTGAAGCCGGCCCTCGTCGTTCAGCTACCCGACCAGCGCTCGGACGATGGTGAGTTCCTCGACCTCGTGCGAGCCGTGATCGAAGCCATCACGCAGGAGTGGCCGGGGCTAGTTGCCTCTAACATCGTCCACACGTTCGCCGAACGGGCACCGATCGATCTCGGGCCGCATCGAGCCGTGCGTTACATGCCCCCGCAAGACATTCAGGACGCTACTCACGTGCGCGTCGTGCTGGCCAAGAATGCGATCACGACTGGTTGGGACTGCCCCCGCGCGGAAGTACTCGTCTCGCTCCGAGCGTCGGTCGACTACACCCCGATCGCGCAACTGATCGGCCGGATCGTTCGTCAGCCACTCGCCAGACGCATCGCGTCCGATGAGTCGCTGAATCGTGTCCAGGCGTATCTCCCACGTTTCGACCGCAACACGGTTATGCAGGTAGTCGGTCAGTTCGCCGGAGGTGAGGCGGGCGCGACCGCCGAGATTGTTCGTCTGACCCTCGACTACAGCGCGCCGAGCGGTATGGAGGCCGCTCTGAAGGTGCTCGCCGAGCTGCCCACTTATGTGGTGCCGTCCCAGTCCTCTGTCCCAGCTGTTCGGCGTCTTCATGCGCTGGCGACACTCCTCGAGAACGACGGCCTCCGGCCGGACGCGGCAACGCAAGCGGCCGCGTTCCTCAACGGCAAGCTCGACGACGAAGCCGGGAAACTCGAAGTCACGGGTGAGCTGCAGGCAAAGCGAACCGCGGTATCAAGCGCGTCCGTATTCGAGCTGCTGACGTCGATCGACGGGTCAGTCATTGATGGCGAACGAGTCGTCACCGGCACTCGTCTCGATGCCAAGAACATTGACGACGTCTTCAAGCGCGCGAGTCGTGCCCTAAAGGACGGCACGGCCGAGGCCTACTGGTCCTACCTCGTGGATAAGGATCCCGACGAGGATCTGATCGAAGCGAAGATCACCGTCGCCGCACTAGCGCTGACAGAACACGTCGTAGATAACGTCGAGACTGCGGCCGCATCGCTTGCGAGCGACTGGTTCAAACAGCACGCCAAGGCGATCTCACTTCTGCCCGAGGCTGACCGGTCGCGGTACGCACGGATCCAGGCGGAAGCTAAAGAGCCGGCGCAGCGCCCCGGCATAATCATCAATGGCACGATCGAGGACGCCGTCTCGATCCGGATGGAGCCCGACTCGTCGGACGACCAACTCCGCGCCAACATCCGCGACGACCAGGCGAACCGCTGGCCAAAGCACGTCTACCAGGACGCCGATGGTCACTACTGGAAGAAGCCGTCCGCGACAGACGGCCTGGAACGCAAAGTTCTGGGGGCTGAGCTCGATGAGCCCACCCTCGTGGCTTGGTACCGAAACCCGACGGGTGGCGACCGGGCCCTCTGCATCCCTTATCGCGACAGCGGGACGAATTTGTGGGCAAGACTGTTCCCTGACTTCGTCACGTTCCACGACGTCGGGGGCAAAATCCAACCAGCGATCATCGATCCGCACGGCATCCACTTCCAAGATTCGGTGGACAAGCTGCGAGGCTATCTCGACTACGCTGACGCCCACTCCGCCTCCTACCGCGCGATCTGGCCGATTACGCAGATCGAGGGCAAGACGTTGCTGCTCTCGGTCCACGACAGCGCGACGCGGGCCATCGTGCGCTCCGCTCTCGACGCCGGCGAGAGCGTGGAGGCCATCTTCCGAATGCACGGGATCGTGTATTGACCCCTGCCATCGTCAGTCGTCGAGATCACCCTCTCCGAGCTCGGCGTCGATATCGGTCGGCATGGCGGCCATGGGGGAACCGCCACTCTCTGTCTGCAGCTTGCTCTTGATGCGAGCTATAAGCGTGTTTCGTCGAGAGTCGTAAAAGGCGAGGAAGTCGTCAACACTGTGGGGTAGGGAGTCCGGCAGCGCATTGGCCTTGAGGAATGCGGCGTACTCGTCTGCTCCGGGATAGTGGTCGACCACCCACACGTCCGGTGCAGCGTCAGACTTGCCGACGTTCTCCGGGCCGGGAAGCAGCTCCAGGTTCGGGAGAAGATCCCGTTTTCCCACGAGCTCGTCGATCGCAGCATCGCTCAGTCGACGGGAGCCGTCCGCATTCTTGAGCGCCTTTAGAGCGCGCGGATCAAGTTGAGACTTCGGGAAGATGTGGTCTACGTGGTACTGCATGCGTGTGTCGACATGATCGAACAGCGTGGCCAGGACGGCCCAGGTGCGGCCACCGCCGTAAGCGAGTCCGAGGATGTCCTCAACGAGAGCGTCATTGACGTCGAGCGACTTGCCGCGACGCGCCATAGCTCGCTCAATAGAAGCAAGCGGGAATGCGTCTTCGCCCTCCGACCGAATGATGTCCCGCAGGTCGCGCAAGAGCGTGTCCAGGCCCGATCCCCACACACCGCGAGCGATGAGTGAACGCAGCACCCACGAGCGCAGCGCAGCGCGGTCCTCGCGTTCATGCTTCTTGTCCGACACCCGATACGTCGGGGGGAGCGCCCGGCGATGCACGTAGTAGGCGACGGGAATGAGCACGCTGTCCGCCGTCAAGGTGCCGCCTGATAGACCGAAGTCGGCGAGCAGTTCGGCGGCGATGCGCAGCGATGTGCTGATCTCGTCCCACTTGGACTCGAGCGTCGCCATGTTGGCTGTGGTGAAGTTCTTGACCTTGAAGCCGACGTCTCCGACGTCGGCGAGTACGAGACCCGATTTCAAGACTGTGTCCTGCGAGAAGTCGAAACCTTGGCCGGTGGTGTTGAGCGCGTCGACGAGATCGTGAACTGCTGCTCGCGCGTCCTTCTCTTTCCACTGCGCAGTCGCGATCGACATCAGGAGATCGCTGTAGGAGAGGACGGTGCCTCCTGAGTTGACGCGGACGAAGATATCTAGAACTCGCTCGATGTCTTGGTCGGTCTCCTCGTAAAAGTGGAGGCTCTGGTTGTGGTGCACCTCTTGCCAGAGAAGGCTGATCATCTCGACTGCTTTTGCATCGTTGCCGACGCCATACTTCACCGGGATCTGAGCCATCTGGAAGGCCTCGCCGGCCTCGAAAATGTCGCTAATCGGGAACCATTTCTTGGTTTCGTCAGAGTTGGCCTGCTCAATCTGCTCCTTCGTGAGGAACGCCAGGTGATACTTCAACCCGGCCTCGTTCTCAGGCGCTTCGCCCAAGAGATTCAGGAAAAGCCGCCGCTCGGGATACGACCATGCCTTATTCGCCCACGCACGCGGGTTCCGGTACGCATACGTGCCTCGAAGGCCGATGTTCAGCGAGGTGAGGCGCTGCTGGCCGTCGAGTACCGCGATCACCTCGCGATCGGTCGGGATGTCGACGACGGGGTTGTGCTTCTTGTCGTAGCCGCTGTAGTCCCTCATGAACCCATAGAACTTGAACGAGCTCCCCGTCTCCGGGAGCACCTTCCAGGACAGGAAGCTGCCGACCGGGTAACCACGCAGCACCGAGTCGAAGATCTTGATCACTTGCGACGGCTTCCATACGTACTCACGCTGGATCGCCGGCAGGATCAGCTCATTCTTCTGGATCAGCTTCAGCGCCGTCGCAATGGTCATCGGTTCTTTGTGGCCCACGCCGAGAACACTATCGGCGAGCCCGGACGACCATGGGCTTCGCTCACCGCAGGCCGCAGGTCGCGGACTCAACTGCTCGACAGGATGTCGACAAGCGCACCAGAAGCGGCGCGTGGTGCCCCTGAAGGGACTCGAACCCCCAACCCTCTCCTTAGGACGGAGCTGCTCTTCCATTGAGCTACAGAGGCCAGACCCGTTGAATCCTACAGGGGACGTAAGTGAAGCAAATCAGCCATCGCTGCCTCCTTGTCGTGAGTGGCCGTTGACGAACGAGGCCAACGCGTCGCGAGAGATGTACTTGCGGGACCCCACCCAGGTGTACTCAATCTCGTCGCGACGAGTCATCTGGTAGACCGTGGAGTACGACACTCCCAGTGCGTCAGCGGCCGCTCGAAGTCCCAGGAGGGCTGGGCCAGACTCGACGAGCGGATTGGGGCGTGTCGGGATCGGCGCTACCTCGGCAACTGCCACGCCGGACGCTTTGGTCTCCCATCGACCGACGTAAGCGAACGGCCGGCGCATCTCGTCCCGCACCTGATCGAGCGCGGCTTCTTCGCTTTCCGCTCGCACCCAGCACTCCGCGACCTCTACCTTCGTCACCACGACCTTGTATCGTCCTGGCTCGCCATTGATCACTTCGTCGCCTACTTCTTCGCAAACGTCCGTCGAGCCGACGGCGAAGCACCGTCACTGACTTCGGTAGGCCAAGGGATGCCGATCGTCGCGTCGTTGAGGCGGGCGGCAACGGCGTCGAGGTCGTCCTCGAAGAGGTCAGCATAGGTATCGAGCGTCATAGCAGCGGACGCGTGGCCGAGCATGCGTTGCACAGCTTTGACATTCGCGCCGGCGCTGATCGCAAGGGAGGCTGCCGTGTGTCGGAGATCGTGCGGAGTGACTCGAGCAATCGAGGGGTCCACCGATTGAGCACGCCTGACAGCAGTGGCGAACCAGCTACGGTCGCCGGATTCTTTCTTCATATGGTTGACCCCATCGCCGAACAGCAACCCGTCGGCCGGTTTGCCAGCAACGGCCGCGTCGATGAAGGGCGCGAGCCGTTCGGGGTATGGGACGGATCGTCGTTCATTCGTCTTAGGTGTGCCGACGTGGATCTCCCACCCAACCAGGACCGCGTTCTCATCCACGCTGAACCGTCGCCGGTCCCGGTTAACGTTCCGGACGCGGAGGGCAACTGCTTCCCCCCACCGCAGACCCGTGTAGGCCAGCACGAGGACTAGATCCGGATGGGCGGCGGAAGCCGCCAACAAGGCGACCTGATCATGGGTGAGATAGACACGCACTCTCCCCGGGCCGCGTTGCGGAATGTTGCGGACCCCCCGAGCGGGGTTACTGACCAAGCGCTGATCATCGACCGCGACATCGAGGATGCCAGCGAGCACGCCGAGTGAACGGACAACGACGCTACGGGAGCGCCGAGACGCAAGGTCAGCCACCCACGCCTGCACATCCGAACGCTGAATTGACGACAACTCCCGCTGTGCCCACACCGGGGCGACATGCGCCTCCCACGACCGTTCCAACGCCCGGTACGAGGAGGGTTTCAGCATCGGTGGGTGTTTTGAGCGCAACCAGCCGTCCGCAAAATATCCCAGCGCGATCCGTGATCGTGCCGGATCAACGAATGTCCCCATCGACATGGAGACGGTTACCGACGACAGATACAACTCCGCATCACGCTTCGTCCGAAACCCACGTTTCTCTGCCTCGGTGCGGTCTGGTCGTCGATAGCGCACTCGGTATCGACGACCACGCGCTGTCTCGTACGGAGCGATCGACCCCATCACCTACCTCACAGCGTTCACGGCACGATCGGCCACTAGCGCCCAGTGTCCGACTCTCCCGTCATCACGTCAACCACCTGCGCTCCCTGAGCGGGATCGAGACCTCCAAGTCGTGGCGAGTGCCACAATCGATTGACTCACAACGTGAGAACGGACGCGCCGAGCTGCCGCGCCATCAGCTACGGTGCGAGTCGAACTCGTCGGCGCCGGCCCGGGTGTCGGAGGGCGTCCTCGTCCTCGCGGCCCGAGCTGAGATCTCGTCGAGAAGAGCGTTATGACGTCCCACCCGTTGTGGGGCGTAGTCGCGCGACGAGCTGACCGGGCCGGAGTTTGTGGCCTTCGAGCAAGCGATCCACCACCGCGACGTCCGACCAGCCGGATGCCGCGAGCCCCTCGCTGAAGGCCCGCACTGAAGCGACGAGCTCGCCCATCACCCTCTCGTTCGCCACGCGCATGCCAACCGGCGGCGTCGCATCGTTGTAGAGCTTGGTCGAGTGGTGAACCATTACCGGAGTCGCGACGTCGGATGGTGCGTACTTCTTCCCAAACCACAGCATCGACTGCGAGAGCTGTCCCGCGTCACGTTTGCCAATGAACTCGCTCGTTGCCCCACTCTTCGCCTCAATGACCCAGAACATCCCGGACTCGAGCACCCACAGATTGTCTGGCCCGGATCCAAGCTCGCGCTCGGGTCGCTGCGAATTGAAGCCGAGGAAGTTGCCAAGCTCGAACATGGCTTCTTCGAATTCTTCGCTCGTCGAAGGGTTGAAGTCCAGTGAATCCAGCATGCTTTCGACGGCGACTCGCATGCTCGCGGGCGTGCCGTACCTCGCGGTCAGGCGTGACGCGATGGTGTTCGCTTGCGCGCCCGCATAGGTCAATGGGGTGTAGACGATCCCGGCATGCGGGCGGAGCACGTAGATGTTTTTGACCTTTGCGGTTGCTAGCAGCTGCTGAGCTCGCACTGGATCAGTGAAATCGATGTACGCGGCCGCTTGTTCGAGAAGTCGCCCTGCGCGCCGCTCATCGGTGCAGTGTTCGGCCGCCGTAGTGAGCACACCTGCTGCCCCCGCAGTGTCGTTGCGAACAGCTGTGTCGAACGCCTCCCGTTCCGCGACCGTCGCGTCGCTTACGCGCGCTGGCTCTGGCGGAAGTGACCGCAGTGCGCGCTTCGCGAACTTCACCCACCCAGTGTCGCGTTCCAGCGCTTGCTGCACGGTCTGCATGATGGTGGACAGCGGAGTGTTGTCCATACTCTTTGCCACGGTTCGCGACGCTCTCAATTGCGCGCGGGTGGCCGGGCTGAAGCGATCGAGCGTGCGCGGATCTGTCGTCAGTTGCGCAAGTCGCCGTCCGATCAAGAACACGACGCAGTGGTCTTCGTTGCTGCGGACGCCGCGGCCCATGCCTTGCTCGAGGCGCTGGACCTGCCTGTCATCAACACCCGCTACTGAGGACTGCATGAGCGCTTCCAGACGATCGTCGCCAGTAAACGCCTGCGGCAATCCATCGATGACGAGAACGCGACAGGCCTTTTGTGGCAGGTCGATCCCGTCGTATTTGTTCGCGACGACTACCAGTCCGACATGCCCGTTTCGCATTCGCTCTACGACCTGCTCGAGATTATCGGCGTCTGCCCGTTCGGCATTTGCCGGCCATTTGTCCATCGCGGGATTACTCGGGACGATTACTAGGGTGTTGTGAGTCTGGGCTAGCTTCACGACCTCAGCACGCACGTCGTCGGCTGTGATCGAGGGGTTGATTTCCTCTGGCGCGAGGATCAACCGCTCACCTATATCGCCAGCCGACAATGGCTGAATCGGCTTCGCGACCAGAGCGTGGTCCGCGCCGAAGTCGGACACCAGCACACTGTCGTCGGCGAGCGTGGCAGAGAGGAACACTCGATGCTTGGCATGTATGAAATTCGATACACGCCCGATCGGCGGACAGGGCGGGGTAACGGTCACTCCATGCCGCGTGAACACGATTCGACAGTGTTGCAGGACATCCTTGATCGCGTCGTACGAGAAGTCGAGCTCGTTATCTTGCACGTGCGCTCTCAGCGCCGCCCGCAGCGCGGTGACGTTGGTTCTCACCGCCCAAAAGGGAACGCGAACGAAACCACTTCCCCTCTCGTCCTGAATGTCGAGCAGCGCATCCGGAGACTGTGCCTCCAAATCGCTCTCGAAGAGGGCTAGGAGGGTGCCGAACGTCGGGTTACCGCGCGAAATATTCATCGAAAGCTGGGACCGCATCGCCGTGATCGCTGAATGAGCATCGTCAATCACCACACATCCGATCGGGACGCGGGTCCCTGGACCCCGCGAGTCGGAGAACACAGAACGGCCGTTGAAGAGCTTCGCCGCCGTGACTACCCCAATAGACTCGCCGGCGATGTATTCGCTCGACTCGACGTTCGTCGTTACTGCGAGACCGAGGTGGTCGGCCTCGGCAAGAACTTGACGAACGAGATATCGAGTCGGTGCTACGTATAGGGCAGGGCCCTTGCCGTCATTCAGATAGCTCTGCAGAATGACCAAGCCGTCAATAGTCTTCCCGCCACCGGTGTTGACCTTAACGACGATGTCGCGGTCACCCCTCCGGTCGTGCCACTGCGTCAGGATCTGCGCCTGCACATCCCGTAGGTAGCCATAGCCTTCCGCCTTTGCCGGTAACTGTTCATACAGTTCCCGCGGCTCGATCGGTTGAGCTTCCTCGGCTTGGCGTAGCAAACTGTCGAAATCCACCGTTCCCCCTCGCGTTGTCGCGAGTACAGAGTGGCACACGGCTCAGGATTGTTGCGCGACGGATGGCCGGCTAAGCAGCTAGACATTCACGCCGGAAGCTATTGACGTGAGTGACCTCCCGCTTGTCACTTCACCATCGGTAGGGTCGGCCCGCCCGCGCATTATGGCCTGCCCAACCGCCTTGACGCGGTCGGCTTCTCGACGCCCGCGAGGACCGGGTGCCACTTGTCCACAGGCCGGGTTCCTTCCTCCGGCCGAGATGTCAAGATACTCCGCATGGATGACGCCCTCGACGACGCCCAGCAGGCCAGGTGTGCGCACTGCGACGTCATCATGCGCGACGTTCCCGGCGGCTGGGAGTGTGCGGTGTGTGGCCGCGGCGAATTCGTCACGCTCGACGGGCCCCTCCCGCCGGAGTTTGACGGACCGGCCATCAATGGCGGATGACACGTGGCCGTTGTCGACACCGACGCGGAGGCGATGAGAAGAACTTTGTGCGGACCGAAGGTCGAGGTTGACTACCGCGCGGCCGATTGCACCTCACGGGCCGCAGGAGAAGCGCCCGGCTCACCCTCCGCGTCCAGCGTGCCTGCCGAGCTCGTCAGGACGACGTCCCCATCGGGAATGGGAGCGGTGGCGGTCATCGGGCTGCGAGCTGGGAAGCAGCGTCGGCGTTGGGCGGAGGCTCTGCCCACGACGCCTCCCCCTGCCAACCCCAAACTCCAACTCTGGCGGCGAGTCGGAGTTCCCCGACTATTGCCCAGCGCGCGTAGTGCGGCGAGCAGCTGCAGCGTCGAGCGCGATGAAGAAGCGGTCCTCAAACGACTCTGCCTGCTCTTTCACCCAGTCGCGTCTAGCGATGGCAAGCCATAGAACTCCGACGGTCGCCTGGATGAGGAGGATGGGCGTCGCTACGGCCCAGGCCAGAATGCCGAGGACCGTGACGGCGAAGGTGAATCCGAACGCCGCCACAGCGACAACGAGCCCGAACGGGCGAAGCGCGTAGAGGTTCCGCCGGAATCCGTAGCTGATGTTCTCGTTCTGGAGCACATCAACCCCGCTGCTTTCCTCGCTGCGTAGCACAGCAAGTGCAGTACGCACGATCTGCTCGATGATGGTGTCCGACTCGGACGGCGCGCTCTCCTGCTCCAGCAGACTCGGAAGTCGACGCCCTGACACGGCCTCGACCTGCTCTCGACGGCGACGACGCTCTGGGTCCGAGACCGGGGTGGCTCGAAGAGAACGCGTTGTAGGGAGTCCACCCCAGTCGCGCACCAGGGAGAGCTCGACGCCCTTTCCGCGGGATCTTGCGATCTCCCCCGCAACGACCCCGAACAGCAGCGAAACTCCCGCCGGTCCCACGATGCCGATAAATGCGTCGAGCTCGAAGGTGCTGATCATCAGCACGACGATGGGAACTGTCACGAGTGCGGCTGGCAGCCAGCGGGCCTTCACCGTGTAGGCGTCAGGGCCGCTCATTCGTCTTCCTCGAGGGGAGGCAGCGGCTCCTGCGTCACCCACCCAACTCGACCGGTTGCCCCGTAGCAGACCGTTTTTCCTTCGGTGACGTTCACTCGCGCTCCGCGCCGACCGAGCGCGTTAGTCACCTTCGGCGAGGGGTGCTTCTCCGACAGCTCTGCACTGCTGATGATTGCAGAGGTGTCTCCGAACGGCTGGCCCTTGGCCCCGAGGATACGGTCGAGAATATCGGGCCCCACGTTGCGGTGGCTTCCGTGGTGTGGTGCCTGGAAGATGTTCAGCGGGTAGTCGGAGAAATCACCGACCACCCGCTCATACTCCGTCGCCGCGTGCTCGAGCGACGGGATGCCGGCGTCGCCGGTAAAGAGCATCCGCTTACCGTCGGCCTGCACCAGCGTGATCACCGAGGCCTTATTGCGCGCGCTTGTCTCGTCAGCGTTCGAGAGCGTCTCGATGGGGAAGGACGCAAGAGTCCGTTCGAGAACCCTCTTCGCCATTGCCACGACGCGTGTCCCGAAGGAACCGAAACTGGCACTCAGTTCTGCGACGCTTGTGCCCGCCGCGAGTTCGCTGGAGAGCTGCTCCTCGTAAAACTCTACGGTCGGTCCCACGACCCTCAGGGCTCCGCCGAACCGGACTTCACCCGTAAATGGCTCGGTGACCGGAATGCCCTTCTCGACCGCCAGGTCGTACAGCTCCACAATCTTCTCGTAGTTCGTCATGTCACTCGCGTATGCGTTGTGCTTCCACGGGAGGTGCATCATGAGCTCGCCGACTTCGCAAAGTTCCAGCACCTTGATGAGCCCGTTCAGGTGGTCGCCGTCGGGGTGCGTCGAGATCACGAGGTCCACGCGGCGCGAGCCGTAGTACTCCGCGACGTGCTCCGAGAGGCTCTCACCCACCGCGCCGAAGCCACCATCGATGATCACCACCGCGGGGTCCACCGAACCGGTCACGCTGAACCGCATGCTGATCGCGTCGCCGCTCTTGGTCGATCCGCCTTCAACTGCCTCTACGGGCAGGAAATCTACTTCGTACATCTTCTTCTCTCTAGTGAGTCAATCTGATTGTGCGTCGCGGCATCGACCCCAAGGAAAGTTGGGTGCGGGGCGCACGATCCCCGTCTAGAGTTGAAGAGTCCACCAAGACACCAACCCCGATCTGCCGAGGCGCTAGACCCGCCAACCGGTAGGTCGGGGTTCTCTCGTTCTCAGCCACTCACCCGCTTGTGGTGGGTTTGAGTGTCGCTTCTGCAAGTATAGCGCAAAAAATGCCCTCAAACTTGCCTATCGGCCGATTAGAGATGCCTGGTCGTGATTTTTCTGCAAAGATGGACACCAGGGCGCCCCGGGAGCCGCCAAAGGAGCCACAATGTTGATCGAGTTCGCTGTCACGAACTTCCGTTCCATCCGCGACCGCCAGAGCTTCAACTTGTATCGCTCGGCTCGCATGCAACGCGAACGAGCAGAAGAGGGCTGGCCTCGCCCAGATCTGCTCCCAGTAGCGGCCATCTACGGTGGCAACGCCGCGGGGAAGACCTCTTTCATCGATGCGATTGGCCTGCTAATCTCGGCGGTCGACAACAGTTACGCAAGCTGGAAGCCAAAGGGAGGAACCGAGGGGCGCGAACCGTTCCTCTTGGACCGAGCCCACGCCGACGAGCCCACCGAGATCGACGTGGAGTTCGTTGCCGGAGATGGGATCGAGTATCGCTACGGGTTCGCTCTTGACGACGAACGAGTAGTGAGCGAGTACCTCCATGTCTTTCGTACCCGACGGCGAAGCGTGCTCTTCGAGCGCAGTTTCGACGACTACAAGTTCGGAGACTCGTTCAGAGGGCCGGCATCGCTCCTTCGTGAGACGACACGATCGAACGCCCTCTTCATCTCTGCAGCTGCCGCTGCCGGCCTCGAAGCAACCGAGGCTGCACACGCGTGGATCAGCGAGACACTGGCAATCTACGCGGCTACGGATTACAGGGCGGAGCACCAGCACCTGAAGCAAACGATTGGCGAAGATAGTAGCTTCCGAGAACGCATGACAGCTCTGATGAGCGCCGCGGACTTGGGCGTTGTCGGGATCGATGTCACGAGAACTGAACTCCCATCAGAAGAACGCGCGCGTCTTCGAAGGGTCGTCGAATCGCGCGGCGACCTCGACTACGACGACGTCCTTCGCTCCATCGAGACGGAACTCGTACTGCGCCATCACGGCGACGACGTCGAGGTCGATCTTCCATTCGACGCCGAATCGGACGGTACGCAAGCGTTGCTGTCATTCGGTTCGCTTGCATTCAGGGCGCTCGAGCATGGAACAGTCTGCGTTGTCGACGAGATCGACACAAGCTTGCACCCGCTACTCGTACGAGAGCTCGTTTCTGTGTTCGCCGACGCCCGCATCAACGTGAATCAAGCTCAACTCATCTTCACGACACATGACGTTTCGCTACTCGGTCCCGGCACTCCTATCGAGCGCGAAGCTGTGTGGGTAGCCGAGAAGTCGACCGATGGGGCTACATCTTTGCTCTCGTTGACTGAGTTCGGCACGCCGCGAAAGGAAGAGAACCTCGAACGAGGGTACCTAACTGGGAGGTACGGCGGATTGCCCAGGTTGTCTATCGTCAACACCATCCTCGCCCTCGCTGCCACTCGGGACTAATGGGCGCACAGGCACCGAGAGCGCGCCGATCGCGCCCTCGACCCACCAGGGAGAGACATCGGCGCATTCTCGTCGTGTGCGGCGGGAAGGTCACGGAACCTACCTACCTGGGGCACCTCAACGTCCAGCTCCGAACGTCAGGCGTGCGTGTTGAAGTCGCGCGTTCCGGGAAAGACCCTGAAACCCTTGTCCGCGAGGCGATAGAACATCGAGCGAGAGAAGTGCGGGAGGCTCGAGCGGCGGACGATCCCGGCAACGTGTACGACGAGGTATGGGTGATGTTTGATGTGGATGACTTCGCAGAAGGTGTACCGCGAGCGCTAGAAGCTGCGCAGCGAAACCACATCCGGTGCGCGGTCTCCAACCCGTGCTTCGAGATCTGGCTCGTCTGGCACATCGCCGACGCCAACGCTTACGCAACTACCCGCCACGCGCAGCAACAGGCTCGAGACTGCGGTGCCACACAGAGTGGAAAAGCGAAGTCAATCGATCTGAGCTCCATATCGGGCAGATTCGCCGACGCACGCACGCGGGCGGTGCGCGCGGAGAAGAATCACGGCGAGCTAGGACGAGTCTTCCCGCACGACAACCCCCGCTCGGACGTGTACAAGCTGGTCGATTCGATCCTCGATGGGGTCGCCCGCGCCCGCCCCGGCGCGCAGCCGCTCCTCTGACTGACCGGCCAACGTTGGAACCCGTTGCTCGCGCGGTTGCGATCTCGTGCGGGCCACCAGGTAGCTCTTCGTTCGCGCCATCGCTACAGCGAACGTTTCTGATGCAACCTCGACGGCGCCGAGTCGAGTCGTAATCTTCGGTCGCAGAGAAAGTGTCACGGCAAAGACGCCCATGCCGCGCCCCAGAGCGCCGATTCAGCGTGACACCCAGTGTCATCTCACCGCGTTCCCGACATGTCGCTCGGCACAGTGCCTCGGGCGTCCCACAACTAGACTCGACACGTCCGGCATCCCCGATTCTCTGGAGCTGAGCCGCGTGACCACCCCCACTCCCCTTTCCGTCGCCGACACCGTCGACAACGCCGCCGCGACGCCGGAGAAGGAGCAGCCGTACGCGGCGCTCGGACTCAAGCCCGACGAGTACGTGAAGATCCGCGAGATCCTCGGACGCCGCCCCACGAGCGGCGAACTGGCCATGTACTCCGTCATGTGGAGCGAGCACTGCTCGTACAAGTCCAGCAAGATCTACCTGCGCAAGTTCGGCGAGAAGGTCTCGGACGAGATGAAGACCCGCCTCATGGTGGGCATGGGCCAGAACGCTGGCGTCGTCGACATCGGCGAGGGCTGGGCGGTCACCTTCAAGGTCGAGTCCCACAACCACCCCAGCTACATCGAGCCGTTCCAGGGCGCCGCGACCGGCGTCGGCGGCATCGTCCGCGACATCATCTCGATGGGCGCGCGCCCCGTCGCGATCATGGACCAGCTGCGCTTCGGCGCGATCGACCACCCCGACACGGCCCGCGTCGTGCACGGCGTGACCAGCGGCATCTCGTTCTACGGCAACTGCCTGGGCCTTCCCAACATCGGCGGCGAGACGGTCTTCGACGCCGTCTACCAGGGCAACCCCCTGGTGAACGCCCTCGCGGTGGGGGTGCTGCGCCACGAAGACCTCAAGCTCGCGAACGCCACGGGCGCGGGCAACAAGGTCGTCCTGTTCGGGGCTCGCACCGGCGGCGACGGCATCGGCGGAGCCTCCATCCTCGCGTCGGACTCGTTCGACGCGACCGGCCCGACCAAGCGCCCCGCGGTGCAGGTCGGCGACCCGTTCGCCGAGAAGGTGCTCATCGAGTGCTGCCTCGAGCTCTACAAGGGCGAGCTCGTCGAGGCGATCCAGGACCTCGGCGCCGCCGGCATCTCGTGCGCCACGAGCGAGCTCGCCGCGAACGGCGGCTCGGGCATGCGTGTCGACCTCGAGAACGTGCTGCTGCGCGACTCGACCCTCACGCCCGAAGAGATCCTGATGAGCGAGAGCCAGGAGCGCATGATGGCCATCGTCGCGCCCGAGAAGCTCGACGCCTTCCTCGCGGTCGTGGGCAAATGGGATGTCGAGACGAGCGTGCTCGGCGAGGTCACCGGTGACGGTCGCCTGCAGATCTTCTGGCACGGCGAAGAGATCGTCAACGTCGATCCCTCGACCGTCGCCGTCGACGGCCCCGTCTACGAGCGCCCCGTCGCCTACCCCACGTGGATCGACGCCCTGCGCGACGACTCGGCCTCGGCGCTGCCCCGCACCCTCGACGGCGACACGCTGCGCAGCCAGTTTCTCCAGCTCGTCGCGAGCCCCAACCTCGCCGACACCTCGTGGATCACCAACCAGTACGACTACTACGTGCTCGGCAACACGGCGCTGTCTTTCCCCGACGACGCCGGCATGATCCGCGTCGACGAGGCCACCGGCCTCGGCTTCGCCATCGCCACCGACTGCAACAGCCGCTTCTGCCAGCTCGACCCCTACGAGGGTGCGCGGCTCGCTCTCGCCGAGGCCTATCGCAACGTCGCCGTCACCGGTGCCGTGCCGACCGCGGTGACGGACTGCCTCAACTTCGGAAGCCCGGAGAACCCCGAAGTGATGTGGCAGTTCTCGCAGTCCGTCGACGGGCTGTCCGACGGCTGCCTGGAGCTCGGCATCCCGGTCACGGGCGGCAACGTCAGCTTCTACAACCAGACCGGCGATCAGCCGATCTTCCCGACGCCGGTGGTGGGCGTGCTCGGCATCATCGACGACGTCGCTCGCCGCATCCCCTCGGGCTGGCAGGATGCCGGCGAGAACATCTACCTGCTCGGTGTGACCTCGACCGAGCTCAGCGGCTCGCAGTGGGCCGGCACGATCCACGGTCACCTGGGTGGTCGCCCGCCGGCGGTCGACCTCGGCCGCGAGCGCAAGCTCGCCGACCTGCTGCACGCCGCCGGCCAGCAGTCGCTCGTCTCGTCGGCGCACGACCTCTCATCGGGCGGTCTCGCGCAGGCCCTCGCCGAGGGTGTCATGCGGTTCGGCGTCGGCGCCCGTGTGTGGCTCGACGAGATCCGTGATCGCGACGGTGTGGATGCCGCGACCGCCCTGTTCTCGGAATCCACCGGTCGCGTCATCGTCTCGGTCCCCCGCGAGGACGACGTCAAGTTCCGAGGGCTGTGCGAAGGGCGCGGCTACCCGGTGCTGCGCATCGGGGTGACCGACCCGGCCGCCGAGGGCGAAGAGCCCGCGCTCGAAGTGCAGGGTCTGTTCACCGTGCCGCTGGCAGAGCTGCGCGACCTCTCGAACGCGACGCTGCCCGCCGCGTTCGGCGCCACGGTGTCCGAGGCCGCGGTCTAGGCTGACACCATGAGCGACGACAGCGAGTACGAGGGCTTCAGCGACCTGCGTCAGAAGCGCGTGAAGATCGTCGCGTGGGTCGTGATCGTCTCGCTCATCCTCGTCGGCGGCGGCGCCACGGTCTTCGCCCTGCTCTTCGGCTGACCCCGCCCCGCCGGCGGCGCTCCACCACCGGTCATTGAGTAGGCGCGCCAGCGCCGTATCGAAATGCGGCCGACTCCCGGCCAACGGACGGGCGCCCGCGGCTAGCATCGAAGGGTGGAGCCGCTCCTCGCGTTCATCGTGGACTTCTGGTGGATCGCTCCGGCCTCGATCGGCGCCGGAGGGATGGGCTACGCCGTGGCGACGAAGAATTCCCGCAAGGCACGCAGGCTCGAACTCGATGCCGCCCGTCACGAAGAGGCCGTCGCGTACCGGTCGCTCATGGCCGCCCGCGCCGACGTCCGCTTGGCGCAGGCGAACGTGCAGCAGACCCAGGCGAGGTTCGGGCGCTTCACCGTCGCCCCCGAGGTCGTGGAGGCCAAGCGCCTGGTGCAGCGCGCGAAGCAGGGTCACCGCAGCGCGACGCTCGCCCTCAAGGCATCGCGCACGAGGGTCAAGGCCGTTCAGGCGCACATGCACGCCACGGGTCGCGACGCCCCGCTGCCGCTCGAGCGCGTGATGCACCAGCACGACGAGATCACCGCTCAGTGGCTGTCGTACGAGACCGACGCGCTGAAGGCGCTCGCCTACCCGCAGATGACCGACGCGCGGCATCCGGTCACGTTCGCTTTCCTGCAGGCGCACAGCGCCGCACATGCGCTGCGACCCGCGTCGCCGAAAGCCGTCGTGCGGCCCGAGGTCTTCGTCGCCTACCGCACGGCGGTGGCCGCCGCCGGAACGGCCTTCGTGAAGGCGGAGGAGGCAGCGCGCCGCGCCGGGTCGGCTGCCCCGCTCGGCCGCATGGCGCAGGAGCGCACACCGCCGCAGGCCGGCTCTCTTCCCGCGACGCCGCCCCCGCCCGCCGTCGGCGCGCCGGTGTGGCCGGTGCCCAGCCGCGGCTCCCGCCCGGCGGGCGCGCAGCCCTAGGCTGACTCTCGTGGAGACCTTCGCCGAGCTGTGGCAGAACTACTGGTGGCTGGTCTTCCCCCTGGGCGCCGGCACGATCGCGCTCGTCGGCAAGGTGAGCAGCGCATCGGAGCGGGCGTCCAAACGACGCCACCAGCAGCGCCTCGAGATCATGCGGGCCAAGAGCGAGCTCAAGGCGGTGTCGACGGGCGCGACGCAGAATGCGTCCACAGCATCCGCCGAGTCTCAGGCGACTCAGCTCGCGCGCCTGTTCGCCGCGCATGACGCCGTGACGGCTCGCTGGCTCGACTACGAGCTCGACGTGGCGAAGCTCATCGCGTTCCCCGCGATGAGCGATGGTCGCCAGCCGCTCACGGCAGCCTTCCTGCGGGCGCAGCGCATCGCCGACGGACTGCGTCCGCCTTCGCCGAAGGCCCGCATCACCCCTGATGAGCTCACCGAGTACCGCAACGCCGTCGCGGACTACGAGGTGGCGTTCGACGTCGCCGAGCGCGACGCCCGCCGGGTGAAGGACAGCGCGTTCACCGACGCCGAGCGCAAGCGTCTCGACAAGGCCAAGCAGCTGCTGACGATCGCGATCGACCAGGCGGCGACCCCGGCGGAGCGCCAGGTCGCCTACCGGCGGGTGCGCGAAGAGCTCGACGGACTCATCTCGCTGTCCGACGACGCCGTCGAGGTGCTCGAGTCGAAGGTCGCGCTCGAGCTCCCGGCACCCGGCATCCACCCGCCCGCGCCGTGAACGGGAAGCGGGCCCCGGCCGAAGCCGGGACCCGCCGTCAACACCGCAGAAGTTACTCGGTGACGATCGTGTCGAACGCATCGGGGTTCGCCTCGAGCCATGCCGTGACGGCCTCGGCCTCGCGGCCCTCTCCGTACTCGTTCACGACCATGTCTTCGAGCGAGCCGTACTCGGCGTCGTCGAGCTGGATGCCGGCGATGAGCTCGGCGGCCTCGGCGCAGCGGTCCGAGAAGCCGTCGGTCGCGAGGAAGTGCAGTGCCTCGGGCTCGCCCATGGCACCCAGCGGATCCTCGAGGTCCTTGAGGTCTAACGCCTCGTTGGCCCAGAACGGACGCCACGAGGTCACGACGATGTCCTCCTCAGCGGCGATCGCGTTGTCGAGCTCGGCGAGCATCGCCGCGGTCGACGACGTGACGAGCTGGTACTCGCCGTCGATGCCGTACTCGGGCATCATCGAGTCCTGCGTCTGGGCGGTGAGTCCCGCACCGGGCTCGATGCCGACGATCCGGCCGTCGAAGCGGTCGGCGTTGCCGACGAGGTCTTCGATCGAGTCGATGTCGACGTAGCTGGGCACGGCGATGGTGAGCTTGGCGTTGTCGTAGTACGCACCGAGGTCTTCGATCCGGTCGCCGAACTCGTCCATGTACTGCGCGTGGGTGAGCTCGGGCCACGCCGACGGGTAGATGTCGACGTCACCCTGTGCGAGGCCGGTGTAGAGCGGACCTGCTTCGGTGAGCGTCTCCATCTCGACGGTGAAGCCGAGCTTCTCGAGCTGGTTCTCGAGCAGGTACGCAGTGCTGAGACCGTCGGTCCATGAGGGCAGGAACCCGAGCGTGATGGTGTCGCAGGTCTCCGCCGAGCCCGACGCGTCGCCCGAGCCGGTGTCGTCTGCTCCGCTGCAGCCCGCGAGGGTGAGCGTGGCCGCCGCGCCGAGCGCGAGAGTGGCGGTGAGGTGTCGCTTGTTCATGTGTATCCGTCCTTCATGTATGTCGTCGTTCGTTTCGTATCTCGTGGTGGCGGGCACGGGTGCCCGCAGTCAGCCGAGCAGTGCCGGCGCGCGACGCGAGGAGACGGATTCTTCCCGCGCCTGGTCTGTGATCTCGGTGGTGTCGGTCGGCGTTGCGCCGCGCTCTCGGGTACGACGTCGCGCCATGATGCCCAGCAGCGATGAGCGGTAGTCGGCGGGGTCGCCCAGCGCAGCAGTCACACGGTCGAGGTACACCGCGATGACCACGACGGCGAGTCCCGCCTCGACGCCGATGGCGAGCCGCGCGGTCGAGACCGACTGCACGACGAGCTTGCCGAGGCCATCGGCGCCGACGATGCCGGCGAGCACCGCCATCGACAGCGCGAGCATGATGACCTGGTTGACGCCGGCCATGATCGTGGGCAGGGCGAGAGGCAGCTGGATGCCGCGCAGGACCTGCCCGGGGGTGGCCCCGAACGCCTGTCCCGCCTCGACCGTCTCGGAGTCCACGCCGCGGATGCCGAGCTCGGTCAGGCGCACGCCCGGAGGCAGCGCGAAGATGACCGTGGCCACGACGCCGGGCACCACGCCGATGCTGAAGAACGTGATCGCCGGGATCAGGTAGACGAAGCCGGGCATCGTCTGCATGAAGTCCAGCAGCGGTTTGAGGATCGCCCGCACGGTGTCGTTGCGCGCCGACCAGATGCCGACCGGGATCGCGACGAGCAGGGCGACCAGCGTCGCCACGATCACGAGCGAGAGGGTCTGGAGCGTCGGCACCCAGAGGTCCATCGCCACGACGAAGGTGAACGCCACCGCTGTGCCCGCAGCCATCTGCCACGAGCGAAGCAGCCATCCGATGAGCGCGAAGATCGCGATCAGCAGGGGGACGGGCGTGGCGACCAGGATGTCGGTGAGTCCCTCGACGAGGAAGCGCACGACGACGGTGATCATGTCGAACAGCGCGCCGAGGTTGTCGCGCAGCCAGTCGACGCCCGCCTCGACCCACTCGCCGATCGGAATGCGGAATCCCTCCATCAGAGCACCCCTTCCCTGTCGTCGGCGCCCGCCGTCGCGGCGAGCACCGCGTCGATCTCGGCGGTGGGCAACGGCTGCGGGGGCAGGGTGATCTCCTCCGTCGCCCCGGGACCGGGGCCGAGGGCCGCGAGCAGCGTGACGCGAGGGATCACGCCGACCAGGCGGCCCTCGGCATCCGTCACCGCGAGCGGGAGCTGCGACTCGGCCGCCGGCACGAAGAGGTTCATGAGGATCTCGTCGTGGCTGACGCTCTGCGGCACGGGGGTGATCGCCGAGCGCAGCGACGTCTCGCCGTTGCGGGCCAGGCGCACGGCGTCACGATCGGCGACGACGCCCATGAGGGTCTTGTCGCGGCCGACCACGTACACGGCGGAGGAGTAGGCGTCGCGCATCTCGCGCAGGGCCGTGCGGGGCCCTGCCGACATGGTGACGACGGGCCGTGGTCGCTCCATGACGTTGGATGCCGTGAGCACGCGCGCCCGGTCGACGTCCTGCACGAACTGCTCGACGTAGTCGTTGGCAGGGTCCGTGAGGATGTCTTCGGGCGTGCCGATCTGGACGATGCGACCGTCGCGCATGACGGCGATCCGGTCGCCGAGGAACATCGCCTCGTTCAGGTCGTGGGTGATGAAGACGATCGTCTTCTGCAGCTTCTGCTGGAGTTCGAGCAGCTGCTCCTGCATCTCGCGCCGGATGAGGGGATCGAGCGCACTGAACGCCTCGTCCATCAGCAGCACGTCGGGGTCGGCGGCGAGCGCCCGTGCGATTCCGACGCGCTGCTGCATCCCGCCCGACAGGGCCGACGGCAGCTTGTCGCCCCAGCCGGCCAGCCCCACGAGCGCGAGGATCTCGTCGGCCTTCGCGAGGCGCTCGGTCTTTCCGACGCCGCGCAGCTCGAGCGGGTAGGCCACATTCGCGGCCACGGTGCGGTGCGGCAGGAGCGCGAAATGCTGGAAGACCATCGACACGCGGTCGCGGCGCAGTCCGCGGAGCTTCGCGGTCGAGGTGTCCGTCACGGATTCGCCGTGGACGGTCACGCTGCCGGCGGTCGCGTCGTGCAGGCCGTTGAGCATGCGGATGATCGTGGACTTGCCGGATCCCGACAGTCCCATGATCACGAAGATCTCGCCGGGCTCGACCGAGAAGCTCGCGTCGATCACGGCGGCGGTGCCGGCGTCGCCGATCTGGGCGCGGCTCTCGCCGGAGCGCAGTCGCCGCACGGCTTCTCGCGGGTTACGTCCGAAGACTTTGTACAGATTCTTCGCCTCTACGGCGGGTGCGGATCTCACGTGCATCACCTCGGCAGCCCGAACACGGGCCGCACCGGTTACGCCCGGGTGGCGGTCATCCGGCACCGGGCGACCTCCATCACGAACGGAGAGATCACAACCGGCGCAGCGGCGACACACATCGGGTCTGTCGCCCAGACCGCCGACCGTACGACTGGAGGCGAACCTGACCCGGAGGTCGCTCACCCGCTCAGACGCGGACTGGTCGGACAGGCCCTCATGGCCCCGCAAGACGCTAACGGAGTCTCGGAGCGCACCCAAATCAGCGAACCCGAGATCTTGACAGCGATCCAACGGATGTTGCATGGTTAGTTAGTCAAGTAACTAACCAGTGAAGTGGGGCGTCGTGATCGAAGAGGGCAAGCCGCTCTTCCAGCAGATCGCCGAGAGCGTCGAGGACTCGGTTCTCAACGGTTCTCTGGCTGAAGAATCCCAGGCCCCGTCCACAAACGAACTCGCCGGCTTCTACCGAGTCAACCCGGCGACGGCAGCGAAGGGAATCAACGTGCTCGTCGACAAGGGAGTGCTGTACAAGCGGCGCGGAATCGGCATGTTCGTGGCGGCCGGGGCGCGCGAAGTGGTCCTGTCAGAGCGTCGCGCATCGTTTTCGGATCGTTACCTCGATCCCCTCCTCACCGAGGCGCGGGCGCTGGGACTCACCCCAGACGACGTCACCGGCCTCATCCGCGATCGGGCCGCCGCATCGACCACCGACATCCAGGAAGGAACGACACGATGACCTCTGTGATCGAGGTGCACGGTCTCACCAAGAAGTACCGCGACACCCTCGCCGTCGACGACATCAGCTTCGCGATCGAACAGAACACGATCTACGGACTGCTCGGTCGCAACGGCGCGGGCAAGACGACGGTCATGTCGATCCTCACCGCCCAGAACTTCGCGACGTCGGGTGACGTGCGCGTGTTCGGGCAGAACCCCTACGAGAACTCCCGCGTGCTGCAGCGCATGTGCTTCGTGCGCGAGAGTCAGAAGTATCCGGATGACGCGACACCGCGTCATGCGTTCCGCTCGGCGCGACTGTTCTTCCCGAACTGGAGCCAGGAGCTCGCCGACCAGCTCATCGACGAGTTCCAGCTGCCCGTCAAGAAGACGATCAAGAAGCTCTCGCGCGGCCAGCTCTCGGCCGTCGGCGTCATCATCGGGCTCGCGGCCCGCGCCGAGATCACGTTCTTCGACGAGCCCTACCTCGGACTCGACGCCGTCGCGCGGCAGATCTTCTACGACCGGCTGCTCGAGGACTACACCGAGCATCCGCGCACGGTGATCCTGTCGAGCCACCTCATCGACGAGGTCTCGAACCTGATCGAACGGGTCATCGTCATCGACCGCGGGCGCATCATCATGGACGACGAGACGGATGCCGTACGCGACCGCGCCACGAACATCGTCGGCGACTCCGCGGCCGTCGACGCCTTCATCGCCGGACGCGACGTCATCCACCGCGAGAGCCTGGGCCGCGTGTCGTCGGTCACCGTCCTCGGGGCCCTCACCGCCGCCGACCGCGAGCAGCTCGTCGCCGCGGGCCTGGACGTGGGTCCCGTGTCGCTTCAGCAGCTCATCGTGCGCACCACCCAGCACGCCGCCGGCGCCGCCGATCCGGCATCCGCCATCGATGAAGGGGCACTCCGATGAGCCGCACGATCAACGTCGTCCGCATGCAGTTCGTCAACAAGCAGACCTACGTCTGGGTGCCGCTGATCGTGCTCGTCGGCGCGTTCGTGCTGAGCCTGATGGTCTTCGCGCTCATTCCGTACGACGGGGTGAAGGTCGGCGGCGGCACACAGGCCCCGCTCTGGTACTTCCTGTGGGTGGGGGTGCAGTCCCTCACGATGACGTTCCCGTTCTCTCAGGCGATGAGCGTCACCAGACGCGAGTTCTACCTCGGCACGATGCTGACTGCGGTGATCACCTCGGCGATGCTCGCGATCATCTTCGTCATCGGCGGGCTTATCGAAGAGGCCACGGGCGGGTGGGGGATGAACGGTTACTTCTTCTATCTCGAATGGATCTGGGCCTCCGGCCCGGCGGCCGCGGGCTTCGTGTACTTCATCATCGCCATGATGTTCTTCACGGTCGGATTCTGGGCGGCGACGATCTTCAAGCGCTTCGGCTCGCTGTGGCTCACGATCGTGCTCGTCGGCCTCGGATTCGTCTTCGTCGGACTCCTGTGGCTGGTCGGCAGACTCGACGCATGGGGCCGCGTCTTCACGTGGTTCGGTGAGCAAGGTGCGCTGGGTCTGTCGCTGTGGGGCATCATCCTGGTGGCCGTGCTGGCCGCTGCGTCGTTCCTCACCCTGCGCCGCGCGACCCCGTAGATCCGCGAACCCGTGTGCCGACCGTGTGTCGGGCACGGGTCTTCGCGCGCCGTCAGCGCATCAGCACCGGCACGTCGATGCCACCCTCGTGGGTCAGTCGCTCGCCCATCTGCACGAGCGCGGCCGCGTCGATGAATCCGCCCGCGAACAGCGCTTGACCCTGCGCGAAGGTCGGGGAACGGTCGAGCAGCGCACTCGGCGCGTAGCCGAAGATGTCTCCGAGCTCGGCCAGGTCGCGGGGCGAGCTCATGCGCATGAGCGCCAGGTTGTCGCACTGCGACAGGGCATTCGGATGCACTTTCGACGGGCGCTGCGTCGACAGCAGCAGCCACAGGCCGTACTTGCGGCCCTCGGCGGCGATCTGCACGATGCGGTCCGTGAGCATTCGCTCCACTGCTGATTGCGGGTCGGGCGAGCACAGGTTGTGGGCCTCGTCGATCACGATCAGTCGACCGATCCGGTCTTCGCGTCGAGCCCACAGGTGATCGAGCACCGCCAGCGCGGCGGCGCGCGACTCTGCCGGCGTCGCGAAGCCGCCGAGATCGACGACCGTCGCGTCGGGCTGGTCGTCGATGTCATCCGTCACCGACCGCCCACCCCACGCCCACAGCCTCCATTCCGCGACGCCCAGATTTTCGAGCCTCAGGGCGAGGCGATGCCGGACCGTCGAGTCCGACGCCCGCAGGTGCGGCACGAGATGACGGTCGTCGATGAGCGGGAACTCGGACGCCAGCGAGAGCATCTCGTTGTACTCCTCGGCGTCGCGGACCGGATCGAGATCGATGATCGAGGCCTGCGAGCGCACGGGCATGTCGAGCATGCGCACCTGAAGAGGCCGCTCGCCGTGAGGACGGAGGACCCGGATGTCGCGTTCGGCGAGCGCGTCGGCCGATGCCGGCGGCGCCCCGTCACGCACGTCGCCGAGGCCGACGAAGTCCGAGTTGGGGTCGAGGATCACCAGCGGCAGTCGGGTGCGCAGCAGCACCTGCTCCAGCAGCACCCCGAGCGCGTAGGTTTTACCCGAACCGCTCTGGCCGCACCAGAACGTGTGCCGGTTGAGTCGCTTCGCGATCAGATCGGCAGGCTGCGCGCTTTCGGATTCGAGCAGCGTTCCGATACGAAGACCGACCATGAGCACACGCTAGGGCCGGTGACCCCCCGCCCGCCAGGCCTCAGCGTCCGTCGGCCGCTTCGGTGTGGTGGCGGATGACCTCGGCGACCACGAAGTTGAACCACTTCTCTGCGAACGCGGTATCGAGGTCGGCGTCCTCGGCGAGGCGGCGCAGCCGGGCGAGCTGCTGTTCTTCGCGTGCGGGATCCGACGGCGGCATCCCGAACTCGGCCTTCAGCTCTCCCACCTGCTTGGTGCACTTGAATCGCTCGGCCAGCAGGAAGATGAGGGCGGCGTCGACGTTGTCGATGCTGCTGCGCAGCCTCAGGAGCGTCTGCGTGGGGTCTTCCTCGGTCATGGCTCGACTTTATCGCGAGGTCTCCGCGCGACGCGCTGCCGATGCAGGATGCCGCGCGGCCCTAGAGTGTGAGCCATGAGCGACGCCCCGCAGGACTCCACACCCCCTCGCGCGGCCGAGGTGACCGCCATCCCCGGCGAGACCGTGCCCGATGCCGTCGCCGTCCGCTCGGGCGAGGCTCCGGCATCCCGCACCTTCTGGGCGACCCTCAACTCGCCCTTCGGAGCCGGGTTCCTCCTCACGCTCGGAGGGCTCGCCGCCCTGCTGCTCGGTCTCGCGATCAGCAACATCGCGACGGTGCTCATCTACATCGCGCTCGCGATGTTCGCCGCCCTCGGACTCGATCCCGTCCTGAAGTGGCTCGAGCGGCGCAATGTGAAGCGGGCCTGGGCGATCGTGATCGTCTTCTTCGCATTCGGGGTCCTGCTGGTCGGACTGCTGTGGCTCGTGGTCCCGACGCTGATCGATCAGATCACCGCTTTCGTCACCTCTCTTCCGGGCACCATCAGCAGCTTCCAGAACACCGATTTCTTCCACTGGCTCGAGGGGATCTTCGGCGACGGCCTGGGGACGCTCGTGACCGATCTGCAGACCTTCATCACCAACCCCGCCAACATCGCCGCGATCTCCGGCGGGCTGCTGCGGGTCGGCGCGGGCATCGCGACGGCGATCTCGGGCGGCCTCATCGTGGTCGTGCTGACGCTGTACTTCGTCGCCTCGCTCCCCTCGATCAAGGTCGCCCTCACCCAGTTCGCTCCGGCGCGCAACCGCGTCAAGGTGCGCGAGATGACCAACCAGATCACCGACTCGGTGGGCAGCTACCTGATGGGGATGGTGGTGCTCGCTTTCTTCAACTCGATCGTCGCCTTCCTCCTGCACCTGTTCCTCGGGCTGCCGTTCCCGCTCCTCATGGGCGTGCTCGCGTTCGCGATCACGATCATCCCGCTGGTCGGGCCGGTGCTGTACTGGATCTTCGGCACGGTTCTCGCACTGTTCACGAGCCCGCTCGCCGCCCTGATCTTCGGTCTGGCGTACCTGGTCTACATCCAGATCGAGGCGTATGTGATCACCCCGAGGGTCATGAGCAAGGCGATCTCGATCCCGGGTTCGCTCGTCGTCATCGGCGCGCTGATCGGCGGAACGCTGCTGGGCCTGCTCGGTGCCCTGATCGCCGTGCCGGTGACGGCATCCATCCTGCTGATCATCAAACAGGTCTTCATCCCCCGGCAGGACGCCAAGATCTAGCCGGCTTCCGGCCGCGATCGCCGAGCGCTGCAGATTCCTGCGAGCGCCCGCACCGCGCGACGCAGCGCTCGCAGGAAACTGCAGCGGTGGTGCGCGAGTGGTTCGTATTCCTGCGTTCGCGGGCAGCGGCTGCTCTCCGACGACGCGACGTACATCAACGCGACCGTCATCCCGATCGACGGCGGACAGTCGGCCAAGTACTAGTCCCCCGCCGGGCCGGCGGACCGAGCGCTGCAGTTCGCTGCGAGCGCCCGCACCGCGCGACGCAGCGTTCGCAGGAGACTGCAGCGGTGGTGCGCGGAAGCGCGCGTCAGCCGAGCGGCAGGATGCAGGTGGGTGACGGCACCGCGGTGCGGTGCCTCACCCGCCCCGGTACACCGGTGCGCTCGTCGAGTGTGAGCGAGACCACCTCGTCCGATCGCTGACCCGCGACCAGGACGGTGTCGCGGACGACGACGTGATGCCGCGGCCAGTCGACCCCGGCATCCACGAGGGCGACGGGCTCGAGCACTTCGCCCGAGCCCCGCACGCGCAGGGTCGCCAGCGTGTTGCTGCCTCGCACGCCCGCGTAGAGGAACTCGCCGTCCCTCGAGGCGGCGAGTTCGGCCGCGTCATCGCCCGCGAGTGTCCCGGCCCCCACCGGCGTCCCGCCGACCAGGCGCCACGTCGACGACGGATCGAGGGCGAACACGAAGACCTCGCACGACATCTCGGTGACGACGTACAGATGACCGCTCGGATGCCACACCATGTGCCGGGGGCCGCTGCCCCGCGGGAGCACGACCTCGCCGGTGGCGCGGAGTCCGGCATCCGTCTCGCGCCAGAAGCGCACGAGATCGAGACCCAGGTCGGTCGTGGCGACGATCCCGCCGGGCAGGAACACGGCCTGATGCGCACGGGACGGACGCGCATCCGCCGACGGCTCCGGGAGCGGTTCGCGATCGTGGTCGGGGACGAGGTGGGCGAACTCCGCGCCGGCGGCCGCCCGCAGCGCCCGGGCGGCTGCCGACAGGTCGGCCCCGCCTGCGGTGTCCCCAGGCCGAGCCGGGCCGGAGGGATCCGTCGCGGCGGCGGCGATCGTCGGGGTGAGCGGCCGGCCCGCGGCATCCAGAGTCACGCGCACCACACGCCCGTCGCCCCAGCAGCTGGCGACGAGCGATGTGCCCGTGGGCGCGACGGCGACGTGGCACACCGACTCGCCCGCGGCCACCGCGGCGCCGTGATGTTCCCACGTGCTCTCGCCGGTGCGCCGGAACGCCTGGATCAGTCCGGCGCTCTCGAGCGTCGCGTAGACGACGTCCAGCGTGGGGTGCGCGGTGACCCACGACGGGGCCTCGGCGCGCACGACATCGCCCGCGAAGCCCAGGGAACCGCCGGCCAGGTGGTCATCCGCAGCGCCCGCGAACAGCAGCCCGATGCCGGCGGCGTGACCGCCGACGAGGAACCGCATCAGTCGACGAGGTCGGTGCGTACGATCACGGCGTCGCGCGCGGGGCCCACGCCGATCACCGAGATGCGGGTGCCGCTGAGCGCCTCGAGCGCGAGCACGTAGTCCTGCGCCTCGAGGGGCAGATCCTCGAACGTGCGCGCGGTCGAGATGTCCTGCGTCCACCCGGGGAAGTACTCGAGGATCGGGGTCGCGTGGTGGAAGTCCGACTGATTGACCGGAACCTCGTCGAACCGCTCGCCGTCGACGTCGTACGCGACGCAGACCGGGATCTGCTCGAGCCCCGTGAGGATGTCGAGCTTCGTCAGCACGAGGTCGGTGATGCCGTTGATGCGCGTCGCGTAGCGCGTGATCGGCGCGTCGTACCAGCCGACCCGGCGCGGGCGGCCGGTGGTGGTGCCGAACTCGAAACCGCGCGAGCGCAGGAAGTCGCCGTTCTCGTCGAACAGCTCGGTCGGGAACGGACCCGAGCCCACGCGGGTCGTGTACGCCTTCACGATGCCGACGATGCGATCGAGGCGGTTGGGTCCGACCCCGGAGCCCGTCGCCGCGCCGCCCGCGGTCGCCGACGACGACGTCACGAAAGGGTAGGTGCCGTGGTCGACGTCGAGCATCGTCGCCTGGCCGCCCTCGAAGACGACGACCTCGCCGCGGTCGAGCGCGTCGTTGAGCATGAGTCCCGTGTCGGCGACCATCGGACGCAGGCGCTCGGCGTACGACAGCAGGTCTTCGACGATCTCGTCGACCGAGATCGAGCGACGGTTGAAGACCTTCACCAGCAGGTGGTTCTTCTGCTCGAGCGAGGCTTCGACCTTCTGGCGCAGGATGTTCTCGTCGAAGAGGTCCTGCACGCGAAGGCCCACGCGGTTGATCTTGTCTGCGTAGGCCGGACCGATGCCGCGACCGGTGGTGCCGATCATGCGCTTGCCGAGGAACCGCTCGGTGACCTTGTCGAGCGTGCGGTGGTACTGCGTGATGAGGTGCGCGTTGGCGCTCACCCGCAGGCGGGAGGTGTCGAGGCCTCGGGCGTTCAGCGCCTCGAGCTCGTAGAAGAGCACCTCGAGGTCGATGACCACGCCGTTGCCGATCACGGCGTTCACACCCGGGGACAGGATGCCGCTGGGCAGCAGGTGCAGCGCGTACTTCTCGTCACCGATCACCACTGTGTGACCGGCGTTGTTGCCGCCGTTGAACTTGACGACCCAGTCGGTGCGGTCACCGAGAAGGTCTGTGGCCTTGCCCTTGCCCTCGTCTCCCCATTGGACTCCGACGATCACGATGCCTGGCATTGGGCTACTCCCCCGTTATCGGACGGTTACACCCCATCCTACCGAGCGCCGTGCGCGAGCCGCGGATCAGCGCGTGGGCGTGAAGCGGATGGGGAAGTGCACCGGGCCGGTGTTGCCCGACACCGGCAGCCACCTGCCCGGGCCGTCAGGGGCGGCATCCGGCATCCGTCGTGCCAGCAGCGGCAGCGCGACGCTCATGTCGGTGCGCGCGACGAAGTGGCCCAGACAGTGGTGCACGCCGCCGCCGAATCCGCCGTGCAGGGGTCGACCTTCGACCGTGATGTCGAATCCCGCGGCGTCGCCCATCGCTCGCGGATCGGTGCCGGCCGAGTGCGACAGCACCTGGACGATCCCGCCGCGCGGCACGCGGAGGCCGTCGAGCTGAACGTCGTCGATCGCCTCCCTGGTGACCCACGTGACGGTGGGGTTCACCCTCATGACCTCTTCGACCGCGCGGCCCCCGAGCTCGGGATGCGCGGCCAGCAGCGCCCACTGGTCGGGATGGGCGAGCAGGGTCTGCAGGGCGAGACCCAGCTGATTGCGGGTGGTCTCCATGCCGGCGAAGGCGAGGAAGACGAGACTGACGCTCAGCTCGCGCTCGGTGAGGGCGTCGTCGTCTTCGTGCGCCTGCAGGAGCGTGGTGACGAGGTCGTCCTGCGGGTGGATGCGGCGATCGGCGATCACCTCGTCGATGTACCCCGCGAGACCCTCGAGCGCAGCCTCGATGCGGGGCAGATCGTGGCGCACGTTGATGCCGAACGACTTGCCGAGGTCGTCGGCCCAGTGCGCGATCGCGGGCCACTCCTCGTCGGGCAGCCCGAGCAGCAGACACAGGATGCGGGACGCATACGGCTCCGCGAACTCGCTGACGAACTCGACGCGACCCGTCGCCGCGAATCCGTCCATGAGGTCGTCCGCGAGCACCTGGAAGCGCGGTCGCATGGCCTCGATCGCGCGGCTCCGGAACGCGGGGCCGAGGAGCTTGCGCAGCCGCAGGTGGTCCTGCCCTTCGAGGCTCAGCAGCGTCTCGCCCCACCAGTGCGACCAGGGACCGTCGTGGATGCCGTTCTGCTCGGGCCAGCGGGCGTTGCCCTGCTGGAAGCGGCGGTCCTTCAGGATCGCCTGACCTTCGTCGTAGCGCAGCACCGCCCATCCGTACGGCGTGCGGGCGTACCAGTCGTTCTCGCGCGCCTCGTGCACGATGTCGGAGTTCACGTCGAACGACGGGTCGGCGAGATCGAGGAAGCGCGTCACACCGCGGAGTCTACGACCGCCCCGCGCGCGTCGTCGCTAGGGTGGCTCCATGCTGAGAACCCCCGCGTGGTCCGTCTTCTGGTCGACTTTCCGCCTCGCCGCCGCCGTGCTCACGGTGGCCGCCGTCGTCGCGCAGCTCATCCGCACGGTGGGGAACGCATACGCGGCGACCACCGACTACGCCGGCGACGTGCCCACCGTCGTGACGAACTTCTTCAGCTACTTCACGATCGAATCGAACCTCCTCGCCGCCGTCACCCTCGCGATCGGCGGCGTGTGGGGCCTGACCCGTGGGCGCCGGGCGATCGTCGAGCCGAGCTGGTTCGCCGTGCTGCTCGCGTGCGTGACGACCTACATGGTCATCACCGGCATCGTCTACAACACCCTGCTGCGGGGGTACGCGCTCGATCAGGGGACGACGGTGGTGTGGTCCAACGAGGTCATGCACGTCGTCATCCCGATCGTCCTGCTGCTCGACCTCCTCCTCGCCCCGAAAAGGCGAGGGCTTCCCTGGCGCACGGTGGGCGTCATCGCGATCTTCCCGATCGTCTGGGTCGTCTACACCCTCGTCCGCGCCCCATTCATCACGGCACCCGCGACCGGCGACCCCACGTGGTACCCGTACCCGTTCCTCAATCCCGCCAACTTCGACAACGGCTTCGGCACGGTCGCTCTGTACATCGTCGGAATCGCGGCGGGCGTCGTCGCCGTCGGCTCCTTCGTCGTCTGGGTCGGGCGAGCCAGAGAGGACCAGCGCGCCGACGCCGAGGTGGGCGACCCCCGGTTCACACCTTCCGTCGACGCCTGATCGCCAGCATCCCCAGCGCCAGCAGCACCATCCCGAGCGCGGTGGCCGCGCCCGCCGTCACCGGGTCGAATCCGGTCGGCGGCAGGGGCGGGTCGAAGCGGTTGTCGATCGTGACGGATGCCGCGGCACCGGCGGCGATCGTGGCGATCCCGACCCGCGGATCACCGGCTGACGCCGGGGTGGCCGACACCGTCGTCGCCCCGCCGTCGTCCTGCTCGGCGACGGCGCACTCGGCGCCCACGGGAAGGTCCGCGTACTCCGCGGGCGTCGACACCGACAGGGATCGTGCCGCCCCTCCCGGGATCGCGATGGCTTCTCCGTTCCACGTGCAGGTGACCGACACTTCGAAGACGTCCTCGGCGTGCGACGGTGCATCGCCGCCCGACAGCGTCTTCGACACGACCAGCGAGCCCACGTCGAACGTGTTGACGAGTCCCACCTGGGACACCCCCTCGACGATGTCGATCGTCGCCGACGATCCCCCGTCGACTTCGGAGGTCGTGGCCCCGCCCGTCCCGGTCTCGCGGAGTGTGCAGGTCGAGCCGACCAGCAGAGGGTCGTACGAGGCGGTGTAGTCGTTGCCCGCGCTGAGCACGCGCGTCGCGCCGCCGGTCACCGCGACCGGCCGCGCACCGGAAGGACTGTCGATGACGCAGTCGAGGGAGACCTCGAACGGCCCGGCCCCGTAGAGGTCAGCCCCGTCGCCCTCGATCTGCTTCACCACCTCGAGAGAGCCCTGCAGGAACGTGTTGGTGACTGTGACGGTGGCGGGCCCGTCCGTCCCGATGAGCGCCGGCGACCCGATGACCTCCACCTCGTTGGCGCCGCTCGGGTCGGGCTCGCTCACCTCGCAGGACGCCCCCGCGGCGAGATCGGGAATCGTCCTGGTCAAGGGCTCCGTGCCGCCGAGCACCACGACGCCGTCGTAGACGACGCCGACCGTCGGGAGCGTGCAGGTCACCCGCAGCGAGAATGGCCCGGCAGCGAAGACGGCGCCCTCGGGTGCGTCGACGACCTTCTCGAGGGTCAGCGACCCGACGTCGAAGACGTTGACAGCCACCGCCTCCGACGGCGCGCCCAGGCCGATGGCCACGTCGGCGGCGGTGTCGAAGACGGGGAACGGCGTCTGGCCCGGCTCGCCGATCACGAAGACCGTGTCGAGGGCCCCGGCGGCATCCGTCTCCGTCACGGTGCACTCCGCCCCGACGGGCAGCCCCGTCAGCGACCACGTCTGGCCGTTCGACAGTGCCTGCTCCATCGGGTCGTCCGCGTCGTACCCGTCGGCGGAGACCGGATCGCCCAGGAACAGGCAGTCGACCGCGAAGTCGAACGGCCCGTACACGATCGGGGCGCCCTGCTCGTCGAGGGCGTCGCCGACCACGAGCTTGGAGACCTCCAGCGTTCCGACCTCGAACACGTTCTCGACTGTCACGAGGCCGATCGGATCCTCCGGTCCGCCGACCACCGCGGTTCCGATGATCGACGAGGTCTGGCCGCTGTCGGGCTCGGTCGCGGTGCACTCCGCCCCCCAGGGCAGACCAGGAACGGTCGTCGGGGCGGCACCGGCGGTGAGGACGAGGAGCGGCTCACCGGTGAGGGCTGCGCCGGCACTCGTGCACTCGAGCTGGACCGGGAAGGTGTCGGGGGCGAACGCCTGGCCGGGGCCGGAAACGGTCTTGGCGATCTGGATCGGTCCTGTGGGGTGGGCCACGCCGACGCGTCGACCCTCCGTCGGCGGCACGAGCACCCGCCCGGCGTTCGAGACGGCTGAGCCGCCGGTGGTGACGGTGTTCCACGCCGTGGGGTAGTCCGTCGTCGTGACGCGAGCGGGGGCGGTCCGCGTCTGGAATTCGATGTTCAGCGACTCGCCCGGCATGAGCAGCTCGACCGGGAAGTCGACCACGAACTTGAGGCTGCGCACCGCCGAGAGATCGGTGGCCGGTGTGAGCGCCTGCCACGCCCCTGCCCCGCACGGCGTCCCGAGCGGATTCAGGTCGGCGGTGCACGGCAGCGAGGAGCCCGACCAGTAGGTCGTGACCACGGCGCCCTGCGGCGTGGTGGGCGTCGGGATGATGCCGCCCGCGCCGAGGAACTCGACCGGCCACGCGCTCTCGCGGGGAAGCTGCACGATGATGCCGCGGTCGCCCGGCGTGGGCAGGTTGTCGATCGAGACGACCTTGTCCAGCGGCAGGGTTCCCGCGTTCGTGACGGTGAAGCGCCACGTCTCGGTCGCTCCGGGCAGGGTCACCGGCACGCACGGCGAGCGGTGGAACCCGTCGGCGTCGGCCTGACCGTCGCACGAGAAGCCGTTGGCGGTGCTGATGATCTCGGGGATGCCGGCCTGGCCGTGCGGCGCATCCGCCTTCACGTACTTCACCGTGCTGAGCGCCGGGACGGCCAGCGGCGACACCGTGGCGCTGTCGATGCAGGCCCCGGTGCCCGCCTCGAGCGTGGGGGCGCAGTCGTCGAAGGGCTGGAACGCCGTCATCGCCGCGACGTTCTGGACGGTGTCGGCCGGGGTCAGGCCGGGCCGCAGCACCAGCCGGGCGGTGATCGTGTAGGTCTGACCGGGTTCGAGGACGGCGCCCTGCGGCATCCGGAAGAACACCGTGTCGCCGACTTCCTGGATCCGGACGACGAATGGATCGGTGGGCAGCGGAAGCCCGCTCGGCGGCGTCGGCGCGGCACCTGTGAGCGAGAACGAGTAGGGCGACACACTCGGGTCGCGGTCGGGGTCGAGGATGAGCTGACGGCCCTGGGCGTCGGTGGGGAGACGGTCCGAGAACACGGGGTCGTTCAGGGCCGACTCGCCGGTGTTCGTGAATGACAGCACGAAGGGGATGACGGCACCCGGCTGCACGTTGCCGTTGGGCGACTTGACGACGTTCACCTGCGCAGTGAGGTGCACGTTGCGATACGAGGCGTCGGCGTTCTTCGCGAGAGTGATGGACTGACCCGCGGCGAGCTCGACCGAGGTGGACGAGGCCGACATCGTGTCGACGAACGTGCCGGCCTGCGCCTCCCCCGGAGCCGCGACCTGGTCGCTGCGCGTCGTGGGCACCGGTCCGCCCGTACGCAGTGTCGAGCGGCGCTCGACGAGGAACGGCACGCTGACGAGCGGGTTCTGCGGATTGCTCCATCCGAGCCCGTTGGCCTGGGCGACGGTGAAGCGCACGCCGTGGATGCCGTCGGGCGCCGCGGAGAGGAATGCCGCGGCCTGTGCCGTCGTCCCTGCCGGTCCGCAGGTCCACGAACCACCCACCGAGTCCGCCGCGACATCGGGGGCGGTGAAGGCTCCCCCGCTCAGATAGCAGGCCGACACCCGCTCGAGGGGCGCGGGGAGGGACCAGGACGTGCTCATGCCGACGAAGTCCACGGCGTTCCAGAACGACGGATCCGCGTCCTCCAGCGCCAGGGACGCGGTGCGGAGGGACCCGGCCGGCTGACCGCGCAGGGTGACCGTGACGGGTGCGAAGTCGTTCTCCTTCTGGAATGCGGGGGCGATGGTCTTGCCCGGCACGACGTCGAAGGTGGGCGATTCCAGGACGATCGATGCCGAGCCCTCGTCGCAGGCGTAGCGCTGCCCCGTCACCGGCGGACACGTCGCCGGCGGGTCGACGTCGGCCACCACGCCCAGCGCGGTGTTGGAGATCGGGGAATCCAGCAGGGTCACCCGGGTCTGGGTACCCCGCCAGTAGTCGCGCAGCCGCAGGTCGACGGCGACCACGCCGGACGCACCGGCGGCGATCCGCCCGTCGAAGGCGACCGTGAAGCCGGTGACGTCGCAGGGCATGGTCGTGAGGCCGAGAGCCTGCGCGGCCGTGTAGTCGAGCTGCGATCCGTCGGGACAGGACAGCGTCACCACGGTGGACGTCGTGCCGGAGGGCGGTGTGATCGCGGCGAACCGGAACAGGAGGAACGCGTTGAACGGATCCTCGCGAGGACCGGAGAAGGAGCCCGGCGCCGGGTCGGTGATGACGAGCTCGTCGATCCTCGCAGGAGTGGTGTTGCGCGTCGTGACCGTGGCCCGGCTGATCGGGAACCCGCTCGGGAAGACGGTGGCATCGGGCGGCACGCCCAGGGGACCCCCTGACCAGTTCTTGTCGGTGGTCGTGGTGAGCGGCACGTCGATGATGACGACGTCGTCGCTGTCATCGGCCGACAGGGGGGTGCCGCCACCTGTCGGATACGCGGTCAGGTTGACGGTGTTGCGGACGATCCCCGTGTCGGGGAGGTTGAACAGGCTGTCTCCCAGCACCGGAGCACCCGTCGACCGCGTCTCGTCGCGCACGCGCCACGTCAAGGCGATCGGCCGGCTGTTGCCCGTCGACCTCGCGACGCCGGATCCGACCGGCGGGGCACCCAGATCACCGGCGATCGCCGTCGCCCGGCTCGGGCTCTCGACGACCACGAGGCGCACGCCCCGCGTCGTCGCGCGCTCGGCCGTCGTCAGGGTGACGCCCGGGAACTGACCGATGCACCCCGCCGGGCAGGGACTGTTGGCCGCGGGCGTCCACGACGACCCGTCGTAGAGGAGGACCTGCTGGATCTGGTCGTACGCGATCAGGGGGTCGGTCGCGGTCGTGATCGGCTGCACGCGGAACAGGTCGAACGCGTCGTAGACGCTGTCGGCGATCGCCGTGCCCTCCGGATCGGCGACATCGGTGATCTCCACGCGCTCGAGCCCCGAATAGCCTCCGGTGGACCAGCTCAGCGTCGAGGGGATGGTGTCGACCGAGCGCGCGATCACGGACTGGAGTCCGCCCGAGCTCGAGGTCCCGAACGTCTTGTCGACGAGGTCTCCGCCTCCGGGCACGGGGGGCACGATCTCGATGAGGGGGCACGGCGAGGCGAGCACAGTGGTGGCGGCGGGCACACCCGCGGTGGGGCTCGTCGCCCCGGTCTGGGCGCAGTTCTCGATCTGCGTCGGGGCGGTGCTCGAGAACGGCGGGCCGGCCGTGTACCGACCCTCCGCCCGCAGCTGGGTCGTGATGTTCGGTGCGAGGTCCGTGCCGGGCGGGAATCCTCCGCCCGCGCCGGTGTAGTCGTAGACGAAGCGGATGCCGCCGGCGACCGCCCGCACGTCGGCGGGCACCGGGTCCGAGACGATGGCCGGCCCCGCCACGGGATCGAGGAGCGCCTTCCAGGTGGCGTCGGTGGTGTCGTAGTACTCGACGGTCAGCTCCGCATCGGCCGGAACCGGCGTCTGGGCGATCGACACGACGTCGAAGGCGTTCCACCACTCGTCCGATCCCACGGGATCCACCGGATCCTGGATGACGATGCGAGCGGCATCCCCGGTCGAACCTGCCGGCTGCGTCGGCGGGTTCGGGCGCTCGGTGAGGCCGCCGGTGAGCGAGACGGTCGTCAGCTGGCCGGGTACGGCGAGGATCGACGGCGGTCGGAGCGACTTGCCGATGTAGGTCTCGATGACCTCGTCGTAGATGTCGAGATCGTCGGCGGCGAGAGCGCTTGAGATCGCACCGAGGTTCGTGCCCGTCACGAGCACGTCGTTGGTCACCGCCCGCGGCAGCCCGGTGAGCGAGGGGTCGGTGTCGAGGCCGAAGGCGATGGCGGCCTCCGCACCGGGGAGGATGGCCGTGCCCTCGAAGACGACGTCGAACGATGTGACGTCCGCGAACGGGCTCAGAACGGGGTCCTCGGGCGTCGCGCCGTCGGCGAACGGCAGCTCCTCGGTCGTCCCGTCCGCGAAGCGGTAGATCACCGAGGCCGATGTCGCGCCGGCCGGGTAGTCGACGGGCGCGGTGAACCCCTGGAAGGTGTACTCCGCCGGGAACGAGCCCGTGGAGGGCTCGGTGATGGTCAGGCCGTCCAGAGGGATGGCCGAGGCGTTGGTCGCCTCGACGGTCACGACGGTCGACTGGCCCGCGATCACCAGGTCGGGAGAGAACTGCTTGGCGGCGCTGACCTGCACGGTGTTCTGCTGCAGTGTGACGCTCGCCTCGGCGGTGTCGGCCGCCGTGGCGCCCGACAGGCCGACGGTCGACGACGAGGAGTTGACGGCTGCCGTCCCGTCGGGCCGGCCGGCCGCGGCATCCGTCAGCGCCAGCGCCAGCGAGGCCGACGCCGAGGCACCTGGGGGGATGGCACCCGAGAACGAGATGCGCGTCCCGCGCACGTCGGCGGTGTCGATCGTGCCGGGGATCACCCCGCCCGGGACGTCCACCCACGCGCCGCCGACGAAGACGGAGTACGTGGTGGAGGTGGCACCCGTCGGCGCCGTCACCGCGCCGAAGGACGCGAAGCCGAGGAGCTCGAACGGATTCGGCGAGGCCGAGGGGTCGACGGGGTCCTGGATGACGAGCGTCTCGACGGTGGCGTTCGATCCGTTCGTCCCACCGAGGGCGGCGGTCACCGGCGCGCCCGGCGTCGCGACGAGACTCGCCGGAGTGAGCGCCTTGGTGGCGTCGGTCACGAGTTCGAGGGCGACGACGGGCGTCACGCCGACCTGGTCCTGCGCGTCGACGAAGTTGGTCCCCTCCAGCGCGGCGTCGTTGAGCACCTCGATGCCGCTCACGTCGTACGAGGCGTCGGCGGGCAGCTGCACGAACACGTCGACGACCGCGGTCGTCGCATCCAGGATGCCGACGGTTCCGTCGCCCAGGGGCGTGTTCCAGTTCACGGTGAGTGCGTTGCCGGCGATGACGGGGGTCTCGGCGGTGTTCGCCCCTCCGCCGACGAGTGCGCTCACCAGGACGAAGGGGGCGGGGATCACGTCGGTCAGGACCGCGCCGCGGCATCCGTTGTCGGTGATCGACGAGCACCCCACCGTCAGCTGGTAGGCGAAGGTCTCGCCCGGTGCGACCTGCGAGACGGACGCCGTCTTGGCCAGGCTCGCCACCGCGCTCACGGCATCGGGTGGGGGATCGGGCAGGACGGGAGCTGCGAGGGCGGCGGGAGCGGTCAGGGTCGCGACGATCACTCCGACGACGGCGACGAGGGCGGCCAGTCGCCGGCCTCGGCCTTGGGGAGCGCTGGTTCTGTGCTGCACGCGGCCCCCGCATCGGCTGTCCCGCCGGCACGAGGGGTCGCGCTCGAGGCGGTTCCGGCCAGCAAAGCACACTCGCGTCGTCCGCACCAGCGTTACGCGTGAGTCGGAAGTGACGTCGAGTGACGGCCGTAGGCTGGGAGCATGCGCCGTCGCCTCCTCGCCCTCCCCCTCGCCGCCCTCGCCCTCGCGATGTTCGCGGGGTGCACGAGCGCGGCGCCCGACGCCGCCCCCTCGCAGTCGGAGGGCTGCTCGTACGCCGAGGCCGCGGGCGGGGTGCGCGAGGTCTCGATTCCGGATGCCGCCGCCACCGGAACGGTCGAGGCGACTCTGCAGACATCGTCGGGCGACATCCCGATGACGCTCGACGCCGACCGCACGCCGTGCACGGTCGGCAGCTTCGTCTCGCTCGTCGAGCAGGGCTACTACGACGACAGCCCGTGCCACCGCCTGACCACCGAGGGCATCTTCGTGCTGCAGTGCGGCGACCCGTCGGGTACGGGCATGGGCGGGCCCGGGTACAGCTACGCCGACGAGCTCGACGGCAGCGAGACCTATCCGGCGGGCACCGTCGCGATGGCCAACGCCGGTCCCGACACGAACGGCTCGCAGTTCTTCCTCGTGTACGAGGACACCACGCTCCCCCCGTCCTACACAGTGTTCGGCACGCTCTCCCCCGAGGGGCTCGCGGTCGTGCAGACGATCGCCTCGGCCGGGGCGGAAGGCGGCGCGTCGGACGGCGCACCCGCATCCCCGGTGACGATCACCGGTGTCTCGCTCGGCTGACACGGCGAGCGCTAGCGGGTCGGGATGCCGCCCGCCACCCTCCGCGACATGCGGCGTAACGCGATTTCGATGCGTGTGAATCCGACGGTTGGATCGAATCATCCGCCCGTCACCCCGACCGGGCCCCTCCTCGAACTGGCCCGTCTGCATGATCCGACTCGAAAACGTCTCCAAGACCTTCGGCGACCTGCCCGCGGTCGACGACGTGTCGCTCACGATCCCGACCGGTGAGATCTACGGCATCGTCGGACAGAGCGGCGCCGGCAAGAGCACCCTCGCGCGACTGGTCAACCTGATCGAACGGCCCGACACGGGCACCGTCACGGTCGACGGGGCGGAGCTCACCGCGCTGAGGGAGGGCGACCTGCGTGTCGCCCGCCGCAAGATCGGCATGGTCTTCCAGCGATTCAACCTGCTCGGCAGCCGCAGCGTGCGCGGCAACGTCGAACTCGCGCTCGAGCTCGACGGCGTCGCCCGCAGCGAGCGCCACGGGCGCGCGCAGGAGATGCTCGACCTCGTCGGCATCGGCCACCGCGGCGACGCCTCGGTGCACGAGCTCTCGGGTGGGCAGCAGCAGCGCGTCGGGATCGCCCGCGCCCTGGCCGCGCGCCCCACCGTGCTGCTGTCGGACGAGGCCACCAGCGCCCTCGACCCCGAGACGACGGCGTCGATCCTCGATCTCTACCGCCGCATCAACGCGGAGCTCGGCCTCACCGTGCTGCTGATAACGCACGAGATGGAGGTCGTGAAATCGGTCTGCCGCTCGGCGGCGCTCCTCGAGCACGGCCGGGTCGTCGAGAGCGGCCGACTCGAAGACATCATCACCACCGCGGGCTCGCGGCTGACCTCGCAGCTGTTCCCGCTCGGCGCGATCCCGGCGACCGTCGCCGCCGACTCGGCCGTGATCGACATCACCTTCGCCGGCGGCAACGCCGACCACCCCGTCATCGCCCGCCTTGCGCGCACCCACGGGCTCGACGTGTCGATCCTCGGCGCCCTGGTCGAGCAGATCGGCGGGACGCAGGCAGGGCGCACCCGCCTCGAGATCCCCGGAGGGGCGACGGATGCCGTGATCGCCGACCTGCGAGGTCAGGGGCTCCTCGTCGAGGTCCTCAAGGAGGCAGCGTGAACGACCAGCTCTTCCAGGTCCTCCTGGTCGCCACCGGCCAGACGCTGTACATGGTGGGCGTCTCGCTCGTCATCACCGTTATCGTCGGGCTGCCGCTGGGCATCGTGCTCGTGGGCACCGAGCCCGGCCGGTTCCTCGATCGCCCGTTCGGCTCCCCGCTCGCCGGCAGGATCATCAACCGGTCGCTCGACCTGATCGTCAACTTCGGCCGCTCGGTGCCGTTCATCATCATCATGGTCGCGCTCATCCCGTTCACCCGCCTGGTCGTCGGCACCTTCATCGGGCCGACGGCGGCGATCGTGCCGCTGTCGATCGTGGCGATCCCGTTCTTCGCGCGCATGGTCGAGATCGCGATCAAGGAGGTCGACTCCGGCCTGCTCGAAGTCGCCTCGTCGCTGGGCGCGAGCCGCACCGAGCTGGTGACGAAGGTGCTCGTCCCCGAGGCCGCCCCGGCCATGCTGCTGGGACTGTCGACGACCGTCACCTCGATCATCAACTTCTCGGCCATGGTCGGCACCGTCGCCGGCGGCGGCCTCGGCGACGTCGCCATCCGCTACGGCTACCAGCAGTACAGCTGGATCCACATCGTCCTGGTCGTCATCATCATCTTCGCGATCGTGATGATCCTCCAGGGCCTCGCCACCTGGGGCGCGCGCCGCCTCGCCCGCCGCGGCCCGACGAAGTCCCGTCGCCGGGTCACCGCCTGAACCCGTCCATCCGAGAGGAAACCCCGTGCACAACAGCATCCGCTTCACCCTCGCCGGCGCAGCCGCAGCCGTCGCCCTCACGCTCACCGCCTGCGCCGGTGGCGCCACCGAGCCCGCTCCGGCCGCTTCGGGCGACGCCGACTCGCTCGGCACGATCAAGGTCGGCGCCCTGCAGACGCCGGCCGGCGAGATCCTGCAGCACATCAACGAGTCCGCAGCGGCTGAGGTCGGCCTCACGATCGAGTTCGTCGCGTTCACCGACTACAACACCCCGAACACGGCACTGGCCGACGGCTCGATCGACGCCAACCTGTTCCAGAACTCGACGTTCCTCGAGAACTTCAACGCCAACACCGGCGAGGACCTCGTGAGCGTCGGCGAGGCGTACCTGCCGTCGGCGGCGTTCTACTCCGACAAGGTCGACAGTCTCGACGAGCTCGAGGACGGCGCCTCGATCGCCATCCCGAACGATCCGACCAACGCGGGCCGCGCGCTCAAGCTGCTCGCGGCCGAAGGTCTGATCGAGGTCGCCGACGACGTCAGCGACCCGAGCGGCATCACCGACAACCCGAAGGACTTCGAGTTCCGCGAGATCGAGAACGCCACGCTGCCGCAGGCGCTGCCCGATGTCGACACCGCGTTCGTGACGATCTCGTTCGCCTTGCCGGCCGGTCTCACGAGTGACACCGCGATCCTCATCGAGGGCGACGACAGCGACTACTTCAACGTTCTCGCCACGCGACCCGAGCTCGAGGACGACCCCCGCATCACCGCGCTGTACGAGCTGCTGACGTCGCAGGCCACCGCCGATTTCGAGCTCGACACCTGGGGCGGCCTCGTCGTCCCCGTCGTCGCGGGCTGATCCAACACCACGCACGGGATGCCGCGCTGCGCCTGACGGCGGGGCGCGGCATCCGTCGTCACTAGAATCGGAACCATGTCGAAGGTTCTCCAGTCCCTGCCCGTCGGCGAACGCGTCGGCATCGCCTTCTCGGGGGGCCTCGACACATCCGTCGCCGTCGCCTGGATGCGTGACAAGGGCGCCGTGCCCTGCACCTACACCGGCGACCTCGGTCAGCCCGACGAAGACGACATCGACGCCATCCCGGGCCGCGCGCTCGAGTACGGCGCCGAGGTCGCGAGACTCGTCGACTGCAAGACGGCCCTCGTCGAGGAGGGCTTCGTCGCCCTCGCATGCGGCGCGTTCCACATCCGCTCCGGCGGCAAGACCTACTTCAACACCACCCCCCTCGGTCGCGCTGTCACCGGCACGCTGCTGGTGCGCGCGATGAAGGAGGACGGCGTCGACATCTGGGGCGACGGATCGACCTACAAGGGCAACGACATCGAGCGGTTCTACCGCTACGGCCTGCTCGCGAACCCCGCCCTGCGCATCTACAAGCCGTGGCTCGACGCCGACTTCGTCACCGAGCTCGGCGGCCGCACCGAGATGAGCGAGTGGCTCGTCGAGCACGGGTTCCCGTACCGCGACTCGGTCGAGAAGGCCTATTCGACCGACGCGAACATCTGGGGCGCGACGCACGAGGCGAAGACGCTCGAGCACCTCGACGTGTCGCTCGAGACCGTCGAGCCGATCATGGGCGTGAAGTACTGGGATCCCGAGGTCGAGATCGAGACCGAAGACGTCTCGGTGACATTCGAGAAGGGTCGTCCGGTCGCCCTGAACGGCGTCCGGTTCGACGACCCGGTGGAGCTCGTCTTCGAGGCCAACCGCATCGGCGGCCGCCACGGCCTGGGCATGAGCGACCAGATCGAGAACCGCATCATCGAGGCCAAATCCCGCGGCATCTACGAAGCGCCCGGCATGGCACTGCTGTTCATCACCTACGAGCGTCTCGTCAACGGCATCCTGAACGAAGACACCCTCGCGACCTACCACGAGCAGGGCCGCCGCCTCGGGCGCCTCATGTACGAGGGCCGCTGGCTCGAGCCGCAGTCGCTCATGCTGCGCGAGTCGATCCAGAAGTGGGTGGGTTCGACGATCTCGGGCACCGTCACGCTCCGCCTGCGGCGCGGCGACGACTGGACGATCCTCGACACGACCGCGACGACCCTGTCGTACTCGCCCGAGAAGCTCTCGATGGAGCGCGTCGGCGACGCCGCGTTCGGTCCGACCGACCGCATCGGGCAGCTCACGATGCGCAACCTCGACATCGCCGACTCGCGTGCGCGCCTCGAGGAGTACGCCGGCCTCGGCCTGCTCGGCGGCGCCACCGGCGACCTGATGGGCCGCATGGAGGCGGGCGGAGCGCGCGAGATCACCGAGCACGCGGTCGGCTACGACGCCGATCGCGAAGACCTCGCCGAGGCGACGGATGCCGCGAACGAGGCGTCCGCGTTCGATTCCGGCACCGACTGACGGCGTCGGGCGTCAGCCGCCGGCAGCGGGGGGCGTGCGACGGGAGTCGGCGAGCTCGTCGACGAAGAGCGACCGTTCGTCGATCGTCCCGTTGCGATAGGCCTGACGGCCGACCATGTGGGCCGACAGCGGCGCGGTCGCCAACTGCATCAGCACGATCGGCACGAGGAACGCCACGACCGGCCAGGTGCGCAGCGACAGGGCTATCGCGAGTGCGATCAGGATGAGGCCGAGCACCTGAGGCTTGGTCGCGGCGTGCAGACGCGTGGCGACGTCGCGGAACCGCAGCAGGCCGATCGCCGCCGTGAGGCACAGCAGCGCGCCGAACAGGATCAGCACGAGCGACACGATGTCGATCCAGGTGTCTGCGGTGCTGATGCCCTCCGACGTCGTGGCGGCAGCGGTGAGGAAGATGCTCATTGCTCGTTGTTGTCCCGTCTCGCCACGAACCGGGCGATCGAGATCGACCCGAACACGCCGATCGCCGCGATGATGAGCATCGCCGGCAGCGACCGGGTGTGGTTGTTGATCGCCATGTCGGCGCCCAGCACGCACAGGACGAGCGTGAGCAGCACGTCGGAGGCCACGGCACGGTCCAGAATCGACGGGCCGGTGATGATGCGCCAGATGGTCAGCACGGCGGCGACGCCGAAGACGGCGTAGACGGCGATGAGCAGTGCGGTCATGGTGTCGCCCCGCCCTGACGCGGGCTGTCGACCGTCGCCGCGTCGATGACGGCCAGCTGCGCACGCGAACCCACGGCCCGGACGATGCGCGCCTCCCACCCGAGGATCGCCCGTCGCTGGTGCTCGACCTGCTCGGCCGTCGACGCCCCGATGACGTGCAGATACAGGATGCGGCGAGTCCGGTCGGCCTCGACGATGAGCGATCCAGGAATGAGCGACGCGGTGACCGCGGTGTGCGTCATGATCAGGTCGTCGTCGGTGCGCAGCGCCACCGCGATGATCGAGCTCACCGGCTGCGACCGCGGATCGAGCACCTGCCATGCCACCAGGAGCGAGCCGCGCACGAGGGCGAGGAAGAACGTCACGATGAACACCGCGCCCCACCAGGGGTTGACGCGACCCGAGAGGTCGACCGGCGGCAGGCGGAAGATGCGGGTCACGAAGACCGCCACGGCCACGCCGGTGAAGAACGCGAGCCACGTGAACTGGCCCCACAGCAACATCCACAGCGCGACGAGCCAGAAGAAGAACGGCAGCTGGCGCCACAGTTGAGCGAGCAGAGTCGAGGGACGGGAGTCGGGACTCACTGGTCGACCTCCCCCTCGAGCTGGCTGATGGTGACCGGCTGCAGCAGCGCCGCGCCGATCCGCTCGCAGACCGCGTACAGGGGTCCCGCGAAGATCGTCAGGGCCACGGTGACGGCCACCATGCCCGCCGTCGCTGCGGTCATGATGCGCGGGATGACCCGTCGCTCCGTCTCGACGGCCGCCGCCGGCGCCGCGCCGAGGTACGAGATGCGCTCCTCGGTCTCGGCCGAGTCGTCCTCCTCGCGCCAGAACGCGAGATTCCAGGCGCGCATCAGGGCGTACAGGGTCAGCAGCGACGTGACGATGCCCGCGACGATCAGCACCATCATGATCGGGGTGCCGACCTCGGCCGCCGCGTCGAACAAGGCGAACTTGCCGATGAAGCCGGAGAACGGCGGAAGGCCCCCGAGGTTGACCGCGGGGATGAAGTAGAGCACCGCGATGATCGGGGCGGCGCGCATGAGCCCCTTGACCCGCAGGATCGACGTGCTCCCCGCCCGGCGCTCGATGAGCCCCACCGCGAGGAAGAGGGTGGTCTGCACCACGATGTGGTGGACCATGTAGTAGATCGTCGCGCCGATCGCCGCCGGGGTGGCGATGGCGAGGCCGAACACCATGTAGCCCACGTGACTGACGAGGGTGAACGACAGGATTCGCTTGAGCTCCGCCTGCGCGAGCGCGCCGAGCACCCCGACGATCATCGTGGCCAGGGCGACGATGAGCAGCAGCAGATTGACGTCGTTGTCGAGGAAGAGCTCGGTCTCGGTGCGGATCATCGCGTAGACGCCGACCTTGGTGAGCAGGCCGGCGAAGACGGCCGTCACCGGGGCGGGTGCCGTCGGATACGAGTCGGGAAGCCAGAACGACAGCGGGAACACCGCCGCCTTGATGCTGAACGCGAGCAGCAGCATGACGTGCAGCACGAACTGCGTCTCCTGCGGAAGCTCCATCATGCGCTGCGAGATCTGCACCATGTTGACGGTGCCCAGGGCGCCGTAGATCATCGCGATCGCGGCGAGGAACAGGATCGACGACACCAGCGAGACCACGATGTAGACGACGCCCGCGCGGATGCGCGACTCGGTCGAGCCCAGGGTGATGAGCACGTACGACGCGACGAGCAGGATCTCGAAGCCGACGTAGAGGTTGAACAGATCGCCCGCGATGAACGCGTTGAAGATCCCGGCGGCCAGGATCAGGTAGGTCGGGTGGAAGATCGACACCGGGGTGTCGTCGTCGCCGTCGGCCGCGCCCTGCCCGACCGAGAAGAGGAGCACGGCGAGCAGCACGAGAGCCGAGATCAGCACGAGGATCGCCGCGAGCCGATCGACGTAGAGCACGATCCCGAACGGGATCGGCCAGCCGCCGACCGACACCGCGATCGCCTGGTCGTTGGTGTCGACGGCCCACAGCAGCACGGCCGAGATCACGAGCACGACACTGAGCGTGACGATCGACACCACGACCTGCGTCTTGCGGTGACGGCCGGCGATGAGGGCGACGGCCGCACCGAGCAGCGGCAGGGTGACGAGGAGGGGGACCAGTGCGCTCACGAGTCGTCGCCTCCCTTCGACCGGCCGTCGGCCGAACGCGGGCGGTCGACGGGGGCGTCGTCGCGCAGCGATGACATGTCGCGGCTTCCGAGCACGGTGATCGGCGCGGTCGCGAGCCCGACGAAGTCGGTCGTCGCGTCGTCGTCCTCGTCCTCGATGCCGGTCTCGTCGTCCATGACGTCCTCGGTCGCGGCCGAGCGGGCGCGCACCGCGGCATCCGCCTCGTCGTCTTCGACCGTGTCGGCCTGGCCGAGCTGCCAGGAGCGATAGATGAGGGCGAGGAGGAACGCCGAGATCGCGAAGGTGATGACGATGGCCGTGAGCGTCAGCGCCTGCGGCAGCGGGTCGGAGTACTCGTCGGGCGAGTCGGCGGCGCCGAAGAAGGGGGCGACCCCGGGGCGTCCCATCACGATGAGCAGGAGGAGGTTCGCCGCGTTGCCGAGCAGCAGGAATCCGATGAGCACGCGGGTGAGGCTGCGTTCCAGCATCGCGTAGACGCCGCACGCGAAGAGCACGGCCATGATGATGATCAGCACGAGCGATACGTTCATCGGGTCGCCTCCCTCTGACGCGGTCCCTGGGATTCTCGGAGGGCCTGTGCCTGACGGTCGACTTCGGCGCCGAGGCTGCGCAGCACGTCGAGCACGAGACCGATCACGACCAGGTACACCCCGACGTCGAACAGGGTCGACGAGACGAACTCGACGTGCCCGAGGAACCCGAGCTCACCTTCGATGTAGTCGCTGGTCAGGGGCGCCAGGCCGAAGAACAGGGGCACGATGGCGCACGAGACGGCGATGGCCATGCCCACTCCGAGCAGACGACCGGCGTCCGTGGGCGCGGCGGCCCCGAGCTCGTAGCGTCCGCCCGCGACGTAGCGCATGACGAGCGCCATGCCGGCGACCAGGCCTCCGGCGAAACCGCCGCCGGGCAGGTTGTGGCCGGCGAACAGCAGGTAGAGCGAAACGACGATGATCGTGTGGAAGAGGATCCGCACGATGACCTCGAGCAGGATCGAGCGGTTCTCGGGGCGCACCCGCTGTCCGCCGACGAGCCAGGCCGTGCGTCCGCTCCCCCGGGTGTCGTCCTTCTGACGCAGACCGTCGGATGTCTCCACGAGCACCCGCCGGCTGCGCGTCGCGCCCGTCGGCAGGGCGTTGAACCGCGACAGCGTGTCGGCGCGGTGGGTGACGAACACCAGGGACGCGACGCCGGTGGCGGCCAGGATGAGCACCGACAGCTCCCCCATGGTGTCCCAGCCGCGCATGTCGACGAGGGCGACGTTGACGACGTTCTTGCCGTGGCCGAGCTCGTAGGCGAGCTCGGGGAAGCGGTCCGAGATGGGCTCGTCCACCCGGGCGCCCGTCGCGACGAGCGCGACCATCGCCATCGTGAGCCCGACCGCGGCGGCCAGCACCGCGCGGGCCACCGGCGCGACCGAGGCGTTGTGCTCGCCCATGCGGGAGGGGATGCGGCGCAGCACGAGGGCGAAGGCGACGAGGGTGACGGTCTCGATGAGGATCTGCGTGAGCGCCAGGTCGGGCGCCCCGCTCGTCGCGAACAGCAGCACCATGCCCAGGCCCGTCACCGACACCAGGACGACGCCGGTGTAGCGCTTGCGGGCGCGCACGGCGATGAGACCGGCGATGATCATGATCGGGGCGACGACGAGCTGCATGGGCGTGTGCCAGCCGTCGATGTCGATGACCCAGCTCCCGCCCATCACCAGCGCGGCGCCCTCGGCGGCGACGAACACCACGAAGATCGTGCCGACGTAGACCGGGAGCGAGCCCCGCTGGGTGAGACTCGTGGTCAGCACCGAGAGTCGCGCGATGCCGCGCAGGGTGGCGTTGTACACCTCGACGGCCGTGAAGGGGACGATGCGCCCGGGCATCCGGGTGCGGGTGAGCCGGAACAGGACGGCCCCGAGCGCGATCGACCCGAGCGAGAGGAACAGCGCGGGCTCGAACCCGTGCCAGAGCTCGAGATGAGCCGGGTAGTCGGGCGCGGCGACACCCGGAGACGACAGCGGAGCGAGGTCGGCGTAGGGCGAGAACACGGTGTCCAGCCAGGGCGCGGCGACACCGGCGACGACCGTGAGCCCGGCGAGCACGACCGGCGCGAGCAGGAAGCCCAGCGGAGGATCGGGCCATTCGGTGCGCTCGAGCGGCTCGCCCGCGGCATCCTTCTTCGTCCAGAACGCGCCCCACAGGAACCGGATGCCGTACGCGGCGGTCAGCACCGAGCCGAGCACGACGCCGATGAGCGCGACGATGCCCCACGGTGACGCGGCTGTGGCCTCGTGCAGCAGCGCGGCCAGCGCACCCTCCTTCGCCACCCACCCGATGGTGGGGATGACGCCGACCATCGAGCCGATCGCGAGGAACGCGAACACGGCGATCGTCGGCGCCTGCCTGCCGACTCCGCTCAGTTCGCCGATGTCGCGGGTCGAGAGCTGACGGTCGATGACGCCGACGATGAGGAACAGCGCCGACTTGAACATCGCGTGGCTCACGAGCAGGGCGAGCCCCGCGAGAGCGACATCGCGGACCCCGTAGCCGAGCACGACCGTGAGGAAGCCGAGCTGACTGACCGTGCCGAAGGCGAGGATGCGCTTCAGGTCGGTCTCGCGGAGCGCCTGGATGCCGCCGAGGATCATCGTGAAGACGCCCAGGCCCACGACGATCGGGCGCCACGTGGGGGCGAGCGCGAAGACCGGAGCCAGCCGCGCGATCAGGTAGATGCCCGCCTTCACCATCGCCGCGGCGTGCAGGTAGGCGCTGACCGGAGTGGGCGCGGCCATGGCGCCGGGCAGCCAGAAGTGGAACGGGAAGATGGCCGACTTGCTGAGCGCGCCGACGAGGATCAGCACGAGGGCGGCGTCGATCACCGCACCCGTCGGGGCCTCGGCCAGCATCGTCGAGATGCTCGACGTGCCGGTGTCCACGACGAGCAGCACCACGCCGATGAGCATCACGAGTCCGCCGAGGGTGGTCACCAGCAGCGCCTGCAGGGCTGCGCGGCGGCTCGCGGCGCGCTTGTTGTAGTACCCGATGAGCAGGTACGACAGCACGCTGGTGAGTTCCCAGAACATCACGAGCACGACGAGGTCGTCGGTGAGGACGAGCCCGTACATGGCACCGGCGAATGCGAGCAGCACGGCTGAGAACTGCGCGAGCCCCTCGGTCTTGCCCCCGAAGTACCACCGGCAGTAGAGCATCACCAGGGCTCCGACGCCGGTGGCGACGAGCGCCATGACCCACGACAGGGTGTCCATCCGCATCGAGAGCACGATGCCGAGCGACGGGATCCAGTCGTATGCCTCGAACGGAATCCGGCCGGCCAGGACCGCGGGTGTCTGGGCTGCGGCGTGCACGAAGGCCACGGCCGGCAGAGCGGCGGCGACGTAGAAGGCGCGCGCGCCGATGCGGTGGACGAGCCACGGGAGCAGGAGCGGGACGACCGCGAACGCGCCGAGGAGGACCAGCATGGGGCGGCCTCCTCTAGGTCGTCGGCCGCGGCTCACGCATTCGGCTCGGGCGATCAGGGTGTCGGGACGAGTCTACCGGCGGGCGTCGGCCGGCCGGACCGCGGGGCTCGATCTCAGCGGGGCGCGGGCCCCGTCGTGTCGCCTTCGCGGAACACGCACGTGAAGCTGAGGGATGCCGCGTCGCGACCCTCGATCATCGCGGCGACGGCGTGACCGGCCGCGCGTCCCTTGTCGGTCGCGGGCTGTTCGAGCGTCGTCAGCACGCGCGGCGCGAGACCGTCGACGACGATCCCGTCGAAGCCCGTGACGCTGACGTCTTCGGGCACGCGCATGCCCGCCTCCTCGGCGGCGCGGATGACCCCGGCCGCCAGCAGGTCGCTCTGGGCGATCACCGCGGTGGGTCGTGCCTGAGGATCTGCGAAGAGCGCGCGGCCCGCGGCCAGCCCCTCGTCGATGAAGCTGCCGGCGGCCGAGTGGACGCGCGCGTCGGGGAACACGTCGAGGGCGCCCGCCAGTCGTTCGCGGGTCACGTCGACGGTGATGTCGGCGCCCGGCCCGACGGGCCCCCGGGGTCTGGCCGCATCGATGGGCAGCGTCACGACCGCGACATCGGTGTGTCCGAGGCCCCGCAGGTGACTCGCCGCCTGCCGCTGGGCCTCGCGGTTGTCGAGCCCGATGCGCGGCACTCCCTCGCCGGCGTCGCCCTCGATCACGACGACGGGGATCCCCCTCGAGCGCACGATGTCGAGCGACTCGCGCAGGAATCCGCTGCATCCGATCAGCACGGCGGCGTCGATCGGCGCCGTCGTGAGCGAGGGACCGCCGAAGACGGGGCCCTGGTCGCGCAGCAGCAGCAGTCCGGCTCCGAGCGGGGCGACCGCGTCGGCGAGCCCGTCCATCATCAGCGTCTTGACCGGGTCGAGGAACGCCGTCCCGAGGTGCTCCTCGAAGACGACCCCGACGATGCCCGATCGGCCGGTGCGCAGCGACGCGGCACGAGGATCGGGGCCGGTGTAGCCGAGGGCCGACGCGGCTTCGAGCACCCGTCGGCGCGTGGCTTCCGAGACGGGCGTCTTGCCGCTGAAGACGACGGATGCCGTCGACGGCGAGACCCCGGCCTCGCGCGCGACGTCGGATATGGTCGCCCGGCGCGTACTCATGACGGCTTGATCGTAACCCACGGGGTTTGCCGCCGTCGAATCGATTCGATACGCTGGCGGGCATGCAGGACAGCCTCACCCGGACGCAGATCGTCCACTGGCGCAACGCGATCTTCGCCTTCTTCTTCGCGACCGGTCTCGGATTCGCGACGTGGGCGTCGCGCATCCCGGCGGTGAAGGACAACCTGCAGATCAACGACTTCCAGGTCGGCATCCTGCTGTTCGTCTCGGGTGCGGCCTCGATCGTCGGGCTGTCGCTGGCCAACGTCGTCGTCGCCCGCTGGGGTGCGCGGCGCGGGCTGCTGCTCGGGCTGTCGACCTTCGGCATCGGCGTCATCGTGGTCGGTGTGGGGGCGGACCCGCTGGCCTCGTACGGCATGACCGCCGTGGGCCTGGCGATCATGGGCCTCGGAATGGCGGGCACCGACGTCATGATGAACGTCGAGGGCGCCGCGAACGAGCAGGCGCTCGAGCGCACGATGATGCCGCTGTTCCACGCACTGTTCAGCCTCGGCACCGTCGCGGGCGCCGGCATCGGCGTCGGCATGGCGGCATGGGGCATCGGCGTCGGCCCGCACCTGTGGGCCGTGGGCGCGGTCGTCGTGGCGTCGGGCTTCGTGGCGATCCGCGCCATCCCGCGCCGGGACGCCGTCGACGACACCGCGGGCGACGAGCCGTCGCAGACCCGGCGCGAGCGCCTGCGGGCATCCCTCGCCGTCTGGCGCGACCCGCGCACGTACTTCATCGGCGTCATCATGCTCGGCATGGCCTTCGCCGAGGGCGGCGCCAACGACTGGCTCCCGCTCGCCGTCGTCGACGGACACGACGGCACCGAGGCGCAGGGGGCGATCGCACTGACCGTGTTCTCGATCGCGATGACCGTGGTGCGCGCGGCGGGCGGCCCGCTCGTGGACCGCTTCGGCCGCGTGTGGACGCTGCGCATCCTGGCGGTCGCCGCAGCCGGCGGCCTGATCCTGTTCATCCTCGCCCCGACCCTGCCGCTGGCCCTCGTCGGCGTCGCACTGTGGGGGGTCGGGGCATCGCTGGGGTTCCCGCTGGGCATGTCGGCGGCCGCCGACGATCCGACCAAGGCCGCCGCGTCGGTGAGCGCCGCCGCCACGATCGGCTACGTCGCGTTCCTGTGCGGCCCGCCGGCGCTGGGCTGGATCAGCCATCAGGTGGGGCTCCTGCCGACGCTCTGGATCATCGTCGTGCTGATCGTCATGTCGGGTCTGGCCTCGGGAGCCGCCAAGCCGATCGCCGGCTCCAAGGTCGGCGCCGGTCACCAGCACTGACCGGGCTACGCTCGTCGGATGCGTCTCGTCATCGCCCGCTGCTCCGTCGACTACACGGGCCGTCTCAACGCGCATCTGCCGCTCGCGACCCGGCTGCTCGTGCACAAGGGCGACGGTTCGCTGCTCGTGCACTCCGACGGCGGCTCGTACAAGCCGCTCAACTGGATGTCACCGCCCTGCACCCTCACGGTCGAGACTCCGGATGCCGATTCGGCCGCCGCCGGCGTGCTGGAGCACTGGCGGGTGTCGCACGCGAAGACCGGCGACGCCCTGCTCGTGCGCATCTACGAGGTCATCCACGACACGTCCCACGAGCTCGGCATCGACCCGGGCCTGCAGAAGGACGGCGTCGAGGCCGACCTGCAGCGACTGCTCGCCGAGCAGGTCGACGTCATCGGCGAGCACCTCACCCTCGTGAGGCGTGAGTTCCCCACCGCGATCGGCCCGGTCGACCTGCTGCTGCGCGACCCCGCCGGCGGCACGGTCGCCGTCGAGGTCAAGCGCCGCGGCGACATCGACGGCGTCGAGCAGCTCACCCGGTACCTCGAGCTGCTGGGACGCGACCCCCACCTCGCCCCCGTCTCGGGCGTCTTCGCCGCGCAGGAGATCAAACCCCAGGCCCGGGTGCTGGCGACCGATCGCGGCATCCGCTGCGTCACGCTGGACTACGACGGCATGAAGGGCGTCGAGTCGGGCGCACCCCGCCTGTTCTGACCGCTGCGGGCCGCGCCCGCAGCTCAGGCCGACGGCCACCCCGACGTAGGCTGGGAGCATGTCGACGAGATCTCCCTGGACCTGCATCCTCTGGGACGTCGACGGGACGATCGTCGACGCATCCGAGGGCATCCTGCGCCGGCTCACGATCACCCTCGAGCACTTCGGCAAGAAGGCGCCGGTGCGCAGCGAACTCGCCCACTGGATCGGTCCGCCGCAGTTCGAGTCGTTCCAGACCAACGTCGGCATGACCCCCGACGAGTCCTCCGCCGCGGTGGCGTACTACCGTTCGCTCGCCCGGGAGGACGGGTACACGGCGGGTGCCAAGGTCTTCGCCGGTGTCGCCGAGCTGATCCAGGATGCCGCGGCCTGCGGCATCCCGCAGGCGACGGCTTCGTCGAAGCCTGAGCAGCAGGTCGTCGAGCTCATGCAGCACTTCGGACTCGCGTCGTCGTTCCGCACGATGGTCGGCGCGACGCCCGACGAGCGCACGCTCGCCTCGAAGGCCGACATCGTGGCCGAAGCGCTGCGGCGCCTGGCCGACCAGGGCGTCGACACCAGTCGACCGGTGCTGGTCGGCGACCGCCACCATGACATCGACGGCGCGGCCGCCCACGGCGTACCCGTGATCTTCGTGCGGTGGGGCTTCAGCTGGCCCCACGAGGCCGACGGCGCGGCCGCCGCGGTCGACGACGCGGCGCAGCTGCGCGCGCTGCTGCTCGTGGACGACACGGATGCCTGAGCCACTCGGCTGGATCGTGCCGGCGCTCGTCGTGTTCGGCCTGACGGCGATCGGCGTCGCCGTGCTCGTCTGGGCGCTGCGCCGTGCACGCCGGTCCCCGCGCGCTCGCGCGGCAGCCGAGGCGGCACGCGACCGCGCAGGCGCGAGCCTCGTGCGACTCGACGACGCCGTCGCCGACCTCGATCTCGAAGTCGGCCTGTCGGGCGCGCTCTACGGCGGAGGGGCTCCCGCCTCGCTGCGTCGGGCGCGGCTGGCGTCACAGCGCGCCCGCGACGTGTCGTTCGAGGAGTACCGCACGATCACGGGCACGGATGCCGCGCCCGACGACATCCGCCGGCTGTCCGTCCGCATCGAGCGACGCACCTCCGCCTCCCTGGCGACGATCGAGCGGGCGCGCGCCGAGCACGGGGTCTGGGTTGCCGCCAACGTCTCGGCAGCCGCGCAGGTGTCCTCGGCGCGAACCCGGCTCGAGACCCTGCGCGCCGCCATGGGCGATCCGCAGGCCCTCGTGGCAGACCTGTCGTCGCGCTTCGCCCCCGACGAGTGGGCGCCCGCGGCACGCGCCGCGGCATCGGCCGTCGCCGAGGCCGACGAGGCCGGCCGTCTGCTCGAGACCGCCGCGATCCATGCGAACGACCCCGCGCGCTCCGCCCTGGCCGAGCTGGCCGGCGCCGAACGGGCCCTGCGCCAGGCCGAGGCCGACGCCCGTCTGCTCGAAGAGGCCCACCGCCTCATCACACAGGCGGCCCTCGCGGTGCCCGGCGAGATCGACGCCGCGCGCGTCGCGGTGCGGAGCGCCCTCACCACCCGCGTGAAGCTCGACCCCGCACACGCCGAGCGGCTCGGCGCCGAGCTGAGGGCGATCGACACGGCCCTGACGACCCTCGAACCGGATGCCGCCCGTCGCCCGACCCGCACGGTCAGCGCGGTCGCGCGCCTGCGCGACCGCCTCGACTTCGCCCTCGGCGACGCGTGGACCGCGCAGCAGCGCCTGCGCGGAGCCCGAACCGCGCTGCCCGGCACCCTGGCCGCCGCGCGCGGGGCGCTGGTCGAGGCCGAGGCCGCGGTCGCCCACGCGCGATCGGGTGCCGAAGCGCGGGTGCGCCTGCTTTCGGCGCAGGCCGAGCTCGCCCGCGCCCGCCAGTCCACCGATCCGGTCGCCGCACTGGACGCCGCCCGCCGCGCCATGCGCGACGCCGAAGACGCGCGGGCGCTCGCCGACCACGTGAACTGAGGCACGCCCGGTCGCTATCGTGTGGGAATGGCCGAACCACGCCCCCGTGCCACCCACCTCGCCGCCGCCGTCGGCCGCCGCATCCCCGCAACGCTGATCTTCGTCGCGATCATGCTCGCGGTGGGGGTCGCGTTCGCGGGCCTGTGGTCGCCCTTCGAGGATTCCGCCCTCTTCGACAACGTCGCCTACGGGCTGCCCGCCCTGGTCGAGGGTCGCTGGTGGACGCCGATCATCGGAACGTTCTTCGTCAACCAGCCGTGGGTCTACGTCTTCACGATCGCGAGCTTCGCGGGCATGGCGTATCTCGAGTTCCGGCGGGGGTGGCGCGTCGCGCTCGCCTACTTCTGGATCGGTCAGCTCTTCGCCGTCTTCGCCTCGGCTCTGCTCCTGTGGGGGCTGTCGGCCACGGGCTGGACATGGGCGGTGACGGAGGCTGCGGCCCTCGACGTCGGGGCCTCGGGAGGCACGATGGCATGCATCGCCGCGGCGGTCGGCCTGCTCGCCGCACCGTGGCGTGTGCGGGCGTGGCTCGTGCTGCTGTCGTTCGTGTTCATCGCGATGCTGTTCTGGGGCGAACTGGCAGACCTCGAGCACGCGTTCGCGGTCGTGCTGATCCTCTTCGTCGATCGGTCCCTCCGTCTGCAGCGCCAGACCGTCCGCGAGCAGCGGCTGGTCGCGTTCGTCGCGATCACGTCGCTCGCGATCATCGAGGTCATCACGCTCATCGTGCCCACGAACGGCCCGTTCGGGCCCACCCAACCCGCGGGGGACGGGATCTGGGACGTCGCGATCGACGTCGCGATCGTCGTCTTCGTGGCGCAAGGCCTGCGCCGCGGCCGCCGCTGGGCCTGGGTGATCAGCGTCGTGCTCGCGTCGCTCAACGTGCTCCTCGGCACGACGATCCTCGCGCTGGTCATCATCACGACCGAGCTCCAGGTCGAGAGCATCCTCGACGGCGAGACCGAGCTCGCGATCGCGACCGGGTTCCTCTGGCTGATGCTGCTGGTCTACCTCGTCTGGGTGCGCGGCGCCTTCCGCGCCCGTCGGCGGTCCACGATCGGCCGCGCGCCGGCGCCGACCGTCGACGACGTGAAGACGATGCTGCACGCCGACGGCGGCGGGACGCTGTCCTGGATGACGACGTGGGAGGGCAACACCTACGCCCGCACCACGACCGGCATCGTCGCCTACCAGCGGCGTGCCGGGGTGGCGCTCGCCCTGGCCGATCCGGTCGGGCCGGCGGCATCCCGCCCAGAGAGCGTGCGCGAGTTCATCCGCGGCGCGGAGGATGCCGGGCTCGTGCCGTGCTTCTTCAGTGCCGGCGAGGCGACGAAGGATGCCGTGCCCGCCGGCTGGCGTTCCATCGTCGTCGCCGACGACACGATCGTGGATCTTCCCGGCCTGCAGTTCACCGGGAAGGCGTGGGGTCCGGTGCGCACGGCGCTCAATCGAGCGGGTCGCGAGGACATGACCTTCCGGGTGACGCGGCTGAAGGACGAGCCGTGGGGCATCCAGCAGCAGGTGCGCGCGATCTCCGAGATGTGGGTGGGCGACAAGGGTCTGCCCGAGATGGGCTTCACCCTCGGCACGCTCGTCGAAGCCGAGGACCCCGAGGTGCGCCTGGCGCTCGCACTGTCACCGGCCGGCGACGTCGACGGTTTCCTGTCCTGGCTTCCGGTGCACGGGGGCGACGGCACGGTGCACGGCTGGACGCTCGATCTCATGAGGCGCCGCGACGGTGGTTTCGGACCCGTGATGGAGTTCCTGATCGGCTCGTCGGCGAAGCTCTTCTCCGAAGAGGGCGCGAAGATCATGTCGCTGTCGGGGGCGCCGCTCGCCCACGACTATCCACCGGATGCCGGCGCGATCGCGATTCTGTCGGAGCGCCTCGCCGAGATGCTCGAGCCCGTCTACGGGTTCGCGTCGCTGCACCGGTTCAAAGAGAAGTTCCACCCGCGGTACGAGACCATGTACCTGCTCTTCCGCGACGAGAGCGACCTCACCCGCATCGGGGCCGGCCTCACGCGCGCGTTCCTTCCCGAGGCCTCGCTGCGCCAGTTCGCGGGCGCGGGCCTCGAACTCGTCCGCGGCGACCGCGACTGACGAGCTCACCGAGTGATGCGCGTGGTGCGGCGACACGCACCACGCGCCCTCGGATCAGATGGGGCGGATGTTCTCCGCCTGGAGGCCCTTGGGCCCCTGCGCGACGTCGAACTCGACGCGCTGGTTCTCTTCGAGCGAGCGGTAGCCGCCCGCGTCGATCGCGGAGTAGTGCGCGAAGACGTCGGCGCCACCCTCATCGGGGGCGATGAAGCCGAAGCCCTTTTCGGAGTTGAACCACTTGACAGTGCCCTGCGTAGCCATGAAATGCCGTTCCCTGCGTGCCCGCACCTCCTGCGCGGGTCGAACTTCACGCTAACGAAGGCCGGCGACAGGTGCCGAGCGTGTCGAAGGATGGTGACACAAACGTTGCACGCGGCGTGTGCGTCCCATCAGACGCCCGGGCTGAGGAAGACCTCGAAGCCCGGGCGTCGACGGATCCCCCCGGATAGGCCACGCCAGGCGCGACACCTTCACTGTACCGATATATCAGTGGATGGGCGAGTGGACGATCCCACCGGAAAACGGCCCCCGGCTTGTCTGCATCCTCGTTCACCCGAGCCTCGGACGGCCTACACTGGAGCCACTCATGGCGACCCCCCTCAGCCCTCTGGACCCGCGCGGAGCGGTGCTCGGCGACGAGGTCTACGCGACCCTCAGCGAAGCGATACTCGACGGAACACTCCCGCCGGGCGAACGCCTGCGCGATCAGGATCTCGCCGAACGACTCGGCGTCTCGCGCACACCCGTTCGCGAGGCCCTCCAGAGGCTGGAACGCAGCGGTCTCGTCGAGGTGTCGCCCAACCGGTACACGCGCGTGTCGATCCCGAGCGAGAAGCTCACGGCCGACACCGAGGAGTTCGTCATGTACACGTTGGGCAGCTGCATGCGCATCGCTCTCGACCGCGGCTCGGACGACGCGGTCGACGTCGCGATCGCGTCGATGGATGCCGTCATCGCCGCGTCGCGAGCCGACGACCACGTGAGCATGAGGGAGTCGAGCATCGGGTTCTTCGAGCACGTCGTCACGGCCACCGGGAACACCGCGTTCCTGACGATGATGCGCGAAGCCGAGATGGCGATCCGGCGCAACCTCGCCCAGTGGCATCCGGCCATCGAGTGCCCTCTCCGCCGCACCGAGACGTACGAGCGTCTCCGCGGCGCGATGCGGGCCCGCGACGGCGCGCTCGCCGAGGCGCTCGTGCGCGAACTGCTCGGGTTCTCCTGAGGCACCGGGCTCGGTACGGTGGGGCCGTGAACCACATCGAGCTGCGCGACCTCGACGACGACGATCTCGACGCGATCTTCGAGATGATGCGCGACCCCGAGGCGATCGCCCTGGCCGCGTTCACGGCGGCGGACGCCGACGACCGCGAGGCGTTCGACGCCTGGATCGCCCGCCAGCGCTCGTCGCCCGACGTGCTGAGCCTCGTCGTGACCGAGAACGGGGGGTTCGCCGGCACGGCGGCGGCCTTCACGGTCGACGGCGACCGCGAAGTCAGCTATTGGATCGCCCGTCACGCCTGGGGTCGCGGCATCGCCGGAGAGGCGCTGCGTCTGCTGGTTTCACGTGAAGCGGAGCGTCCGCTCTTCGCCCGCGTCGCCGCGCACAACGCACCGTCCATCGCGGTGCTCGAGCGCAACGGCTTCACCGAGATCTCGCGCAACGTCGACTTCGCCCCCGGACTCGGACGCGACACCGAAGAGATCGTCTTCACCCTGATGCCCACCCTCGACGGGGTGTGAAACGACGAAGGGCCCCCGATCCGGGAGCCCTTCGACTGCTGTGCGCGAGGGGGGACTTGAACCCCCACGCCCTTGCGGGCACTGGCACCTGAAGCCAGCGCGTCTACCTATTCCGCCACTCGCGCGTCTGCGGCGCTCGGAAGCCCCGCAGTCAACCTCCCGAGGATATCACGGTGCGGGAGCGGCTCTGAAAGCCGGGTCACCCGGGAAACCGCGAAAACACCGGGATCTGCGGAACCCCCAGACTGTGCAACTAGCATGTAGCGACCGGTACCCCCTGCACGAGGAGCCCCGTGGGACTACTTGACAGCTTCGAGAAGGGTCTCGAGCGCGCCGTGAACAGCGCGTTCGCGAAGACCTTCCGCAGCGGCATCCAGCCGGTGGAGATCGCCTCGGCCTTGCGCAGCGAACTCGACAAGAAGGCCGCCGTCGTCAGTCGCGACCGCATCCTGGCACCGAACACGTTCACCGTGCACCTGTCGCCCGCCGACGACGAGAAGATGGCCGCCCTCGGATCGGCGCTCGGCGAGGAGCTGCACACGCTGGTCGAGAAGCACGCCAAGAAGCAGGGCTACTCGTTCGCCGGCCCGGTGTCGATCTCGATGCTGCGCGACGAGCAGCAGGCCACCGGAACACTGCGCGTAGAGACCTCGAGCGCGCAGGGCAAGGTGGCGTGGCGCGGGGTCGTCGACGTCGAGGGCAGGCGGCATCCGCTCGTGAAGTCGCGCACGGTGATCGGGCGCGGGAGCGACGCCGACATCACCATCTCGGACGCCGGCACGAGCCGCAAGCACGTCGAGATCCTGTGGGACGGCGAGCGCGCGATGGTGCGCGACATGAACTCGACCAACGGCACGCTGCTCAACGGCGTCAAGGTCGCCGAGGCGCCCCTCGCACCCGATTCCACCGTGCGCATCGGCCGCACCGACATCGTCTTCCACATCGTGGCCCAGACGGCTCCGCCGAAGCCGACCCTTCCCGCGAACGACGCGACGCGCGCCTTCGACCTGCGGGAACAGGGGCCTCTGCTGTGAGTGAACTGACCCTGCTGCTGCTGCGCGTCGGCTTTCTGCTGCTGATGTGGTTCTTCGTGGCCGCCGTCGTGTATTCGCTGCGTGCCGACCTCTTCGGCGTGAAGGTGCGCAAGATCCCGGATGCCGCGCCTGCGGCCGCACCGTCACCGGCATCGCCCGCGGGGGCGACCGCCCCGGTCGCCGCACCGCCTCGGGCGGCGCCGTCGGCGGGCGGCCCGGCCACCACCGATGCCGTGGCCCGCATCGTGATCACGAGCGGACCCAAGGCCGGCCTCGAGCTGCCACTCGGCAACGAGCCGCTCACGATCGGCCGTTCGAGCGAGTCGGGCCTCGTGATCCGCGACGACTACACCTCGAGTCATCACGCCCGTCTGGTGCTGTGGGGCGAGCAGTGGATGCTGCAGGACCTCGACTCCACGAACGGCACGTGGCATGACGGCGTGCGCGTCGCTTCCCCCGTCCCGGTCATCGTCGGCGCGCCGATCAAGGTCGGCGCCACGACGTTCGAACTGCGGAAGTAGACCTCTCCGGCATGGTCTTCCAGGGCTCGAGCACCGCGATCTCGCACACCGGCAAGGTGCGCTCCAACAACCAGGACTCCGGGTACGCGGGCTCCAACCTGTTCGTGGTCGCCGACGGCATGGGCGGGCACGCGGGCGGCGACGTCGCCTCGAGCCTCGCCGTGACCCGGCTCGAGCGGGTCGACCACCCCTACACGTCACCGCCCGAGGCAGAGAAGGCCCTGCGCGACGCGATCGCGGACTCGGCGGTCGAGCTCATCGACACCGTGCACGTGCGTCCCGAGCTCGCCGGCATGGGCACGACCGTCAGCGCCCTGGTGATGGTCGACGACTACGCGGTCATCGCCCATATCGGCGACTCGCGCATCTATCTGTACCGCGACGACGCGCTCACCCAGATCACCACCGACCACACCTTCGTGCAGCGGCTGGTCGACTCGGGGCGCATCACGCCCGAGGAGGCCCGCTACCACCCGCGTCGCTCGGTGCTCATGCGCGTCCTCGGCGACAACGATCCCGATCCCGAGCTCGACACCTTCATCATGCCGACGCAGCCCGGCGACCGCTGGCTGCTGTGCTCGGACGGGCTGTCGGGCGTCGTCGACGATGCGCACACCGCCAAGGCGATGGGGCTCGGCCTCGCGCCGGGCCGCACGGCCGACGTGCTGCTCAAGCAGGCGCTCGACGGGGGAGCGCCCGACAACGTCACGATCGTCATCGTCGACGTCGGCGGGCAGCATCCGCTCTTCTCGGGCACGCCCACCATCGTCGGCTCGGCGTCGAATCCGATCGGCATCGAGGTGCCGGCGTCGCGCCCCGGCCGCACGAACTGGCTTCACCCCAACCGCCAGGCGGCCAACGAGCCGTCGCACTTCGAGCCCGCGGCCGAGTTCCTCGAAGAGCTCATCGAAGAGGACCGCAGACGCGGTCGGCGCCGGCGTCTGGGCTGGATCGCCGGACTCGTGCTCGTGCTGGCGATCCTCGCGGCTGCCGTCTTCGGCGGATACCAGTGGACGCAGACCCGCTACTTCGTCGGCGCCGACGAAGACACGGTCGTCATCTTCCGCGGCATCCAGCAGAGCATCGGACCCATCTCGCTGTCGACGGTCTACGAGGACACCGGCATCGAACTGGACTCGCTCTCGGAGTTCACACGGGAGCGCGTCGAGCAGACGATCTATGCGGGCTCGCTGAGCCGTGCCCGCGGAGTGGTCGACACGATCACCACGATGGAAGGCGGGGCACCGTGACCGCCGACACCCAGTCCGTGAGCACCGACACCGCGGTCGTGCGGGCGCTGCGCCGCATCCGCGTGCCGCAGACCCAGCGCAACCGCGAACTCGCCCTGCTGCTGTTCGCCTTCGCGATCAACGGGGCGGCCGTCGCGCTCGTTCAGCTCGGCGTGAACGGCGTGATCGAGGGCGACTTCCTCTACTACTGCGGGGCGATCTCCGCCCTGGCGCTGGCGATCCACATCGTGCTGAGGCTCATGGCTCGCGACGCCGATCCGTTCGTGCTGCCGATCGCGACCCTGCTCACGGGGCTCGGGCTCGCGATGATCTACCGTCTCGACCTGTATTGGGACCGCCACGGGTGGGACGCCTTCTCGACCCGTCAGCTCGCGTGGGCCGGCATCGCGCTCGTGCTCGCCATCGTCGTGATCGTGCTGCTGCGCAACTACCGCGTGCTGTTCCGCTACACCTACATCTTCGGCTTCGCCGGCATCCTGCTGCTGATCCTGCCGATCGTGCCGGGCCTCAGCGGCGGTGGCAACGCCGACGTGTGGGTGGATGTCGGCTTCTTCACCTTCCAGCCGGGTGAGCTCGCCAAGATCTCGTTGGCGATCTTCTTCGCCGGCTACCTCGTGCGCACGCGCGAGAGCCTCTCGTCGGTCGGCACGCGCTTCCTCGGCATGACGTGGCCGCGCGCCCGCGAGCTCGGCCCGCTCCTGGTGCTCTGGCTGATCTCGCTGGGCATCATCGTGCTGCAGCGCGACCTCGGCACCGGACTGCTGATCTTCGGCATGTTCGTCGCGATGCTCTACGTCGCCACCGGCAAGACCAGCTGGGTGCTGATCGGCGTCGTGCTCGCGGGCATCGGCGCGTTCCTCGCCTCACGCGTGCTGCCTTACGTGCAGGCCCGCTTCACGAACTGGCTCGACCCCTTCAACCCCGACACCATCAACGGCTCCAGCTATCAGCTGGTCAACGGCCTGTTCGGCCTCGCCCACGGCGGACTCTTCGGCACGGGTCTGGGCCAGGGGCGGCCGTACCTGACCCCGGTCGCCGAGAGCGACTACATCCTGCCGAGCCTCGGCGAAGAGCTCGGGCTCGTCGGCGTCTTCGCGATCCTGTGCCTGTACATGGTCTTCACGAGCCGCGGCATCCGCATCGGCCTGGCGGGGCAGGACGACTTCGGCAAGCTGCTCGCCGTCGGCCTCTCGTTCACGATCGCCCTGCAGGTGTTCATCATGGTCGGCGGCGTCACCCGCCTCATCCCGCTCACGGGTCTGACCACGCCGTTCCTGGCCGCGGGTGGATCCTCGCTCATCGCGAACTGGATCATCGTGGCACTCCTGCTGCGCATCTCGGATGCCGTGCGCTCCCGCCCCCGGGTGGTGATCGGCTGACATGACCACCCTTCGATACGGCCGCTTCGCGACCTACTCAGGAACCAGCACGCGTCGCAGCTCTGCGAGGTGCGACCAGTGACCAAAGAACTCAGACGCCTCAGCATCCTGATGCTGCTCATGTTCGCGGGGCTGTTCGCCGCCGCGAGCTGGATCCAGGTCATCCAGGCCGAGACGCTCGCCCAGAACTCCGCCAACAAGCGCGCGCTGTACGACTCGTACGAGGTGCAGCGCGGATCGATCATCGCCAGCGGCGCGGCGATCGCATCGTCCGTGCCGTCCGGCGACCTGTACAGCTGGCAGCGCCAGTACACCGATGCCGACATGTGGGCACCCGTGACGGGCTACATCAACCCGGTGCTGGGCTCGGCGACGGGCATCGAGTCGGCGATGAACCAGGATCTCAGCGGCACCGCCGGGTCGCAGTTCTTCTCGCGCATCGAGCGCATCCTGTCGGGCCAGCCGCCTCGCGGATCGAACGTCGTGCTGTCCCTCGATGCCGACGTGCAGCGCGCCGCCTACGACGCGCTCGGCGACCTGCAGGGCGGTGTCGTCGCGATCGAACCCTCGACCGGCCGCATCCTCGCGATGGTGACGAGCCCGAGCTACGACACGAACCTCATGGCCTCGCACGACGCCGACCAGGTCAACGCCCTCTACGACCAGCTCGTCGCGGATCCCGAGGCGCCGCTGGCCAACCGCGGCATCGCCGGCGACCTGAACCCCCCGGGCTCGACGTTCAAGCTCGTCGTGGCCTCCGCCGCTCTCGCGTCGGGGGATTACACGCCGCAGTCGACGCTGCCCAACCCGGCCTTGTACCAGCTGCCCCAGTCGAGCAACGTCGTCTACAACGCCTCGGGTGGAGCCTGCGGTCCCGGTGAGACGGTGACGCTCGCGGATGCCCTGCGCCTGAGCTGCAACATCCCGTTCGCCGAACTCGCGGTCGAGCTCGGCGACACCGCGATCCGCGACGAGGCCGAGAAGTACGGCTTCAACCAGCCGTTCACGCTTCCGCTGGTCTCGACGCCGTCCGGCTACCCCCGCTCGATCATGGACGACGCGCAGACCGCGCTGTCGGGGTTCGGACAGGGGCAGGTCACTTCGACGCCGCTGCAGATCGCGATGGTGTCGGCCGGCATCGCCAACGGAGGAGTCGTGATGAATCCGAGAATGGTGGATCAGGTGATCGGTCAGGATCTGTCGGTGCAGCGCGTCTACGAGGATTCCGAGTTCGGGCGTGCCCTGGACGAGGACCTCGCCGACGAACTCGCCACGATGATGGTGGCCAATGTCAGTGACGGCGTCGCGAGCGGTGCAAGAATAGACGGCGTCCAGGTAGCCGGAAAAACCGGTACCGCAGAGAACGGGTCCAGGCCCTATTCGCTGTGGTTCACAGGCTTCGCCCCAGCGGACGACCCGCAGGTGGCAGTCGCCGTCGTCGTCGAAGACGGTGGCGGGCAAGGGCAGTCGGGCAGCGGCGGATCGATCGCGGCGCCTATCGCGAAAAAGGTCATGGAGGCGGTGCTGGGCAGATGAGACCGACACAGGGAGTGACCTTCGGCGGCCGCTACGAGCTCGATTCGCGGATCGCGATCGGCGGCATGGGCGAGGTGTGGGAGGCGACCGATCACGTCATCGGACGAACGGTCGCCATCAAGATCCTCAAAGACGAGTACATGGGCGACCCCGGCTTCCTCGAGCGCTTCCGCGCCGAGGCCCGGCACGCGGCGCTGGTGAACCACGAGGGCATCGCGAGCGTCTTCGACTACGGCGAGGAAGCCGGCAGCGCGTTCCTCGTCATGGAGCTCGTGCCCGGTGAGGCGCTCTCGACCGTCCTCGAGCGCGAGGGCTCACTGTCGACCGACAAGACGCTCGACATCGTCGCCCAGACGTCGGCCGCACTGCAGGCCGCGCACGCCGCGGGCCTGGTGCACCGCGACATCAAGCCGGGCAACCTGCTCATCACCCCCGACGGTCGCGTGAAGATCACCGACTTCGGCATCGCCCGCATCGCCGACCAGGTGCCGCTCACCGCGACCGGTCAGGTGATGGGCACCGTGCAGTACCTGTCGCCCGAGCAGGCATCGGGTCATCCGGCATCGCCCGCCACCGACACCTACTCGCTGGGCATCGTCGCGTACGAGAGCCTCGCGGGCAAGCGCCCTTTCACGGGCGAGTCGCAGGTGGCCATCGCCATGGCGCAGATCAACGAGCAGCCCCCGCCGCTGCCGGCCACCGTCGCGGTGCCGGTGCAGAACCTCGTCATGGCGATGATCGCCAAGAAGCCCGAGGAGCGTCCTGCGTCGTCCGCGGCCGTCGCGCGCGCGGCGACCGCGCTCCGCCGCGGAGACATGGCCGCCGCCGTGGCCGCCGTACCCGCGATCGCCACCGGCGCCGCTGTGGGCGACGACATGACCCAGCTGCTCGGTGCCGGTGCCGACACGTCGGCCGCCACCCGTCTGCTGCCGTCACCGGCGGTCGAGGAGGTTCCGCTCGAGGGCGAGCAGCCCGCGAAGAAGAAGCGCAGCCCGTGGACCTGGCCGCTCGTGGCACTCATCGCGATCCTGCTGATCGTGCTCGGCGGCACGATCTTCGCGCTCACGTCGAACCAGGGACCCGAGCCGGTCGAGAGCACGACGTCGAGCACGCCGAGCACGACACCGTCCGAGACTCCGAGCGACACCCCGACCCCGACGCCCACGACGGCCAACGTCGTGGCCGGCCAGCTCGAGGGTCAGAACTGCGACGCCGCCTCGGCCACCCTCGACGGGCTGGGCCTGGGCGCGAACTGCGTGACGGGAAATGCAGCACCGGATGCCGCGAGCGAGGGTCTCGTCTACGCCGTGACCCCGACGGGCAACGTGCCGCTGGGCACCGTCATCGAGCTCACCGTCTACGCCGGCCAGACGCCGCTGACCCAGCCCACCGCTCCGACCTTCCAGGGTTCGCCGGCCGAGATCGCACCGGGCGGAACGCTCACCCTGATGTGGGCGGGGTACACCTGCCCCGCAGGAACCGGATCGGTCAGCTCGTACTCGTTCACCGCTCAGAACGGCACCGTCGTGGGCGGGCCGAACTTCGGACAGAACGCCCGCACCGCCCAGGTCACGGCCGGAAGCGAGGGAAGCGTCATCGTCACCTACACCGTGACGTGCACAGGCGGCACAGGCGGCGAGCGCGTGAGCCCGGCCTCGGGTGAGGCGACCGTGCCGATCGTGGCACCGGCGCCCGCGCCCGAGGAAGGCAACAACAACAACAACGGGAACAACGGCAACGGCAACGGCAACGGCAACGGTTGAGCGGAGCCGCCTCGGTTAGGCTGGTCCGAGGTCCATCCCGGGGAGTGAAGTGTCTGCTGAGCCGCGTGTGCTTTCGGGCCGCTACCGTGTCGACGAGCCCATCGGGCGCGGCGGCATGGCGAGCGTGTACCGCGGCTATGACCTGACTCTCGGCCGCGAGGTCGCCATCAAGGTCCTCGCCCGCGACCTGGCGAACGACAACGCGTTCCGCACGCGGTTCCGCCTCGAGGCGCAGGCGGCATCCCGCATGGCGCACCCCGCGATCGTGCGGGTGTACGACGCCGGCGAGGATTCCGAGACGCAGCCCGACGGCACCGTGCGCCCCGTGCCGTTCATCGTCATGGAGCTCGTCAAGGGCGCGCTCCTGAAGGACATCATCGCCGAGGGACCGGTGCCGGTCGAAGACGCCGTGCGCTATGTCGACGGCATCCTCGAGGCACTCCAGTACTCGCACCGCGCCGGCGTCGTCCACCGTGACATCAAGCCCGGCAACGTCATGGTGACCCCGGCCGGGCAGATCAAGGTCATGGACTTCGGCATCGCCCGCGCGGTGTCGGACGGTTCCTCCACGGTCGCCGAGACGACCGCGATCCTCGGCACCGCAGCGTACTTCTCGCCCGAACAGGCCAAGGGCGAGCCGGTGGATGCCCGTGCCGACCTCTACTCAGCGGGCATCGTGCTGTACGAGCTGCTCTCGGGGCGCACGCCGTTCCGCGGCGAGTCGCCGGTGGCCGTCGCGTATCAGCATGTGAGCGAGGCGCCGCTCCCGCCGTCCGAGATCAACGAGACGGTCCCGCGGGCCCTCGACGCCGTGACTCTGCGTGCCCTCGCCAAGGATCCTTTCCAGCGGTATCAGGATGCCGCGGGCTTCCGCGAGGCGCTGGATGCCACCATCGACGGGAAGGCGCCCTCGAAGCGCCAGGTCGGCGCACTCACGAGCGAGCTGTACGGGCCCAATCCGCGTCAGGCGGCCGAGACCGCGAGGTCGCTGCGTCAACTCAGCACCGACACCACGATGAAGCGCACCCAGGCGGGTCCGCCGGTCGCGTGGATCTGGTCGGGCGTCGCGCTTCTCGCGGTGCTGCTCATCGCCGTGCTGTTCTGGGTCGTCACCCTGCCGCGAGACGGGGGAGGGGTGCCCTCGACCGCCCGTCTCGTGCCGGATGTCGCGGGCATGACCTACGACCGTGCGGCCGACGAGCTCGCCGGCGAAGACCTCATCCCGGTCTCGGTGGACGAATCCAACGGCGAGGTCGCTGTCGGCAACGTGATCCGCACCGACCCTGAAGCCGGCGCATCGGTGAGCCCCGAGCAGGAGGTCCGCGTCTTCGTCTCGACGGGCCAGGAGCTGTCGACGGTTCCCGTGCTCGAAGGACTCGGGCAGGATGCCGCCGCCCAGGCGCTGCAGGCCGCAGGGCTCGCCCTCGGCACGGTCACCCAGCGCAACGACCCCTCTGTCGCGGGTGGCACCGTGCTCTCGGCCGATCAGCGCGCCGCCGCCGAGATCCCCCGCGGCACCTCGGTCAACCTGGTCGTCGCGTCGGGGCGCGTGACCATCAACGACGTCACGGGCTACACCGTCGAGGCCGCGACGCGTCAGCTCGAAGAGCTCGGCCTGACGGTGGCGACGCAGGAGGATCCGCAGTGCGTGGCCGACGCGCCCCCGACGGTGTCGTCGCAGTCGCTGGCTCCGGGCGACGTGCCGGTGTTCTCGCCCATCACGCTGAGCTTCTGCTCGGGCACCTGACCGTCAGCGTCGGGGCCGGAGCACAGCACCGCGGGCGGCGGCGTCCGTGAACCCCACCTCGCCCAGCCAGTTTCCGAGGAGACGGTGGCCGCCCTCGGTGAGCACGCTCTCGGGATGGAACTGCACCCCCTGGATCGGCGCCGACAGGTGCGCGACACCCATGATCACGCCCGACGGCGTGCGACTGGTGACGACGAGCTGCGAGGGGAGGCTGTCGGGGTCGATCGCCAGCGAGTGGTAGCGGGTCGCGGTGAACGGATCGGGGAGTCCGGCGTACAGCGACGATCCGTCGTGCTCGACGAGCGACGTCATCCCGTGCATCAGCTCGGGCGCGTGCGAGACCGTGCCGCCGAAGGCCTCGGCGATGGCCTGGTGGCCGAGACAGACACCCAGCAGAGGGATGCCGGCCCGCGCCGCCGCACGGACGATCTCGATCGACGCGCCGGCGTCGGCGGGGGTTCCCGGGCCGGGAGAGACCAGCACCCCCGCGAACGGCGCGATCGCCGATGCGGCGTCGTCCACGGCATCCGCTTCGATCATCTCGGTGGCTGCGCCGAGCTGGTGCAGATAGCCGACCAGGGTGTGCACGAAGCTGTCGTGATTGTCGACCACGAGGATGCCCCGCGAGACCGCGGTCATTCGACGGTGACCTCTTGCGGGTTGACGATGGCGCTGACCCAGGGGAAGACGTAGAACGCGAGGCCGTAGAGGATCGCCGCGACGAGGACGATCACGATCAGCAGGCGAATCCACCAGGGGCCGGGGAGCACGTGCCAGAGAGCGGCGTACATCAGATGCCCTCCGTCACCGAAGCGGGCGCCCCGGCGGCGCGGGGAGTGAACTCGTCGAACACCCCGTAGGCGACGATGCGCTCGGCGAGCGAGAACATCGGGCTGCAGCTGGTCATCGTGATGTAGGACGACGTCGCTTCGACACCCACCTGCTGCGGCACGGGCAGCAGGACGTCGACCTGGTCGGGGGTCACGTACTCGAGGGTGCGGAAGCGGTAGGTGTACCACCCGTCGGGCGTCTCGACCACGATGGGATCGCCGATGCGCAGGTCGGCGATGCGGTTGAAGGGCTTTCCCCACGTCGTGCGGTGGGCGGCGACAGCGAAGTTGCCGATCTCGCCCGGCATCGCGGCGTCGGGGTAGTGCCCGATGCCGATGGGATCCAGCGTGCGTGCCCGCGTGACGCCACCGGCGAGCTCGACCGCGTAGCCCTCGCCGAAGCGGGGGATCCGCATGACGCCGAAGCGCTCGGCATCGGCGGGCTGCGGCAGGATGACGGGCGCGACCGCTTCGGGCAGCGGCTCCGTCTCGGGCACATCAGCCGGCGGCTCGTACTCCAGGGCCCACTCGGTGATCTGCTCCTGACCCGTCGCGTCACGCTGCGCGCCGTAGATGAGGTCGCCGACCCAGAGCTGCCAGACGACGTAGAGCAGAACCAGCACGCCGGCGGTGATGAGCAGTTCGCCGATCACACCGAAGACGGTGGCACGCCGCCGGGGTCGTCCGGAGCGGTCGCGGGACGAGGTACCCCCCGCACCTGCCAGCGCCGTGTGCATCACAGCAGGATTCTATCGATCCCATGCTGTGGCGCCGCTGGCAGTTAGAATGCTTCACATGGCTCGAGCAGGCAGAGATGAAGACGCGCTCGTCGAGCGCGCAGAGGGCGACGCCGCCCCCAACCCGGTGTGGTTCAAGCCGATCATGATCGGCCTCATGCTCACGGGACTCGTCTGGGTGCTGGTGTTCTATCTGAGCAGCATGCAGTGGCCCATCCCGGGCATCGAGGGCTGGAACCTCGTCATCGGCTTCGGGATCGCCTTCATCGGCTTCCTGATGACCACGCGCTGGCGCTGACCGGCGGCATCCGGTTCACGGAATCACACCCGTGTAATTCATCCCCAGGTGTGGATAACCCTGTGGATAGATCCGTGACCCGTCAGCCGTAGACGAACAAGGGCACGAAGAGCAGGGCCACCAGAGCGGCTCCGATGGCTGCGAGAAGCGCGATCTGCAGGCGCTTCTGATCCGCTCCGCGGGTGCGGATGAAGACCAGTCCCACCAGCAGCCCCACCGCGAGTCCGCCGACGTGCGCCTGCCACGACACGTTGAACCCCGGCACGAACCCGATCACGAGGTTGATGCCGAGGATCACGGCGATTCCGGCGACATTGGCGCCGATGTGGCGGCCGATCACGATGAGTGCACCGAAGAGTCCGAAGACGGCACCCGAGGCACCGACCACCGCCGTGTCGAACGACAGCAGGGCGACCGCGACCGATCCGCCGGCGGTGCTCAGCAGGTAGAGCGTGATGAACCGCCCCCTGCCGAGCAGAGGCTCCAGACTTCGCCCGATCATCCACAGCGCGAGCATGTTGAGACCGAGGTGCCAGAACCCCGAGTGCACGAGCGCCGTCGTGAAGATGCGCCACGGCTCGAAGATGCCCGAGAACTGCGGATACAGGGCCGGCGCCCAGAACATCAGCGCCGTCTGCACGGTGCGGCCGAATCCGGGGATCAGGGTCACCACGAACGTCAGAGCCGTGATGCCGATGATCGCGTAGGTCGCGAGCGGTCGGGTGTCGCGCACCACGACCGGCCGCGACCGAGACCAGCGGCGCTCGGCTTTGCGCTGGGCGGACGTCTGCGAACCCTGCTGCGCCTTCAGGCACTCCGGGCAGATGACGCCGACTGCCGCCGGGATCTGGCACTCGGGACAGATCGTTCGCATGCACCGCTGACACAGCACGAAGCTCTGCCGGTCGGGATGCCGGTAGCAGTAGTTGTCGCGGTTGTTCGCGAAGTCCGCCGAGGTCACAGGGTGACGGCTCAGACCGCCGCGATGTCGATCGACTCGAGGACGACGGGCTCGACGGGACGGTCTCCCGCGCCTGTGCGCACCGCGGCGATCGCGTCGACGACCGCGCGCGAGTCGGCGTCGGCGACCTCGCCGAAGATCGTGTGCTTGCCCTGGAGCCAGGGCGTCGGGTCGGTCGTGATGAAGAACTGCGAGCCGTTCGTGCCCTCGGGCTTGCCCGTGATCGCGTTGCGGCGGAGGCCTGCGTTGGCCATCGCGAGCTTGTACGGGTCGTTGAAGTCCAGCTCGCCGTTGATCTCGTCGTCGAAGTTGTAACCGGGTCCGCCGACACCCTGACCGAGGGGGTCGCCGCCCTGGATCATGAAGTTCGGGATGATGCGGTGGAAGACGACGTCCTTATAGAGCGGACCCTCGCCGGGCTTGCCGGTGGCGGGGTGGGTCCAGCTCTGGGTCCCGTCGGCGAGGCCGACGAAGTTCTTGACGGTGCGCGGCGCGTGGTCGCCGAAAAGGTTGACGATGATGTCGCCGTGGTTGGTGTGGATCGTGGCGAACGCTGTGTGCTGAGGCATGTCTTACATTCTCGCAGACATCTTTTCAACCCCTGCCTCCTGGCGCCGGTGGTGTCTGGCAAGATGGGGAGAACCACCGACCCCGTTGAGAGGGAGGGCCCCCGTGAGCCTCAGCCGCAAGCGCAAGAAGGAACTCCGCAAGCTCCAGTCACAGGCGAACGCCCTGTGGGAGTCCCAGCAGGTCCTCGTCGGAGAGGCGGGGAACGTCGCGCGTGAAGCGAGCCGTCAGCTCGGCTACTTCGGCCGGGAGCAGGTCGGACCCCGCGTTCAGCACACCTACGAGCAGTACGCCGCGCCGGTCGTCGACCGCAGCGTCAAGGTGTCCCGCACCGCATTCGAGAAGGGCATCGTCCCGACGGCGGGCGTCGTCGTGGGTTCCGCGCTGTCGGCGTGGGATGCCGCGAATGAGACGCGTCAGCGACTTGCCGCGGGCCGAGGCTTCTCGCTCCCCGACGCCGGCAAGTTCTCGAAGAACGCCGACAAGTACGCCAAGACCGTCTCGAAGCGCCTCTCCGCAGCCGTTCCCGCGCCGCAGAAGCAGGGCATCGGTGCAGGTGGCGTCATCGCGATCGTCCTCGGTGTCGTCGCCGCCGCAGGAGTGCTGTACGCCGCGTGGCAGACGCTCCGCGCCGACGACGAGCTCTGGGTGGCAGACGACCCCCTCAGCGCACCGGATGCCTGAACCCCTCGATCGGGTCCGAGACGCGGCATCCGCTCTCGGACTCGAGATCGAGGTGCGCGAGCGCCCCGCGGCGAACAGTCTGACCGAAGCGGCGAAGCTGCTCGGAATCGACCCGGCCGGCATCGTCAAGACGCTGGTGGTCAAGCGCAGCGACGACACGTTCCTGTTCGCGCTCGTCCCGGGTGACCGCGCGATCTCCTGGCCGAAGCTGCGCGCCGTCGTCGGAGTCAACAAGCTGCGCCTGCCCGAGGCCGATGTCGCCCTCGCGGCGACCGGATACGAACGCGGCACGATCGTGCCCATCGGCGCCGACGGCGACTGGCCGGTCTTCGCCGACGAGAGCATCGTCGGCCGGCGGATCGCGATGGGCGCCGGAGCGCATGGCTACAGCCTCTTCGTCGACGCGGATGCGCTCATCGCCGCGTTCGGTGCGACGGTCGCCGACATCTCGCAGGACGCAGCCTGACTCGTCAGAGGATTCCGGCCATCTCGCGGCCGATGTCGACCAGCTTGACCCGCTGGAGCGAACGCACGGTGGATCGCGCGAACCATTCCGCCCGGTCGGTCGATCCATCCGTCTCGTAGCTGAGCTTGCCACCGGTGATGTGGGCACGGTAGACGATGCGCAGTGTGTGCAGCGGCTCGGTCGCCTCGGTGATGCGACGGCTCGCGGGGATGACACGGGAGTGGATGCCGAGCAGCTCGTCGACGGCGACCCGGTAGCCCGTCTCTTCCTTCACTTCACGTCGCACGGCCTTCTCGGGATCCTCGCCGGGCTCGAGACCGCCGCCCGGCAGCGTCCACGCGTTGCGTCGCCCTTCGATCCAGTGGGCGAGCAGCAGCCGGTCGTCGTCGTCGACGATGATCGCGTAGGCCGCGACCCTCATATCCATGCGTTCACCCTATCGATGCCCGCAGACGCCGCGGCCCCGGAGCTCAGGGCTGGCGCACCGGCATCCGGAACCAACGCGTCGGCATCGCGAACATCCATCGCAGGCCGATGCGATCCGCTCCGAGTCTGATCCCGATGCTGACGGTGATCGTGGCGACGATGACCCCCGCGGTGTAGAGAGCTGCTCCGCGCGGATGTTCGCTCAGCCAGAGCGCGAGGTCGGGGTCGTTCAGCAGCAGGTCGTTGAGCAGGATGAACACGAAGGGATTGAGGATGAAGATCGGGAGAGTGTGACGCCCGATGCGACGCAGCACCGTCATCCACCGCTGCGTCGCGACCACCGCGAGGATCGCGACGATCGTCGCCACCCCCACCGCCGAGGTGAGCGGATCCGAGAAGCCGTACGGACCCGTCGGTCCGAGGATCATCGAGCCGGTGTAGACGACGGCGCCGGCTGAGAAGATCCACATCCTCCGCCGGGAGGTCAGCCAGGCCGTGATCGCGGGGAAGCGCGCACCCGCGACGTAGAACACCGCGGCAGCCGCCACCTGGAGATACGGCTGGGCGAGCACGAACGGGGCTGTCACGCTGAGGATCGCGGCAGCCGCGAGCACCGCCCAGCCGGGCGCCGCGCGCGTGACCCACACCACGAGGAAGAGCACGATCAGAGCCCACAGGTACCAGAGATGTGTCTCGGGCGAGAACACGTTCCTGCCCATCGTCACGAGGGGATTCTCGGTTGCGACGCCGTAGGCGCGGTTCTCGATCCAGAAGAAGGCCGTCGAGAACGCCACCCAGAGCAGGTAGAGGTAGGCGACCCCGAAGACCCGGCTTCGCCAGGCCTCTCGCCACGGGCGCGCGAGCGACGACGCCGCGAGGTACCCGGAGACGAAGAAGAAGAGCGGGATCCGCAGCGGAGTGGTCCATTCGACCACGTGTGCGATGACCGTCATCACCGCGGCATCCGCGATCCAGTACGTGAGGTGGATCGCCCACAGGTGCAGCACGACGATGAGCGTCACGCTGAGGCCCCGCGCCGCGTCGGCCCACTCGAGCCGCTCCGAGGACGGTGTGGCGGGGAGGACAGTCACCCGATCCAACATAGCTGCGCGGCCAGGGAACGCCGAAAACGCCGCCCCCCGAGGGGGACGGCGTTCTCTGTCTGTGGAGCCTAGGAGATTCGAACTCCTGACATCCTGCTTGCAAAGCAGGCGCTCTACCAACTGAGCTAAGGCCCCGGAGCTTGTGGTGGGGCTACCAGGATTTGAACCTGGGACCTCTTCATTATCAGTGAAGCGCTCTAACCAACTGAGCTATAGCCCCGTTTTCGACTCCGCTTTCGCGTCGTCAACCTCCAAGACTTTACCGGACGCCGACCATTTTCTCGAATCGGCCCGACTCCACCTCAGTTCGACGTGAAACCGACCAGGAGTCCGCCGGTCACCTTCACCGCGAGGTTGTAGATGCCGGCCATGACGGCGCCGAGCACGGTCACCACGACGAGGTTCAGGATCGCGACGACCGCCGCGAACGCCAGCACCTGCGGAAGGCTGACGAAGGTCGACAGCAGGAAGCTGCCGTCGGAGAAGCTCGCGAAGAACTCGTCGGCTCGCGCGATGAGGCCGGTGGTCTGCACGACGAGGTAGACGAGCACGAACGAGACGACAGTCACCACGGCGACGGCGATCGCGGCCAGGAACGACAGTTTCACTGCGGACCAGAAGTCGATGTAGACGAGGCGCAGGCGCACCTGCTTGGAGCTCGTCTTGCTGCTGGACTTCTTGGCGAGCTTGTCGGCTACCGAACTCATGCGTCAACACTCTCTTCAGGGGTATCGGGCGAGGCGTCGGTCTCGTCGGCGGTTACGGGGTCCGACTCGGACGTCTCGACTGTTTCGGCGATGCCCCGCTCTCCGTTCCGCGCGATCGCGAGGATGCGATCTTCGTCGTCGGGACGGGCGAACACGACACCCATGGTGTCGCGACCCTTGGCTGGGACCTCGGCCACGGCAGAGCGTACCACCTTGCCACTGGCAAGAACCACCAAGACCTCGTCGTCCTCCGAGACGATCAGACCGCCAGCCAGGACGCCCCGATCCTCGTGGAGCTTGGCCACTTTGATGCCCAGACCGCCTCGACTCTGGATGCGGTACTGACCGACATCGGTGCGCTTGGCGTACCCGCCCTCGGTGACGACGAACACGAATGCTCCGTCGTCGGCGACCGATGCCGACAGCAGGCTGTCTTCGCCGCGGAAGGACATCCCCTTCACACCCGAGGTCGAGCGGCCCATCGGACGCAACGCCTCATCGGTCGCGGAGAACCGCAGCGACATGCCGTGGCGGCTGATCAGAAGGATGTCGTCATCCTGGTCGACCAGCAGTGCACTGACGAGTTCGTCCGAGCCGGCGGCCGCGTCGTCGTCGTCGCTGTCGCCGTCATCTGCTGCGTCGCCGCGCAGTTTGATGGCGATGATGCCGCCTTGGCGGTTCGTGTCGTACTCCTCGAGGCGCGTCTTCTTCACCAGACCGCTGCGTGTGGCGAGCACGAGGTAGGTGGCGACCTGATAGTCGCGGACGTCGAGGATCTGTGCGACCTCTTCGCCCGGCTGCAGTGCGAGCAGGTTGGCGACATGCTGGCCCTTCGCGTCGCGTCCGGCCTCCACGACCTCGTAGGTCTTCGCGCGGTAGACGCGGCCCTTCGTGGTGAAGAAGAGGAGCCAGTGGTGCGTCGTGGTGACGAAGAAGTGCTCGACGACGTCATCCGCCCGCAGTTGCGCGCCCTTCACGCCCTTGCCGCCGCGGTGCTGCGAGCGGTAGTTGTCGCTGCGCGTGCGCTTGATGTAGCCGTCGCGGGTGACCGTGACGACCATCTCCTCCTCGGGGATCAGGTCTTCGACCGACATGTCTCCGCCGTAGCCGTGGAGGATCTCGGTGCGGCGATCGTCGCCGAACTTGTCGACGATCTCGGTGAGCTCCGTGCGGATGATCGTGCGCTGGCGCTCGGGCGTGGCGAGGATCTCCTTGAAATCCTCGATGCGCGCCTCGAGCTCGGTCGCCTCGTCGATCAGCTTCTGACGCTCGAGCGCGGCCAGGCGACGCAGCTGCATCGCGAGGATCGCATCAGCCTGGTCTCGGTCGATGTCCAGCAGGGCGATGAGGCCTTCGCGGGCCTCGTCGACGGTCGGCGAACGGCGGATGAGCGCGATGACCTCGTCGAGCGCATCGAGCGCCTTGAGGTAGGCGCGCAGGATGTGCATGCGCTTCTCGGCTTCGCGGAGCCGATAGGCGGTGCGACGCACGATGACGTTGATCTGGTGGTCGATCCAGTGCGAGATGAAGCCGTCGAGTGGCAGCGTGCGCGGCACGCCGTCGACGATGGCCAGCATGTTCGCGCCGAAGTTCTCCTGCAGCTGAGTGTGCTTGTACAGGTTGTTCAGGACGACCTTCGCGACGGCATCCCGCTTCAGGACGATCACCAGACGCTGACCGGTGCGACCCGACGATTCGTCGCGGATGTCGGCGATGCCCGTGATCTTGCCTTCGCGCGCGAGGTCGCTGATCTTGACCGCGACGTTGTCGGGGTTGACCTGGTAGGGCAGCTCGGTGATGACGAGGCAGTTGCGGCCCTGCACCTCTTCGACATTCACGACGGCGCGCATCGTGATCGAACCGCGGCCGGTGCGGTAGGCGTCCTTGATGCCCTTCGTGCCGAGGATCTGCGCGTGGGTGGGGAAGTCCGGCCCCGGGATGCGCTCCATGAGCGCCTCGAGGAGCTCTTCACGCGTGGCGTCTGGGTTGTCGAGCGCCCAGAGGGCGCCGTTGGAGACTTCGCGGAGGTTGTGCGGCGGGATGTTGGTGGCCATGCCCACCGCGATGCCGACCGATCCGTTGACCAGCAGGTTCGGGAAGCGCGCGGGGAGCACGACCGGCTCCTGCGTCTGACCGTCGTAGTTGTCCTGGAAGTCGACGGTGTCTTCTTCGATGTCGCGCACCATCTCGAGCGCGAGCTGGGCCATCTTCGTCTCGGTGTACCGCGGGGCGGCGGCGCCCTGGTTTCCGGGCGAACCGAAGTTGCCCTGACCCTGCGCGAGCGGGTAGCGCAGCGACCACGGCTGCACGAGCCGCACGAGGGCGTCGTAGATCGGGCTGTCACCGTGCGGGTGGTAGTGGCCCATGACCTCGCCGACCACGCGGGCGCACTTCGAGAACGACTTGTCGGGACGGAAGCCGCCGTCGTACATGCCGTAGATGACGCGCCGGTGCACGGGCTTGAGTCCGTCTTCGACACGCGGGAGCGCGCGGCCCACGATCACGCTCATCGCGTAGTCGAGGTAGCTGCGCTGCATCTCGGACTGCAGGTCCACCTGGTCGATGTGACCGTGGTTGTGCTCGGGCGGGGCGCCGGCCGCGGGGCCCGTCGGAGTGTCGTCAGCCATGTTCTCTCAGTTCTTGTGTACTGGCGCTTCGCTCGCTGCGCTGAGCTCGTCGAAGCGTTGTCGAAGCGTCAGATGTCGAGGAAGCGGACGTCTTTCGCGTTGCGCTGGATGAAGCCGCGACGCGACTCGACGTCTTCGCCCATGAGGATCGTGAAGATCTCGTCAGCCGCGACGGCGTCATCGATCGTCACCTGCTTGAGGGTGCGGGTCTCGGGGTCCATCGTGGTCTCCCACAGCTCTTTGTCGTTCATCTCGCCGAGACCCTTGTAGCGCTGGATGCCGCTGTCCTTCGGGATCCGCTTGCCATTGGCCGCGCCCTCCACCAGGAGTGCATCGCGCTCGCGGTCGCTGTAGACGTACTCGTGCGGAGCGTTGGTCCATTTGAGTCGGTACAGCGGCGGCTGGGCGAGGTAGACGTAGCCCGCTTCGATGAGGCCGCGCATGTAGCGGAACAGCAGCGTCAGCAGCAGCGTCGTGATGTGCTGCCCGTCGACGTCGGCATCGGCCATGAGCACGATCTTGTGATAGCGGGCCTTGGCGATGTCGAAGTCCTCGCCGATGCCCGTGCCGAAGGCCGAGATCATCGCCTGGACCTCTTTGTTGCCCAGAGCGCGATCGAGGCGTGCGCGCTCGACGTTGAGGATCTTGCCGCGCAGAGCCAGGATCGCCTGCGTGTGCGGGTCGCGACCCTGCACGGCCGAGCCTCCGGCCGAGTCGCCCTCGACGAGGAAGATCTCGCTGATCGAGGGGTCCTTGCTCGTGCAGTCCTTCAGCTTGTCGGGCATCGCGGCGCTCTCGAACACGCTCTTGCGCCGGGCGGTCTCGCGAGCCTTCCGGGCTGCGAGTCGCGCCGTCGCCGCATCGATCGATTTCGAGATGACGCGCTTGGCCTGGTCGGGATTGCGGTCGAACCAGTCGCCCAGCTGATCGCCGACGACCTTCTGCACGAAGGCCTTGGCCTCGGTGTTGCCGAGCTTCGTCTTGGTCTGGCCTTCGAACTGGGGCTCGGAGAGCTTGACGGAGATGACGGCGGTCAGGCCTTCGCGCACGTCATCGCCCGAGAGGTTGTCGTCCTTCTCCTTGAGGAGTCCCTTGGCGCGCGCGTACTTGTTCACCAGCGTCGTCAGCGCTGCGCGGAAGCCTTCTTCGTGCGTACCGCCCTCGTGGGTGTTGATGGTGTTGGCGTAGGTGAACACGTTCTCGGTGTAGCTCGTCGTCCACTGCATGGCCACCTCGAGGGCGATCTTGCGCACGGTGTCTTCGGACTCGAAGGCGATGACGTCTTCATTCACGTGCTCGGCCTTGCGCACGTGGTTGAGGTACTCGACGTAGTCGACCAGACCGCGCTCGTAGAGGAAGCTGTCGTTCGGCTGCTGCAGCACGACCTGACCGGGCTCGGTCTCTTCTTCATAGGCGGAGGAAGGTCGCTCGTCGCGCAGGTCGATGCGGAGCCCCTTGTTGAGGAACGCCATCTGCTGGAAGCGCGTGCGGAGGATCTCATACTCGAACTCGACCGTCTCGAAGATGGTCTCGTCGGGCCAGAACGTGATGGTCGTGCCCGTATCGGTGCTCTCCTCGGCCCGCTCGAGCGGTGCCTGGGGGATGCCGCCTCCGCGGTACGACTGCCGCCATGCGTAGCCCTGGCGGCGCACCTCGACCTCGAGCCGCGACGACAGCGCGTTCACGACCGACGATCCGACGCCGTGCAGCCCGCCCGACACCGCATAGCCGCCGCCGCCGAACTTTCCGCCGGCGTGGAGAACGGTGAGCACGACCTCGACGGTCGACTTGCCCTCGCGGTGCATGTCGACCGGGATGCCGCGGCCGTTGTCGATCACGCGCACGGCGCCGTCGGGAAGGATCGTCACATCGATCGTGTCGCAGTACCCGGCGAGGGCCTCGTCGACGGAGTTGTCGACGATCTCGTAGACGAGGTGATGCAGACCCCGGGGGCCGGTCGAGCCGATGTACATGCCCGGACGCTTGCGGACCGCCTCGAGTCCTTCGAGAACCTGGATCTCGTCGGCGCCGTAGTCGCCGGGGGTCTTCTCCCGTGGCGTGGGGGTCGGTTCGAGGTCTTCGGGAACGCCGGCGGGAGTGTCAGAGGTCATAGGTGTCAAGCGCTCCAGATCGATCGTTCGAGGGGCCCGTCCAGTCTATCGGTTTCTGGTCCTCCGCGCGGGTTGTACGCCCCGCTGACGCGATGAAATGCGATCGGCGGGGCTGTGACGTGGCTCAGCCGTAGGTATCGCGCGGGCCGCGGCCTGGAATGGCTCTGGGGCCCCATTTCCACGAGGGGACGTCGGGTCCCAAGAAGCGGATGGCGGTGACGCCCGCGTCGGGGAACCTGCGGACGATCTCGGAGAGGATGTGCGCGCGCATGAGCTGAAGCTGCTTCGCCCATGCCGTCGAGTCCGCCTGCACCGTGAGCGTGCCTTCCTGGAACGCGACCGGGCGCGTGTGCTGCGCGGTGTCGGCCCCGGCCACTTCGTCCCACGCGATGACCACGTCTTCGCGTGCCAGCTGGGTGTCCCAGCCGGCCTCCCTCGTCATGGCGGCGAGCACGTCGCCGACACCGCGAGGATCGCGACCGGGCGTGAACGGCTCGTGCTCGTCATCGGTCGAGCGTCGCCGCTTGCGCCGGAATGTGCGGGCGGACGGCTCGAGTCCGCGCAGCCGGAGGTAGGTGGCCACGGTCTCGGGCGGCGACGTCTCGGGCTCGGTCGGCTCAGGCATCCGTCTCCTCGATGATGCGTCCGGCCTCGACGCGCACCACGCGCGCCCGCAGAGCGGACGGCACGTCGGCGTCGACGGCGGCGGTCACCACAACCTGCTCGTAATCGCCCGCGAGCGAGGCGAGACGCGCACGACGATCGGCGTCGAGCTCGGCGAACACGTCGTCGAGGATGAGCACGGGATCGCCGAGCCGCGACTCGGCCCGCAGCAGCTCGGCGGACGCGAGTCGAAGGGACAACGCGACGGACCAGGATTCTCCGTGCGAGGCATAGCCCTTCACCGGAAGACCGCGCACCCGCAGCACGAGGTCGTCGCGGTGCGGCCCGACGAGGGTCAGACCGCGCTCGAGCTCGGACGCGCGCTTCGCCGCCAGCGCCTCACGGAACTGTTCTTCGACCGACCTGGTGCCGGGCGCACCCGACGCCGACGTGACATCTTCTTCGGGGTCGCCACCGCTGATCGACAGCGCCCACTCGAGCTCAGGCCGGTGATCGGCGCCGGCGATGGCCGCATACGCGGCGGACAACGGCCCCTGCAGATCGGCGGCGAGCGACATCCGCGCCCGGATCAGTTCGGAGCCGAGGGAGACGAGCTTGTCGTCCCAGACGTCGAGGGTCGACAGCGAGTCGCCGCGGATTCCGCGGGCTCGGGCCGACTTGAGCAGGGCCGACCGCTGCTTGAGGACGCGGTCGTAATCAGCCAGCACCCCGGCGAGGCGCGGCGCGCGCTGAACCAGCAGCTGGTCGGCGAACCGCCGACGCGACGACGGGTCGCCGCGGACGATCTGCAGATCTTCGGGTGCGAACAGCACCACCTGCGCATAGCGCGGAAGCTCGGACGGCTTGACCTGAGCGCCGTTGACCCGCGCCTTGTTGGTGCCCTGACGATTCACCTGCGCTTCGAGCAGCACGGTGCGCTCACCGTGCCGCAGGCGTGCGCGCACGATCGCGGCATCCGCCCCGTCTCTCACCATCGGCGCATCGTTGGAGACGCGATGCGATCCCAGCGTCGCGAAGAACGCGATGGCTTCGGCGAGATTCGTCTTGCCCTGCCCGTTGCGGCCCACGAACACGTTGGGTCCTGCCACGAGCGCCACGTCGGCCACCGCGTAATTGCGGAAGTCGACGAGACTGAGCTGCTCCACGATCACCGGGTCAGCCTAGTTCGACCCGGTGACACGAGCACGGGAGTGTCAGCGCAGCAGCAGATTGGGCTGCAGCAGGTACTTGAACGAATCGGTGCCCGACTTGTCGACCGAGGTCTGCGGGGTGACCAGCACCGGACTCAGCTTGTTGGCGTTCTCGCTCGACGTGAACGTGATCCGCGCGAATTCGCTGCGTACGGCGCCGAGCGACTCGAGCAGGTACTGGGGGTTCAGTCCGAGGGTCACGTCTTCGCCGACCAGGTTCGCGTCGACGGACTCGGACGCACGCGCCTGCTCGGTGCCCGAGGCATCCATCGACACGCTGTCTGTCGTGAACGTGAACCGCAGCGGCGCGGATCGGTCCAGGACCAGCGACACGCGACGGACGGCCTCGGCGAGCTCCGCGGTGTTGACGACCGCGTGGTGCTCGGTGGCCGCGGGGAACAGACGACGCACCGGCGGGAAGTTGCCCTTGATGAGCAGCGAGGTCACCGTCTTGTTGCCGGCGGTGAAGGCGATGATCTCGCGGTCGCCGGAACCGGAGAATGCGATGGAGATGTCGCCGCCGTGCGCGAACGTCTTGCCGACCTCGGTGAGGGTGCGCGCGGGCACGAGTGCGGTCGTGGGCTCATCGGATGCCGTCGACCCGCCGTCCCACGGGATCTCGCGGAGGGCGACGCGGTAGCGGTCGGTCGCGACCAGGCTGAGGCTCGTGCCCGACACCTCGAGCTGCACACCGGTGAGGACCGGCGTGACATCGTCGCGTGACGCGGCGAACGCCACCTGGGCGATGGCCGTCGCGAAGTCCTCGGAGGGTACGAGTCCGGAGTCGCCGGTGACTTCGGGGATCGCGGGGTACTCCTGCACCGGCATAGATGCCAGCGTGAAGCGCGCCGAACCGCACGAGAGCAGGATGCCGCCGTCTTCGTCGACCTCGATCTGGATCGGCGCGTTCGGCAGCCGGCTGGCGATCTCGGACAGCAGACGCCCGTGGACGAGGATCGTGCCGGGATCGTCGACGGTCGCTTCGATCGTCGTGCGTGCGGATGCCTCGTAGTCGAACGCCGAGAGCGAGAGCCCGGCCTCTGTCGCCTCGATGAGCACCCCGGCCAGGATCGGCTGCGGATTGCGTTGCGGGAGGAGCTTGACGACGAACGACACGGCCTCGCTGAACACATCGCGATTGACGTGGAACTTCACGAATGCTCCCTTGACATCAGGTTGGGAGTACTCATGCTAGTGCCCCTGCGTGTTCGCGCCAGATCGTCGAAGCCGCTCGCGGTCGTGGGATCGGCTCACACCCTCGAGGTGATCGGATCGGTTTCTTCATGAAGATGTTTGTCATGGTGTTAACCGCTGTGGAATCTGTGGATAAGTCGGGCGATGCCATGCGAAAGCGGGGAACTACATCCGTGTGAGATGTGGAGCGCCTGAGGAATCGTCGGTGCACTCGCCAGGATGCGACGGGAGTTGTCTCGTCCGATTGCACAGGAAGCGTTCGACCGCCCACAGGATTCGACAGGTTGTGAAAGTTATCCACAGGTTTTCCACACTGTGAAGAACGTGCATGATGGCGCCTCCTGAGGGCGCCTGTCAAGCTCTCGGAGGGGCATATTCGTCGGCGTCCGACGACCCGCTGGTCAGCGGCCGTTTCGACCGAGCTGCGACGTGATCTCGGACACCTGGTTGTAGATCGAGCGACGTTCCTTCATCAGCTCGCTGATCTTCTTGTAGGCGTACATCACCGTCGTGTGATCGCGATTGCCGAACAGCTGACCGATCTTGGGCAGCGACAGACTCGTGCGCTCACGACACAGGTACATGGCGATCTGGCGAGCGGTGGCGACCGACTGCGACCGACTCGATCCGTACAGGTCGTCGACGGTGAGCTTGAAGTACTGCGCGGTCGCCGTGATGATGTCCGTCGGCGAGATGACGTTGGCGTCGTCCTGGTCGATGATGTCGCGCAGCACGGTCTGCGCGAGCGACATGTCGAGATTCGAGCGGTTGAGGCTCGCGAAGGCCGAGACACGGATGAGGGCGCCCTCGAGTTCGCGGATGTTGGACGAGACGACGGTCGCGATGTATTCAAGCACTTCGTCGGGGATGTGCAGTCTCTCGGACTGCGCCTTCTTGCGCAGGATCGCGATGCGGGTCTCGAGGTCGGGCGCCTGCACATCCGTGATGAGGCCCCATTCGAACCGGCTGCGCATGCGGTCTTCGAACCCGGTCAGGTGCTTGGGCGGCACATCGCTGGTGATCACGACCTGCTTGTCATGGTCGTGCAACGTGTTGAAGGTGTGGAAGAACGCCTCCTGCGTCTCGGCGCGACCCTGCAGGAACTGGATGTCGTCGATCAACAGGATGTCGACATCGCGGTATCTGGCCTGGAATGCCGAGCCGCGGTTGTTGGCGATCGAGTTGATGAAGTCGTTTGTGAACTCCTCGCTCGACACGTACCGCACCTTGATGCCGGCGTACAGGCTGATGGCGTAGTCGCCGATGGCATGCAGCAGGTGGGTCTTGCCGAGTCCCGAGTCCCCGTAGATGAAGAGAGGGTTGTACGCCTTCGCCGGCGCCTCGGCTACCGCGACCGCCGCGGCATGGGCGAAGCGGTTGGACTGCCCGATGACGAAGTTGTCGAACGTGTACTTGGGGTTGAGGCGGGTGTCGCTGCGTGCGATGCCGGGTGCGGCATCCGGAACATCTTCGATCGGCGACCGGGGAATGGACGTCGGCGTGGTCGGCGCGCTCTCGGTCTGCACCTGCATCGGCGCCGTGAGGTGCGCGTCGACCAGTTCGGGGTTCACGACCACACGGAAGTTCGTCACCTCGCCGCCCGGGGAGGAATGGGCGATCCCTTCGAGGATCGACGCGCGCATCCGCTTCGTGAACTGAGCCGCCGTGAGGTCGTTCGGCACGTCGAGGTACAGCGTGCCGCCCATGACGCCCTGCGGCACGGCGAGGTTGAGGAATCCCTCGAGCTGCGGCGTGATCCGCTCATCGGTGCGGAGGACATCCAGCACATCGGACCAGATGGGGACATCTGGGTTCTCGTGCGCTGACATGACCCTCCCGGGTTGTTGATGAATCCCTCGGATGCCGCGGAAACACCGCACGGAGCCTGTGGATAACGAACGGAGCAACGCTAGTCAGCGGACGACTCGCGAGCAAACTCCACTGTAGGCACGCGCGGCGTGTCACTGCCAGGGGCACCCGGACCCGCGCTGGATAATGCCCGATCGGCGGACCGGTTTGAGTTCGCCGACGAGTCGACGTAGGCTTAGGCGGTTGACTATGCCCTCTCGGGCAGTCCCCTCATCGTCGTCTTCGGGCCATGCCTTGGAATCCGCAGACACCTCATCCGGAGTGATCTCATGAGCAAGCGCACGTTCCAGCCCAACAACCGCCGCCGCGCCAAGAAGCACGGCTTCCGCGCCCGCATGCGCACCCGCGCCGGCCGTGGCATCCTTGCCGCTCGCCGCGCCAAGGGCCGCACCGAGCTCTCGGCCTGACCCGAGCGGTGCTCGCTCGGCCGAACCGACTCACCCGCGGGGCTGATTACAAAGCTGTCGTCCGTCGGGGCCGTCGGTGCGTCGGCGCGCATACGGTCACGTATGTCGGCGAGCCTGCAGATCAGGATGCCGCGCGCTTCGGCTTCATCGTGAGTCGCCAGGTCGGCGGTGCTGTCGTGCGCAACACCGTGCGCAGACGACTCAAGGCCGTCTGCGCCGACGCACTCCCATCGGTGCGTCCCGACCTCGACGTCGTCATCCGCGCACTGCCGAGCGCCGCGACAGTCGACTTCGCCGAGCTGCGCGACGACGTCGTGCGCTGTCTCGCACGCAGGGCCGCCGCATGAGCGTGCTGCCGGCCTACGCCCTCGGAGATGCCCGGCTCGAGGCATCCGATCTTCTGCGCACTGTTCCCCTGCTTCCGCGCAACGCGCTCCTGGCGCTGCTCCACGGCTACCGCGCCACCATCTCGCACACCTATGGCGACGTCTGCAAGTACTACCCGTCGTGCTCGGCCTACGCGGTCGGGGCCGTGCAGCAGCACGGCGCGGTCAAGGGGTCCGCGCTCACCGCGGCTCGGATCGCCCGCTGCCACCCGTGGGCTGCAGGCGGCGTCGATGATGTTCCCGCACACTCGCACTACCGGCATGCATTGACCCGTCACGGGTTCGTGGTGCCGATCCATCCCGGAAAGGACTGATCCTCCGCATGGATCTCTGGCTCTCCTCCACACCGGCCCCGGCACCCGCCGCCGGTGGCTTCGACCTGATCGGCACGATCCTGTGGCCGCTCAAGTGGCTGGTCGAGCTCGTGCTCGTCGGCTGGCACTGGGTGTTCACGTCGATCGGCCTGTCGGCTGCCGACGGTCTCACCTGGGTCCTCGCGATCGTGGGGCTGGTGATCATCGTCCGCTCGGCGATGATCCCGCTTTTCGTGAAGCAGATCAAGAGCCAGCGAAAGATGATGGAAATCGCTCCTGAACTGCGAAAAGTTCAGGAGAAGTACAAGGGCAAGCGAGATCAGCTGTCGCGTGAGGCAATGAGCCGCGAGACGATGGCGCTGTACAAGAAGCACGGCACGACCCCGGTGTCGAGCTGTCTTCCGCTGCTTGTCCAGATGCCCGTCTTCTTCGCGCTGTTCAGCGTGCTCAACGACGTCACCCGGCACGCTCAAGCGGGTATCGGCGGCGTGGGTCTGCTCAACGCCGAGCTGACCGAGCAGTTCTACGAGGCCAAACTCTTCGGGGTCGCCTCGCTGCACGAGACGCTCATCAACGCCTTCGAGAGCAGCAACACGGTCGCCATCATCATCCTGCTGACCCTCGTCGTGCTGATGATCGGTTCGCAGTTCTTCACGCAGCTGCAGATCATCTCGAAGAACCTGTCGCCCGAAGCCAAGACCGGCCAGGCCTACCAGATGCAGAAGATCATGCTCTGGGTCCTCCCCTTCGCCTTCGTCTTCTCGGGTGTGTTCTTCCCCCTCGGTGTGGTCATCTACTGGTTCGTCTCGAACCTGTGGACGATGGGGCAGCAGTTCCTCGTCATCCGCGAGATGCCGACGCCGGGCTCGGATGCCGCGAAAGCGCGCGAGGAGCGTCTGGCCCGCAAGGGCAAGGCCATCGACTCGTCGGGCAAGGTCGTCCCGATGGAGAAGTACCTGGCCGAGCAGCAGCGTCTGCTCGAAGAGGCCGAAAAGGCCAGAGCCGCAGCACCGAAGCGCCAGCAGCCGGTGAGCAAGCAGCGTGCGAAGAAGAACTCCCAGCGCCCGGGTGGTTCCACCGGCGCCCCGAAACCGGATGCCGGTGGCGTCGGATCCGCGTGATCCCGACGTCATTCAGCCCCCCACGAACGAAAACCACGAGGAACACATGAGCACCTCCCCCGACACCGAAACGCTCGGCGCTGTCCGCGCGGACCGTGAGCCGGCGACCGTCGAGCAGCTCGAAGAGGAAGGCGATCTGGCGGCGGACTTCCTCGAGGGTCTTCTCGACATCGCCGACATCGACGGCGACCTCGCCATGGACGTCCGCTCGGGTCGCGCGTACGTGACCGTGGAGCCCCCCGCCGGCGGTTCCGTCGATCTCCTGGCCGCTCCCGACACGGTTCAGGCGCTGCAGGAACTCACGCGCATCGCTGTGCAGACCCAGACCGCGCGATTCTCACGCCTCATCCTCGATATCGGGGGGTCACGGGACACCCGCCAGCGTGAGCTCGAGAAGCTCGTGGACCGCGCGATCGAGCGGCTCGAAGAGGGAGCATCCCAGGCATCGCTTCCCGCGATGTCGAGCTACGAGCGCAAGCTGGTGCACGACGTCGCCGCTGATCGCGGATTCACGTCCGAGTCGTACGGTGAAGGTGCGGACCGCCACACCGTCATCCGTCGTAGCTGACGCCTGTTTCACGTGAAACATCGATGATCGATATCGAGGTCGAACCGCCCGCCGCTTCCGAGATCTTCGGCGCTCGCATAGACCGGGCTCGTGAGTTCGCCGACGCGCTGGGTCGGTACGGAGAAGAGCGCGGCTTGATCGGCCCGCTGGAGCCGCCGAGGCTGTGGTCGCGCCACATCCTCAACAGCGCGGTTGTGGCACCGTTGCTGGCAGGGTCGGTCGGCGACGTCGGCTCAGGTGCAGGATTGCCAGGGATTGTCCTCGCCATCGCGCGCCCCGACGTTCAGTTCGTGTTGATCGAGCCGATGGAGCGACGTGTCGCCTGGTTGAGTGAGCAGGTCGCCGAACTGGAACTCGACAACGTTGAGGTTCTGCGGGCGCGCGCCGAAGACTGGCGTCGCGGGCCCGTGCTCGACATCGTGACGGCGCGCGCGGTGAGTGCCCTGCGCACCCTCGTGCCGATCACTGCCCCGCTGGTGCGGGATGGCGGTGAACTCATCCTCCTCAAAGGCGCTGCCGCTCAGACCGAGATCGAGGCGGCGGCGAAACAGCTGCGAGCCACACGGGTGACCGACGCGCGCGTCGAGGTCGTCGGTGAAGGTCTGCTGGAGGAACCGACCCGCGTGGTGCGGGCCACCGTCCGCGCTCCGCGCTGACCGTTTCACGTGAAACGTCGCGCCTCGGTGATCGAGTAGCGACGAAGGAGCGTATCGAGATCCCTCGGCCGCTTTCCGGATGCTTCACGTGAAACTCCGCGTTTCCGCTCTCTACCCGGTGATCGAGTAGGGACGGAGAGCGTATCGAGACCCCTCGACCCTCTTCCGGGTGTTTCACGTGAAACTTAGCGTCGTAGCCCACGTTACCGCCCTGACCCGGTGATCGAGTAGCGACGAAGGAGCGTATCGAGATCTGCGCCACCACAGCGCCGCTCCTATGACCCTTATCCACATAGGCGACGAACCACGCGCCACCAGCAGGCAACCACCCTTCATGATCGACGGATGCCCTACATGTACATCCTCGAGTGCAGTGATCGATCCACCTATGTCGGAAGCACCCGCAACCTGGACAGACGGCTGTGGGAGCACGAGAACGGCCGAGGTTCCGCCTATACGCGCCGAAGATTGCCCGTACGCCTTCTGTACAGCGAGCAGTTCGACCGTGTTGAAGACGCTTCTCGGCGAGAAAAGCAGGTGCAGGGCTGGAGTCGGGCCAAGCGGCTGGCTCTCGTGAACGAGCGCCCGGAGCTCCTCCGCCCACTGAGCCGGAAGCCACGGCGGGACCGTCTCTGGTGACGAGTGTGTCGCTGGGAGCACTTCAGCCGCGTCAGCGCGGTGTCTTGTCAGGGCGGAGACCGGTCAGCGATGAGGAAGATCCCGGTGATCGAGCAGCGACGGAGGAGCGTATCGAGATCGCTAGGCGGTCGGGTCTCGATACGGCGGTTGCGCCGCCTACTCGACCACCGGTGGTGACAGCGGTGGCGTTACAGGCCTGTTCCCGGTGATCGAGTAGCGACGGAG
>JASDDH010000041.1 GCA_030407505.1 Planococcus sp. APC 4015
CGGCTGCTGTACGGGCGACTGCGCCTGCGCAGCGGCCGACAACGACGCAACCCTCCCCATCCGCCCCCGCGACGTCACAGCATGCGGCCGCCCCGGTCACCGAATGGGCGGTCGCTCCGATCCCGGGAGCGTCCGCCGACCGATCGGGTGGATCGCCCGGGGCCCTGGCCGTCGACGACGAGCCCGAAGACGCAACATCCACCCTCTCTCCAGCGCGCGTCGCGACGCTCACGGTCGCACGAGACGGCGACGTGCTGCCGCGCGAGGCCGTCACCGTGTCGATCACGCCCGACGACGAAGAGGTCGACGCCGAGGCGCTCGGCACCGAGGCGCTCGACGCGCCCGTGCCGCCGGTCGTGGCGCCCCGCATCCAGACCTCGCTGCGCACCGGCGGCGTGCAGCGCGTCGGCGAGGCCGTCGTGCGACAGCTGCTCGGGGCGACCTTCGTGCGCGAAGAGCCGTACACGCCACCCACGAGGTTCAACTAGCCCATGTACGACGGCATCGTCCAAGACCTCATCGACGAATTCGGTCGCCTGCCCGGCATCGGCCCGAAGTCGGCGCAGCGCATCACGTTCCACATCCTGCAGACGCCGAACTTCGACGTCGCCCACCTCTCGGAGCTGCTGCGCGACGTGCGCGAGCGTGTGAAGTTCTGCGACGTGTGCGGCAACGTGTCAGAACAGGACCGCTGCAGCATCTGCCGTGACCCGCGTCGCAACGAGACGCTCATCTGCGTCGTCGAAGATGCCAAGGACGTCGCAGCCATCGAGCGCACCCGCGAGTTCCGCGGCCTGTACCACGTGCTCGGCGGGGCGATCAGTCCGATCGCCGGCATCGGCCCCGACGATCTGCGCATCACCGAGCTCATGCGCCGCCTCGCCGACGGCACGGTGCAGGAGGTCATCATCGCGACCAACCCCAACCTCGAGGGCGAGGCGACGGCGACCTATCTCAGCCGGTTGCTGCGCACGCTCGAGATCGCCGTGACGCGACTCGCATCCGGGCTTCCGGTCGGCGGAGACCTCGAGTACGCCGACGAGGTCACCCTGGGGCGGGCGTTCGAGGGTCGGCGTTCGATCGGCTGATCGCCTCGCGGGCCCCCTCGCGGCCTGCTGCCTCGCAGTCTCTGGGTCGTCCTGTTGCGTAGCAGCTTCTGGCTTATGCTCCTATGTCCTGCGCCGCACTTCCGGACCATGCCGCTGCGCCGCGCTTCCGGGTGGTCGCTCCCGATCACTGACTTGCGGGCTGGGCAGTGTGCGCGGATGCTCGTGGCCCGGCGTCCCCCCGCCCGGCCGTGCGCGTGTATCCGGCAGCGGACGGGGGCTGCGCGCCATCCAGTTTTCGATTGCCCCACCTTGCGCTCCACTTCGCGAATCGGAGCATTTTGAGACGAATGAACACGAGGCGTCCTGTTCATTCGTCTCAGGTTGCGTTCGGAACAGCTTGATCGCGCAATGCGAGGCAAACGAGCGAATGCCGCGAGGCGGAGCGCCGACCCGCAGATCCGCGAGGTGGACGCCGCGCCGACCCGGGGAGGCGGAGCGCCGACCCCGCAGATCAGCGCGACCCGCAGATCAGCGTCAGCCGCTCGCGCGACAGCTCAGCGCAGCACTTCGACCAGCGCCACCCACGACACGATGAGCGCCGCGACGATGGCGAGCACCGCGCCTGCGGCCGCGACGTAGAGCCCGGCGGGGATGCCGGCGAGCGACAGGACGCCGGCCACGAGGTACGCGACGCCCGGCAGGAATCCCGGCATCGCCTTGGCCCATCGGGCCTGGTCGCGGGTGTCGCGGTCTGCCGCGAGAAGTCGCGCGGTCGCGACCTGGAAGGCCAGCGCGATCAGCGAGATCGCCGCGACGATGCTGCCGAACCACACCGCATCGATCCCCGGTACGAGCCCGAGGGCGCACGCGACCAGCGCCAGCACGAGCATGACGATGCCCGACCCGAGGCGCGCAGTGAGGGTTCGGGACTTCACGATGTCGCCGATGTTCACGCTGGCCGCGACGATCACCAGACCGGCGAGGGCGGCGGTGGCGCCGGTGATCGCGACGTTGAAGTCCGTCCATTCCAGCAGGGCTGCGTCCATGGGCGGAGCCTATCGACAGAGCACCATCCGCAGCGGGTCGTGCCGCGGCATCCGGTCGCAGATCAGGCGTAGGCGAGCGCCGCGGCCCCGAACGAGACGGCGAAGCGGGCGCACCAGATCGACACGCTGGTGTACGGCGTGATGTCGACGCCCGCGGGGATCTCGTACACCTGGTCTCCCACGTTGCCCTTGAGCGTCCCGAGCTCGAGGAAGAGCCCGTCGTCGAACACCCCCCAGCCCGCGGTTCCCTCGATGACCGGCTGATCCGAGAGCCACACCCGCAGATCGGGGCCGTCGCTCGTGTCGAGACCGGCGATCGCGAGCACCCTGCTGCCGTCGGGTTGCTGCACGATCCGCACCGAGCCCGAGGTCTGGTGCTCGTGTGTGATGAACGAGCCGGTGGCGAGATCCACGGGGGCGGGCGGAGCGACCGGCTCCGGCGTCGTGTCGGGCGGTGGCGTGGTCGCCGGCGCGTCTTCGGTGGGCAGCGGCGATGCCGCCGGGGGAAGCGCGTCGTCCACGACGGTCGTCGTCCACAGCCTCCAGGGCTGGAAGAGATACGCGCCGACCACCAGCACGACGACACCCACGAATGCTCCTGAGAGGATCAGCCACCGCCTGCGTCGCATGCACGGATCGTAGCGCCGAACGTCGGCGCACGCCGGAGTTCGCAGTCGGCTCGCGCCGTGCTCACAGCCGGCACGCACCCTCGGCGCCATCGGTCACATGGCGGGTGCGGCATGGCCGCGACCGTAGGATAGGCCGTTGGACGCGGCATCCGAGCGTCCGGTTCCCCGGGGAGTTCGAACGTGGCGCTGATCGTCCAGAAGTACGGCGGTTCGTCCGTCGCCGATGCAGAGAGCATCAAGCGGGTCGCCAAGCGCATCGTCGACACCCGCCGCGCCGGCCACGACGTCGTCGTGGCCGTGAGCGCGATGGGCGACACGACCGACGAGCTGCTCGATCTCGCGGGCCAGGTCGCCCCGATCCCCGCACCGCGCGAGCTCGACATGCTGCTCTCGAGCGGCGAGCGCATCTCGATGGCGCTGTTGGCGATGGCGATCCACTCGATGGGCTTCGAAGCGCGCTCCTTCACCGGCAGTCAGGCCGGCATGATCACGGATGCCACGCACGGCGCCGCCCGCATCGTCGACGTCACGCCGATCCGTCTGCGCGAAGCGCTCGACGAAGGCGCGATCGTGATCGTCGCCGGGTTCCAGGGATTCAACCGCGACACCCGCGACATCACCACGCTCGGCCGCGGAGGTTCCGACACGACCGCCGTGGCGCTCGCCGCTGCGCTCAGCGCCGACGTCTGCGAGATCTACAGCGACGTCGACGGCATCTACACGGCGGATCCGCGAGTGGTGCCGAAGGCGCGCAAGCTCGGCGTCGTCTCGAGCGAGGAGATGCTCGAGCTCGCCGCCAACGGCGCCAAGGTGCTCTACATCCGCGCCGTCGAGTACGCCCGGCGGCACAATGTGCTGATCCACTCGCGGTCCACGTTCAGTTCGAGCACCGGCACCTGGGTTCTCGGCGAGGGAATGAAGCGCCCCGACGGGCAAGAGGGAGAAGACATGGAAGAGCCGATCGTCGCGGGTGTCGCGACCGACCTCAGCCAGGCGAAGATCACGGTGATCGGCGTGCCCGACGTTCCCGGCAAGGCCGCCGAGATCTTCAAGGTCGTGGCGCGGTCCGGCGCGAACGTCGACATGATCGTGCAGAACGTCTCGATCGCCGCGACGGGTCGCGCCGACATCTCGTTCACGCTCCCCAAGACCGACTCGTCCGCGGCGCTCAAGGCGCTCGCGGCGCACCAGGTCGACGTGGGGTTCGAGAGCCTCGTGCACGACGACCAGATCGGGAAGCTGTCGGTCGTCGGCGCCGGGATGCGCACCCACTCGGGCGTCTCGGCGACCCTCTTCGAAGCGCTCAGCGTCTCGGGCATCAACATCGAGATGATCTCGACCTCCGAGATCCGCATCTCGGTCGTCGTGCGCGGCGATGACCTGGCCGAAGCGGCACGACTCGTGCACACGGCCTACGGCCTCGACGGCGACGGCGACGCGGTCGTCCACGCGGGCACCGGGCGCTGACGACCACGAACTCGACGGAAGGTAACATCCTCACCATGACCCGCATCGCAGATTCAGGACTCTCCGTCGCCGTCGTCGGCGCCACCGGCCAGGTGGGGACGGTGATGCTCGAGATCCTCGCCGAGCGGGCCTTCCCGATCCGCGAGCTGCGTCTGTTCGCGACGGCGCGCTCCGCCGGCGCCGCGCTCGAGTTCGCCGGCGAGACGATCATCGTGGAGGATGTCGCGACCGCCGACCCGTCGGGCATCGACGTCGCGCTGTTCTCGGCCGGCGCGACCGGCAGCCGCGCCCACGCCCCCCGCTTCGCCGAGGCAGGCGCCCTGGTCATCGACAACTCGAGCGCCTGGCGCATGGATCCCGACGTCCCGCTCATCGTCAGCGAAGTGAACCCGCATGCGATCGCCGAGGCGAAGAAGGGGATCGTCGCGAACCCCAACTGCACCACGATGGCCGCGATGCCGGTGCTCAAGGTGCTCGACACCGAAGCCGGGCTCGAACGGCTCATCGTCAGCACCTACCAGGCCGTCAGCGGCTCGGGCCTCGCCGGCGCGCAGGAGCTCCTCGGTCAGGTCGAGGGCGTCCTCGCCCAGGGCGACACCCTGCGCCTCGTGCGCGACGGCTCGTCGGTCGACTTCCCCCAGCCCGAGAAGTACGTCGCGCCGATCGCGTTCGATGTCATCCCGCTGGCGGGCAGCCTCGTCGACGACGGCTGGAACGAGACCGACGAAGAGAAGAAGCTCCGCAACGAGAGCCGCAAGATCCTCGAGCTCCCCGATCTGCTGGTCGCCGGCACCTGCGTGCGCGTGCCGGTTTTCACGGGGCACTCGCTGAGCATCCACGCCGAGTTCGCGAACGACATCACCCCCGACCGGGCCCGCGAGCTGCTCGCGGCGGCGCCGGGAGTGGCGCTCGACGAGGTGCCCACGCCCCTGCAGGCGGCGGGCAAGGATCCGAGCTTCGTCGGCCGCATCCGCGCCGACCAGTCCGCCCCCGAGGGCAAAGGTCTCGTGCTCTTTATCAGCAACGACAACCTGCGTAAGGGTGCGGCGCTGAACGCGGTGCAGATCGCCGAGGTCGTCGCGGCCTCGCTCGGCGCGAACGCCTGAGTCGACCGGCTGCCATCGCTCCGAGCGGCACGGTCCTGGCGCGTCGCGGTGAAGCCTAGAATCGTAGGGTGACCGAACCCGTGGATGTCGTGCTCATCGGCGGTGGCATCATGAGCGCCACCCTGGGCACCCTGCTCTCCGAACTCCAGCCCGACTGGAAGATCGTCGTCTACGAGCGCCTCGAAGACGTCGGCCTCGAGAGTTCGAACGCCTGGAACAACGCCGGCACCGGCCATGCCGCTCTCTGCGAGCTGAACTACATGCCCGAGGGCAAGGACGGCACGGTCGATCCCGCCAAGGCGATCTCGATCAACGAGCAGTTCCAGCAGAGCCGCCAGTTCTGGTCGAGCCTCGTCGACGAAGGTGTGCTCGACGCTCCGACGACGTTCATCAACTCCGCCCCCCACATGACCTTCGTGCAGGGCGAGAAGGACGTCGCCTACCTCAAGAAGCGTTACGAGGCGCTCTCGAAGGAGCCGCTCTTCGCCGGGATCGAGTTCAGCGACGACTCGCGCGTGATCAACCAGTGGGCGCCGCTGCTCATGCAGAAGCGCAAGGCGGGCGTGCCGTTCGCCGCCACCCGCGTCGCCGCCGGCACCGACGTCGACTTCGGCGCCCTCACCCACCAGCTCTTCGACAACCTCAAGGAGCGCGGGGCCGAGGTCGTGACCAACCGCGAGGTCCGCGGCATCCGTCGTCGTCCCGACGGCACCTGGCGCATCAAGTGGCGCAACTCGATCGGGCGCACGCCCGGAACGACCGATGCGCGCTTCGTGTTCGTCGGCGCGGGCGGCTGGGCCATCAAGCTGCTCCAGAGCTCGGGCATCCCCGAGATCAAGGGGTACGGGGTGTTCCCGATCGGCGGCCAGTGGCTCAAGACCACGAATCCGGCGATCGTCGCGCAGCACAAGGCCAAGGTCTACTCGCAGGCGTCGGTCGGTGCCCCGCCGATGTCGGTGCCGCACCTCGACACCCGCGTCGTCGACGGCGAGACCTCGGTGCTGTTCGGCCCGTTCGCGACCTTCAGCCCCAAGTTCCTCAAGAACGGCCGCCTCACCGACATCGTCGCCCAGGTCCGTCCGCACAACCTGTGGCCCATGATCAAGGTCGCGATCGACAACCCGTCGCTCATCACCTACCTCGTCGGCGAGCTGCTCAAGAACCACGCCAAGAAGGTCGACAGCCTCCGCACCTTCATGCCCACGGCGAAGGACGAGGACTGGGAGCTCATCCAGGCCGGTCAGCGCGCCCAGGTCATGAAGAAGGACCCGAAGAAGGGCGGCGTGCTGCAGTTCGGCACCGAGGTCGTCACGGGTGCCGACGGCTCCATCGCGGGTCTCCTCGGTGCCTCGCCGGGCGCCTCCACGGCGGTGTCGATCATGCTCGGGCTGCTCAAGACCTGCTTCCCCGACCAGATCTCCGAGTGGGAGCCTCGTCTGCGCGAGCTCATCCCGAGCTATGGCGAGACCCTCAACACGCGTCCCGAGGTCGCCGAGGAGACGCTGGCCGAGACGGCTGAGACGCTCGCCCTCACGAGCTGACCCGACCCGCCCGGGCGTTCGAACCCGACTACGCTCGGCACGTGGCAAAACTGTACTTCCGCTACGGCGCGATGAACTCGGGAAAGTCGACGTCGCTGCTGCAGGCCGCCTACAACTACGAGGAGCGCGGCCAGCACGTGCTGATCGCGAAGCCCGCCGTCGACACGAAGGACGCCGACCGCATCTCGTCGCGGCTCGGGATGTCACGGCCCGTGGACTTCCTGGTGCGTCCGGGCGAAGACATGCGCGAGCTGTTCGCGGCGCACCGGTCGCGCCTGCGCCACGACGCGGTCGAGACGCTGCTCCCCGATCCCTCGACGTCGGCGCGCGCCGCCGACGTGGCCTGCCTGCTCGTGGACGAGGCGCAGTTCCTGACGCCCGCGCAGATCGACGACCTGCTGCGCATCGTCGTGCTCGACGGCGTGCCGGTGCTCGCCTACGGCATCCGAACCGACTTCCGCACCGAGGCGTTCCCGGGGTCGCGGCGCCTCCTCGAACTCGCCCACAGTCTCGAAGAGCTCAAGACGATCTGCCGGTGCGGCCGCAAAGCCCTCTTCAACGCGCGGCTCGTCGGCGGGCGCTTCGTTTTCGACGGCGATCAGGTCGCGATCGACGAGCTCTCGACCGACCGCGTCACGTACGAGTCGATGTGCGCGGAATGCTACCTGCGCGAATCCGGCGGACGGCTCAGCTGAATCCCGGCCTCTAGGCTGGTCGTATGCGCGTACTCCTCGCCGGCGGAGCCGGCTACATCGGCACCCACACGGCCGTCGCCTTGCTCGAAGCCGGACACGAGGTCGTGCTCCTGGACGACCTGTCGGGAACCAGCGCCGTCGCCGCCGAGCGCGTCGCCGAGATCACCGGACGGCCCGTCCCGCTCGTGGTGGGGGATGCCGCCGACGACGTGGTCGTCGAGCGGGTGTTCGCAGACCACGGCCCGATCGACGCGATCGTGCACCTCGCCGCGTTCAAGGCGGTGGGGGAGTCCACGCAGAAGCCGCTGGAGTACTACTCCAACAACGTCGACACGACCTTCGCCCTCCTGCGTGCGGGCATCGCCCACGGCATCGCGTCGTTCGTGTTCTCGAGCACCGGCACGGTCTACTCCGACCCCGCCGATCTGCCGTTCACCGAAGAGTCCACGACGAGCGTCGACCTCTCGAACGCCTACAGCAAGTCCAAGCGCATCAACGAGGTCGTGCTCGCCGACGTCGCCCGGGTGAACCCCGAGCTGAACGTCACAGTGCTGCGGTACTTCAACCCCGTCGGCGCCCATGCGTCGGGGCTCATCGGCGAAGACCCCGCCGGCATCCCGAACAATCTCATGCCCTACGTGTCGCGTGTCGCGATCGGCAGCCTCGACGAGGTGGGCGTGTTCGGCGACGACTACGACACCCCCGACGGCACCGGCCTGCGCGACTACATCCACGTTGTCGACCTGGCTGAAGGCCACGTGGCGGCCATCGAGAAGGCCGCGCCCGGATTCGCCGTCTACAACCTCGGCACGGGCGTCCCGGTCAGCGTGCTCGAACTCGTCGCGTCGTTCGAGAAGGCCGTCGGTCACGAGCTGCCCAAGAAGATCCTCGACCGGCGTCCGGGCGACGTCGCGGCGACGTACTGCGACCCGGCGAAGGCGAAGGCCGAGCTCGGCTGGTCGACGCGGCTCACGATCGACGATGCCTGCCGCGATTATTGGAACTGGCAGACGAAGAACCCGCAGGGCTACGCCACGCTCTGACCGCTAGGCGGGCTTCGCGACGGGCTTGGGCGCCCGCTTGCCGCGCTTGGCCGCCTTCTTCGACGCCGAGCGGCGCGGCGGCAGCGGCACCAGCATCGACGTCGTGCGCCGGTAGTCGGCATAGGCGGTGTACTTGCCCGCCGAGATCGACTCGGTGAAGATCGTCGACCCGATGAACAGCAGCGTCAGCAGCACAGCGCCGATGATCGTGATGTTGAGCGCACCACCCCAGAATCCGAGACCGGATGCCACGGCTGCGGCCGCGCCGATCGCATAGAACGCCCACCACTGGGCCTGCTCGAAGAAGAAGTTCGGGTGACGGCTCCACGAGAACAGCCCGGTCGTGAGGAACCCGTCCGCCCGGCCCTCCCGCTTCGCGCGATGGAAGGCCCACTGCTGCTGATCGGCGATGAGCTCGCCGATCAGGAACAGGGCGAACAGGACGGCGAAGACGGCATCCCACACCCCGAACGGCGCGGGGTGCATCAACGCCATGTAGGCGGGCAGTGTGATGAGCACGAGTAGCGCGTTCTGGTAGAGCACGATGAACAGCAGGTTGAACACCTGGAACCAGACCGGCTTCATGCGCCCGCGCAGGATCGCCCAGCGATAGTCCTCCATGCCGGTGTACCCGCCCTTGCGGGCGAAGTTGTAGGTGAGCCGCACGCCCCATGCCGTCACGAGCACGGCCATGACGATGAGCCGCACGGGGTCTTCGCCGCCCGTGATGCCGGCGGCGGCGAAGATCCACACATACACGACGGGCACGATCGACCAGATGCGGTCCACCCACGACGTGTCCTTCGTGATGAGCGACGCGATCCAGCAGAAGGCGCACGTGGCGCCGAACACGATGATGACGACCATCAGAGGGTCCATGGGCTCAGGCTAGCGAGCGGCGGGCTGCGGCGGTACGACATCACGCCCGCGCGTCGCGCTGCGCGCCGGGCCCCATGGGGATCTCTGCCCATCCGAGCCGCGGCTGTCGTCTGGTTAGGATGTACGGGCGCACTGCGTCGCACCGTGTCCGCACGGGGCGGGTCGCAGCTGTCGCGCGATGCCCGGGGGGGATGACAGCGGATGAAGGCTTTGTCGTGGATGCGTGCGCGCCCGAAGGCCCTCGCATCGGCGGCGGGTGTCACCGTGGGCGTCGTCGCCCTGACCACGATGGCCTTCACGTATGAGGGGTTCCCCACCACGAAGGTCGACCTCAACGACGGCGGCGTCTGGATCACCAAGACCTCCAGCCTGATGGTCGGGCACTTCAACCACGAGTCGACCGTCCTCGACGGCGGGCTGCGCACCACCGGTGAGAGCTTCGACATCCTGCAGGACGCCACGAATGTGCTCGTCGTCGACACGGGTGCGTCCACGGTCACCGCGGTCGACCCCGCACGGGTCTCGCTCGGCGATTCCGCGGGCATCCCGGGCGCCGCGAAGGTGGCGCTGGGCGCGAAGACAGCGGCGATCCTCGACCAGTCGTCCGGCACGCTGTGGGTCGTGCCGGTGCAGGGCATCGCCCAGTTCGAGATCGAGGCCGCCGACCCGGTCGCCGACCTCGGCGAGAACGCCGACGTCGCGGTCGCCGAAGACGGCACCGTCTTCGGCCTGTCGACCGCGCGCAGCGAGGTCGTCACGGTGGCCGTCGACAACGAAGGCGAGGCGCTCGAGCCCGCGTCGGCTTCGCTCGGCGACGTCGAGCCGTCGGCGGAGTCCAGCATCACCGCCGTCGGGCGCACCCCCGTGGTGCTCGACCCGGCGGCCGGTGCCGTCATGACCCCCGGCGGGTTCCGCACCGAGATCCCGAATGCCGACGGAGCCGTGCTGCAGCGGGCGTCGGCCGACACCGACGCCGTCTCGGTCGCGACCGTGTCGGGACTCGTGCGCGCTCCGCTGGACGGCAGCGACCCCACGATGACGGATGCCGGTGGCGAGGGCCTCCCGGCTGAGCCTGTCTGGCTGCGGGGCTGCACCTACGGGGCGTGGGCCGGATCCGGATCGTTCGTGCGCGAGTGCACGGGCACCGCGAACGATGTCGCGGCCTCGATCGACGACGCCCAGGATGCCTCGAGCCTCGTCTTCCGGGTGAACCGCGACGTGATCATCCTGAACGACGCCGTCGGCGGCGCCGCGTGGCTGGCCAACGAGAGCCTCCAGCGCGTCGACAACTGGAACGACCTGACTCCGCCCGAGGGCGAGACCGAGCAGGAGGAGGACTCCACAGAAGAGACGGTGGAGTCGACTCTGCCCGAGCGCAGCGACGTGAACACGCCTCCGATCGCCGAGGACGACTCGTTCGGCGTTCGGCCCGGGGCCTCGGCGCTCCTGCCCGTGATCGACAACGACAACGACCCGGACGGCGATGTGCTGGTCGCGACGCTCGCCCAGCAGCAGCCGTCCCTCGGCACGGTCCAGCCGATCTTCAACGGCGGCTCGCTGCAGATCGCGGTCGCCGACGACGCATCGGGGTCGGCCACGTTCGTCTACGAGGTCGACGACGGCCGCGGAGGCAAGGACACGGCGACCGTCACGCTGTCGGTGCACCCCGAGAACGAGAACGCGCCCCCGACGCCCAAGCGCAAGACGTCGCTCACGGTCGAGACCGGCGGAACCGTCTCGTACAACATCCTTCCCGACTGGATCGACCCCGACGGAGACGACATCTACCTCAAAGAGGTCGTCGCCGCCCCCGGCGACGAGGTCGACTTCAGCACCGACGGCCAGCTCACCTACAAGGCCACCGCGAGCCTGCAGGGCCGCAAGGACGTGCAGGTCACCGTCGCCGACGGCTTCGGCGAGCTGACCTCGAGCACGATCACCCTCGACGTCCGGCCGCAGGGCACGACGAAGCCGAAGACGAACGCCGATCACGTCGTGACCCGCGTCGGGGAGCAGATCTCGGTCGCGCCCCTCGCCAACGACACCAGCTCGGGTCGGGAGCCGCTGCGACTGGGCCGCGTCGACGAGGTGCCCGGGGCCACCGTGGTGCCCGACTTCACGAACAAGACCTTCACGTTCACCGCGCCGGCCGTCGGCGTCTACTACGTGCAGTACCTCGCCACCGCCGGCCCCGAGAACGGCGAAGGCCTCGTGCGCATCGACGTGACCGAGGCCGCCGAGGTCGATCTGCCACCGGTCGCCGTGCGAGACGTCGCGCTGCTGCCCACCGGCGGCGACGCGCTCATCGGCGTGCTGAACAACGACACCGACCCGGCGGGCGGCATCCTGGTCGTGCAATCGGTGTCGATCGAGCCGGGCTCCGGCGTCTCGGTCTCGGTGCTGAACCACGAGACGCTGCGCATCACCGATCAGGGCACGCTCGAAGAGCAGGTGCGCATCGCGTACCGCATCTCGAACGGCAAGCAGTCCGCCGAGGGCGAGGTCGTGGTCGTCCCCATCCCGGCGCCCGAAGAGATCCTGCAGCCGGTCACGACCGCGGACACCGCGTATGTCCGGGCGGGCGACGTGGTAACGATCCCCGTGCTCGACAACGACACCCACCCGAGCGACGACGCGATGCACGTCGCGCCCGAGCTGATCGAGCCCTTCGTCGACCCCGAGGACGGCGAGGCGTTCGTCTCGCAGGACGCCGTGCGGTTCAAGGCCGGCGCCGAGGCCAAGACGGTGTATCTCACCTACGAGGCCGTCGACTCGCGCCAGCAGAAGGCCGCGGGCTACGTCACCGTGCAGATCCTGCCCGTCGACGAGGAGACGAATGCGGCACCGCGGCCGCGGGACCTCGTCGCCCGCACCCTGTCGGGCACCGAGGTCGACATCGCCGTGCCGCTGGACGGCATCGACGCCGACGGCGACTCGGTCGAGCTGATCGACGTCTCGTCGAGCCCGACCAAGGGCCGCGTCGTCGAGGTGGCGCAGAACTACCTCACCTACGAGGCGTTCGACGGCTCCACGGGAGTCGACGTCTTCAAGTACCGGGTGCGCGACCGCCTCGGCAAGGAGGGCACGGCGACGATCCGCGTCGGCATCGCCCCGGCGGAGCAGGTCAACCAGGCCCCCTACGCCGTGAAGGACGCGGTCGTGGTGCGCCCGGGTCGCGAGATCGCGGTGCCGGTCATGCTCAACGACTCCGACCCCGAGGGCGACAAGGTGTCTCTCGTCCAGGACGGACTCGAGGTTCCCGCGATCGACGGTCTGTCGGCGAGGGTGTCGGGCGACCGGGTGCTCGTCGAGGCGCCCAACAGCGCGATCGAGACCTCGCTGCAGTACACGATCAGCGACGCCCGCGGAGCCACGGCCACCGCGGTGCTGCAGATCACCGTCGACGAGAACGTGCCGCTGCAGGCACCGGTCGCGAGGGATGACCGCCTGCGTCCCATCGACCTCGAGGACGGAAGCCTGTCGGCCGACCTCGACATCCTCGACAACGACGAAGACCCCGACGGCACGACCGATCGCCTCGACCTCGAGGTGGGCGCGGGGGCGACTGTGCTCGAGAACGGCACCGTGCGGGTCACCGTCACCGACGAGCTCCAGCTCATCCGCTACACGCTCACCGACCAGGACGATCTGCAGTCCTCGGCCTTCATCTTCGTCCCGTCGGTCGAGGGACTGCGTCCGACGCTCACGTCGACGCAGCCGCTCGAGGTCGTCAGCGGTGAGACGAAAGAGGTTCCGCTCGCGGACTACGTCACGGTCGCCGGCGGAGGCGAGGTCGTCATCACCGAGCACGCCAAGGTGAGTGCGATCAACGCCGACGGGTCCGATCTCGTGAAGGACGAGCGCACGCTGGTCTACACCTCGGCGCCCGGGTACTTCGGTCAGGACGCGCTGACGTTCGAGGTGACCGACGGCACCGGCCCGGACGACCCCGAGGGACGCAAGGCGACCCTCAGCATCCCGGTCAACGTGCTGCCGCCCGACAACCAGCAGCCGACCTTCGTCGGCGGTCAGATGAACGTCGCCCCCGGCGAGGAGGCGAGCGTCCTCGACCTCGCGGCGCTCACGACCGACCCCGACCCGGAGGACCAGGGCAACCACGAGTTCTCCCTCGTCGGCGGCGAGGGCAAGGGCATCACCGCGCGCGTCGACGGCGACCGGCTGCTCGTCGAGGCGTCCTCCACGGCCAGGAAGGGTGCGGCGACGACGCTGACCCTGAGGATCACCGACGGCGAGACCGATCCCGTCGAGGGCTCGGTGCTCGTGCAGGTCACCGCATCGAACCGCGCGATGCCGGCGGCCAACACCGACACCATCGCCGAAGCCGATCAGGGTGAGACGGTCACGGTTCCGGTGCTCGCGAACGACTTCAACCCGTTCCCCGAGACGCCGCTGAAGGTGCTGTCGGCCAACGTCGAGACCGGTGCGGGCAGCGCGAGCCTGAAGGGCGACCAGGTCGTGGTCACGCCGTCCGACGACTTCGTCGGCACCATGGTGGTGCGCTACACGATCCAGGATGCGACAGAGGACCCCGACCGCGAGGCGACCGGTCAGGTCGTGCTCACGGTGCAGGGCGTTCCCGCGGCGCCCGGTGCGCCGACGGTGACCAGCGTGCAGGACCGCACCGTCGTCGTGTCGTACGGCGCCCCGTCGAACAACGGCGCCGAGATCACCAAGTACACCGTGCGGTCGGTGCAGGGGAGCGCCTACTCGAAGGAGTGCCAGTCGACCACGTGCACGCTGGACGGGCTGACGAACAACGTCGAGTACGTGTTCCAGGTGACCGCCACCAACCGCGTGGGCGAGTCCGAGCCGTCCGGTTCTTCGGCGGTGGCCCGTCCGGATGCCCGTCCCGACACCCCGAACCCGCCGTCGCTGACCTTCGGCGACCGCTCGCTCCAGGTGACCTGGACGACGCCGACCACCCCGGGATCGCCCGTGGAGCGGTACACCCTCGAGATCTCACCCGCCCCGCCCTCGGGGATCACGCAGAAAGACGTCACGGGCAACTCCCTCACGTGGGAGGGCCTCGAGAACGGCGGCAACTACCAGGTGCGGGTTCAGGCGCACAACCGCGCTCCCGAGCCGTCGAGCTGGAGCAACTGGTCGGCGTCCGAGGTTCCCGCGGGTCCGCCGCTGGCAGGTTCCACCCCGACGACGACCGAGCTGCAGCCGGTCGGCGATCAGGCGCAGATGCAGGTGAACTGGGGCACGCCCCCGGCGAACGGCGACGCGATCGACGCGTATCAGCTCGAGGTCTGGCAGGGGTCCTCTGTGCAGAGGACGTTGACACCGGCCCCCGGAACCAACAGCCAGGCGGTCGTGGTGCCCACGTCCGAGACCGCGTACACGTACCGGATCCGAGGGCACAACAAGGCGGGCTGGGGCGAGTGGAGCGCGATGTCGGCGCCGCGCCGCGGCGTGGTCGCGCCCTCACCGCCGCAGATCACGGCTGTCGCTCCCGGTGATCGCCAGCTGACGGTGAGCTACAACCCCGGTGCCCGCGGCGGCGCGACCGCCGGTGAAGTGGCCTACCAGTACCGTCTGAACGGCGGCGGCTGGGCAGGATTCCCGGGCAACGGCGTCATCGGCGGGCTCGCCAACGGCACGCAGTACACCGTCGAGATGCGCGCCGTCGCGACGGTGTCGGGCACGACGTACGCCGGCGGTGTCTCCAACGGCGTTCGCGAGACGCCCTACGGAGACCCGAGAGCTCCCGCAGCGAGCGCCCGCAACCTCGGCCAGAGCGTCGAGGTCAGCTGGAACTCCGGCAACTCCGACAACGGCCGGCCGATCGATGTCACCCAGATCCGGATCGACGGCGGCGGCTGGCAGAACGTCGGCGGCAGCGGGTCCCGCACAGTGGGCAACGGCTACGACCAGACGCACACCATCGATGTCAGAGCACAGTCCATGGGCACGTGGTCGCCGATCGCATCGGCGTCGGCCCGCACCGATCCGCAGCCGCAGCCGCAGGTGTGGGTGACGCAGGGTGACGCGGCAGGCAGTTGCGTGAACGGATGCCGCAGATTCGTAATCAACTGGCAGGACTTCAACATCGGCAACGCCGATGTGCGGTGCTACTCGAGCAACAGCGGCCTGATCGGCACCTGGACCAACATCGTCAACTTCGACGGGAGCGGCAGCTTCCAGCTCGACTGCTTCGCGGGTCGCGACGGGCAGGACGTCTGGGTCGACGTCCTCGGCTGGGGCGACGGCGTCGACACCGAGAAGAGATTCTGGGCGCGGCCGTAGCCGAGCCCGGGCATCCGACTTACCAGGCACCCACGCACACCAGGCATCCACAGAAGAGGAAGCAGTAGACGACATGAGCATGACCCCCGAGCAGGCCGCCTGGTTCCAGGGCACCTTCCAGCGCCTGGTGGACAACATCGACCGAGCCGTCCAGGGCAAGCGCGAGATCGTGGGCCTGGTGCTGGCGTCGATGCTCGCCGAGGGTCATGTGCTTCTCGAAGACGCGCCCGGAACCGGCAAGACGAGCCTCGCGAAGGCGCTCGCCGCCACCGTGCAGGGTACGAGCTCGCGCATCCAGTTCACCCCCGACCTGCTGCCGTCCGACGTCACCGGCGTGACGATCTACGACCAGCAGGCGCACCGGTTCGAGTTCCACAAGGGCCCGATCTTCGCGTCGATCGTGCTCGCGGACGAGATCAACCGCGCATCCCCCAAGACGCAGTCGGCGCTCCTCGAGGTCATGGAGGAGTCCCGGGTGACCGTCGACGGCGTGACGCACGAGACGGGTCGTCCGTTCCTGGTGATCGCGACGCAGAACCCGATCGAGCAGGCGGGCACGTACAAGCTGCCCGAGGCTCAGCTCGACCGCTTCCTGATCAAGACGTCGATCGGCTACCCCGACCTCGAGGTGACCGAGAGCATCCTGGCCGGCGCGTCCGACCGCAATCCGTCCGCCGGGCTGTCGGCCGTCATCACCACGGGCGCCGTCGCCGACATGGCCGACCTCGCGGCATCCGTCTACGTCGCACCCGCCGTCCTGCGCTACGTCGCCGAGCTCGCTCAGGGCACGCGAACCGACACGGCGACCCGCCTGGGCGTCTCGGTGCGCGGAGCGATCGCGATGATCCGCATCGCGAAGGTGTGGGCGGCCGCCCACGGACGGCACTTCGTGCTGCCCGACGACATCAAGACCCTCGCCGCGCCCGCCTGGCAGCACCGTCTGCTCCTCGACGCCGAGGCCGAATTCGCCGGGACCACCAGCCAGACCGTCATCGCCCGCGTGCTGGACGGGATCGCGGCTCCGCAGGCGCGAACGGCGGCCTGATGGCAGCGGAGGCGATCACCGCGCCGTCGGCGCAGACCGACCGCGACGCCGGCTGGCGTGACGTCGCGGCCGTCGTCGGCGCGCGCGCGCTGGTGCGCCTCCGTCTGATCGGCTCGGCCATCCGTCCGCTGGCGTGGGTGCTCATGGCGATCGCCGTGGGCTTCTGGGTCACCGGGCAGATCGCCGGCTGGGCCGAATTCACGGTGGCGGCGATCGTGATCGCGATCACCGTCGGCATCTGCGCGCTGTTCCTGATCGGCCGCACCGCGTACGACGTGTCGCTCGACCTCGCACGCACACGCGTCGTGGTGGGGGAGCGCGCCGTCGGCGCGCTGACGCTCGCCAATCGCGGTGCCCGCGCCATCCTGCCCTCGCGCATCGTCCTGCCGGTGGGATCGGGACGCGGCGAGTTCGGCATCCAGCGGCTCGCGCCCGGCGAAGAGGCCGAGGAGCTCTTCGCGATCCCCACGCAGCGCCGCGGTGTCGTGAAGGTCGGCCCCGTGAGCGTCGTCCGCGGCGACCCGCTGGGCCTGTTCGAGCGCGCGCACCAGCGCGACGAGCCGGTCGACCTCTTCGTGCACCCGCGCACGGTGCTGTTCGACGGCCAGTCGCTCGGGTATCTGCGCGACCTCGAGGGCATGCCCGCCGCCGACCTCTCGCGCGACGACGTCTCGTTCCACGCCCTGCTCGAGTACCAGCCCGGCGACGACCTGCGGCACGTGCACTGGAAGTCCACCGCCCGCACGGGCACCATGATGGTGCGTCAGTACGAGGAGACCCGTCGCTCGCACTTCGTCATCGGACTGTCCCGGTCCAGCGCCGACTACGCCGTCGCCGAGGACTTCGAGCTCGCCGTCTCGGCCGCGGGCTCGATCGGACTCCGGGCGCTCCGCGACTCGCAGCGCGTCGACATGCGCGTGCAGGGGCGCGAGCTGCCCGCCGGCACGGGCAAGCAGCTGCTCGATTCGCTCTCGGCAGTCGAGCACAGCAAGCCGCGCGACGGCGGCATCGCCGCCCTCGCCGGAGTGCTGTCGGCCACCATGCCGCTTGCGAGCGTCGTCGTGCTCGTGTGCGGTTCGAAGGTGAGAGCCGAAGACCTCCGTCTCGCCTGCTCGCGGCTTCCGTACGGCGCCCGCGCGCTCGCCGTCGTCGCCGACACCACGGCCCCGGCGCCGACTCTGCGACGCATCGGCGATGCCGACGTCATCACGATCGCCGCTCTCGAGCAGGTCCCGCTCGCCCTGCAGAAGGTGCTCGCATGATGCCGGCCGCTCCCGGACCGGCGCCGATCGCCCTGCGCCGCCGGATCCTCGACCTGTCGGCGACCGCCCTGCTCGTCGCCGTCGCGCTGATCGGCTTCCAGCCCACCTTCGGCGGGTTCTCCTTCGTTCCCGCCATGGTCGGCGGCATCGTGATCGGCCTCGTCATCGCCACCGTCGCCGCGTGGCGGCGGTGGGGCATCCTGATCGTCACGGGTCTCGTCATCGCCGCCTACTTCGTCTTCGGCGCCGCTCTCGCGCTTCCGCACACCGCCCTGTTCGGGGTGGTGCCCACGCTCGACACGCTGCAGAGGCTGGCGCTGGGCACCGTCACCGCCTGGAAGCAGATGCTGACCACGGTCGCCCCCGTCTCGGCTGCCGACGGACATCTGATCGTGCCGTTCCTCCTCGGGCTGGTCGTCAGCACCCTCACGGCCTCGCTCGCGCTGCGTCTGAGCCGTGTCGGCTGGGCCGTGATCCCGGCCGGCGCGCTGCTGATGCTGGTCATCGCCCTCGGCACGCCCGAGCCGGCGTTCCCGATCGCCCAGGGCCTCGTCTTCGCCGTCGTCAGCATCGCCTGGCTCGCGCTGCGCCAGATCTGGGAACCCCGGAACATGGCCGTGTCGGTCGGCGAGGTCGATCCGTCCCGCGCGTCGCACATGCGCACCCGCCGGCTGCTCGCCGGTGTCGCGGTGCTGGCCGTCGCTGCCGGCGCGGGTATCGCGACGAGCGCGATCGCCGCCCCGGCCACACCGCGACACGTCTTCCGCGACGCGATCATCCCGCCGTTCGACATCCGCGACTATCCCAGTCCGCTGCAGTCGTTCCGCAAGAACGTGCGCGACGACGTCGACGAGACGCTGTTCACCGTTCAAGGGCTGCCGAAGGGCGCACGGGTGCGCACCGCCGTCATGGACGAGTACGACGGCATGGTCTACAACGTCACCGACGGCGGCCCCGCATCCTCGAGCGCGTTCGCGCCGCTGCGGTCCGACATGTCGCCCGACGCCGAGGGCGTGCCCACGACGCTCAACATCGCCGTCGAGGAATACGACGGCGTGTGGATGCCGAGCGCGGGCGCCCTGTCCGAGATCCGGTTCGACGGCGACCGTGCCGAAGAGCTGCGTCGGGGCACCTACGTGAACGTCGAGACGGGCACCGCCGTGGCCACCCCCCGGCTGCAGAAGGGCGACCAGTACGCGGTGGATGCGGTGATGCCGGCCGTGCCCGACGACGAGCAGCTGGCCGAGGTCGGGTTCGCGAAGGTCGCGGCACCGAAGCAGAGCAACGTGCCCGAAGAGCTCACCTCGCTCGCGGCCGAGACCGTCGCCAATGCCGAATCGCCGATCGAGCAGGTGCGTGCGCTGGAGTCCTTCCTCGCCGAGGGCGGCTTCTTCAGCCACGGGCTCGAAGGAGAGGTGCTGTCGCGCGCCGGTCACACGTCGGAGCGCATCACCACCCTCATCGGCGGCGACCAGATGATCGGCGACGACGAGCAGTACGCGGTGGCGATGGCCCTCCTGGCCGGCGAGGTCGGCATCCCCGCCCGCGTGGTCATGGGCTACTACCCCGACGAGGAGCAGGCCGGAGACTCGGTCTTCACCGCGACGGGCGACAACGTGCACGCCTGGGTGGAGGTCGCGTTCGACGGCGTCGGATGGCTCGCCTTCACGCCCACGCCTCCCGAGGACCAGGTCCCCAACGACCAGAACACGAAGCCGCGCGTCGACCCGAAGCCGCAGGTGCTGCAGCCGCCGCCCCCGCCGCAGGAGCCCGTCGACCTGCCTCCGACGCTGCCCGACGACCGCGAGTCCGAAGAGGAGACGCTCAACCTCGCGGGCATCATCGGGGCGATCCTCCTCATCGGGGGGATCACGCTCGGCATCCTCGCGGTGCTGATGTCTCCGTTCATCGTGATCGGCGCGTGGAAGGCGGCCAGACGACGGTCGCGCCGGACCGCGGCACGTGCATCCGACCGCATCACCGGCGGATGGAACGAGCTCACCGACCGTGCCGTCGACTACGGCGCGCGACTGACCCCGGGCGGGACGCGGCCCGAGGAGGCCGCCGCGGTCGTTGCGACGCTCGCCGTGCCGCGCGTCGCGGATCTCGCCGAACGCGCCGACGTCGAGGTGTTCGGCCCCTCCGAGCCGACGCCCGAAGACGTGGAGGCCTTCTGGAACGAGGTCGACACGATCGTCGGCGGGCTCGGCGATGAGGCAGGATTCTGGAAGCGCATGAAGGCGCGACTGAGCCTGCGCTCGCTCCTGGGCGGCACGGCGGTCTCGAGCGGTCTGAGCGGACTTCGCGAAGCCGCGACCGCACGCGTCCGCCGCGGATCGGGCACGATCGACAGCAGCAGCACCAGCACACCCGCCGCACCCGAGAGCGAGACCCCATGACGCAGCCCGCGTCCGCACAGATCGCGCCGATCTCCCGTCGCGCGATCGGCTACCTCATCGACGCGTTCATCGCCACGGGGCTGGCCATCGTCCTGGGCGGCGGTCTCGTGATCGTCGCCACGCTCGCGGGCGGTGTCGAGGCCACGCTGACGACGCTCCTGATCGGTGGCCCGATCGTCTCGCTCCTCCTGCTGGCGTGGTTCGTCATCTACACGCGGATGCAGGCGGGCGCCGGGTCGATCGGGATGCGGGCTCAGGGTCTTCGCCTCGTCTCGGCTCGCGATGAGGCGCCGCTGGGGTTCGGGCGGGCACTGCTGCGCAACATCATCTTCGGTCTCGCCTGCTCGATCGTCGTCGGGTACTTCACGCCGCTGTTCGACGGTTCCGGCCGGTTCCAGGGATGGCATGACAAGGTCGCCGGCTCGCTGATGACCAGCGCCCGGGCCACGGCGGCTGCTCCGGCGCCCGCTTCCGACACCGCCGATGCTGCCGCTCCTACTCCCGCGCGCCCGGCCATGCCGGCGGCCCCTCCGGTACCGCCCGCGCCTCCGGTCGCGGCGCCTGCGCCGGTCTTCTCCTCGCCGACCGTGCCGGCCGCGGCGACGCCGCGTCCGGCGCCCGCCGGCGATGGGTCCCTGATCGCCTTCGTGCCCGGCATCTCTCAAGACGCTCCGCCGCCGCGTGCGGTGCCGGCCGATCCGGTCTCGGACCTCGACGCGACCGTGCAGGGCGATGCGGCGCTCCGCTTCGTCGCCCCGGCGACGTCCGCGGCTCCAGCGACCCCCGCGGCTCCGGTCACGCCGGTCGAGCCGGCGGCACCGGCGGCACCGGCGGCACGCGTCGAGCCCGCCCCGCCGGTGGCGCAGCCGGCACCCGACGCCGACGACGTCGAGCACACGCGGATCAGCGTGCCGGGGCACCGGCTCGTCTTCACGTGGGACGACGGCTCGAAGGTCTCGGTCTCGCGGCGCACGATCTTCGGTCGAAACCCCTCGCCGGAGGACGGTGCCGTCGTCGTGGCGGTGCGGGACGAGACGCTCTCGCTCTCGAAGACCCACTTCGAGGCCGCGGCCGAGTCGTCGGGCGGCTGGGTGCTGGACCGCCACTCCACCAACGGCATGACCCTCGTGCGCGACGGGCGGCGGATCGCCTGCCCGGCGGGCCAGCGCGTTCCGGTGCGACTCGGGGACGCGATCGAGATCGGCGACCGAATCGTCACGATCGGGGGATACGCATGAGACCTGCGCTGATCGTGTCGACGGCATCCGCGACGCATCCGGGACTCCGGCGCGCGCTCAACGAAGACGCGTACCTCGCCCAGGCGCCGGTGTTCGTCGTCGCCGACGGCATGGGCGGCCATGAGGCGGGCGAGCGGGCTAGCGCCGCCGTCATCGCCGAGTTCTCGAGCTGCGTCGGTCGCGCATCGCTCGAGCTCGACGACGTGAGACTGGCCCTCTCGCGGGCACGGGCCAGCGTGGAGGAGCTGTCGACCTCGGGCAACGGCCGCGCCGGGACGACCCTCAGCGGTGTCGTCATCGCCTCGGTGGACGGCATGGGCTACTGGCTCGCGATCAACATCGGCGACTCCCGCACCTACCGTCTCGCCGACGGCGAGCTCGAGCAGATCAGCGTGGACCACTCGGTGGTGCAGGAGCTGATCGACGCGGGAGAGCTCACGGTGGAGGACGCCGCGGGCGACCGGCGCCGCAACATCATCACGCGCGCGATCGGCGCCAGCAGCACCGGCGACGCCGACTACTGGCTGTTCCCGGCCGAGTTCGGCGACCGCATCCTGGTGTGCTCCGACGGGTTGACCTCGGAAGTGTCCGACGCGCGGATCCGCGAGGTGCTCCAGAGCACGCCCGATCCGCAGGCGGCGGCCGACGTGCTCGTCGACGAAGCCGTCTCCGCGGGCGGGCGCGACAACATCACCGTGGTCATCGTGGACGCCGTCTCGGTCGCCTCACGCCCGGGAACGCTCCTGGAGACCGACTCGGACATCGATATGGACACGCGTCCGCGTGAAGCCGCAGCAGGAGGGGTTCGCTGATGCACACGACCTACCGAGCGGGGCAGTGGTACGTCATCGTGCTGCCGGGCGCCCTCGTGGCGCTGCCTGCCGATGCGTCGGCAGACGTCGTGGCGCAGCTGTGGGACCGGATGCCCGAGCAGCGGTCTCTCGCGACCGTGGTCGACGTGCTCACCACGCAGGTGGGCGGGGTCTTCGCCTCGCTGCCGTCGTTCGTCGCGGCCGTGGCCGAGGGAACCGGCATCCGCATCGCTCTGCGCGGCGACGTGCAGGCACGCGTGCGCACCGCGACGGGGTGGCGGGAGTTCTCCGGCGCCGACGTGACCACGTGGAGCGAGCGATTCGTGGGCGATGCGTCGCACATCGAGGTCACGGTCGAGGCAGACGCGGATGAGCGCGCGCTTCCGCTGCGCAGCGGCGTCGTGCGCGCGGCGTCGGTGGTCGCCGATCTCGAGCATGTCCACGAGAAGCCGGTATCGGCTGAGGGCGCCCCGTCTTCCGGCGAGCCCGAGCAGACGCCGGCCGTTGCCCCGGTCGAGCCGGTCGAGCCGGTCGAGCCGGTGGAGCCGGACGAGCACGCCGCGACCGACCAGACCCCGCCCGAGCAGGCGCCGGTCGATGCCCCCGACGAGCAGGACGAGCAGGACGAGCAGGACGAGCAGATCGAGCCGGACGACGAACCGGCTGTGGACGCGGACGAGCCCGCCCCGGCGGACGCGGCGCCCGACGAGACGCCCGAGGTCGACGACGCCCTCGACGCACCCAGCGAGGTGACGCTGGCTCCGTCGACCGAGGACTTCGATCAGCTGTGGGGCGCCACCGTCCATTCCGTGCCGAAGGTCG
>JASDDH010000042.1 GCA_030407505.1 Planococcus sp. APC 4015
TCGACGAGCTCAGCGACCGGGGCGGGTTCAGCGACCGGTGGCCCAGCGGCGGCACCATTCGTACATGACGACGGCGGCCGCGGCGCTGGCGTTGATCGAGCGCGTCGATCCGTACTGGGTGATCTCGACGACTCCGGATGCCGCTGCCACCGCCTCGGGCGAGAGTCCCGGTCCTTCCTGGCCGAACAGCAGGACGCAGCGCTCGGGGATCTCGGCGCGGTCGAGCGCGACCGAACCCTCGACGTTGTCGATCGCGATGACGGGAAGACCCGCGGCATCCGCCCACGAGATCAGCGCCGCGATGTCGTCGTGGTGCCGCACGTGCTGGTAGCGGTCGGTGACCATGGCGCCCCGGCGATTCCACCTGCGCTTGCCGACGATGTGCACCTCCTCGGCGAGGAAGGCGTTGGCGCTGCGCACGATCGAGCCGATGTTCATGTCGTGCTGCCAGTTCTCGATCGCCACGTGGAACGGATGCCGCCGCAGGTCGAGATCGGCCACGATCGCGTCCATCGTCCAGTAGCGGTACTCGTCGACGACGTTGCGCGCGTCGCCGTTCGCGAGCAGCTCGGGGTCGTAGCGGGGGTCGTCGGGCACCTCGCCTCGCCACGGGCCGACGCCGACGGGCGGCTGCGGGTCTTCGGGCTCGGTCACCGGGCAAGGCTACCCGCCGGGTAGGGGTGCTCTCGCGGACCGCCGAGTGAACCCGCTACTCACCAAAACGCGCCTCCCGTACGTGCGAGACATGCGTCCTCGTGCGCGCGGAGCTCATTCGACGGCGTTCGGGCACGCGGCATCCGTCACGATGCTCTCGTCGAAGACCCGCACGAGCGCTCACGCCGGCCCGGTAGCCTGATCCCGTGGCCTCCCCCGCCGTCGACGACTACCTGAAGACGATCTACCACCACACCGAGTGGCAGGACGCCCGCATCACGCCGTCCCAGCTCGCCGCCGAACTCGGCCTCGCGCCGTCGAGCGTGACCGAGATGGTGCAGAAGCTCGCGGCCCAGGGGCTGGTGACGCATCGTCCCTACGGCCCCATCGCGCTGACGGATGCCGGTCGCCTGCGCGCCGCGACCATCATCCGCCGGCACCGGCTCATCGAGACGTGGCTCGTCGGCGAATACGGCTACGCGTGGGACGAGGTGCACGACGAAGCCGAGGTCCTCGAGCACGTCGTGAGCGACCGCCTGCTCGAGGCCATCGACGAGCGCCTCGGACGCCCGAGGTTCGACCCCCACGGCGATGCGATCCCGGATGCCGCGGGCACCGTGCACCGCGAGCCGTTCGTCCTCCTCGCCGAGGCGCCGGCCGGTCACGCGGGCCGCGTGCTTCGCGTGAGCGACCGCGACCCCGGGCTGCTGCGCGCGGTCGAGTCGGCGGGGGTCGTCGTCGGCACCGATGTCACCGTGACGGATGCGGGCCTCGACGGCATCGCGCTGCCCGACGGCGCCGCCGGCGCCATCTGGCTCAGCGCCTGAGCTCAGCGCCGGAGATCGGCGGGCCAGAGCCCAAGCGCCGGAGCTCGGCGCCTGAACCGTGGTCGGCGCGCCCGCTGAGGCCCGCAGGTCCGGCAGCGACCTCTGGGGCGCTCAGCGCCGGGAGGAGGACCGCTGCGGCGGCCAGCGCACTCCGGTCGCCTCTTCCGCAGCATCCCACAGGCGAGCCGCCATCTCGGGGTCGCGGGTGATCCGCGCGGGCTTCGCGAGGCGCGGCGGGCCGTGCGTCGTGTGCTTCGGGCCCCAGAAGCTGCCGCTCTCGACGCCTTCACCGGCGAGCGCCTGCACCAGGGGCAGCGCGCCCATCTCTTTGGACTGGGTGATCACGGCCTGCAGGTTGTCGGCGAAGCGCGAGAGCCGCGACGGCTCGTTGACGCCGATGATTCCCGGCGTACGGCCGCTGGTCGAGTAGCCCGGGTGCGCGATGACGCTGGACACCGGCACCTTGGCGGCGCGCAGACGGCGGTCGGCTTCGAGCCCGAGGGCGGTGGTGGCGACCTTGGACTGCACGTACGCGCGCCACGGCGTGTAGCCGTCGACGAGCTGCGGGTCGGCCGGGTCGTACTTCCACAGCGAGGTCGACATGCTTCCGAGCCAGACCATGCGTCCGAGTCCTGCGGCGAGCGGGACGAGCAGCTCGCCCGCGAGGGCGAAGTGGCCGAGCACGTTGGTCGCGAAGACGAGCTCCTGGCCGTCGGGCGTGGTCTCGCGCTTCGACGGCGGATGCACGATGCCGGCGTTCAGCAGAACCCCGTCGAGCCGGCCGCGGCCGCGCACGCTGGCCGCCGCCGCGCGCACCGAACCGAAGTTGCTGGTGTCCAGCAGCAGGGTCTCGGCCAGATCGGGATCGGCGTCAGGCAGGCGACGTCGCAGCGCCGCACGCGCCGCGGCGAGGCGATTCGGGTTGCGACCGGTCATGAGCACGCGGCCGCCCGCGCGCACGAGGTGCTCGGCCGAGAAGTACCCGAGGCCGGCATTGGATCCCGTGATCAGGTACGTCCGGCCGGTGAGATCGGGGAGGCTCCATGACGGCACGTTCCGACCCTACGCCCGTCGCACCGCGCACCCGCGCGTGACCCGGCCGGTGACGGCATCCTGTCTGTCGATCCCGCGCCCGCTAGGCTGGGCGGCATGCGGACCCGGGCCGATATCGAATGCTGGCTGACCGACATGGACGGCGTCCTCGTTCACGAGAACGCGCCGATTCCGGGAGCAGCCGAGCTGCTCGAGCACTGGCGCGACACCGCGACACCGTTCCTCGTGCTGACGAACAACTCGATCTTCACGCCGCGTGACCTCTCCGCGAGACTGCGAGCATCTGGGCTCTTCGTTCCCGAGGGGTCGATCTGGACCTCGGCGCTCGCGACGGCCGACTTCCTGCGCAGTCAGATGCCCGGCGGCACCGCCTTCGTGATCGGCGAAGCGGGCATGACGACGGCGCTCCACGAGGCCGGGTTCATCATGACCGAGACCGAACCCGACTACGTCGTGGTCGGCGAGACCCGCAACTACTCTTTCGAGGCGATCACGAAGGCGATCCGCTTCATCCTGGCCGGAGCACGGTTCATCGCGACGAACCCCGACGCCACCGGCCCGTCCGCCGACGGAGTGCTGCCGGCGACGGGCGCCATCTCGGCGCTCATCACGAAGGCGACCGGCATGGAGCCCTACGTCGTCGGCAAGCCCAACCCGATGATGTTCCGCTCCGCGCTCAACCGCATCGGCGCGCACTCCGAGACGACGGGCATGATCGGCGACCGCATGGACACCGACATCGTCGCGGGCATCGAAGCCGGTCTCCATACCGTGCTGGTGCTCACCGGCATCAGCGACTCGGCTGAGATCCAGCGGTATCCGTTCCGTCCCGACGAGGTGCTCGACTCCGTCGCCGACCTGCTGCCGGACGGAGACCGCGAGACCGAGTTCGCCGAAGGCCTCTGATGGGTGTGCTCGACGACGGTGAGAAGATCTTCGCTCCGGATGCCGCCACCTGGCGTTCGTGGCTCGAGGAGAACCACCGGGTGTCGACGGGCGCGTGGCTCGTGCGGCCGCGGCCCGGTTCGGGGCTCGACCTCGTCGCCTATGAGGACGCGATCCGCCAGGCGCTGTGCTTCGGATGGATCGACGGACCCGTGCGCACGTTCGACGAAGCGACCGGCGGTCTGTGGTTCGCCCCGCGACGGCCGTCCAGCGGGTGGGCGGCGACGAACAAGGCGCGGCTGATCGAGCTCGAGGCGGCCGGACTCATGACCCCGGCGGGCGTGCGCGCCGTCGAGGTCGCGAAGGCGAACGGATCGTGGACGGTGCTCGACAACGCCGAGGCGATGCGCGAGCCCGACGACTTCGCCGCCGCGCTCGACGCCGTGCCGGCGGCGCGAGCGGGTTGGGATTCGTTCCCGCCGTCGGCCCGCAAGTTCGGCATCTCGAACATCGACTCGGCGCGGCGACCCGAGACGCGCGCCGCGCGCATCGCGAAGATCGTGGCGGATGCCGCGGAGGGGAAGCGCCCGTGATCTCGGAGCTCGAGCAGAACCTGCTCTTCGCGACCGCCGCCATCACCATCACCGGCACGCTGGTCGTGATCGTCTGGCAGTGGTGGCGCGGCCGCGGCCGCGGCGAGGACTGACAGCCGCGACTCGTCACAGCATCGGCATCCACCGCTGCAGTCCGCCGTGGCGACGGCATCCAGCGCTGCAGTTTCCTGCGAAAGCCCCCGTCACGCGACGCAGCGTTCGCAGGAATGTGCAGCGCTCGCCCGCCGGCGCTGATCCAGGATCACGCCGCGGGAAAGCTACTGGGCGTCGAGACCGAGGTCGTCGAGGTCTACGGCGGCGAGCCACACCAGACCCTCGGCCTCGATCGCGGCCTGCGCGCCCGTCTTGCGGTCGACGATCACCGCGACGGCGACGGGCTCCGCACCCTCACGACGCAGGGCTTCGACGGCCTTGAGCGCGGACTGACCGGTGGTCGAGGTGTCTTCGAGGACGACGACGCGCTTGCCCGCGACATCCGCCCCCTCGATCTGGCGGCCGCGGCCGTGGTCTTTAGGCTCTTTGCGCACGACGAACGCGTCCAGCGGACGCGGAGTGCGGGCGGACTCGTGCATCACGGCGTTCGCGATCGGGTCGGCGCCGAGCGTGAGCCCGCCGACGGCCACGACGCCGTCGACGTCGCGGATGAGGTCGAGCATGATGCGCCCGATCGCGGGGGCCGCCCGATGGTCGAGCGTGAGCTTGCGCATGTCGACGTAGTACGTCGCCTGCTTGCCGCTGGACAGCGTGAAGTCGCCGTGGAACACGGCCTCGTCCTCGATGAGGGCGATGAGGTACTGGCGGTCTGCTTCGAGCTCGGGCGTGGACGCGACGGTCATGACCCCGATTCTACGGATGCCGCGCGCCGAGCCCGTCCGCGAACGCGTCGATGTACGCAGACTCGAGACTCGGATCAGCAGGTCGCTCCGTGCCCGAAGGTACTCCCGCGTCGGTGGGCGACTCTAGGCTGGAAGCCATGCGCCTGGCCACCTGGAACGTCAACTCGATCCGCGCCCGCGTCGATCGCACCGTCGAGTTCGCGGTGCGCGAGCACATCGATGTGCTCGCGATGCAGGAGATCAAGTGCAAGGTCGAGCAGTTCCCCTTCGCGGCGTTCGAAGATGCCGGGTTCCACGTCGAGGCGCACGGCTTCTCGCAGTGGAACGGCGTCGCCATCGCCAGCCGCAGCCCGATCACGAACGTGCGCACGGCCTTCACCGGCATGCCCGGCTTCGCGAAGGACCACGAGGGTCCGGATGCCCCGCAAGAGGCGCGCGCGCTCGGCGCGACGATCGACGGCGTCGAGGTGTGGAGCCTCTACGTGCCCAACGGTCGCTCGCTCGAAGACCCCCACTACTTCTACAAGCTCGACTGGCTCGCCGCCCTCACCGGCTACACGCAGGAGACTCTCGCCGCGAACCCCGACCTCGCGCTCGCGCTGGTCGGCGACTTCAACATCGCTCCCACGGATGCCGACAACGGCGTACCGACGGTGGTGCAGGGCTTCTCCACCCACGTCTCAACCCCCGAGCGCGAGGCGTTCTCGGCACTCGAATCGGCCGGCCTCACCGACGTCGTGCGTCCGATCATCCCGACCGGCTTCACGTACTGGGACTACAAGCAGCTGCGCTTCCCCCGCAACGAGGGCATGCGCATCGACTTCATCCTCGGCTCGCACGCACTGGCCGACGCCGTCACCGGCGCGACCATCCACCGTGACGAGCGCAAGGGCGAGGCCCCGAGCGACCACGTCCCGGTGGTCGTCGACCTCGACTTCACCGGCGACGATGACGACGACGATCGGCCGATGATCTTCTAGCCCGCCGAGCTCGGGGTGCCGTCGAAGGCGGTGAGCACCTCGGCGGAGGCTCCGTCGCGGGCAGCGTCGCGGCGGTCGTCCGCACCCGTGGCCCCCGGTGGCAGCACTGCGGCGACCGCGAGCGCACCGGCGTCGCCACGGTCGGTGACCACCCGGCCGAGCGCGATGTCGGCCATCGCCGCCGTCGCCGGATCGTCGCTCGCCGCCAGCACTTCGACCGCTCTCCGCCCGTCGCCGAGCACTCCGCCTGCGAGCAGGCTCTGCAGCGCGTCGCGATCGCGCAGGGCGTCGGCGCGGGCGGCATCCGTCGGCGCGGTGCGCACCAGGCGGACCGCGGGCGCCGCGATCACGCCTCGACCGGTGTCGAACGCGGCGTCGACGACGTAGGCGCCGGGCACAGCGAAGAGCGGTGCGCTCGCACGGGACGCCACGAGGGGAACGGCCGCGATCAGCATCTGCCCGGCGCTCAAGGCCACCGACCGCGGCGCGGAGTCGACCGGCCAGGGCCACCCGCACCGCACCGGCACCCGGTCAGGACCGGTGACGATGACCGAGAGGTCGCCCTCGATGAGGTTGAGCCGCGCGTTCACATCGACGACGTCGACCCGCGCGACGAGAGAAACCACAGCGATGACCACCTGATCCAGCGGCACGGTCTCGCCGGGGAGCCGGAGCCGCAGCTCCAGCCCCCCGGCGGGACCATCGGCGGTGTCGCTCATGCGTCCATCATCGTCCCTCGGGGGCGACGAAGTCCGACGCGATCAGCTGCGCCTCCGCCACATCACGACCGGCCTTCGACTTCGGCCCGCCGCCGTGACCCTGCACCGTGGCGAGGGTGTCTGCGATGACCGGCGCGTCCTTCTCGGTCGGGCTCGCGACCGTGACCGCGAGCTCGACGGCGCGCGCCGCGCTGCGTCCCGTCACGGCCAGTTCGAGGAATCGCGCGGCCTCGCCGCCGTCGGCATCCCGAGACGTTCCGAGCCGATAGTCCGTGAACGAACGAGCGAACGAATTCGCGAGCACGAGCGCCCCCGCAGCCCCGGTGTCTGTGTCGGAGTGCGCTTCGGCGAGAGCGATCAGGGTGTCGCGCGCACCCTCGTCGTCGGCGAAGTCGCCGAGTGCGATGGCGCGGCCGACTCCCGGCGTGAGCGTGCTCGCACTGATGTCGACCTCGACACCCGATGCCGGCGTGCGCACGTCGATCGTGACGGTGTCCGAGCGCACCACCGTGACGGGATCCACCGCGAGTTGCGCGGCGATCGTGTGCCGGCCCGGCTCGGTGAACGTCACGCCCTGATTGGTGAAGAACACCTGCACGTGGTTGCGCACCGACTCCCCCGGCTGCAGCACCGTCATCGGACGGGGTCCGCACCCGATCGCGATGTCGACGACGTGATCGAGTCCGCCGTCGGGGGCGCTGCGTACGAAGACGAGATCGCCCTCCGACAGGGTGAGCAGCGTCGTGACCTCGCGGGCGGCATCCGACACGTTCGTCAGGACCACCTCGGCGGTGACGTACTCGCCCACGAACGCCTGCGACGCCATGTTCAGCGTCAGCACCAAGCCGTCGTCGGGCTGATCCGCCCCCAGACCCGCGACGTCGACGGGTGCCGGCAGACCGCTCGAGAGGTCGCCGTGGCCCCAGCCGAAGTTCTTCCACCCGGGTCGCACCTGCGGATCGGGCGAATGGATCAGCGACGTGCGGTCGTGGTCGGAGAACTCGAACGAGGCGTTGCCCGGATAGGGGTTCGCCGTCGTGGCGAAGCCGATGACGTCACCCGTCTGGTTCATGATCTCGGTGCCGATGCCCGGGTTGTGCACGTCGTGCTTCGGGTGCCAGAGGTTGAAGGCGTGCCCGGCCTCGTGCACGAGTGTGCGCAGGAACGCCGAAGGCACTTCGTCGAGCGGCCGATTGCGCGCCGCCGCTGCGATGTTCGACGCATTGCCGAGGGTCGCGTCGGCGAAGCCGGCAGCACCCTCGCGGGGCACCGAGTCGTCGTCGAACATGATGCCGAACAAGCCGCCCTGCCCGGACCCCACGAACAGCCACAGCCGCCAGTCCTCGCCGGCGACTGCTTGCCTGTTGTTCGTCATGAGCGTGGCGAGTTCGGCGTTCGTGAGGTTCGCGTCGTCGGGCACGGTGACCGAGTCGGTCGTGGCGCGCACGTCCCACCCGGCCGTGCGATAGACCGACGCGAGGGTCGCGGTGGCCCCCGACCCGATGGTGGCCGACGCCGGGAACACGCGGTTGACCATCGCGTCGACCTCGATGCGGCAGCCTCGATAGAGAGACGACGTCTTCGTCGCCTTCACGGTCGAGGTCGACGCGCCGATGCTCAGGGTTCCGGTCATCTTCTGCGCAGCCGGGATGAAGGTGGTCGCCGGCGAAAGCACGAGCGGCCGCCGGCACGAGAGGGTCAGCGTGCCCGTGTCGGTCGAGACGAACTCCTGCGTGGTGCGGTTCCACAGGTGCCGCACGATCTGCACGGTCAGGACGCCGTCGGCGTAGGTCGCCCCGGTGGAGCGGAAGTACCAGGAGTACTCGCCCTTCGGGAACGCCGGGTACCAGTTGAACGAGAAGAGCTGCGGGTTCAGCAGATCCTGTTCGGTCTCGTCGCCGAACGGGCGCGGGCGCACCGGCAGCTCGGGCTCGATGATCACGGGCGGATCGGGGAACACCACGGGCGGCCGCTCGACCTGGATGATCGGCGGAAAGCTGCGCCGCGAGTACATGTCGCCCGAGACGCGCAGCGAGCTGTCGCCGACCTCGATGCGCAGGGCGCCACGCAGCAGCGGCGCGAAGATGTGGCGCTGTTCCACCTCGATCAGCCACGATCCGTCGAGCGCGCCGATCGCGCACGGACGGCTCAGCCACTCGGGCCGGATGACGGGCCCGATCTCGCCGATCGGCCGGATGATCTCGCCGTCCTCGCCGAACGCGAGGTCGGGAAGGTCGGTGGCCGGGGCCGCGTCGTCGCAGCCGCAGTTCTCACTCATGATGGACTCCTCACTGCGACCCGGGTGGTCGCTGAGTGGGAAGAGGGTGCGGTCAGGGCCGCGGATACATCACGGTTCGAGCGGCACGCATCCCGGCGGTTCGGAGTTGCCGCTGATCGAGAAGTCCTCGCACGTGAGAAAGCGGGACTGGTTCATCCCCAGCACCAGCGATACGACCGCGACGCCGAGCACGACCAGGGCGATGGTCCACTTCGTGCGACGACGGGTCTCGCCCGCGAAGTCGGGCCAGACGATGCGCACCAGCACCCACAGGGTGAACGGGATGCCGATCAGGACGGCTGCGAGCGCAGCGAGATCGATGATCGCCACCGCGAGGTCCTGCGTGTCGTCGGCGACGACGAAGTTGAGCACCAGCCACACCGACGGAAGCAGCAGGAAGAACGCCCGGACGAGGCGTCCGCCGACCGGCTTGCGCTCGACGAGCACGAAGACGAAAGCGGCGGTGGATGCTGCCCACAGCGCCAGGATGTCGTCGAAGAAGATCTCCTGCCAGGCCCCGAGCGTGAAGGCCGGCCACCAGACGATGGCGGCCATGCCGACCATGACCACTCCGACCGGCACATCACGACGACGCTTCTCGTCGACGACGGATGCCTCGGCCATGGCCGCACGCTAGCGCGGCGCGCCGCGGCATCCGCTCTGCCACGCCGCCACGAGCGGGCGTCGGCTTCTCCGCCGCGCGACGGATGCCGCGGCCGCGGCCTCCCCCGTAGCGTGGACGCATGTCCGAAACCGTCACCTCTGCGCCGGCGCGGGCGCGCGCCACGCGCGACGAACTGCGCGCCGATGTCTGGCTCGCCGGCGCGCTCCTCGTGGGCGCCGTGCTCAGCGCCGCGCTCGGCTCGGTCGCCGGCTTCTACGGCGAGGACGTCCCCGGCCTCGAGTGGGCCCTGCTGTACGCCTTCGCCATCGCCGCACCGCTCGCCGTACGCCGCCGGTATCCGCTCTCCGTGGCGCTCGTCGTCGCCGTGGCGTTCATCGTGGGCGGATCCGTGCGGATCCCCGAGCTCTACGTCGGCAACATCGTCCTGTTCATCGCGATGTACACGGTCGGCGCCTGGGTCGATGACCGGCGGCGCGCCACTGTCGTGCGCGTCGCGATCATCGCGGGAATGTTCATCTGGCTCATCATCTTCATGTTCCAGGCGGCCACCGCCCCCACCGACGAAGGCCTCTCGCGGGTCGGCGCGTTCTCGCCGTTCGTGGCCTACATGCTCATTCAGCTGCTCGTGAACGCCGCGTTCTTCGGCGGCTCCTACTACATGGGCGACCGCGCGTACGCCTCGGCCCTCGAGCGTTCGACGCTCGAGCAGCGCACCCAGGAGCTCGAGGAGGAGCGCGAGGTCACCGCCGCACAGGCCGTCGCGCTCGACCGCGTGCGCATCGCCCGCGAGCTGCACGACGTCGTCGCCCACCACGTCTCGGCGATGGGCGTGCAGGCCGGTGCGGCGCGTTCGGTGATGCAGCGGGATCCGGATGCCGCCCGCGCCGCGCTCGTCGGCGTCGAGGAGTCTGCACGCTCGGCGCTGACCGAGCTGCGCCAGCTGCTCGAGACGCTGCGCGGCCCCGGCGGCGAGCCTGTCGACGGCTCGACCGTGCGGCTCGACGACCTCGCAGACCTGGTCGCACACGCCCGTGAGAACGGTCTTCCGACCGAGTTCGCCGTCGTCGGCGAACCGATCGCGTTGCCCGACGTCGTGCAGATCAACGTCTTCCGCGTCGCGCAGGAGGCACTCACCAACGCTCGCCGCCACGGCGGCCCCGGGGCCACAGCCGACGTGCGGCTGCGGTTCGAGCACGACGCGGTCGAACTCGAGGTGTCGAGTTCGGGACGCGTCGTCGCCCTCGGGGCGAGATCGGGACTCGGGATCGTCGGCATGCGGGAGCGCGCGGCGGCCTCGGGCGGCACGATCGAGATCGGCCCGCGCCCGCGAGGCGGGTTCCTCGTGCGGATGCGGGTGGCCGTGCCTGTCGGAGCGAACGCGTGATCCGGGTGCTGCTCGTGGACGACCACGCCGTCATGCGGGCCGGTTTCCGCATGATCCTCGAGGCGCAGGACGACATCACCGTCGTCGGAGAAGCCGCCGACGGCGCGGCCGCGGTGACTGCGGCATCCGCTCTTCTGCCCGACGTGATCTGCATGGACGTGCAGATGCCCGGAACGGACGGCATCGAGGCGACCCGGCAGATCGTGACGGATGCCGCGGTCGCTGCGGCCGTCGTCATCGTGACGACCTTCGACCGCGACGACTACCTCTTCGAGGCGCTGACCGCCGGCGCGAGCGGGTTCCTGCTCAAGAACGCCGGGCCAGAAGAGCTGGTCACCGCGGTGCGTGTCGCCGCCGCCGGCGACGCGCTGCTCGCGCCCGAGGTCACCCGGCGGGTGATCGAGCGCTTCGCGGCGTCGTCGGTGCCCGCCGCTTCAGCCCCGTCGGGCACCGACCGCCCCGACCCGGCGCGCGAGCGCATCCCCTCGCTCCCTGAGCGCGCCCTCTCGGTTCCTGAGCGCACCCCCTCGGTCCCTGAGTCAGCGACCGGGCCCGGGTCGGCCGGGCATCCGGCGCCCGAACTCACCGAGCGCGAGGCCGAGGTGCTCAAGCTCGTCGCGCAGGCGATGAGCAACGCCGAGATCGCGCGGCACCTCTTCATCGGCGAGGCCACCGTGAAGACCCACGTCTCGAACGTGCTGCAGAAGCTCGGCACCCGCGACCGCGTCGCCGCCGTCGTCTACGCCCATCGCCACGGCCTGACCTGACGCGCGGGCGTCAGGCGTCGACGGAGACGCGGGTGTAGCGGTCGACGAGGGCGACGAAGGCCTCGAGGTAGCCCACGAGGAACTCGGCGGTCTGGTCGTTCGAGACCTCACCCGACTCGGCGATCAGGCCGGGGGTGGACTGCACGAAGCCCTCGGGCTGACCGAGCGTGGGAGCGTTGTAGTGGCTGAGGATCGCCTTCAGGTGCTGCTGCGCGGCGGCCGTGGCGATCGGTCCGCCCGACGTGCCGATGACGGCGGTCGGCTTGCCGTTGAACGATGTCTGGCCCCAGGGACGGGCCGACCAGTCCAGCGCGTTCTTCAGCACACCCGGGATCGAGCGGCTGTACTCGGGGGTCACGATGATGACGCCGTCGACGTCGTCGATCGCCTTCTTGAAGTCGCGCGCGACCTGCGGGAAGTCGGCGTCGAAGTCGGGCGAGTAAAACGGCAGGTCCTTGATGGGGATCTCGACGAGGGTCGTACCCTCGGGCGCGAGACGTTCGAGCGCCTTGGCGAGGCGGCGATTGATCGAGGTCGACGAGATGCTGCCGACGATGTAGCCGATGGTCCGGTCCGACATGAGAACTCCTCCGGGAAAATGACAGACGTCCACGGTGAGGACCACCGTGGACGTTCCCCGGGTTCAAGCCGACACCGATCGCGTCTATTCCCGCGCATGGAAGAACCGGCTCCTCCCCCGTGCGGGGGGCCGGCGAAACCCCCCTGGCGGGGGAGGAGCCGCGCGTCCGGCATCCGTAGCGTGAAAGCACCGAGACGAGAAGGAGACGCGCATGCTGACCTTGACAGGCATCACGAAGAGCTATGGGGGGCGACGGGTGCTCGACGACGTGTCGTTCGCGGTGCAGCCGGGCAGGCTGACCGGCTTCGTCGGCGGCAACGGCGCAGGCAAGACCACGACCATGCGCATCATCCTGGGCGTGCTCGCCAAGGACGACGGAGCGGTGGCGCTCGACGGGGCGGCCGTGTCGGCATCCGATCGACGCTCGTTCGGCTACATGCCCGAGGAGCGCGGGCTCTACCCGAAGATGAAGGTGCTCGAGCACATCGTGTACCTCGCTCGTCTGCACGGCTTCTCGAAGGCGGATGCCACCACCCGCGCCCGCGCACTGCTCGAGCAGCTCGGACTCGGCGAGCGTCTGGATGACAACGTCGAGACGCTTTCGCTCGGCAATCAGCAGCGCGCACAGATCGCCGCGGCCCTGGTCCACGCGCCGAAGGTGCTGATCCTCGACGAGCCGTTCTCGGGTCTGGACCCCATGGCGGTTGACGTCGTGGCGGGTGTCCTCCAGGAGTACGCCGCGGCCGGCGCTTCGGTGCTGTTCTCGTCGCATCAGCTCGACGTCGTCGAGCGCCTGTGCGATGACCTCGTCATCATCGCCGGCGGAACGATCCGCGCAGCCGGGCCCCGCGAGGCGCTGCGCGCCCAGCATTCCAACCGCCGGTACGAACTGGTCTCGGCCGGCGATGCGGGCTGGCTCCGCGATGAGCCGGGCGTCGACGTGCTCGATTTCGACGGCGGCTACGCCGTGTTCGATGCCGACTCCGATGAGACCGCCCAGCGCGTCCTCCGCCGCGCCGTCGGCCAGGGCGACGTGGCCAGCTTCGCCCCGCGGCATCCGACCCTCGCCCAGATCTTCAAGGAGGTCATCCAGTGAGCACCGTCCAGCCCCCCACCTTCGCCCAGAGCACCTGGCTCGTCGCCGAGCGCGAGATCGGCTCGAAGCTGCGCAGCAAGTCGTTCATCATCTCGTTCGCGATCCTGTTCGTCATCGCCCTCGCCGGTGTCATCTGGGCCGGGTTCAGCGCCGGGAACACCTCCGGCACCCCGGTCGCGGTGACCTCCGCCGCGCAGCAGCTCCTTCCTTCCACAACGGGGCTCGACATCACCGATGTCGCCGACCGCGCCGCCGCGGAGGAGCTCCTGACCGACGGTGACGTGGATGCCGCCATCCTCGAAGACACCTCGTCGCCGACCGGCTTCCTGGTGCTCGCCGAGACCGACGTCCCGTCGTCACTGCTGCTGGGTCTCTCGGTGCCACCCACGGTCGAGCTCCTCGACCCCGACGGCGGCTGGAACGTGCTCGGCTACATCGTCGCGGTCGCGTTCGGCGGCATCTTCTTCTTCGCCGCGCAGATGTTCGGCTCGACCATCGCCCAGAGCGTCGTCGAAGAGAAGCAGACGCGTGTCGTCGAGCTGCTCATCTCGGCGATCCCGACGCGCGCGCTGCTGGCGGGCAAGGTCATCGGCAACACGGTGCTCGCGATGGGGCAGATCCTGGTCCTGGCCGCGATCGTCGTCATCGGGCTGACGGTCACGGGACAGACCGATCTTCTTCAGGGGATCGGCATGCCCATCGCCTGGTTCGCGATCTTCTTCCTCTTCGGATTCATCCTGCTCGCGGCGCTCTTCGCGGCCGCCGCGGCGATGGTCTCGCGCCAGGAGGACATCGGCACGACGACCACGCCGCTCATCCTGATCGTGATGGCGCCGTACTTCCTCGTGATCTTCCTGTGGAACAACCCCACGGTGCTGACGATCATGTCGTACGTGCCGTTCTCGGCACCGGTGGGAATGCCGATGCGGCTGTTCCTCGGGCAGGCGCAGTGGTGGGAGCCGCTGCTGTCGCTGGTCATCCTGCTCGCCACGTGCGTCTGGGCGATCGTCTTGGGCGCGAAGATCTACGAGAACTCACTGCTGCGCATGGGCGCGCGTGTGAAGCTCGTCGAGGCGCTGCGCGGCTGAGCGCGGTTCCGGATGCCGCGACCCCGCTTCGGCGCGGGGTCGCGGCATCCGTCGTCTCAGTCGCGCAGCGCGGCGCGGCCGGCGTGTCCGACCAGGGCGTCGGCCGCGCGCACGAGGGCGAGGTGGCTGAGCGCCTGGGGCGTGTTCCCCGCGTGGCGCCGACCCTCGACGTCGTATTCCTCCGCGAGCATCCCCACGTCGTTGGCGAAGCCGCAGAGACGGTCCATCAGCCGCTCGGCGTCCGAGTGCCGGCCGCTCTTCGCGTACTGCTCGACCAGCCAGAACGAGCACGCGAGGAACGGATGCTCGTCGCCGGCGAGTCCGTCGACGTCGGTCTCAGTGCGATACCGCATCGCGAGGCCGTCGCGCAGAAGCGTCCGCTCGATCTCGGCGACGGTCCCGAGCATCCGCGGATCGTCGTAGTCGCAGTACCCGACCTGCGCGATCAGCAGGAGTGACGCGTCGACCTCGGTCGTCTCGTAGTGCTGCACGAAATGACCGCGTTCGGCATCGAAGCCCCGCGCGTCGATCTCGGCGCGCATGTCGTCGCGGATCCGCTCCCACTCGTCGGCGTCGCCGGGCAGGCCGTGCTCACGGACCGCGCGCACACCCCGGTCCAAAGCCGCCCAGATCATGACGCGCGAGTGCGTGAACATGCGGTCCTGCGCTCGGATCTCCCAGATCCCGCGGTCAGGGCGGTGCATCGACGCGATCGCCTGCGAGAGCAGCGCGCGCTGCAGGGGCCACGAGAAGGCGTCCTCCTCGACTCCGGCCTGGCGCGTGGCCTCGAGCGCCACAAGCACCTCGCCGATGACGTCGGCCTGGAACTGCGAGACCGCGCCGTTGCCGACACGCACCGGCGCGGCGCCGTCGTAGCCCGGGAGACTGCCGAGCTCGCGCTCCTCGAGATCGCGCTCGCCGCCGATCCCGTACATGATCTGCACGTCGGCGGGGTCTCCGGCGACGGCGCGCAGCAGCCACATGCGCCACCGCTGCGCGGTGCGGACGAAGCCGTGCGCGAGCAGGGCCTCGAGGGTGAGCGCGGCATCCCGCAGCCAGACATAGCGGTAGTCCCAGTTGCGCGAGCCGCCGAACGCCTCCGGCAGAGAGGTCGTCGCGGCCGCGATGACTCCACCGGTGTCTTCGTGGGTGAGCGCACGCAGCATGAGGAGGCTGCGCGCGACCTCGAGCCGGTGGGGCCCGTCGTGCTCGATGCGGTCGGACCACTCGTGCCACCACGCCTGGGTGGCCCGCAGAGCCGCCGAGACCTCGAGCGGCGGCGGGAGCTCCTGATGCGAGGGGAACCACGTGAGCACGACGTCGGTGTGCGCTCCGGCCGCGACCGTCACCGTGCCGATGTGGGCGTGGTCGTCACTGGTGAGCCGGGCTCCGCGGATGACCAGCGCATCGGGCCCCGCGACGGCGAGGAGCGTCGGCTGGGGTCCGGCGACGCGGCGCACCCACGGCATCGACCGGGCGTAGTCGAACCGGATGCGGATCTCGTGGACGAATTCGACGGTGCCCGACACACCCACGATGCGACGGACGAGATCGGTGCGCAGCCCGTCGACGGGCATGCAGTCGTGCACCTCGGCGACGCCGTCGATCGTCTGCCAGCGTGTGATGAGGGTGAAGCTGCCGCCGTCGTAGCGCCGGGTCGCCGTCGCCTCGGGGTCACTGGGGCGCAGACTCCAGCATCCGTGATCCTCACCACCGAGGAGCGCCCCGAAGAACGAAGCCGAATCGAAACGTGGGGCGCACATCCAGTCGATGCGGCCGTCCCGTGAGACCAGTGCCGCTGTGCGGCAGCTGCTGAGCAGTGCGTAATCCTCGATCGGTGCAGGCATCCCCTGGATTGTGCCAGGCGAGCCTGGGCGAGCACCCGGTACCGCCCCGGATCGGCCGAATAGGGTGGGCCCATGGCGACCGAAACGACCCTGCTCATCCTCGGCGCGTCGGGCGATCTCGCCTCGCGACTGCTCCTGCCCGCCCTCGGGCAGCTTCTCGCCCTCGAACCCGATCGTCGCGTGCGGTTGCGCGGAGCCGGCATCGAAGAGGGCGACCACGCGCAGTGGCGTGAGACGGTGCGCACGGCGTTCGCTTCGGTCGGCGCGGACGCCGCATTCGCCGGGGTCTCGGAGACCACGTACCACCAGGCCGACATCACCGACCCGTCCGACCTCTCGCGGATCATGGCCGAAGCCGGCGACCGACTGGCGCTGTACTTCGCCGTCCCGCCGGCGGTGGCGGTCGCCGCCTGCGAAGCGCTCACGAAGGTCGAGCTCCCCGAGGGCACGGTGCTCGCCCTCGAGAAGCCGTTCGGCATCGACGAGACCAGCGCCCGCGCGCTCAACGAGATCGTCGCCCGCCTCGTCCCGGAAGAACGCGTCTTCCGCGTCGACCACTTCCTCGGACGCTCGACACTGCTCAACGTGCTCGGAGCGCGCTTCGCCAACCGCCTGTTCGATCCGGTGTGGTCGGCCGAGCACATCGAGTCGGTCCTCGTCCGCTACGACGAGACGCTCGGCCTCGAAGACCGCGCGCGGTACTACGACCACGCCGGAGCGCTCGCCGACATGATCCAGAGCCACCTGCTGCAGGTGCTCGCCCTCATCGCGATGGAGCCGCCGGCAACGCTCCACGAGCGCGATCTGCGCGATGCGATCGGCACGGCGCTCCGCGCGACGCACGTATGGGACGACGACCCGTCCACGTCGTCGCGGCGGGCACGATACACAGCCGGGTCCGTCCAGGGCAGGCAGCTGCCCTCGTATGTCGACGAGCACGGTGTCGACGCATCACGCGGCACCGAGACGCTGGCCGAGCTGGTCTGCGAGGTGCGCAACTCCCGCTGGGCCGGCGTGCCGTTCACTTTGCGCTCGGGCAAGGCGCTGGCCGGCAAGATCGGCGAGATCGTCGTCAGATTCCGACCCGTCAACCACGTGCCGACCGGACTCACCGGTGACGCGGCCGGAGCACTGCTGCGCTTCTCGCTCGGCCCCGACCGCATCGACCTCGAACTCAACGTCAACGGCGGCGACGACCCCTTCGTCCTCGAACGCGCCACCCTGTCGGCGGACCTGGGCGCGGGAGCCCTGCGCGCGTACGGCGAAGTGCTGTCGGGCATCCTCGACGCCGACGCCACCCTGTCGGTGCGCGGCGACGCGGCCGAGCGGTCGTGGCACATCGTCGACCCCGTCCTCGCGGCCTGGCGCCGCGGCGACGTCCCGCTCGACGAGTATCCCGCCGGATCCGACGGCCCCGCGGGGTGGCCCCCTCTGGGCTGAGGATGCCGCGGCGTACCCCGTGAGCCGACGCGCTCAGACGGCAGCCAGTACCGCGAGCACGTTCCCCGCCGGATCGCGGAACCACGCGATGTCCGGCCCGTTGCCCCGCACGATGCCCTTCGCATCGCTCGGGAACTCGTCGTCGGAGTAGATCTTCGTGGTGACCCCCTTCGCGTTGAGCTCGTCGACCGCGGCGTCGACGTCGGGCACCGAGAAGTTCAGGATCGTGAAGCTCGCGGGCTCGTGATTCGGTTTCGAGTAGACGAGAACCGCACCCCCCGCGGGCAGCTGGAGTTCGAGGAACCCCATCTCGTTGTCGCGGACGTCGAGTCCCAGGGTCTCTCGGTAGAACGTGCGGGCGGCGTCGATGTCGTCGACGGAGAATCCGCTGAACACATCGTCAGGCGTGAATCCGATCATGTCTCCAGCATCCGCCGGTGACGCGCCGCTGTCGAGGGGTGCTACCTCTCGACGAGGATGCCGTCGGCGTCGGCCCACACGTGCTTGCCCGGCGTGAAGACCACGGCCGAGATCGTCACGTGCACATCGACCTCGCCGACGTCGTTCTTGGCGCTCGTGCGGGGATTCGACCCGAGTGCCTTCACCCCCAGCGGCAGGGCCGCGATCGCCGCCCGATCGCGGATCGCGCCGTGCACGATGATGCCCGCCCAGCCGTTGCGCACCGCGGATGCCGCGATGAGATCGCCGACGAGCGCCGACTCGAGGGATCCCGCACCGTCGATCACCAGCACGGCGCCGTCGCCGGGGGTCGAGAGCACCTGCTTCACCAGGCCGTTGTCGCGGTGGCACCGCACCGTGCGCACCGGCCCGTCGAAAGCGGTGCGTCCGCCGAGGTCGAGGAACTGCAGCGACACCGAGTCGAGTTCGTCGCCGCGCTCGTCGTAGAGGTCTGCCGTCGCGATGGTCATGACGTCCACGCTAGGCGCGAGAGGCGGATGCCGCACCTTCGAGCGGGGCCGCACCATAGACGACGCCGCGAATCGGTGCCAGACCGGACCACAACAGGCCGATCGGCGCCTATCGTGAACCATGGTCCCGAGCATCCTCTCCATAGGAACGGCCCTTCCCGAGACGCGTCTGGGGCAGGATGCCACCCGCGATCTCTTCGCGAGCCAGCCCGGACTCGATCGGCGCACCCAGCGGATCATCCATGCCGCGTTCGACGCGTCGGCGATCGACACCCGCCACACGGTGCTCCCCGAACTCGCCGGCCTGCCCGCGTCGGGCCTGCGCGTGCGCGACGCGCGCGGCGCACTGCTGGCTCCGACGACCGGCGCCCGCAACGACGAATACCGCCGCAGCGCCCCCGCGCTCTTCGCCGCCGCGGCGACGGACGCCCTCGCCGGCGCCGGATTGGCGCCCGGGACGGTCACCCACGTCGTCACCATCTCGTGCACGGGACTCTTCGCCCCCGGGCCCGACTACCGGCTCGTGCGCGATCTCGGGCTGCGCGCCGACGTGCAGCGCTACAACCTCGGCTTCGTCGGCTGCGCAGCCGCCGTGCCCGGACTGCGCCTCGCCGCCCACATCGCCGCCAGTGACCCGACGGCCGTCGTGCTGGTGGTGTCGGCGGAGCTGTGCTCGCTGCACCTGCGCAGCTCGTCCGATCCCGAGCAGATCGTGGCGTCGTCGGTGTTCGCCGACGGAGCGGCCGCCGCCGTCGTCACGGCCGACCCCGCTCACGAAGCACTCGATCGCCTGGAGCTCGACGGCTTCGGCACCCAGCTGATCCCCGACGGCGAGAAGGACATGTTCTGGACCATCGGCGACACCGGCTTCGAGATGACGCTGACGGCTCAGGTGCCGCGCCTGGTGGGACTGCACGCGCGCACCGCCATGCCCGATCTGCTCGGTCCCTCCGCCGGGATCGACGCGTGGGCGATCCATCCCGGCGGGCGCAGCATCCTGGATCGGGTCGAAGGCGCCCTCGGCGCACCCGACGGAGCCCTCGACGCGTCGCGCGATGTGCTGCGAACCCACGGCAACATGTCGAGCGCGACGATCCTGTTCGTCCTCGATGAGCTGTGGACTCGGGGCACCGTCGACGGAGCCCGCATCGGGCTGATGGCCTTCGGCCCCGGGCTCACCGTCGAGGCGGCGCGGCTCGTGCGCCGAGGAGCCCGGCAGCCCCGCGAGCTGTCGGAGCCGCGCGTCCGCGAGACGGTCGCGGGATGACGGCGACCACCCGCACCGGACTCGGTCGGCGTGACCGCGACATCCGCGAGCTCATGGACGACCCCGACTGCGATCCGCAGCGCCTGTCACTCACCTATGCGCGCTTCGACACCGTCAACCGGCTCATCTCGGCCTGGGGCCGCGTCTACCGCGATCACCTCCGCCCGGCGTTGGCGACCCTCGGTCGCCCTGCACGCGTGCTCGACCTCGGATCGGGCGGGGGAGACGTGCTGCGCCGCCTCGCGTCGCTCGCGCGCACCGACGGACTCGATGTCTCGTGGGTGGGCGCCGACCCCGATGAGCGCGCGCTGGCCGCGGCGGCGAAGCTGCGGCATCCCGATGTCACGCACCGGCAGACGACGTCGCAGCAGCTGCGCCGCGACGGCGAGCGCTTCGACGCGGTGCTCTCGAACCATGTGCTGCACCACCTGACCGATGACGAACTCACCGCGTTCGCCGACGACTCGCTCGCGCTGTCGACCGGGCCCGTGCTGCACGCCGACATCGCCCGCAGCAGGCTGGCCTACGGGCTGTACGCGGTCGGGATCACGCCGCTCGCGCCCGGCACGTTCCTGCGCACCGACGGTCTGCGGTCGATCAGGCGCAGCTTCACGGCATCCGAGCTGCAGGCCGCACTCGGCGAGGCCTGGTCGGTGGAGGTGCCCGCCGCCTTCCGGGTGCTGGCGGTGGGGCGGGGCCGTGGCTGACGTCGTGGTGGTGGGTGCGGGACCGGTCGGGATGCTGCTGGCCGGACTGCTCGCCCGTGACGGCGTCGATGTGGACGTGCTGGAGCGACGCCCCGGCGCGGGTGCCGGATCGCGGGCGATCGGCGTGCACGCACCGGTGCTCGCCGCGCTCGAACCGTCGGGTGTGACCGAGCGCCTGCTGGCCGGCGCGGTGCGCGTGCCGCGCGGCGAGGCTCGCTCGGGCGGCCGCGTGCTCGGCGTGGTGCGCTTCGATCGCCTCTCGACGCGGTTCCCGTTCGTCGCGACGATCCCCCAGGCCGTGACCGAGGCCGTGCTCGCCGTCGATGCGCCGGCCCCCCTACGCGGCGCGGCGGTCACGGCGGTCGATCCGCGGGGCGACCACGTCCGCGTGCGCGCCGGCGTCGGCGGGAGACCCACCGAACGCGAGGCGCCGATCGTCGTCGTGGCATCGGGGTGGGGCGGGCGCGACCTCGTCTACCGGCCCGGGGCGGTGCCGGTGCACACGTACCGCGACCGATATCTGATGACGGATGCCGTCGTCGGCGATCGCGACGACGCGGACGTCGCGGTGGTCGACCTCGATCGGGCGGGCGTGCTCGAGTCGTTCCCGATGCCGGGCGGACGCCGGCGCTTCGTCGCGTGGGACCGGCCGGACGCGGAAGACTCCCCCGACGCACGGGCCGATCGCCTACGTGCGGCCCTCGCCGAGCGCGGCGAATCCGCGACGATCGACGAGGCGTCGTCGTTCGGCGTGCGGCGCGTCGTCGCCCCCCGCCTGCGTCGCGGACGGATCTTCGTGATCGGCGACGCCGCCCACGAGGTGAGCCCGATCGGCGGGCAGGGCATGAATCTCGGTCTGCTCGACGCCGCGACGCTCGCTCCGCTGCTCGCACAGTGGGTCCGCACGGGCGACGCCCCCGAGAGCGGGCTGCGACGGTGGGAGGACCGCCGCCTGCGGTCGGCTCGCACCGCCGCGGGCCTCGCCTCGGTGAACACCGCCCTGGGTCGGGCCCTCTCCCGACCCGCGGATGCCGTGCGCCGGACGGCCGTGCGCGCGATGCTGGCACCGCCGCTGGGCGCGACCTTCGCCCGGGCGTACGCGATGGGCTTCGACCGCGACGCCTGACCCGGAACGAACAGTCGGCGGGCCGGGTCAGCCGGTGATCGTCGACCCCGACGCGACGAGCTGTATCGCGAGCAGCAGCGCCGCGATCATGACGAGCCGGAAGAGCGCGCGGCTCGGCGGCCGCACGACAGCGAGCCCGACGGTGACGACCGCGACGATGAGCACCCCGGCGAAGAACACCCACGACAGCGAAGCGTCCGCACCGCCGCCGAGCAGGACGGCCACGGCTCCTGCGCTGACAGCCGCCGCTGCGAGGATCGCGGACGCCCGCGCGCCGAGCCGATGCGGAAGCCCGCGGATGCCGGTGGCGGCATCATCGGCGAGATCGGGGAGCACGTTGGTGAGGTGCACGGCTGCACCGAGGGCAGCGCCGGCGATCCAGACCCAGCCTGCCGCGAACCACGGCACGGGTGCCGACAGCGTCGCGAGCGACGGGAACACCCCGAAGCTCACGAGGAAGGGCACGATCGACGCGGGTGTCGCCTTGAGCCCGGCGTTGTACGCCCAGGCGGATCCGATCGCGAGCGCATGGGCGGCCAGCATCCGCCACCCGAGGGGAACAGACAGCGCGAGGGCGATGACGAGGGTGACGGATGCCGCCATCCACGCGACCCGCAGGCTCACGTCGCCGCGTGCAAGCGGCTTGTCGCGGCGCCCGACGGCGCGGTCCCGCGGGGCGTCGAGCGCGTCATTCGAGATGCCGACCGACAGCTGGCCCGTGAACACGGCGAGGACGAGAAGCAGCAGGCGCCACGCGTCGAGCCCGACCGCGATCCCCAGTGCGAGGGCGAGAGCGGTGACGACCAGGGAGGGTCCGGGGTGGGTCGAGCCCCACAGTGCCCGCGCGACTCGCATGGTCGATGTTCCCACGGCGTGCGGCCGCCCGGTCACGGTGCGGTTGCAGGGAGCACGCCCCGTCGGCCGGCGTGTCGCGGGGTTCGACTGCTCGACGACTGACCCGGGGTGGTGCAGTTGCAGGA
>JASDDH010000043.1 GCA_030407505.1 Planococcus sp. APC 4015
ACGGTGTCCATCGCGGCGGCCAGAAGAGGCGTCGCGACGGTGATCCGGCGGGTGACCCGCGACGATGTGTCGGCCTCGCTGGGGATGACGTCGGTGTGACCGGGAAGCAGCAGCACGTCGTCGTAGGTGAGTCCGATGAAGCCGAAGGGGTCGCTGTTCGACATGAGTTCTCCTGCGCGCGCCGCGCGGTGTTCGGGGGTGGGACGACGACGGCCGGTGCGGGCGAAATCCGCCGTACTCGATTCTAAACGGCGGGCCGTCCCGTTTGTTCCCGCCCGCCGGGCCGCGGACGTGCGCAATGTGCCCGATTCCGATTCGATCACGGACGGAATGCGGCCTGTAGGCGAAACACTCATGACACATTAGGGTCGTACCGTCGTTCATCACGGCCGATTGCGACCCGAGCTTTCGGTGTGCGTGCTGCTGGACTGGAGGTTCTGTGGGTGCCACGACTTTGACCGCGAGACGACCGCAACGTTGGTTGCTGGTCGTCCTAGGCGCGGTCTTCGCCGCGTTGCTGCTCGTGTTCCAGCTGCCCCAGGGTGCTTGGGCCGACGAGGACGCCCCGCCCGAGCAGGAAGTCACCGACTTCTACTTCGGCGGTCTCGTCGAGAACGAGGGTCAGCCGGTGCCCGGAGTGACCATGACGATCGAGGGCGGCGGCTTCGATGCCGAGACCGTCACCGACGCCGAGGGCCGCTGGCGCCTGTACGTCCCGGAGAAGGACGACTACGTCCTCACCATCGACGAGGACACCCTCCCCGAGGGAGTCATCGTCGATCCCGCACAGCTGCCCGAGGGCATCGCCCTCAAGCAGGGCACGTCGGGATCTTTCGACGTCGCGTTCGGGCTCACCGGGTCGAAGATCTTCAACCTCTTCCTCGGCGAGGGCGAGCGGGTGACGACGTCGTTCGTCGACCAGTTCGTCGAGCGCATCTTCAACGGCCTCAACTTCGGACTGCTGCTCGCCCTCGCGGCGATCGGCGTCTCGCTCATCTTCGGCACGACGGGGCTGACGAACTTCGCCCACGCCGAGCTGGTGACGTTCGGGGCGATCGTGGCGGTGGCGCTGGGCGTCGGATTCCAGATCCCGATGTGGCTCACGATCCCGATCACGGTCCTCGTCGGCGGTCTTTTCGGTCTGGCGCTGGATGCCGGGCTGTGGAAGCCGCTGCGCAAGAAGGGCATCGGCCTCGTACCGCTCATGATCGTGAGCATCGGCCTGTCGCTGGCGGTGCGGTACACCTACCAGTTCTTCCTCGGCGGCTCGACGTCGCAGCTGCCGGGTGCCGGATCGTCCAAGATCCAGATCATCGGGCCGATCAGCCTCTCCCCTGTCGCCATGATGTCGATGGGTCTCAGCATTGTCGTGCTCATCGCGGTGGCGTTCTGGCTCCTGAAGACCCGCGTCGGCAAGGCCACCCGCGCCATCTCGGACAACCCCGGTCTGGCTGCGGCGTCGGGCATCAACGTCGACCGGGTCATCCGGATCGTGTGGATCCTCGCGGCCGCCCTCGCGTCGCTCGGCGGCATCCTGTGGGGCTACTTCCGCCCGGGCGTCCGCTGGGACATGGGCGTGCACATCCTGCTGCTGATCTTCGCGGCCGTCACCCTCGGTGGCCTCGGCACCGCGTTCGGCGCCCTCATCGGGTCGATCATCGTCGGACTGCTGGTCGAGGTCTCGACCCTCTGGCTTCCGTCGGACCTCAAGTACGTGGGCGCGCTCGTGGTGCTCATCCTCATTCTGCTGGTTCGGCCACAGGGCATCCTGGGCCGCAAAGAGAGACTCGGATAGGAGGCGACCATGGATTGGGGAGGAATTCTCAACAACACCGCGGGTTGGCTGTTCAGCCCGACGACGATCGCCTACGCACTGGCTGCGACGGGGCTCGCGGTCCACTTCGGCTACGCAGGCCTGCTGAACTTCGGCATGGCCGGGTTCATGGCCATCGGCGCGTACAGCTACGCGATCTCGATCCTGTCGTTCGGCCTGCCCTGGTGGGTCGGCATCATCATCGGCATGGTCATGGCCGCGGTCTTCGCGCTCATCCTCGGCATCCCGACGCTGCGACTGCGAGCGGACTACCTCGCCATCGTGACGATCGCGGCGGCCGAGATCGTCCGACTGCTGTTCACGACGACGCTCTTCGACGAGTGGACGAACTCCGCTGACGGACTCGGCGGCTACCACGCCGGATTCCGCGGGGCCAACCCGTTCCCCGACGGCCAGTACGGCTTCGGGCCGTGGGTGTTCTCCGCCGACGACCTGTGGGTGCGCGTGTTCGGCATCTTCCTGCTCGCGATCGCCGTCTTCATCGTGTGGTCCGTGATGCGCAGCCCCTGGGGCCGCGTACTCAAGGGCATCCGCGAGGACGAGGATGCCGTGCGCTCGCTCGGCAAGAACGTCTTCGCGTACAAGATGCAGGCCCTCGTGCTGGGTGGAATCTTCGGCGCCCTCGGCGGCGTGGTCTTCGCCCTGCCGTCGGCAGTCGTCCCGGCGACCTACACGACGAGCCTCACCTTCTTCATCTGGACGATCCTGCTGCTCGGCGGTGCCGCCACGGTCTTCGGGCCGGCTCTCGGCGCCGTGATCTTCTGGGTCATCATGGCGTTCCTCGACGGTGTGCTTCCGGCGCTCGCGTCCAGCGGCATCCTGCCGATCTCGCCTATCCAGGCCGGCACCCTGCGCTTCGTCTTCGTCGGCGTCGCGCTCATGCTGCTGGTGATCTTCCGTCCGCAGGGAATCCTCGGAAACAAGAGGGAGCTGACCTTTGTCAAGTAACAGCACTCCGGAAGGCCCCGTCACTCCTCCGACGGGCAGCATCCGTCGTCCGAAGACCGGCGGTCTCGCCAAGGGCGAGGCGGTGCCGGGTGTCGCGAAGGTCGACCCGATCCTCGTCGCCGACAAGGTCACGCGCCGCTTCGGCGGTCTGACCGCGGTCGACGTCGATCACATCGAGGTTCCCCGCGGAGCGATCACGGCGCTCATCGGCCCCAACGGCGCCGGCAAGACGACCCTGTTCAACCTGCTGTGCGGGTTCGACAAGCCGAACTCCGGAACCTGGAGCTTCGACGGCAAGGACCTCAGCGGCATCCCGTCGTTCAAGGTCGCCCGCATGGGTCAGGTGCGCACGTTCCAGCTCACGAAGTCGCTCTCGCTGCTGACCGTGCTCGAGAACATGAAGCTCGGAGCCCCGCACCAGAAGGGCGAGAAGTTCTGGGCGAGCATGATCCCGGCCATCTGGCGCAAGCAGGACACCGAGATCGAAGAGAAGGCGCACGGGCTCCTCAAGCGATTCAAGCTCGATGAGAAGTCCGAGGACTACGCCGCGTCGCTCTCAGGCGGTCAGCGCAAGCTCCTCGAGATGGCCCGCGCGCTCATGAACGACCCGACGCTCGTCATGCTCGACGAGCCCATGGCCGGCGTGAACCCGGCACTGACCGAATCGCTGCTGGACCACATCCTCGATCTCAAGGAACTCGGCATGACCGTGCTCTTCGTCGAGCACGACATGCACATGGTCCGCCACATCGCGGACTGGGTCATCGTGATGGCCGAGGGCAAGATCGTCGCAGAGGGCCCGCCCGACGCCGTCATGCAGGACCAGGCCGTCATCGACGCCTATCTGGGCGCCCACCAGGACGTCGACCTCGGCGTCGTGACCGGCCGCGTGGCCGGAGAGCTCGACACGTCGGCGATGCAACTGCTCGGCGAGATCGAGGCCTCCGAGGCCGAATCGATCGCCGACGCCGAGGAGGACAAGAAGTGAGCGCTCCGACAAGCTCTGGACAGCCGACGGGCGCGTTCGCAGGCGAAGCCGCCAAGACCGATCGCATCGTCGTCGAGGTGAAGAACCTCGACGCGGGCTACCTTCCGGGCATCAACATCATCAACAGCGCCAACCTGGTCGCCCACAAGGGCGAACTGATCGGCATCATCGGTCCGAACGGCGCCGGCAAGTCGACGCTGCTCAAGTCGATCTTCGGCATGGTGAAGGTGCGCGCCGGCGAGATCAACGTCAACGGCGAGAGCATCATCGGGCTGAAGTCCGACAAGCTCGTCTCGCGCGGCGTGGGATTCGTGCCGCAGACCAACAACGTGTTCCCCTCGCTCACCATCGAGGAGAACCTGCAGATGGGTCTGTACCAGAACCCGAAGGCGTACGGCGAGCGACTCGAATTCGTCACCGGCATCTTCGCCGAGCTGGGCAAGCGCCTCAAGCAGCGCGCGGGCTCGCTGTCGGGTGGCGAGCGCCAGATGGTCGCCATGTCGCGCGCCCTCATGATGGACCCCGCTGTGCTGCTGCTCGACGAGCCGTCCGCCGGGCTCTCCCCCGTCCGTCAGGACGACGCCTTCATCCGCGTCTCCGACATCAACAAGGCGGGCGTGACGATCATCATGGTGGAGCAGAACGCGCGGCGCTGCCTGCAGATCTGCGACCGCGGCTACGTGCTGGATCAGGGTCGCGACGCCTACCACGGCACCGGGCGCGACCTGCTGAACGATCCGAAGGTCATCGGCCTGTACCTGGGCTCGCTCGGCCAGAACTGAGTCAAGACATACGAGAGGGGCGGATGCTGCGGCATCCGCCCCTCTTTTCGTGTCGCGCCCAGGTCCTCGTGTCGCGCCCAGGGGTCTTCATGTCGCACCTTGGTCCGCCGCAGCGCAGTCACCTGCGCTCGTTTGCCTCACACGGTGAGCCCACGCCGCCCCCGGCGCAATCTGAGGCAAGCGAACCGCTGACTCCTGCGCTCGTTTGCCTCACACGGAGAGCCCACGCCGCCTCCCGCGCAATCTGAGGCAAGTGAACCGCCGCCGGCTTACACCGGCACCGCGCGGGCACAGCGAAGGGCCCCGGATCCGTGAAGATCCGGGGCCCTTCGACGACTCAGCGCGTCTCAGTTGATGCGCGTGTGCATGTTGCCCTCGCCGTACTCGAAGATGCCGATCGTGGCCTCGGTCGGGTCACCCGCGTCGTCGAACGCGACGCCGCCGGAGTAGCCGTCGTAGTCCGCGATGTCACCGGCGAGGATGATGTCGGCGCACGCTTCGAACGTGTCGCACTTCTCACCTTCGCCACTGCCGCCCGAGACCTCCTGCAGCGACGCTGCGATGTCGGCCGGGTCGGTCGAGTTCGCGGCGAGCGATGCGAGAGCGAGGAGCACGACGGCGTCGTACGACTCACCGGCGTAGTTGAAGTCGGCGAGCGGCGTGCCGTCACCCTGCTCCAGCCACTGCGCCGACAGGCGCTCCTGGAAGTCGTCGGCCAGCACCGGGCCGGGCTGGGTGCCCTTGGATCCGGCGATGTCGACGGGCATGCTGTCGCCCCACTGCGAGGTGTTTCCATCGGTGAAGTAGAACTTGTCACCGGGGAAGCCGCTGTTGACGAACGACGGGACGATGGTCGAGGTCTCCTCGAAGCCGATGACCGAGATGGCATCGGGGTTCTGGGCGAGGATCGACGACACCTGTGCCGAGAAGTTCGTGTCACCGGCGTTGTAGGACTCGCTCGCGACGACCTCGCCACCCGTGGCCTCGAACGTCTCGGTCAGCGCGGCCTCGAGGCCGGTGCCGTAGGCGTCGTTGAGGTACAGGATGCCGAGCGTCGATGCGCCGTCCTCGGCGATCAGGTTGCCGAGCACCTCGCCCTGCAGCAGGTCGCTGGGGGCGGTGCGCCAGTAGAGGTTGTTGTCGTCCCACGTGGTGAAGTCCGGCGACGTGTTGGCCGGCGAGAACGTGATGACGCCCGCACCCACGGCCTGGTCGAGGAACAGCTTGGTCACACCCGACGACGCGGCGCCGATGAGCGCCTGCACGCCGTTGCCGAGCAGACGGGGAACGGTGGTCTCGAAGGCCTTGTTGTCGGGGTCGCCCGAGTCGCCGTACTCGACCTCGACCGTGACACCCTTGGCCGCGTCGTTGATCTCGGCGACGGCCAGGCCGACTCCCGCCTCCTCGGGCGGGCCGAGGAACGCGAGCGCACCGGTCTGGGGCAGCACCGTTCCGATGCTCAGCGTGAGGTCACGCTCTTCGGTGGGGGGTGCGCTGGTTTCGCCACCCGTGCCGCCGCCGGCACAGCCGGCGAGGACGAGGGCGCTGGCGCCGGCGAGCGCAATGCCACCGAGAACGGTGGTCTTGCGCGAGCGGGTGAAGACGCTCATGTTGCTCCTTGTTGTGAGTGAACACGGGCACGGCTCGGGCGCCGACCCAGTGCCCCTAACCTAACCGCGCGCGTGTCCCGGCAATGTTGCCGTTCGTTAACGATGTGTAACGCGACTGAATCGTTATCATCCGGCGTCGTGGTGTCCGATTTCCCGCATGTCGCCGGGAATACCCCTGACGGGTATCCTGTTGGGACGGATGTACCCCTGAGGGGTATCCGCGATCGCACAGGGCGACGCGGTCGTTCCAGGAAGCAGGACCGACGATGACGATCAAGAACGAGTTCCTCGTGACGGGCATGAGCTGTGCGCACTGCGAGGCGTCCGTCCGCGGCGAGGTGTCGAAGCTGGCCGGAGTCCAGAGCCTCGAGGTCAGTGCGAAGACCGGGCTCCTCGTGATCGAATCCGCCGCCCCTCTGTCCGACGACGACGTCCTCGCCGCCGTCGACGAGGCCGGATACGAGGCGGCGCGCGTCTGATGACCGTCCCCATCGCCGGTGGCGCCGGCTCCCGCTTCGAGCTCGAGATCGCGGGCATGACGTGCGCATCGTGCGCGACCCGCATCGAGAAGAAGCTCAACCGACTCGACGGGGTCGAGGCATCCGTCAACTACGCCACCGAGAAAGCGGTCGTCCGCACCCCCGAGGGCTACGACCCCGCTCAGCTCATCGCCGAAGTCGAGAAGACCGGCTACTCCGCGACGCTCCCGGCTCCCCCGGCCGGCGAGCACGACCACGATCTGACCGATACCGAGCTGCAGGGGCTGCGTCAGCGGCTGATCGGCTCGATCGTGCTCGCTGTGCCCGTCATCGTGCTGGCGATGGTTCCGGCGCTGCAGTTCACGTACTGGCAGTGGGCCTCGCTCGTCCTCGCCGCACCCGTCGTCGTGTGGGGCGCCTGGCCTTTCCACCGCGCGACCTGGATCAACCTGCGCCACGGTGCGGCGACGATGGACACCCTCGTGTCGATCGGCGTCTCGGCGGCGTTCCTGTGGTCGCTCTACGCGCTCTTCCTCGGCCACGCCGGCATGGCCGGCATGACCCACGGCTTCGAGTGGACGGTGCAGCCGGGTGACGGCGCCGGGCAGATCTACCTCGAGGTCGCCGCCGGCGTCACGATGTTCGTGCTCGCCGGGCGCTACTTCGAGGTGCGCTCAAAGCGCCGCGCCGGCGCGGCGCTGCACGCCCTCCTCGAGCTGGGGGCGAAGGATGTCGCGGTGCTCCGCGACGGTGTCGAGACGCGGGTTCCGGTCGCCGACCTGCGCGTGGGCGACGAGTTCGTCGTGCGTCCCGGCGAGAAGGTCGCCACCGACGGGACCGTGGTCTCGGGCACGTCGGCGATCGACGCGTCGCTCGTCACCGGTGAATCGGTGCCGGTGGAGGTCGCGCCCGGCGACGCGCTCATCGGCGCGACCGTCAACGCCGGCGGGCGCCTCGTGGTTCGCGCCTCGCGCGTCGGCGACGACACGCAGCTCGCCCGCATGGCCCGGCTCGTCGAAGACGCGCAGTCGGGAAAGGCCGAGGTTCAGCGCCTGGCCGACCGCATCTCGGGCGTGTTCGTGCCGATCGTCATCGTCATCGCGCTCGGCACGCTCGCCACGTGGCTGCTGCTCGGGATGCCCGTCGCCTCGGCCTTCACCGCCGCCGTCGCGGTGCTGATCATCGCGTGCCCCTGCGCCCTCGGGCTCGCGACACCCACCGCCCTGCTCGTCGGCACGGGCCGTGGCGCGCAGCTCGGCATCCTGATCAAAGGACCTGAGGTACTCGAGTCGACGCGCAAGGTCGACACGATCGTGCTCGACAAGACGGGCACCGTCACCACCGGACGGATGTCTCTGACCGAAGTCATCCTCGCGACCCCGACGAACTACGGAGAATCGCGCGGACTTCGGAGGGATCGGGCACAATACTCCGAACTTCGCGCGGTTGACCGGACTTCGGAGGGCGAAGACGATCTGCTGCGGCTCGCGGGCGCCCTCGAGCACGCCTCCGAGCACCCGGTGGCGCGGGCGATCGCCGAGGCCGCGGCCCAGCGGGGCGCGCTGGACGAGGTCGACGGGTTCCAGAACGTCCCCGGACTCGGGGTGTCGGGCGTGGTCGACGGTCACGCCGTGATCGTGGGCCGCGAGGCCCTGCTGAGCGAGTGGGCCGTGCCTGTTCCGGATGCCCTCGTGGCGCGCGCCGGCGAGCTCGAGGCCGACGGACGCACGGTCGTGTGGGTCGCGTGGGACGGCGAGGCACGCGGGCTGCTCGTCGTCGCCGATCAGCTCAAGCCCACGAGTGTCGAGGCCGTCGCCCAGCTGCGCGCCCTCGGACTCACGCCGGTGCTCCTCACCGGCGACAACAGCGGTGCCGCGCACGCGATCGCCGCCGAGCTCGGCATCGACCGCGTGCACGCCGAGACACTCCCCGCAGACAAGGTCGCCGTGGTCGCCGCGCTCCAGAGCGAGGGCCGCGTCGTGGCCATGGTGGGCGACGGCGTCAACGACGCCGCCGCTCTGGCGCAGGCCGACCTGGGCCTGGCGATGGGCACGGGGACGGATGCCGCCATCGAGGCGTCCGACATCACGCTCGTGCGCGGAGATCTGCGCAGCGCCGCCGATGCGATCCGCCTGTCGCGCTCGACGCTCGGCACCATCAAGGTCAACCTGTTCTGGGCTTTCGCCTACAACGTCGCCGCGATCCCCCTCGCGGCGCTCGGCCTGCTCAACCCGATGATCGCCGGCGGCGCGATGGCTCTGTCGAGCGTCTTCGTCGTCGGCAACAGCCTGCTGCTGCGGCGGTTCCGCAGCCACGCCTCCTGACGACCCGAATGCGAGACACCATGAGCACGGATCACGCCACCGACCACGCGGTCCACGGCTACATCACCGACAAGGACAAGTACCTCAACCGCATGCGGCGCATCGAGGGCCAGGCCCGCGGCATCCACAAGATGGTCGAGGACGAGAAGTACTGCATCGACATCCTCACGCAGATCAGCGCCCTCACGAGCGCTCTCGAGGCCGTCGCCCTCGGCCTTCTCGATGACCATCTGCGGCACTGCGTCGTCGATGCGGCCAAGCTCGGCGGTGCCGAGGCCGACGCCAAGATCACCGAGGCAACAGCCGCCATCGCCCGTCTCGTGCGTTGATGACCTAGACGGTGCGGTGCGCGCGCCGCGCGTGGAGGAGCGAATCCACCGTCAGCACGGCGAGAGCAACCCACACGAGGCCGAAGCCGATCCACCGCTCGACCGGCATCGGCTCGCCCAGCAGCCAGACGCCGGTGATGAACTGCATGATCGGCGCCACGAACTGCAGCATCCCGATCAGCGTGAGCGTCGCCCGGCGGGCGCCCGCGGCGAAGAACAGCAGGGGCACGGCCGTCACGACGCCCACGAGCGACAGCAGGACGGTGTGCAGTGCGCCGATGTCGCCGAACGTGAACCCGGTCGTGGCGTTCACGACGATCAGCAGCACGCCTGCCACCGGGATGAGCCAGAACGACTCGAGGGTGAGGCCGCTCACGGCGTCGACCGAAGGCCCGATGTGCTTCTTGACGAGCCCGTACAGGCTGAAGCTCGCCGCGAGGGTGAGCGCGATCCACGGGAACGATCCGTAGGCGAGCACGATCACGAGCACCGCGACGGCCGCGAGGGCCAGCGCCGCCCACTGGGTCGGACGCAGGCGCTCGTGCAGCACGAGTACGCCGAGCAGCACGGTGGCGATCGGGTTGATGAAGTAGCCGAGGCTGGTCTCGACCACGTGGCCGGTCAGCGCCCCGATGATGAACACCTGCCAGTTGACGTAGATCAGGCCGCCGGCGAGCGCCGTGAGGGCGAGCACCTTCGGCTGACGGAAGATCTGCACGAGCCGTGACCACGACCGCGTCACGGTCAGCAGCAGCACGCAGAACACCAGCGACAGGAGGATCCGCCACGCGACCAGCTCCCAGGGGCCGGTCGGTGCGAGCAGCACGAAGTAGAGAGGCAGGAAGCCCCAGAGGAAGTAGGCGCAGAACGCGTAGACCCCTCCGAGCGTCTGCTCGCCGCCGGGTCGGCCGCGGGTGTCGACAGGAACCGGTATGCCGCCCGTCGCGACGGCCGCGACGCCGAGGTCCGCCCCGCCGCCTCTGGATTCCGGGGCGGGGATGTCGGTGCTCACTCCCTCAGCCTAGGCCGGGCTCCGACGAGCGGCCGCGGCGGGGCGTGCGGCTCCTGCCGTTCTGCACACGATCCCTGCCACGACGGCCGGGAACGCCGAAAGGGCCGGATGCCGAGGCATCCGACCCTTTCGAGGAACTGATCAGCGGACGACGACCGCCAGGACGTCGCGAGCCGACAGGACGAGGAACTCGTCGGCGCCGAACTTGACCTCGGTGCCGCCGTACTTGCTGTACAGGACACGGTCGCCGACGGCGACGTCGATCGGCACACGGTTGCCGTTGTCGTCGATGCGACCCGGTCCGACCGCCACGACCTCGCCCTCCTGGGGCTTCTCCTTGGCGGTGTCGGGGATGACGAGACCACTTGCGGTGGTCTGCTCGGCCTCGACCTGCTTGATGACGATGCGGTCCTCGAGCGGCTTGATGGAAACCGACACGGTCTACCTCTTCTTTCTTGAGACTGAAGACTCGTTAGCACTCTGACGTTGAGAGTGCTTACGCAATTCTAGGCAAGCGACTGGCACTCACGCAACGTGAGTGCCAGTCGAGATCATCCAATCCGAACACCGGCCCCCTCCGAACAGGCAATGAGGGACCGAACCGAACTCACGGATCCGCGCCCTCTCGCCCGACAGTGCTGGGGAGCATGAGGCAGATGACATCGTCGTTCTTTCTTGCCGTAGACGTAGGTACGAGCCGCACGGCCGCCGCGACCGTCCGCAGCGCGTCGGACGGGACCATCACCGCCGTGCCGTTCCCCCTCGGCAGACACGCCGACAGTGCGCCGAGTGTCGTCTTCGTCGCCGACGGCGAGCTGCTCTTCGGCGACGCGGCAGCCCGGCGCGGGATCGCACTCCCCGAACGTCTGGTGCGCGAGTTCAAGCGACGGATCGGCGACGCGACCCCGATCTTCGCCGGCGCCCGGCGGTTCACCCCGGAGCAGCTCTACGCCCTCACGGTGGCCTGGGTCATCGACACCGTCACCGAGCGCGAGGGCCGCCGCCCCGCAGAGGTCAGCGTCACCGTTCCCGTCACCTGGGGCGAGCACCGTCGCGGTCTCGTCTCGAGTGCCCTGAACCGCGCCGGGTGGCGCGATGTGCGCCTGATCAGCGAGCCCGAGGCCGCCGCCCGACACTACGAGGCGGAGAACCCCCTCGCCCCCGGCGCGCTGCTGTGCGTGTACGACCTCGGGGGCGGCACGTTCGACGCGGTGATGCTGCGCAAGCGCGATGACGGGGGCGTCGAAGTCGTCGGCGAGCCGGCCGGTCTCGACGCCTTCGGCGGAGCGGACTTCGACGACCTCGTGCTGCGCCATGCCATCGCCGCCGCCGGCCTGTCGCCCGAGACGCTCGTCGCCGACCCCGATGCCCGGGTGGCGCTGGCGGCCCTCCGCCGGGAATGCATCGACGCGAAGGAATCGCTGTCGTTCGACGCCGAGACGGTCATCCCCGTATTGTTCGGCGACGGTCGCACCACCGTGCGACTCACCCGATCCGAACTCGAGGCGATGATCGAGGACGGCATCGACCGGACCATCGAGGTCGTCTCGAGCGTGCTGTCATCGGCGGGAGCCTCGGCCGAGGACGTCGAGGCGATCCTGCTCACGGGCGGGTCATCCCGCATCCCACGCATCGCACAGCTGCTGTCGGAGCGCTTCGACCGGCCCGTCGCCGTGGACGCCGATCCGAAGGCGATCATCGCGATGGGGGCGGCACGCTCGCTCGCTGAAGACCGCCGCCTCCGCGACGACGTCGATCCTGGGACGGGGGTCGGAGCGGACGACGAGCCGGTGCCCGCCTCCCCCGTGTTCCTCCGCCAGGAGGCGCCGCGGCGCCGCTTCAGCCGAATCGCGACGATCGCCGCGGTGACGGGCGGCGCGCTCGTCCTGGCCGCCGGAATCGCCGTGTCCGCCCTCTCACCCTCCGACGGCGTCTCACGGGACGCCGACATCACAACGCCGTCGCCGGAAACCGGGACGCCCTTCCCGGACGACCTGACGCCGGCGACCGGTGACGGCACGCCGCTGCCCGCGATCGAGCCCACGTCGGTCACCACTGCCGAGCCGCTGCTGACTCCTGCACCACCCGGTGTGGTCACCGACATCTTCCCGCTCGAAGAGGACGGGCAGTCCACCCCCACCGATCCGTCGGCCCCGTAGCCGATCTGGAGGACGACATGCCAACGAAGACATCCGTTTCCCCCGCTCTGCGCGTCGCAGAGAGCCCGCTTCTGTGGACGGGCCTGGCCCGAGCGCACGTCGAGGCCATGACCTCGGGCGCCGCACCGCGTCGAGCGCTCGTCTCAGGTCCCTCCGGCTCGGGCAAGTCCAGACTCCTGCGGCACCTGCGGCGGTCGCTCGCCGAGATCGGCGCGACCGTGGTCAGCGCGCGCGGGCACCACGATCTCGCCGCGGTCCCCGCCGACGACGTCCTCGTCGTCGACGACGCCCATCTTCTCGCGGGCGACCAGCTGGCGGCGATCGGGCGACGTGCCGCCGATGCCGACTCCGCGCTGATCCTCGCCGCCCGCCCCTGGCCCCACGGAGACGCACTGCACGCGGCCATCGTCGAACTCGAGCGTGCGCAGCCGGCCATCGTGCTGGGTCACGTTGCGCGTGCCGACCTGACCGCGCACCTCGACGCCCACGGCGAGCGCATCAGCGCGGGGTGCGTCGACGGCATGCTCGAAGTGACCGGCGGTGCATCCTGGCTCGTGGCCGAGTCGCTCGCGATCCACGATTTCGCGGGATGCTCTGACGACCCCCGCCACGAGGCGCTCCACGACGCACTCCAGGACGTCATCGCGCATCGGCTCCGAGCCGTCGACGCATCGGTGCGCAACCTCGTCGAGACCCTGTGCCTCTCGGGCGACAGCGCTGCGGCGCCGGAGGACGCGGGGCTCGTGCTGGCGGCGTATGCCGAGGGCCTGCTGCTGGCGAACGGGCGTCCCGTGCCTCTCGTGCGGTCGGCCGTGCACGCCACGACACCGGTCGATCGCGTGATCGAGCTCTACGACGCGGGTGCGCAGGACGCCGTGAGCTCGGCCTCCTTCCGGAGTCTGATGACCGGCATCCGGAACCCCCGCCTGGCCGACGCGCTCCTCCGCCACGGCGACGCCGTGCGAAGCTCTGATCCGCGTCGCGCGGGCGAGCTCTATTCGGGCGCCTCCGACTCGGGCGCGGACCCGACGGTGATCGCGATCCGTCGCGCCCGCGTCGAGTGGTCGCTCGGAAACGTGGATGCGGCCAGCGCCCATCTCGACTCCACCGACGTCGAGGCCGATCATCCCGATCACGACGCGGCGGCAGACACCGCGGCGGCCATCTGGTCGGCGCGGGGACTGACCTCGATGAGCGACGCGGTGTACCGCTCTTTCGCTCCGTCGTCGATCGCGTCGCGCACGCGCGCGGCGATCGCGGCGCTCGCGGCCGCCGATCCGGAGCCGCTGCGTGCAGCGCTGCCCGAATCGAGCGCGCGCACCATGCCGTCCACCCTCTCGGTCTCGATGCAGCTGCTCGATCGGGGCATGCGCGAAACGCTCACCGGGTCGGGGCAGAGCGCGCTGAATGATCTCGTGCGGGCTTCCGAGATGTATTCAGCGTCACGGGCAGATGATCCGACGCCCGAACTCCCCGCCGTCATCGCCGCGCTCGCGGCTCTGAACCTCGGAGAGCCCGAGGTCGCGCATTCCGTCCTCGACCGCGCGGTCGAGGACGGCCACGGCGGCGCGTGGGCGCACGACCGGCTCGTGCTGTGGCGTGCATGGGTCGCCCTCCAGCAGGAGCGCGCACACGAGGTCGAGGCGGCGATCGAGTCGATCCTCCCGACCGCCCGAGCCCTCACCCCCCGCGACCGGCTGCTCTTCGACGCCCTGTCGATCGCGATCGCCCGCCGGTACCACGACACCACCGCCCTGGCCGCGGCGTGGCGCGGCGCCCGCGAGAGCCTCCTGCGCGCCCGGTTCGACGTCTTCGGCCTGCTCCCGATGGGGGAGTTCGTGGTCACCGCCGCCCGTGTCGGCGAATCGGATCGCATGCGGTCGCATTTCGGCTCAGCTCTCGACCAGCTCGGACGCCTCGGGTCACCGCCCCTGTGGTCGGCCCAGGTGCACTGGACCGGCATCCAGCAGGCGATCCTCCTCGGCCGACCGGACGACCTCCCGCCGCACGCGCGTGCGCTCCTCGAGGCCGCGCCGCACAACCGACTCGCCGCCACGATGGCACAGGCGGGACGCGTGTGGACATCTGTGCTCGCCGGGTCGGTGGATGCGGATGCGGTCGAATCCGCCGCATTGGCGCTCGGAACCGTCGGTCTCGCCTGGGACGGCGCCCGTCTCGCGGGCCACGGAGCGGGACGCACCGACGACCGCCGCGTCATCTCGCGGCTGCTCGCGACCGCCCGGCGGCTGCATCCCCACGAGGATGTGCGTCCCGCGGCTGTCGAGAGCGATCCGGCGCAGGCACCGCGCCCGCGTTCCCACGAAGAGCTCAGCCCCCGCGAGCTCGAGGTCGCCGCGCTGGTCGTGCAGGGCAAGACCTACGCCGAGATCGGCGCGTCGATCTTCATCTCGCCGCGCACGGCAGAGCATCACATCGCCCGCATCCGCCGCCGTCTAGGGGCGACCACGCGGTCGGACCTCATCTCGAAGCTCCGCATGGCGCTCGAGGACAGCACTGACTCCGCAGAAGCGGGCAGCGCGCATGCGCGGGCCTCTGCATGACCGCCCTGAGTGCGTCACCCGCCTCCCCCCGGGGTAATCCCCTAGTGGATCCGCCACCGCTTCCGGGGTTTCCCCCGACGCCCCGCGCCACCGATCGTCCTACCGTCAGAGTCAGACCACACAGAATGAGGAGCCGAGCATGAGCCTTACGCTCGCGACAGTCGCCGACGCATTGATCGAGTTCATCCTCAGTCTTCTGCGAGATCCCGACGTCGCCGCCGAGTTCGAGGACGATCCCGAACAGGCGCTCATCTCGCGGGGGCTGAACCACGCCTCGGCTTCGGATGTCGCCGCTGTCGCGCCCGTGATCATCGAGCGCACCCATGTGGTGCAGGTCGCCGTTCCCCGGCGGGTCGAGTCCGAATCGCACAGCAGTCCGGTCATCCGCGAGATCAAGCAGGTCGTCAGCAACGTGCAGTGGGTCGATGACCGCGACACGATCGTCGATCAATCGGTGAACCAGAACATCTGGGCCGAGGGCGACGTGACCCAGACCTTCGACAACGACGCGATCGTCGCCTCCGGCGATGACGCCGTCGCGGCCGGCGAGGACGCCCTGATCGACAAGACCCACGACCAGTCGACGACGATCGAGGCCGGCGAAGACGTCAACATCGGCAATGACACCGACGTCGATCTCGTGGACGGATCGTTCAACGAGGACTCGGACGTCTCATCCACGGTCGACGAGTCCGTCGACGTGGTCGTCGAGGACTCGCTGGATGACTCGTCCCAGGACGTCACCGTCGAGGACTCGTTCAACGAACAGTCGGCAGTCGAGGACTCGAGCACGACGACCGTGACCGAGCAGGTCGTCGACGGGTCCGCCGACTCGCAGATCGTCGCGGAGCCCCCGGTCGCCGAGGAGCCTGCCGACATCGCGGTCGAGGAAGCGCCGCTGGAGCCCGTCTACGACTCCGCAGTCGAGTACATCGAGACCGCCGTCGACACCGAGGCCGTCGATGAGTTCGACACCGGGGACACGCTCGGAACGGCGGAGGACCAGACCGATGACAACTTCTGACATCGCGAAGGTCGCGAAGCCTGCCGAGACCGCGACGACGGATGCCGTCCGCCCCGGCGCCCGGACGACCTCCGCTCCGGGTCGACCCTCCCTGTCGGGCAAGGCCGGAGCGCCGGTGCTCGTCAAGCTGCCCCCGCCATTCGCCGTGCGCCTGAGCCAGATCGCCTGGGTGCTGAGCCTCGTCGCCGGGGCCGTCGTGGTGGTGTACATGTTCGTGATCAGGCAGGCACAGCTGCCGGCCATCATCGAACTCGTGCGCGCGGTGGACGCCACCCGCGCCGAGGCGACGTACACGACTGCCGCCGACATCATCTTCTGGGCCGTCTTCACCCCCGCCGTCGCGATCGTGCTCGTGCAGATCGCCCTTCAGGTCTCGTTCGCCAATCGCCGGCCCAACGTGCGGTGGTGGCTGTTCGGAACGGTGCTGTTCCAGGCCGGCGTGCTCTTGATCGCCCGGGAGTTCGTCGCTTTCGGCGAGCGCGGTGCGCCCCTGGATCGCATCATGCTCATCCAGCTCGGCCTGGCGGCGCTCGGCCTTCTGATCAGCCTGCTGCCTCCCGCCCTACGCTGGACTGCCCGCCGCCACGACGTCCGCAGCGGCGCTGTCGCTCCAGCCTCCGACGGCCAGCTCTGACGCGACGCCCTCGACGCTGCGGATCACCACGCGGCAGAGATCGGCGGTCGGTCGGTCGGTCAGCGGTGACTCGCTGATCCCGCGCCAGTGGACCAGCATCTCGTCGACCCTGCGCCGGATCTGATCGAGGTCTGCGTCGTCGGCGAGGCCGAGGCGGGCGAGACCATCGGTCCCCGATCCGCCGACGAGCCGCTCCGCAGACGCGGCGTCGGCCGGGGTCAGAGCGGTCTCGGAGGATCGGAGCTCGGAGAGGAGCGCGAGCTCGCGCAGATCATGGCTGCCCGACGTGACGCGCTCGATGCCGGCGGTGATCCTCCCCGCTCCGGGCTTCGGCTTGTCCTCGAGCAGCAGCTCGATGCCGCGGAGGACGCTGCGCGCCTTGAGCGCAGCACCGCGCGAGCGGAACTGATCGGCGACGAACTGCTGAACGTCGACGAGTCCACTCTGGGCGATCATGCGCTCCGACAGCTCGGAGGACGTGCGAGCCCCTCCGCGGACGAGCGCGGCTCCCAGCCGCACGCCGAAGATGCCGAATCGGGCCAGGAGCTCGCGGCGACGCGGGATGGACAGGGTGGTGCCGTCGGTCTGCCGAATGAAGCGGTCGACCGAGACGAGCATGCGATCGCGCACGACGCGGTCGAGCGACGCGAGCTCTGCGAACGCGGAGTACTCGCTCTCGCGCAGCGTCCGCGCGCCTTCGGCGAGCAGGCCCGCTACGGGGATGCACTCGAGGGCGAGCGCGCGCAGCTCACCGGCGTGCCGGTAGCGCTCGGCGATCCGCGCAGCCGAGAGGAGCGAGTCGATGCGACCCGAGCCGATCTCGTCGGCCCGTGACAGCAGCGCCACGGCGTTCACTGTCTGCGACACGCCGGCGGCGGTGTCGCGGAACGCCTCGAGGAAGCGGACATCCGATCCGTGGATGTGACGGAGCAGGTAGAGGATCGCGTCGGCCTCGGAGGGCGACGACGTCGGCGTCAGGAACCGCAGGGACCTCTCGGAGACCTCCTCGGAGAGCGAGGCGATACCAGGCGTGTCGATGAGGATAGTGGAGCGGAGACTCTCGGACGGCCATTCGACGTCGATCCACGCGACGTCGTCGGCCGTCCGGCCGCCGAGGTCCAGGACGAGACTGCCCTCGGAGCGCGTGACGGGCAGTCGCACTTCGGCACCGCCGGTGAGATGGGCCGTGATGCGGGCCGTGCGCGCGTACCGGTACCACGTGACCGTGCGCGTGCACTCCCCGGCATCCGTCGGCGCGATCTTCTCGCCGATGAGTGCGTTCAGCACCGTCGACTTGCCCGCCTTGACCATGCCCGCCACGGCCAGGCGCAGCGGTTCGCGCAGGCGGCGGTCGTAGCGCTCCAGCAGCTCGGAGGCCGCCGCGTCGTCGGCGTACAGATCCCGGGCGTCGTCGAGGAGACCCCCGATGTCGCCCGTCACGCCGCTCATCACGCCGGGACCACGACGGGAGCTGCGGCGATCGCCGGGATCTCGCCGCGCAGCTCCTCGATGCGCGCGAGCTGCTGCCGCAGTTCGACGACGCGGCCGTTGCGGTCCTTCTCGTACATCGCGGCGGCCTGCTTGGCCGCGAGGACGGATTCGGAGAGCGAACGGTGGAGCTGGTCGGCGATGCCTCCGAAATGATCCCGCGCCACGCGCTGCACGAGGCGGAGTCTGTCCTTCAGCTGCTTCCCGACCTGGAAGACGACGTCTTCGATATGACGGCGTGCCAGGTTCTTGGCCTCAGCCTGTCGGCGCGACAACCGGGCTGTCATGTCTTCGCGATACGCCCGGCGCCCGACCAGGACGCCGACCAGCAGCGACAGCGGGTTGATGAGCGTGAGTCCGACGAGGCTGGTCGCCAGCCCGGCCATGAGCACGCCGCCATACGAGCCGCGGACGCCGATGTAGATCTTCTCGGCGGCGCCGAGCCTGCCCTCATCCATCCCTTGCAGCTGCTCGACCGGATCGAGGACGCCCTCGGTGTCGCCGACGTCGATGAACGGGATCGAGGACTCTCCGGCCATGAACTCGTCGGCGACCTGCTCGGAGAGCCAGCGCGAGCGCTCGTTCGTCCACACGAAGGTCTCCGAGACGGCAGCCGAGACGCGCTGGTCGAGCCACTCCGCGATCTGATCCCAGATGGGTCCCGGATCGCCCTCGTCGATCGACTGCTCCGCCTCGCGCTGCACTTTGCGCAGGCGGTCGCGCAGATCGTGCTCGGTGTCGGCGATCAGGTCGGCGATGCCGTCGCTGAGAGCGACCTGCCACCGCGACGAGCGGCTGCGGAACTCGTCGGCACGCGACTTCGCGGCCTCGAGCTCGGCGATCATCTGGGGCGTGTCCTGGGGGTTCAGCAGGGCGTTGAGCTCGGTCTTGATCGCCATTCCCAGCTGGTCGACGACCGAGACGAGGTCGTGCACGGCGCCGCGCTGATGCACGATCTCGGCCTTGCCGAGCACGTCGCGCCGAAGGTGCCGCACGAGTGCCGGGAAGCCGGACTCCTCGTTGAGTTCGCGATCCTGCTCCTTCGCGGCGAGCAGGCGCAGATCGCTCGAGACGGCGAACATCGGGATCTTCCCGACGTCGCCGAGGTGGGAGCGGTCGATCTGCTCGATCTGGCGCCACTGCGGGTAGATGTCCGTCTTGGACAGCACCGCTGCGACGTTCGGCGATACGCGCAGCGCGTGCTTGAGGAACTGCACCTCGGGCTCGGTGTACTCCTGCGAGGCATCCGACACCAGCAGCACGGCGTGAGCCGTCGACAGGGCGGCCAGGGTGCTCACCGAACGCGTCGACTCGATTCCGCCGACGCCGGGAGAGTCCACCAGACGCAGCCCTCCTCTGAGGAGTTCGCGCGGAAGCATCACCTCGGCTCCGACGATGTCGCGCTCGTTGTCGGGGTTGCCTCGCTCGGACACGAAGTCGGCGAGGTCGTCGAGGGGGATCGGCATCCGGTCCACGCCGTCGCCCGCGCCGTGGTCGCTGCGCACGAGCGCGAACGCCGCCGGTTCGTCGGCGAACGAGACGGATGTCGGCACGCTGGTGGCGATGTCGTCGTCGACGGGGCACGCGGGTGCGTTCACGAGCGCGTTGACGAGCTTGCTCTTGCCCTGTTTGAACTGCCCCACGATGATGACGCGCACGTACGGGTCACGCAGGCGTGCGGTGGTCTGTCCGAGCCTGCCGACCAGATCTGTGCGGCCCAGCGAGCCCGCGAACGAGGCGGCTCGGCCGACCAGGGCGGCGAGCTCCGCGTTGGCCCGTTCGACCGGGGTCGTTCCGGTGTCGTCCCCGGCGGTGGCCGTAGGGTCCGTGGTCGCTGGGCGGGTTGACTCGGCCATCTTCGGCACTCTCCTCGGTGATCCCGGCTGCGGCACGGGACGGATCCTCGACACGGAGCAGGGCGGTGATCCCGGAGGTTGCCGGAATCACCGCCCGCTTGTTACCCATTCGGAGCGAATGGTCTCTTCGGATCGGATCAGAAGCCGTCGACGTCCATCGGAGTCGTCGGCGCATCCACGATCGCAGCGTCGCCGCTTCCCCAGATCACGTCGGCATCGATGTCCCACGTGCTCTCGGTCTGCGAGGTGAGCTCCTCGTTGAAGGAGTTCTCGGCGGTGTAGCTCACCGATTCGTCGTTGAACGAGCCGTCCACGCCGTAGTCCACCGAGCTGTCGGTCCACGACGTGTCGACGGTCTCCTGGTTGTACGAGTCGATGATGTTCGTCTCGCGGGTCGCGTTGCCGATGTTGACGTCGCCCTGTGCGGTGATCGTCTCGGAGTGATCGACCGTCTGGCTGATGTCGACGTCGCCTCCGGCGGCGATGGCTCCGGTGCCGGATGCCACGATCGCCGAGCTGCCGCCGTCGTAGCCGCCCTCTCCCCAGCCGTCGATGTTCGCGTTGAAGGACTGGTCCACGATCGTGTTCTGGTTGTTGACCCACACGTCGCCGCCACCTCCGCCGCCACCGCCGAGGCCGAGGCTGCCGAAACCGGTGCTGTAGTCACGGGTGCCGACCTCGATCGAATGGTCGTCCACCGACTCGTCGAGGTGCGAGTTGTACGAGCCGTCGACCGAGTCGCTGGAGTTGTCGTTGCCCGAGTCGTTGACCGAGTTGTCGGAGGCGTCGAGCATGCTGTTGTCGGAGTAGTCGTTGAACGACCCGCTGACGTCGGTCGAGGTGTCGTTCGAGTCGACGTTTCCGACGTTGTCGTAGGACGCGTCGATGTTTCCGCTGTCTGTGACCGATTCGTCGGAGTTGCCGACGTTGTCGAGGTCGACGGCGAGGTTGGACGAGCTGTTCGTGGTGGTGTTGTTGAACGACTCACGGACTCGCGTGTTGAACGAGTCGTCGAAGTCGGTGTCGGTGTAGTCGGGCATGGCCGTCTCTTTCTGGATGGGATGTCGTGTGGAGAGGATCCGGTCACCGGGTCGCGCCTATGCGACCCGGCGACCGGGGGTGCGGATCAGCCGCCGAAAGCCTCGGAGACGATGGCCGCGTCGCCGCTGTCGATGATCGCGTCGACGTCGATGCTCGTCTCGGAGGACTCCCACAGGTCGGTGGACTCGTTGAAGGAGCCGTCGGCGGCGTACGTCTCGGAGTAGTCGTTCCACGAGTCGGAGATGTCGACGTTCGTCGAGCTGTCCTCCCAGTTCGACGTCTCGTCGTAATCGTTGTACGAACCGATCACGTTGGTCGTGACGGTCTCGTTGTTGAGGTTCACGTCGCCCTCGGCCGACGAGATCGTGGTGGAGTAGTCCACCAGCGTCTCGACGTGGACGTCGTTGCCCGCCGCGATCGAGTCGTCGCCCGAGCCGACGACCGCGCTGCTGCCGCTCCAGCCGCCTGCGCCGCCCGCGGCGTTGAAGGACTGGTCGATGACCGTGTTCTGGTTGTTGATCATGGTGTCGCCACCGCCCGCGCCTCCGGCGCCGCCGCCGCTGAACGACACGTCGCCGAAGCCCGTGCTGTACGAGCGCATGCCGACGTCGACCGAGTGGTCGTCGCTGGAGGCGTCGGTCCACGTGTTGTACGAGTCGGTGATCGTGCTGGTGGAGTTGTCGTTGTCGGAGTCGTTCACCGAGTTGTCGGACTCGTCGGTCGACGAGTTGTCGGATTCGTCGTTCCACGAGTCCGTGATGTCGGTGGTGGTGTCGTTCGAGTCCTGGTTGTACGAGTCGGCGATGCCGACCGCGATGTTGCCGCTGCCCTCGGTCGAGTCGACGTCGTTGAAGGAGTTCTCGGCGGCGTAGCCGGCGTTGGCGGTGTTCGTCGTGGTCTCGGTGTTGCCCGATCCCCACACCCCGGTGTTGAACGATTCGTTGAATGCGGTGCTGTCCATGAGCGCTTCCCATCTCCGGGGGCGTTTCCCCCACCTGTCGTGTTCGCTTCACGCTAGAAGCGGCATCCGGATGCTGCATCGGGGACGCCTCCGCAGATCG
>JASDDH010000044.1 GCA_030407505.1 Planococcus sp. APC 4015
GTCACCCCGCACCCGCCCGACACCGCGCGAACTTCGGTCAACCGCGCGAACTTCGGATCGAACGGCCGATGATCTCCGAACTTCGTGCGGTTGACCGAAGTTCGTGAGCGGTGGATCCGCACCCGGGGGTCAGGTGGCGGCGAGCCGCGCCTTCTCGGCCTCGACGTCGAACGTCGCGGCCGGCCACTGCGGGTCGATGTCTTCGAGCGCCTCGAGCAGCAGCGCCTGCACGGACAGACGCGCGTACCACTTGCGGTTCGCGGGCACGACATGCCACGGCGCCCAGTCGGTCGAGGTGCGGTCGAACACGGCCTGGTACGCGTCCATGTACGCCGGCCACAGCTGTCGCTCGTCCACGTCGCCGGGGTTGTACTTCCAATGCTTGTCGGCCCGCTCGAGTCGCTCGCCGAGGCGCGCCTTCTGCTCGTCGGAGGAGATGTGCAGCATGACCTTGACGATGCGGGTGCCGGCCTGGGTCAACCGCTTCTCGAAGTCGTTGACCGCGCCGTAGCGCCGTTCGATCTCTTCGGGCGGCGCCAGCTCGCGGACGCGTCCGATCAGCACGTCCTCATAGTGCGACCGGTCGAAGACGCCGATGAACCCGGCATCCGGAACCCGCTTCTCGACCCGCCACAGGAAGTCGTGCGCGAGCTCTTCGGACGTGGGCTTCTTGAACGCAGTGAGCATGACGCCCTGGGGATCGACCGATCCGACCACGTGGCGGATGATGCCGCCCTTGCCTGCCGAATCCATCGCCTGCAGCACGAGCAGCACGCTCGCGTCCGTCGCATCCGATCGGGATGCCGCGAACAGGCGCTCCTGGTACTCGTCGAGCTGATCGGCCCCGGCTGCGAGATCGCGCTCGCCCTCTGCTTTGCCGCCCGGATGCCCGGGGGCCGACTCCGGATCGACGTCGGCGAGGCGGAAGCCCTCGCCCACCCGGAGCAGATCGGCGACGTCGTCGGTCCAGTACAGCTGGCTCTTCGCGGTCATGCGCCCATCATGGCGTGCGGCGCCGCGGTGCGGCTACCGCTCGAGCGGAACCTCGATGAGCTGCCGCCCGCCGACGGGCGAGGTCAGCGCCTGATCGAGCGCCGTGCGCGTCGTGATGCGCTGGTACTCCCATCCGTAGGCGCGCGCCAGCATCTCCAGACGTGTGGTGTGGGGCGTGTAGAGCACACGGTCCATCGCGTCGCCGGATGCGATCCCGGCGACTTCGAGCCCGTCGAAGATCGTGCCGCCGCCGTCGTTGCCGACGATGACCTGGATGCGGGGTTCGGCCTCGGTGGGCGGCAGCAGCATCGCGCCCACATCGTGCAGCATCGCGAGATCCCCGAGCAGTACGCGGGTGACGCCGGACGCCCCGGAGGCCTGGCTCGCCAGCGCGATGCCGATGCCGGTGGCGACGGTGCCGTCGATACCGGCGAGGCCGCGGTTCGCGTGCACGGGCACCTTCTTGCCGCCGAGCACCGCATCGGCGACGCGCACGAGCCGCGACGAGCCGAACATGAGCCGGTCGTGCGGCCACGTCGCCCGCCAGACGGCGTCGACCAGCGATTCGCGGTCGAGCGGCGCACGGATCACGCCGAGTTCGGCGGCGATGGCGCCCAGGCGCGTCGCGGGCTCCGCCGAGGCGAGAGCACCGGCATCCGGGGCAGGAGGGGTCAGATCGACGGATGCCGCACGCGACGCCTGCAGCCAGGCGCCCAGCCACACGCGGTCGGCGTCGCCCGTGGCGACCGCGACGGCGTCGACCGCCGTCGTCTCGCCGTTGAGGTTGAGCGGCTCGCCCGGCCCGCGCAGCGCGAGAACCTCGACGTCGTCGCGCGAGAGCAGCACCGCGACCTCGCGCGAGAGGGTCGGGTGGCCGAGCACGACGACGCGCTCCACGCGTCCGCCGAGCTCGGGGTCGGCGAGCAGGCGTCGGTAGCCGTGGACGAGGTAGCGGCCGAAGCGGGCGCCGCTGACGATCTCGGCGACGAGTGGCCACCCTCCGGCGTGCGCGAGCACCTCGGCCTCGGGGCCGGCGTCCGCCCCCGCCACGACGATCGTGCGCGGCCCGCGCACGAGGACGTGCGGGGACTCGTCGGGCTCGGCCGGCAGATCGGCCTCGCCGATGCCGCCGCCGCCCTGATAGAGCGCACCGAAGACCTCGTCGTCCGCGGACTCCGCGACCGGCGGTCCGTCGGGGTCTTCGTCGACCGTGGGGAACAGCTCGGCCTCGGGCACGCACAGCCAGTCGGGCAGAGCGCCGGCGAGAGGCTCGCGATAGGGCACGTTCAGGTGCACCGGTCCGGCAGACCGCAGACCTGCGCCGAGGGCTGCCGCGACCGCCTCGGCCGCCACCGCGCGCAGCATGCTGCTCTGCTCGTGACCGCCGTCGTCGTCGACCTCTTCGGGAACGGGCAGATCGGCCTCGTACCGCACGCTGGGCGAGAACATGCCCGGCTGCCGAGTGGTCTGGTTGGCGCCGACGCCGCGCAGCTCCGGGGGTCGATCAGCCGTGAGGAGGAGCAGCGGCACCCCGGCGTGATGCGCCTCGAGTGCTGCGGGAAGGAGGTTGGCGGATGCCGTACCCGACGTGCAGAGCACGGCCGCGGGCATCCCCGTCTCGCGTCCGATGCCGAGCGCCGTGAACCCGGCGACGCGCTCGTCGATGCGCACGTGCAGCGTGACGACGCCGCGCTGCTCGAGTTCGGCGGCCACCAGTGCGAGGGACTGCGAGCGCGACCCCGGGCTGAGCACGATGTGTCGCACGCCCTGCTCGACCAGCCCGCAGAGCAGCGCCGATGCGGCATCCGTCGCCGCTGCCGCGCCCGTGCGCGACGGGTGGTGGCTCACGGTCAGCCGACGGCCCCGCGCTGACCGCGCGAGTCGTCGTCGCCGTCGGGGCTGGGTGCCGGCGGTTCGCCGTCGGTCGCGGACGGACCGTCTTCGGCCGGAGCCTGGTAGCGCGGATCGTCGGCCTCGGAGTCGAGGAGGGCGAGTTCTTCTTCGAGCTTGCGGATGCGCTCGTCCTGGTCGCTGAGCGAGCCGATGCGACCGAGGAACTCGGGGTCGTCGTCGGGCGCCTGGTAGATGCGGGTGGCGGACTTGCGTACGCGTCCGACGGCCAGCCAGAGGATGCCGCCGAGTACCGGGATCACCACGACGATCAGCAGCCAGATCGGCTTGCTGACGCCACGATGACGGGTGGGCGGCTGCAGCGCGCAGTCGACGATGGTGAAGACCCAGAATAGAGCCGCCACCAGCAGGCCGATCAGCAGAACCCGGGTCACACTGCCATCCTAAGCGCCCACACTGGAGGTGGCCTGGGATCTGCCGGATCCGGTGACGGGCTTACGATGGACCACGTGAAAGCCCGCTCCGTCGTCGTCTACTCGGTGCTCCGGCTGCTCGCGTTCCTCGTGCCGTTCGGCATCCTGATGCTGTTCCCGCTCTTCCGCGAGTACTACTGGCTCGCCGCGATCTTCGCCGCCCTCATCGGGCTGAGTCTGTCGATGCTGTTCCTGCGCCGCCCGCTCGCCGACGTCACCGCCGGGTTGGCCCAACGCCGCCGGGCTTCTGAGACCAGTGACGAAGCCGTCGAGGATGCCGCGACCGACGAGCGCTGACCGGGTCAGTACGACCCGATGAACGCCCAGCAGAGGAAGGCGCCGTAGCCCACAGACGTGAGCGACGCGAGAGCGAGCGCGACCACGAGCTCCTGCGGCACCCGATAGGTCCAGACGATGAGGATCGCCGGAAGCGCCGCCAGGAGCGCCAGCAGCGACAGCCACGCGATCGGGTAGAACAGGGCCAGGAACGCCGCGATGACGAACGGCGCCAGCATGAAGAGCGTGAACAGGATGCGCGTGGCCGTGCGGCCGATCAGCACCGTCAGCGTGCGCTTGCCCGCCACCCGGTCCTGATCGATGTCGCGCAGGTTGTTGGCCAGCAGCACCGCACAGGCCAGCAGACCGGCGCCGATCGCACCGAACCAGGCCTCCTGCGGGAGGGCGAGAGCCTGCACCCACGTCGTCCCGAGCGTCGCGACGAGGCCGAAGAAGACGAACACGACGACCTCGCCCAGGCCGTAATAGCCGTAGGGGCGCTTGCCGCCGGTGTAGAGCCACGCCGCGACGATGCAGACCGCGCCCACCGCGATGAGCCACCACTGCTGGGTGCGGATCGTGATCGCGAGCCCGGCGATCGCCGCTATCGCGAAGAACGCGAGCGCGACGATGAGCACCGTGCGCGGCTTCGCCTTACGCGAGGCGGTGAGGCGAGCGGGTCCCACGCGGTGGTCGTCGGTGCCGCGGATGCCGTCGCTGTAGTCGTTCGCGTAGTTGACGCCGATCTGCAGCGACACCGAGACGATGAGGCAGAACAGGGCGATCACCCAGTGGAACTCGTCGGCGACGAGGATCGCGGCTCCGGTGCCGATGAGGATCGGCGTGACCGCGAGCGGCAGGGTGCGAAGCCGAGCCGCACCGATCCAGTCGCGCGCGGTCGCCTTCTCGACGTGTCGCGGATCGCGCGATTCGCGGGGCTTCTGCGGGTTGCCGCGCGGGGGCTGCCGCTTCGGACCGGGGTGCTTGCGCTTCTTGCTCGGAGTTCCTGCCACGAGCAGTCATCCTAGATGGCCCGCCGATGGGCCACCGTTCAGTGCACGGATGCCACGGCCCGTCGGATCGCTTCGCGGTCGGGCTTCCCCGACGGCAGCGTCGGGATCTCGTCGACCAGCACGAGCCGCGCCGGCCGGGCGTGCCGACCGATCTCGTGGGCGACGGCGGCACGCGCCTCGTCGAGTTGCACCCCCTCGCTGCGCCGGAGCGCCTCTCCCCGAGGGCTGACGATGACGGATGCCTCCCCCCACCGCTCGTCGGCGACGCCGACGACCACGGCCGACGCGAGTCCGGGGATCGTGCGCACGATCCGCTCGACCCGGTCGAGCGAGATGTTCACCCCGCCCGAGACGATCACGTTGTCGATGCGGCCGCGCACGCGCAGCACGTCGCCCTCGATGATGCCCGCATCGCCCGTGCGGTACCAGCGGGTGCCGTCGCCCGCGCGGTGGAAGGCGGCATCCGTCCTCTCGTCATCGCCGAGATAGCCGTCGGCCAGCGTCGGCCCGGCGATCTGAACCTCGCCGCCGGCGATCCGCACCGAGACGCCGCCCAGGGGGCGACCGTCGTACACGCAGCCGCCGCTCGTCTCGGTCGATCCGTACGTGCGGGTGACGCGCACCTTCGCAGCCTCGGCGCGTTCGAGCACCACGGGCGGCAGCGCCTGACCGCCGACGAGGATGCACTCGAACGACCGGATCGCCGCGAGCACGGCGGAGTCGTGCTCAGCGGCATCCAGAAGCTTCGCCAATTGCGCCGGAACGAGCGACGTGAACGTCGGCACGCGCTCCCCGTGATCGGTCGACACCATCATCAGCGCGGCCGCCGCGAACGCCGTCGGGGTGAAGGCGCCGCTCATGACGGCAGGTTCGCGGTCGGCGACGATCGCCCGCACGAACACCTGCAGGCCGGCGACGTAGCTCGCCGGCAGCGCCAGCAGCCACGAGCCGTCGCCGATGCGATCGGCCGTCGCCAGGGCGCTCGAGATCAGGGCGTCGCGGCTGAGGACGACGCTCTTGGGCACACCCGTCGACCCCGAGGTGGTGACCACGACCGCGGTCCCGGCGCGCACCTCGACCGGGTGCCCGCCGACCATACCCAGTCCGAGCGCCGGACCGGCGCCGTGCAGCGCGCCGCGCAGCGCCCGCAGGATGTCGCGGGGCTCGTCGCCGACGACCGGTTCAAGGCGCATCAGTAGTGGTACGGGAAGGGGGCCCAGTCGGGATCGCGCTTCTCCAGGAACGAGTCGCGGCCCTCGACGGCCTCGTCTGTGCCGTAGGCCAGTCGCGTCGCCTCACCGGCGAAGACCTGCTGGCCCACGAGCCCGTCGTCGACCGCGTTGAAGGCGAACTTCAGCATGCGGATCGCCGTGGGCGACTTCGTGAGGATCGTGCGGGCCATCGCGATGGCCTCGCGCTCGAGGTCGGCGTGCGGCACGACCCGGTTCACCGCGCCCATCTCGTAGGCGCGCTGCGCCGAGTACTCCTCGGCGAGGAAGAACACCTCGCGCGCGAACTTCTGCCCGATCTGCCGGGCGAAGTAGGCCGAACCGTAGCCGGCGTCGAAGGATCCCACATCGGCATCCGTCTGCTTGAAGCGGCCGTGCTCGGCCGACGCGACCGACAGGTCGCACACCACGTGGAGCGAATGCCCACCGCCCGCGGCCCAGCCCGGGATCACGGCGATCACGACCTTCGGCATGAAGCGGATCAGTCGCTGCACCTCGAGGATGTGCAGGCGGCCGGCCCGAGCCGGCGCATCGACCGGCTCAGCGACCGAGTCCACCGACTCGGAGTACTTGTAGCCGTCCCGGCCGCGGATGCGCTGGTCGCCGCCCGAGCAGAACGCCCAGCCGCCGTCCTTCGCGCTCGGGCCGTTTCCGGTGAGCAGCACGACCCCGATGCGGGGGTCCTGCCGCGCGATGTCGAGCGCCCGGTAGAGCTCGTCGACGGTGCGCGGGCGGAAGGCGTTGCGTACCTCGGGACGGTCGAAGGCGATACGGGCGATGCGCCCGTCGTTCGAGACGTGCGCGGTGATGTCTGTGTACTCGTCGGCGCCGGGGGCCGGCATCCATTCACGTTCGTCGAACAGCTCGGAGACCATGCCGCCCATGCTATTCCCCGCGCTCAGCCGCCGTTCTTGGTGTCGCGCCACCGCAGCCACGACGCCACGAGGTCGTAGTCGAAGTCGGGGCCGCCGAGTCCGAGCGTGAACAGGCGCGTGCCGGCGTCGTACAGCGCGTCGGCCATCTCTTCGCCGCGGTCGGCCAGCTCGTTCGAGACGACCAGGCCCGCGGTGTCGCGACCCTCCTTCTCGGCCCAGTTCTCGATGACCGAGAGCTTGTGCGCGAGCTCGTCGGGCTTGACGAAGCTGTGCCAGATGTCGGCGTGACGTGCGACGAGGCGCAGCGTCTTCTGCTCGCCCTTGCCGCCGATCATCACGGGGATCTTGCGGGTCGGTGCGGGGTTGAGCTTCGCCCACCGCGCCTCGACGCGGGCCAGGCCCTCGGCGAGATCGTTCAGGCGGGATCCCGCCGTGCCGAACTCGTACCCGTACTCGGTGTAATCGCGCTCGAACCACCCTGATCCGGTGCCGAAGATGAACCGGCCCTCGGCGCCGCCCTTCGCGGAGATGTGGTCGACGGTGCGGGCCATGTCGGCCTGCAGGTCGGCGTTGCGATAGCTGTTGCAGTTCACGAGGGCGCCGAACTCGACGCGCTCGGTCTGCTCGGCCCACGCTGCGAGCATCGTCCACGACTCGAAGTGAAGGCCCTCGGGGTCGCCGTAGAGCGGGTAGAAGTGGTCCCAGTTGAAGAGGATGTCGACGCCGGCCTCCTCCAGGCGGAGCACGGCGTCGCGGATCTGCGGATACGTGACGTGCTGGGGCTGGATCTGGATTCCGAGGCGCACAGGAGTGTCGAGAAGCATGATCTCAGCCTAAAGCGGTGCGGATGCCGGTGGCCCCGGCATCCGCATCGCTGTTCGTCCCGCCGCGGCGTCAGCGGGCGCGGCGCGCCTTGCGGAATCCGTCGATCGAATCCCAGGCGGCGATCGCGACGACGCCGAATCCGGTGAGCGCCGAGACCACCGTCGCGACCGTCGCGGCGCTGTCCGTCGGAATGACCGCGGGGAAGAACTCCGGGTTGATCAGCTCGCCGCGGGTCAGCAGCCAGACGGCAGGAAGCGCCACCGCGACGTTCAGGACGACGTTGACCGTCGCGGTTCCGAACTGCCAGCGACCGCTGGCATAGACCGCGATCTCCAGCAGCGCCTCGACCACCATGAGGGCGAGAAGGCCGGCGATCCACCACGGCCACAGACTCGGCGCCAGGAACGGCAGCCCTCCCCCCGCGTCGGCGGTGAAGACGAATCCGATCAGCTGATCCCACAGGATCGCCCCCGCCGCGAGGGCGAGGAACACGATCGAGCAGATGAGGTTCGTCAGGCCGGCGCCGCGATCCTTCGACTCGGGCAGTTGGTCGAGCGTCCACTCCCCCACGAAACCAGCGTCGGAGCCGCGGGCGGAGCGCTCGACGATCCAGAACACGAGTGTCGTCCAGAAGCAGACGTGCACGATCACGCTGAGCAACACGGGCCAGACCGCACCGATGATCGTGCCGAACGACTCGCCGGCGAGAGTCTGCCCGAGGGCGACACCGAACACGGCGCACGCGGGCACGATCGCGAGCAGCAGCTTCAGCAGTCGCCACCATGCGAGGTAGTAGCGGGGTCCGACGACGAAGAGCTGCCTGTCGGTGTAGCCGGCCGCGAGCTTGTCGGGGTCGCCGAGTTCGGTCAGCACGACGCGCTCGGCCTCGGCGTGCGGCATCCCGCCGTCGGTCTTCGCGTCGATCTGATCGTCGATCGAGGCGCGCAGTTCGGCGGCGAGGTCGGCACGCTGCGCCTCGGGCACCGTGCGGGTGGCTGCATCGACGTAGCGCTCGGTGAGGGTGGCTGTCGTGGTCATGTCAGTCCTCCAGGGGAAGGGCGTCGATCGCGTCGGCGATCGACCGGAAGTCTTCGGTCAGGGTGGCTGCCAGGCGGGAGCCGGCCGCGCTCGTGCGGTAGAACTTGCGGGGCCGGGCCTCGTCGGTGTTCCACTCGCTCGTGAGGTGTCCCTGCTTCTCGAGCCTGCGCAGCAGGGGGTAGAGCGTGTTGGCGTCGGTGCCGAAACCGCGGCCTTCCAGCTCTTCGAGCAATCCGTAGCCGTACCCGGGATTCACGAGCAGGCGCAGGCACGCCAGCACGATCGTGCCGCGCCGCAGTTCCTGAACGTGGGTCTCGAGTGCTTCGGTTTCGCTCATGCGTCACACTATACTGTGCGTCACACACTACCGTCAAGCACACATCACTGTGACAGGGCACGAAGGTTGTCCGGCCGGCGTGACAGGATGGGCGCAAGGAGGCCCGCAATGACCGCGCCCACCCCGCTCCTCGGCGACATCCTCGACTCGGCACGCGTCGTCGCGCTCCCTCTGGCCACCCGCTTCCGCGGCGTCGACGTGCGCGAAGCGGTGCTCTTCGAAGGCCCCGAGGGCTGGACCGAGTTCTCGCCGTTCGCCGAATACGACGACCTCGAGGCATCGACGTGGCTCGCTGCGGCCATCGACTTCGCGTGGATGCCGACGCCCGCCCCCCGACGGTCCTCGATCCGCGTCAACGCCACCGTGCCCGCGGTGGCCGCGGCATCCGTGCCGGCGATCCTCGCCCGCTTCGACGGATGCCGCACCGCCAAGGTGAAAGTCGCCGAACCCGGTCAGTCGCTCGCCGACGACATCGCCCGCGTGCGGGCGGTGCGCGAGTCGATGGGCCCGGAAGGACGCATCCGCGTCGACGCCAACGGCGCCTGGAACGTCGACGAGGCAGAGCACGCGATCCACGCCTTCGCCGAGTACGACCTCGAGTACGCCGAGCAGCCGTGCGGGTCGGTCGACGAGCTCGCCGAGCTCCGCCGGCGCGTGAAGTACATGGGCATCCCGATCGCCGCCGACGAGAGCGTGCGCAAGGCCGACGACCCGCTGGCGGTCGCGCGAGCCGGCGCGGCGGATCTGCTGGTGATCAAGGCGCAGCCACTGGGCGGCATCCGTCGTGCGCTGTCGATTGTCGCCGAAGCGGGGCTTCCCGCGATCGTCTCGAGCGCTCTCGACACGTCGATCGGGCTGTCGATGGGCGCGGCCCTCGCCGCCGCACTGCCCGACCTCGATTACGACTGCGGGCTCGGCACCGCGTCGCTGTTCACGACCGACGTCGTCTCGCCCTCCCTGGTGGCGCAGAACGGCCATCTGCCGGTCGGGCGTCTCGTGCCCGACGCCGCCCTGCTCGACGAGTGCGCGGCGTCGCGCGAGCGCGAGCAGTGGTGGATCGACCGCCTCGAGCGCTGCCACGCGCTGCTCTGACGCTTCGGCAAGCTCAGCGACCGGAGGCTCGCTCAGCGAGCGCGGGGGGGGGCTCAGCGAGCGTGGGGGCGCTCAGCGACCGGTCGGTGAGCGGCTGGGGTGATCAGGCCGGGTCGACGAGCGCCGTCGCGAGCCGCGCCGTGCGGTCGTTCACCAGGGTGCAGAGCTCCGCGAAGTCGAGGCCCTTCATGACGGCGAACGCCGAGGTGTCCTCCCACTGCTGCAGGATGAGCCCTGCGAACTCGTGCGGAGGCAGCCGCGGCGTGAGCCCGTACGTGCGCCCGAGATCGACGATGACCCCCGCGACCCGGTCGACGATCCCCGCCTGCCAGGCGAGATACGCCTCGGCGAGCGCGGCATCCCGCATGGCCCGCGTGCGGATCTCGCTCGTGAGCAGGATGCTCATCTTCTCGTCGATCGCCACATCGAGCACGCGCTGCACGATCTCGGCGGGCGCGAACGTCTCGCCGGTCGCGCGCAGCGCCTCGATGCGCGCCGTGACGGCGTCGATCTTCTCCTCGGCGACGCGCTCGGTGAGCGCCAGCATCAGCTCGTCCTTCGTGGCGAAGTTGGAGTAGAACGCGCCGCGAGTGAATCCGGCGCGGTCGCAGATCGATTCGACGGATGCCGCATCCAGACCCACTTCGGCGAAGACCTGCGCCGCGGCATCGAGGAGCTTCTGCCGGGTCGCCTCGCGACGGCGGGTCGCCGGCATCGTCGTGTCGCTCATGGTCCCTCCCCGGGCTTCATCCTCACACGCAGTACTCAGTTTGGCGCGCGCGGCCCGCCCTACGATACACTCATGTATTCGATACACCGCTGTATCCATCCGCTCGCAAACTGAAAGCTCGGAGGCGCTGTGTCGACTCTTCTGTACGCCCTCGGCCGCTGGTCGTACCGCCACCCGTGGCGCGTGCTGGTGTCGTGGATCCTGCTGCTCGGCATCGCGGGCGGCAGCGCAGCCGTGTTCAGCACCGGCACCGACAACTCGTTCTCGATCCCGGGCACCGAGTCGCAGGCCGGCCTCGAGCAGCTCAACCGCACCTTCCCCCAGGTGAGCGGCACGAGCGCCCAGATCGTCATCGTCGCCGACGACGGTGAGAGCGTGACCACTGAGCCCTACGCCTCGGCGATCACGGATGCCGTGGCCGACCTCGACGACATCGACGGCGTCCTCGGGGTGACCGACCCCTTCGACGAACTCGTCACCGGACTCGTCAACGACGACGAGAGCGCGGCCATCATCCGTCTGCAGTTCGACGGACAGGCCACGGATGTGTCGCCCGAATCGAAGGCAGAACTCACCGCGGTCGCCGACGAACTCGAGAGCGCCCTGCCCGCGGCATCCCAGGTCGCCCTCGGCGGCGACCTGTTCTCGCAGTCGGTCCCCGGCGTCACCGTGACCGAGCTCATCGGCATCCTCATCGCGCTGCTCGTGCTGATGGTGACGTTCCGCTCGTTCCTCGTCGCGGGGATCCCGCTCGCGACCGCTCTCGTCGGCGTCGGACTCTCGATGGCGCTGATCCTCCTCGCGACGGCCTTCGCCTCGATCTCGTCGACCACCCCCCTGCTCGCGCTCATGCTCGGCCTCGCGGTCGGCATCGACTACGCCCTCTTCATCGCGGCGAGACACCAGGACCAGGTGCGCGGCGGCATGGACCCCGAGGAGTCAGCCGCACGCGCGACCGGAACCGCCGGATCGGCTGTCGTCTTCGCCGGCGTCACCGTGCTGATCGCGCTCATCGGGCTCGGCTTCGCCGGCATCCCGTTCCTCACGACGATGGGTATCGCCGCGTCCGTGGCCGTCGCCCTGTCGGTCGCCGTCGCCATCACCCTCACCCCCGCCCTGCTCGGCTTCGTGAAGGGGCGCGTCGTGGGGCGGATGCCGAAGGGCCGGCGCGCTTCGACGAGCTCAGCGACCACGGTGGGAAGCCCAGCGACCACGGGGGGAAGCCCAGCGACCACGGCGGACGCGGGATTCAGCGACGGGTCGGCGAACACGGGAAGTGCGCCGACGACGCGGGCGAAGCCGCCGCGTCGCGGGTTCGCGACGCGCTGGGTGGAGCTCATCACGCGTCATCCGATCGTCACGACCGTCACCGTCGTCGCGGCGCTCGGCGTACTCGCCGTGCCCGCGAGCAGTCTCGCCCTCGCCCTGCCGAACGCCGGCGTGCAGCCGGTCACCTCGCAGGCCCGGCAGAGCTACGACCTCGCGGCCGAGCAGTTCGGGCCGGGCTTCAACGGCCCGCTCATCATGACCGGCACGATCGTGACGTCGACCGATCCGCTCGGACTCATGGAGGACCTCGCCGCCGAGATCGAGGACGTGCCCGGCGTCAAGGAGATCGCGCTCGCCACCCCCAACGAGACGGCCGACACCGGCATCATCCAGATCATCCCCGAGACCGCGCCCGATTCGCCCGAGACGGCGCAGCTCGTGCGCGACCTGCGCGTCGAGGCCGATCGCCTCTACGACGAGTACGGCATCGACCTGAGCGTCACGGGGTTCACGGCCGTCGGGATCGACATCTCGGATCGCCTCGGCGCCGCCCTGCTGCCGTTCGGCCTCTTCGTCGTCGGCCTCTCGTTCATCCTCCTGATGATCGTGTTCCGTTCGATCGCCGTGCCGATCACCGCGACGCTCGGCTATCTGCTGTCGGTGGTCGCGGCGTTCGGCGTCGTGGCAGCCGTCTTCGAATGGGGCTGGTTCGCCGACCTGCTGCACATCGCCCGGGTCGGACCGGTGATCAGCTTCATGCCGATCGTGCTCATGGGCGTGCTCTTCGGCCTCGCCATGGACTACCAGGTGTTCCTCGTCTCGCGCATGCGAGAGGACTACGTGCACGCCGTACGCCGCGGCGAGAAGGCCGACAAGGCGACCGCGGTCGCCGCGGTGCGCTCGGGCTTCACAGCATCCGCCCGCGTCGTGACTGCTGCCGCGTTCATCATGTTCGCCGTCTTCGCGGCGTTCGTACCCGAAGGCGATTCGTCGATCAAGCCGATCGCCCTGGGGCTCGCGGCGGGTATCGCGATCGATGCGTTCCTGGTCCGTATGACGCTGATCCCGGCGGTCATGGCCCTGCTGGGCGCGAAGGCCTGGTGGATGCCGCGCCGGCTGGAGCGCCTGCTGCCCCACTTCGACATCGAGGGCGAGGCCGTCGAACGCGAGATCGCGCTGACCGACTGGCCGGAGCCGGACTCGACGGCGGCGATCGTCGGCGAGGACGTCTCGGTGCGCGCCGAAACCGGCCGCGCCGCTGGCGAGGTCGTGCTGTTCGAGCGCGCGAGCTTCCGGGTCGAGGACGGCGGCACGCTGATCGCGACCGGCGACCCCCGTGCCGCCCGCGCGTTCGCCCTCACCGTGGCCGGCCGCCTCACCCCGGACGACGGACTGCTGCGCGTCGCGGGGCACCTTCTGCCCGGACGCGCGGCCTGGGTGCGCGCCCACGTCGGCGTCGCCCTGCTCGCCGACGCCGATGACCCCGTGCGCGAACTGCGCCGGGCACTGCGCGGCCGCACGCGTCTCGTCGTGATCGACGGCATCGACACGCTCGACGCCGCCGGACGCGACCAGGCGGCGGCGCTGCTGCGCGATGCGGACGGACTCACCGTCGTGGCCACATCGCAGTCCGACGGCGCCGCACTCGCGGTACTCGCCGACGCGCACCGCTCCGCTCCCACATCACTCTCCCTGCGTGCCGACGCGCGCATCCCGGCCTCCGAGGTGACCTCATGACGATCCACTCCCCTTCGATCGAGCGCGCCCGCTCGCGGCGTCCGATCACGTGGCTGACGCTGCTCGGCGTGCTGCTGCTGCCGGTCGTCATCGGCGGCATCCTCGTCGCTGCTCTCTACAACCCGGTCGAGCGGCTCGACGGCCTGCAGGCCGCGATCGTGAACGACGACGAGTCCGTGACCATCGACGACCAGGTCGTGCCGCTGGGCCGCCAGCTCACCGCCGGTCTGGTCGAGGGCTCGGACGACCAGCCCTCGAACCTGTCGTGGACGATCTCCAACGCCGACGACGCGGCCGAGGGCCTCGCCGACGGCACCTACGCCGCCGTCATCACGATCCCCGAGAACTTCTCCGCGGCGGCGACGTCGACACGTCCGGGCGAGACGCCCGAGCGCGCGACGATCCAGGTGCAGACGCCGCCCGACAGCCTCATCGTCGACGACGCCATCACCGCGCAGGTCGCGACGGCCGCGGCATCCGTACTCGGGGATCAGCTCTCGTCGGTCTATCTCGAGAACGTCCTCCTCGGCTTCACGCCGCTCGGCGACGAACTCGGCGAAGCGGCATCCGGAGCCACCGAACTCGCCGACGGCGCATCCTCGGCGGCGGACGGCGCGACCGCGCTGGCTGACGGCTTCCCGCAGCTCTCGAGCGGTGCGACGAGCCTCGCCTCGGGCGCCTCGGCGCTGCAGCAGGGTCTCGGGCAGCTCTCGAGCGGTGCGACGGATGCCGCGGACGGCGCGAATCAGCTCGCCGCCGGAGCGAACGCGGGAGCCGCGCAGCTCGAGGCGACCGGCCTCGTGCCGGCGGAGCTCACGACCGCCGCGAACGGTGCGGCAACGGCGACGACCGGCGTCGCAGACGGACTCGCGCAGCTCGCCGCCGCGTGCCCGCCCACCGCCGGCACGGAGTTCTGCGCGCAGCTGAGCGCCCTGTCGGGCGGAGCGGATCTGGCCGAACAGGCCGCCGGGGGCACCGCCTACGGTCTCGGGCAGCTCGCCGCGCAGGCGCCCGCCCAGATCGCCGGCCAGCTGCGCACGATCGGCTCGGGAGCCGCGTCGCTCGGAGCGGGCGTCTCGCAGATCGCGGGCGGCATCGACCAGTCCGCCGCAGGCGCCGGTGAGCTCTCGTCGGGCGCATCGCAGCTCGCGGGCGGCCTGGACGAAGCCGGCACCGGCGCGACCTCGCTCGCCTCGGGCGTGCAGCAGCTCGCCGACGGCACCGGCGAACTCGCGACCGGACTCGGCACCGCCGTCGAGCAGGTGCCGTCCTACACCGAGGACGAGGCCACCACGCTCGCCGACGTCGTCGCGAACCCCGTCGAAGCCGAGGGCATCGGCACCAACATCTTCGGCGCCTCGGCGATCCCGCTGCTCGCGATGCTGGCGCTGTGGTTCGGCGGTCTCGGAACCTTCGTCGCCCTGCAGGCCGTCTCGCGCCGCGCGCTGTCGGCGCGCGAGCCGTCTGCGACGCTCGCGTTCCGCGCGTTCCTGCCGGCCGCGGCGCTCGGAGCGGCCCAGGGCATCCTCGTCGCCGGCGTCGTCCAACTCGCCGCGTCGTACGACTGGGCGCAGTGGTGGGCCTTCGCGGGCGTCGCCGTCGTCGCGGGAGTGGCCTTCGCCGCCGTGAACCAGGCACTGGTGGCGGTGTTCGGAGGAGCCGGCCGGTGGATCGCGGCCCTCGTCGGCGTGCTCGCCGTCGCGACCGGCGTGGTCTCGACCGTGCCGGGAGCCCTCTCGGGCGTCGCCGCGCTCATGCCCACGGCACCGGCCTACAACGGCATGGTCTCCGCGCTCACCTCGGCGTCGGGCGTCGGAGCGGGTGTCGCCGGGCTCCTCGTGTGGACGTTCCTCGCCTTCGCGGCGACGATCCTCGCGGTGGCCCGCCGCCGTACGACGACCGCTCGCGCGGTGCTCGCGGCATCCGTGTTTCTGCGGGTAGCCCCGCCGGTCGTCCAACCATCGTCGCCGCCGCCGCCGAGTGAGCTCGTCGCGCACGAGCGAGCGCCCTGCACCCGCATCTCGCGTGTGTCCTCGTGACGAGCGAGCTCACTCGGCGGGAGAGCACGCCCCGGAGCCCGCCCCGGCGAGCCGACCGGCCCACCCAACGACAGTCAGCCCGCCACGCGGGTGGGCAGATGCGGAAACCAGGCTCAGCTCAGGCCGCTGTATGCGTGCAGGCCCTTGAAGAACATGTTCACGATCGTGAAGTTGAAGATGACCGCGGTGAAGCCGATGATCGACAGCCACGCCGACCGCGAGCCGCGCCAGCCGCGCGTCGCCCGGGCGTGGATGTAGCCCGCGTAGAGTACCCAGATCACGAAGGTCCAGACTTCCTTCGTGTCGAAGCCCCAGTAGCGACCCCACGCGTCGTTGGCCCAGATGGACCCGGCGATGAGCGTGAAGGTCCAGAAGATGAAGCCGATGATCGCGAAGCGGTAGGCGAGCGACTCGAGGGCTTCGGCATTCGGCAGCGTGCGCAGGAAGCCCTGTCCGGTCTTGACGGCGGTTCCGGATGCCTCGACGGCGGCGGCGGCCATGACCCGACGCTCGCGGCGGGCCTGCATGAGCTGCATCACCGAAAGCCCGAACGCGAGGGCGAACAGGGCCGTCGCGAGCGACGCGACGAACACGTGGATGACGAGCCACACGGACTTCAGCGGGTCCATGAGGGGCACGATGTCGGTGTAGAACCAGATCGCCGTGCCGCCGAGCAGCACCACGACGAGACCCGTGATGAACGTGCCGAGGAACCTCAGGTCGTAGCGCAACAGCGTCACGAGGTACACCGCGACGATCAGCATCGTGCCGGTCAACGCGAACTCGTACATGTTCGACCAGGGCACTCGACCGGCCGCGATGCCGCGGGTGACGTCGGCCCCCACATGGAAGAGGAACCCGAGCACCGTCAGCGCCGTCGCGATGCGCGCCCAGACGAGCTTCGGGCGACTCCCCGCCCGGGCGTCGAACGACGGCGCTTGAGGCGGTCGCACCGAGCGGGTTCCGCCGACGCCGGCTCCGACGAGTTCGCGGGTCGCTGCATCCTTCACCTGCACCGCGACTTCGGAACGGCGAGCGAGGTCGACGGCATAGGCGATGAACGCGAGCGAGTAGACGGCGATCGCCGTCCACACGAGCAGAACCGAGACCGAATCGAGGGTGAGCGGGGCGGCTTCGGGCATGGCTTCAGTCTACGCTCGGGGCGGATGCCGGGCCTCGGCCGGAAGCGGCGTGATCGGCGACGGGCAGCATCGCGTCCATCGCCTCGCCGTGACGCGTGGCGAGCTGATCGACGGCGGCGGAGAGCGTCGGATCCTCGCCGCGGGCGAGCCCCGCGTACTCGACGTGCACCGAGGCGCCGTCAGCACGTACCTTGACCCACATGCGGCGGCGCGGGACGAAGAGCGCGGCGAGCAGTCCGCCGAGCGCGAGCAGGGCGAAGGCGAGCACCCAGGCGGCAGCGGCATCGCGGTGGATGGACAGCGAGACGTATCGCTTGACCGAGTCCTCGTAACCCTCGGCACCCTCGGCAGCCTCGTTCTCGAAGGTGATCGAGCCGAGCCCGTTCGGCAGGTCGGCGGTCTCGCCCGGGGCGAGCTCGATCGTCTCGGCATCGACTCCGCGGCCCGCGAGCTTCTCCATGTCGGCTGTGTCGAGCGTGTACACCGAGCGGGGCGTGCCGTCGTCGATGCCGAGGTCGCCCTGGTAGACCTCGAGCGTCACCACGGGGTTGATCAGCGCGGGATAGCTCGATGTGAACGCACCCGTCGCGAGCTTGACCTGCGTCGGATAGAAGAAGCCCACGAGGCCGAGCTGCTCGGGCATCCCGTCAGGCACCTTGATGACACCGAGGGACGTCATGCTCGTGTCCTGTGGCAGGAACGGCACCGACTCGGAGAACACGACGACGTCGTCAGCGTCGCGGATCGTCAGCGTCGGCGCGTAGCCGTTGCCCATCAGGTAGATGCGGTCGCCCGCCATGTCGAGCGGGTGGTTCACGCGCACGTCACCCGGCTCGGCCTGAGCGCCCGGGAACTGCGTCGTCAGGTTCGCGACGAAGTCGCCCGCCTGACCCTGTCCCGCCGCTCCGAGCGGCTGGTAGGTCAGGTCGAACGAGTCCAGGGTCAGGGCGTACGGGGTGAGCCGCTCGGCATCGACGAAGCGACCGGGGTTGAACGACGTGTAGTCCAGCAGCGAGTTGACGAACGTGCGCCCCTCGATGATGACCGTCTGCCCCGTGTAGGTGAAGCCGCCGCCGAGGCCGACCGCGAGCAGCACGCCGATGAGTGCGGTGTGGAACACCAGGTTGCCGGTCTCGCGCAGATACCCGCGCTCGGCCGACACGCTCAGGGTGCCCCGCGAGTCGTACCGCTCGACCCGGTAGCCGGCTTTCTTGAGCTGGTCGCGGGCGGCGTCGATGGCGACGGATGCCGCGTCCGCGGCATCCGCGTCGGAATCGAGCTCGATCGTGGCCCGGCGGTGGTCGGCCAGACGCTCGAGGCGGGCCGGAGTGCGCGGCGGGCGTGAGCGCATGGCCTTGAAATGGTGCTTCGTGCGCGGGATGACGCACCCGATGAGCGAGATGAACAGCAGGATGTAGATCGCCGAGAACCACGGCGAGGCGTACACGTCGAACAGGCTCAGCCCGTCGAGGATCGGCGCGAGATCGGGGTTGTTCTGGTAGTACTGCGTCACGCCGTTCGGGTCGGCGCCGCGCTGCGGCACGAGGGATCCGGGTACCGCGGCGATCGCGAGCAGCAGCAGCAGCACGAGCGCCGTGCGCATCGACGTGAGCTGCCGCCAGCCCCAGCGAAGCCATCCGACGAACCCGAGCGCAGGCTGGGTTATGCCGTCGCCGTCGTCGTCCGTCTGCGTCGGACCATCGGCGTGGTCAGCGGGCCGGAGCGTCCCCTCGGTCCCCGCACCCCCGGTCGCTGAGCTCGCCCTACCGGTCGCTGAGTCCGCACCACCGGTCGCTGAGCTTGTCGAAGCGTCGTCGCCGTCACCCGACAGCACCGCACCCCCGGTCGCTGAGCTGGTCGAAGCGTCGTCAGATGATGGTCGGGACACCCGCGAACACCCCCTGCAGCTGCGCCATCCATGTCGTCCAGACGCCGGCGACCATGAGCAGGCCGAGCACGATGAGCAGGATGCCTCCGATGATGTTGACCACGCGGATGTGGCGGCGCACGAAGCCCACCGAGCGCGTCGCCCAGCCGAAGCCGAGAGTGATGAGCACGAACGGGATGCCGAGCCCGAGCGAGTACGCGAGGCCGAGGACCGCGCCGCGGCCCGCCGACCCGGAGTCGAAGGACATCCCGAGGATCACCGCGAGGGTCGGGCCGATGCACGGCGCCCAGCCGATCCCGAGGGCGAGACCGAGCAGCGGGGCGCCGGCCAGGCCCAGGTTCGAGCGCACCTGCGGCCGCGCGATGCGCTGGGCGGCGCCGAACACGCCGATGAAGACGAGCCCCATCACGATGATCACGGCGCCGAGCACGCGCGTGATGAGGTCCTGGTACTCGAGGAGGAACCGACCGAGCGTTCCGCCGAGCATGTTGATCGCCACGAACACGACCGTGAACCCGGCGATGAAGAGCAGAACGCCGGCGAGGAGCCGACCGCGCGACGGTGCGTCGTCGCCCGCGGCCGCGGCATCCGTCGTCACCGACTTCGGAGAATCGCGCGAACTTCGGAGAATCTGCG
>JASDDH010000045.1 GCA_030407505.1 Planococcus sp. APC 4015
GCGGGTACGAGCCGTAGGCGGGCGGGGGGTAGCCGCCGGGCGCCGCCTGCGGGGCTGCCGTCGGCTCGGGCGCAGCGTACGCGGGCGGGGCGGACTGCGGCGGCGCGGGCTGCTCCGCGGCCGCGGGTGCGTCCGGCTCGGTCGGAGGGGTGTAGGCCGGAGGGGTGTACGCCGGAGGAGCAGAGTACGCGGGCGGGGGAGTGTAAGCGGGAGCCTCGGAGGACGTGGTGTCGTCCTCGGGGTTCTGGGGGGTGTTGTCGGGAGTGCTCACGCGCGGGCCCTTTCGTCGGTGCTCCCTCCAGAGTTTCAGCGCTTCGCCGCTGGTGTCAAACGGCGCGCCGCTAGGCTGAACCGATTCTTCACTGTCGTCTGGAGCTCCACATGTCCACTGATCGCGTCGTCCTCGTCACCGGCGGAAACCGCGGAATCGGCCGCGCCATCGCTGAGCGATTCGTCGCCGACGGGTACAAGGTCGCCGTCACCGCGCGTTCGGGCGAGGGTCCGGCCGGCACCCTGACGGTGCGTGCCGACGTGACCGACGCGGCATCCGTCGACGCGGCCTTCACCCAAGTCGAGCACGAGCTCGGACCGATCGCCGTCGTCGTCGCCAACGCCGGCATCACGAAGGACACCCTCCTGCTGCGCATGACGGAGGACGACTTCGACTCGGTCGTCGCGACGAACCTCGGTGGCGCATTCCGCGTCGTCAAGCGCGCGTCGAAGGGGATGCTGCGGGCTCGCTGGGGCCGCGTCATCCTCATCTCGTCGGTCGTGGGTCTGTACGGTTCCGCCGGCCAGATCAACTACTCGTCGTCCAAGAGCGGGCTCGTCGGATTCGCGCGATCGCTGACGCGCGAACTGGGCGCGCGCGGCATCACCGCCAACGTCGTCGCTCCCGGGTTCATCGAGACCGACATGACGGCCGAGCTTCCGGCCGAGACCCAGGCCGAGTACCGCAAGAACATCCCGGCCGGCCGGTTCGCCACGCCCGACGAGGTCGCCGGCGTGGTCACCTGGCTGGCCTCGGACGACGCGGCCTATGTCTCGGGTGCCGTCATCCCGGTCGACGGCGGCCTGGGCATGGGGCACTGACGACTCAGCGGATCGCCGCGAGGAGCGCGTCGACAAGGCCCTCGGGCTTCGAGAACTGCGGCCAGTGATTGGTGCCGAGCTTCACGATCTCGGCGTCGTCGATCGACGCGAACTCGTCGCCGTACGGGCCCCACTGCGTCACCGCCGCACGGAAGGCCTCGTCGTCCATCGTTCCGAACAGGATCGTCACCGGCACCCGGTGCCGCCCGCCGTCGGCGAGGGTGATCGGGTCGGTGGGCACGCGTGCGGGCACGCTGCGCGTCAGCGGAAGCGTGCGAGCCCTCGTGCCGGCATCGAGGTCGGCGACGTCCTCGTCGTCGAAGAACTCCCAACCCGGGAACGGGATGACGCCGTCGACGACGGGGAACTCGGAGATCTGCCCGCCGTCGTGCGGCGGCAGCGTGTCGACGAACACGACGCGGGTCACCTTCTCAGGCCGGGCATCGGCCGCGCCCCAGACGACGTTGCCCCCGCCGCTGTGCCCGACGAGCACGACGGATCCGTCAGCCGCGTCGATCTCGGCGACGACGGCATCGACCCAGTCGGAGATGCCGATCTTGTCGGACTCGGATGCCGGAGCGCCGACCCCCGGCATCGTGAGCGGCCGCGCCGTATGGCCCGCGGCTTCGAGAGCGGGCGTGATGTCGCGCCAGGATGAGGCATCGAGCCAGAGGCCGGGAACCAGGATGACGTCCATGGGCACGACGGTACTCGGCGCCTCGGACATCCGTCAGGGCAGCAGCGGGATGACCTCGCGCAGATCGACGGGTCCGATGACGACATCTGCCCGTAGACGTACGGCGGGCTTGGCGTTGAAGGCGAGGCCGAGGCCCGCGACGGCCATCATGCGCAGATCGTTGGCGCCGTCGCCGATGGCGATCGTCCGCGAGAGCGGGATGCCGGCATCCGCCGCCCATGCGCGCAGGGCGGTCGCCTTGCCCTCTGCGTCGACGACGGGACCGTCGACGGCACCGGTGAGGACGCCGTCCGAGACGGCGAGCCGGTTCGCGCGCCAGACGTCGACGCCCAGATCGGGGGCGATCGTGTCGAGGATCTCGTGGAACCCGCCCGAGACCACCGCGACGACGCCTCCGCGCTCGTGCACCGCCGCGAGGAGCTCCCGCACGCCGGGAGTCGGCTCGATGCGCGCCAGCACCCGCGCGAACGCCGTCGTGGGCACGCCCGTGAGCTTCTCGACACGCGACCGCAGGCTCGCGGCGAAGTCCACCTCGCCACGCATCGCCGCCTCTGTCGCCGCCGCGACCTCGGCGCCGCGACCGGCCTCGTCTGCGATGAGCTCGATGACCTCGTTGCGGATCAGGGTCGAGTCGGCGTCGAGCACCACGAGGAAGCGCGCATCAGGCATGACTCCACGCTAGCGCGGCGGTGTCAGCGCTCGACGCGTATGTTCTTGCCGACGACGGTGAGGCCCGAATCGGTCACGGTGTAGCCGCGTGCGATGTCGCGATCCCGATCGACGCCGACCGTGGCGCCGTCTTCGAGGATGACGTTCTTGTCGAGGATCGCGCGATGGATGCGGGCGCCGGAGCCGACGACGACGTGGTCGAAGAGGACGGAGTCGGTGATGGTCGAGCCGCCTCCCGCGAGAGTCCACGGGCCGACGACGCTGCGCTCGAGGTGGGTGCCCGACAGCACGGATCCGAGCGAGACCACCGAGTCGATCGCGTTGCCGATGCGTCCCACACCGTCGCGGACGAACTTCGCCGGCGGGGAGTTGACCGCCTGCGAGTGGATCGGCCACTGCATGTTGTAGAGGTTGAAGATCGGGAGCGTGGAGATCAGGTCCTGGTGCGCGTCGAAGAACGAGTCGATCGTCCCGACATCGCGCCAGTAGTAGCGGTCGCGGTCGGTGGAACCGGGCACGTCGTTGCGGTTCATGTCGTAGACGCCCGCCTCACCGCGCTGGACGAAGTACGGGATGATGTCGCCGCCCATGTCGTGGTTCGAGGTCGGCAGCTCGCCGTCGGCCTCCACCGCCTCGATGAGCGCCTCCGTGTCGAAGATGTAGTTGCCCATCGATGCGAGCACCTCGTGGGGAGCATCGGCGAGACCCGTGGGGTGCTGCGGCTTCTCGAGGAAGTCCCTGATGCGGGTCTGGTCGTCGGGTTCGACGTCGATGACGCCGAACTGGTTCGCGAGACCGATCGGCTGACGGATGCCGGCGACCGTCGCGCGGGCGCCGGAGTCGATGTGCGCCGCGAGCATCTGCCGGAAGTCCATGCGGTAGACGTGGTCCGCGCCGATCACGACGACGATGTCGGGCTTCTCGTCGTTGATGAGGTTCAGGCTCTGCAGGATGGCGTCGGCCGAGCCCGAGAACCACCGCTTGCCCAAGCGCTGCTGTGCGGGCACCGAGGCCACATACGAGTCGAGCATCGGCGACATGCGCCAGTTCTGCGAGATGTGCCGGTCGAGGCTGTGCGACTTGTACTGCGTCAGCACCACGACCTGTCGCAGACCCGAGTTGATGAGATTGGAGATCGCGAAGTCGATGAGTCGATACTGACCTCCGAACGGCACGGCGGGCTTCGCGCGATCTGCCGTGAGAGGCATGAGGCGTTTGCCCTCGCCGCCGGCGAGGATGATTCCGAAGACCTTCGGCGCTGCAGGCATGGCACCACACTAGGGCCGCCGCAGGACAAGAAGGTAGCGGCTATCTCCGGCGCGTCTCGTGTACTAAGTTGCGAGCCATGCGCGTCGACATCGTCACGAAGGAATACCCGCCCGAGATCTACGGTGGAGCGGGTGTGCACGTCACCGAACTCGTGAAGGCACTGCGCGTGTCGATGGATGTCGAGGTCCGCGCCTTCGGTGCGGAGCGCGACGAGCCGGGCACCACGTCGTATCGCGTCCCGGCCGAACTGGCCGATGCGAACGGCGCGCTGCAGACCCTCGGCACCGACCTCGCGATCGTCTCGGATGTCGCCGGTGCCGACGTCGTGCACAGCCACACCTGGTACGCCAACTTCGCCGGCCACCTGGCATCGCTCCTCCACGGCATCCCGCACATCGTCACAGCGCACTCGCTGGAGCCGCTGCGCCCGTGGAAGGCCGAACAGCTCGGCGGCGGGTACGCCGTGTCGAGTTTCATCGAGAAGACGGCGTACGAGGGGGCGGCGGCGGTCATCGCCGTCAGCGGGGGGATGCGCGACGACATCCTGCGCAGCTACCCGGCGCTCGATCCCGACAAGGTGCACGTCGTCTACAACGGCATCGACGTCGATGCCTGGCACCCCGTGGACGATCCCGAGCTGCTGGCCGAGCTCGGCGTCGACGCCTCCCGGCCGTCGGTCGTCTTCGTCGGACGCATCACCCGTCAGAAGGGTCTGCCGTACTTCCTCCGCGCCGCCGAGCGCCTGCCCGCCGACGTGCAGGTGATCCTGTGCGCGGGCGCGCCCGACACGCCGCAGATCATGGACGAGGTCAGAGGGCTCGTCGCCGAACTGCAGAAGACCCGCGACGGCGTCGTGTGGATCGACCGGATGCTGTCGCGCCATGAGCTCTGCACGATCCTGTCCGCCGCGACCACGTTCGTCTGCCCCTCGGTGTACGAGCCGCTCGGCATCGTCAACCTCGAGGCCATGGCGTGCGGCGCGGCCGTCGTCGGCACCGCGACGGGCGGCATCCCCGAGGTGGTCGTCGACGGCGTGACGGGGCGGCTCGTGCCGATCGAGCAGGTGCAGGACGGCACCGGCACGCCGACCGATCCCGAAAGATTCGTCGCCGATCTCGCACGGGTGCTCACCGAGGTCGTGAGCAACCCCGACACGGCGGCCGCCTACGGCGCCGCGGGCCGCGAACGCGCAGCGAACGACTTCAGCTGGGGGCGGATCGCCGCGCAGACGGCGGCGCTGTACGCGGAGGTCACGGGTTCGGCCCGTTAGGCTTGCACGTATGCCGCAGGTGCTCGAGTTCTCCGACGTCGTCGTCCGCAGGAACGCCCGAGACATCGTCGACCATGTCGACTGGTCGGTCGCCGACGAGGAGCGCTGGGTGGTGCTCGGCCCGAACGGGGCGGGCAAGACCACGGTGCTCCAGCTCGCCGACACGCTCGTCCACCCGACATCCGGCATCGTGACGATCCTGGGCGAGCGCCTCGGGCGCACCGACGTGTTCGAGCTGCGTCCGCGCATCGGCTTCGCCTCGTCGGCCATGGCGCGCCGGGTGCCGCCCGAGGAGACGGTGCTCGACGTCGTGCTCACCGCGGCGTTCTCGGTGCTCGGCCGCTGGAACGAGGACTACGAGGACATCGACGAGCGCCGTGCTCTGCGGGTGCTCGCCGAGTGGAAGCTCGACCACCTGGCCGACCGCACGTTCGGAACCCTCAGCGACGGCGAGCAGAAGCGGGTGCAGATCGCGCGCGCGGTGATGACCGATCCCGAGCTGCTGCTGCTGGACGAGCCGACCGCGAGCCTCGACCTCGGCGCACGCGAAGAGCTGCTCGGTCTGCTGAGCGGATACGCGCTCGCCCCCACCACACCGGCCATGATCATGGTCACCCACCACGTCGAGGAGATCCCGGTCGGCTTCACGCACGTGCTGCTGCTGCGCGAGGGCCGCGTCGTCGCCGCCGGGCCGATCCGCGACGCCCTCACCGCCGAGACGCTGACCGAGACCTTCGGCGTGCCGATCGTGCTCACCGAGGCCGACGGCCGGTACGCCGCCCGCGCCGGTTCGTGAGCGGTCCTGCGGGCTGGTAGACTCTCCTGTTGGTGCGTTCGCACCTCAGACTTTCCCCGTCCTGGCACAATCCAGGGCAGAACTGGTTAAGGACCATCATGAAGACTGACATCCACCCCACGTACAAGGCTGTCGTGTTCCGCGACCTCGGTTCGGGCGAGACGTTCCTGACCCGCTCCACGGTGTCGAGCGACAAGACGATCGATCTCGACGGTGTCGAATACCCCGTCATCGACGTCGAGATCTCGTCGGCCTCGCACCCGTTCTACACGGGCAAGCAGCGCATCATGGACTCCGCCGGTCGCGTCGAGAAGTTCAACCAGCGCTTCAAGAACTTCGGCAAGTAAGCCGCATCACGAAGGCCCCGCTCCGGCGGGGCCTTCGTCGTTCCCGCTTCAGCGCACGGGCCAGGTGCCGTCGATGCGGTCGTCGGGATCGAGCCGGCCGATGCCGATGAAGTACTCCGTCAGGCTCTCGGCCTGCGCGCGCGCCCACCCGATCTGACGGGTGTGCAGTTCGTGGGCGGTCGGTGGCAGCCAGGGTGCGAAGCGCTCCGCGAGCGCCTGGGCCACGCGGCCCGCCGCGACGGCGTCCGCTGCCGCCTCGTGTGCGTCATCCAGGCGCACGGCGTAGTGCTCGGCGACCACGGCGAGCGTGCGCTTGCCGCGTCGGTAGCGGTCGTAGCGCTTGTCCATCACGAGCGGATCGATGACCGGCGACGGGGCTTCCAGGCACGGGATGCCGTGCCGAACCGCTTCGTGGTGGAGCAGCGAGAAGTCGTATGCGGCGTTGTAGGCGACGACCGGGACACCCGCATCGAGCATGCTGCGGAGCGCCTCGACGACCTCGGCGACGACGTCTCGCGCAGGTCGGCCGTGCGTACGCGCGTGCACCGTCGTGACGCCGTGGATGTCGGCTGCGGCATCGGGGATGTCGATGCCGGGGTCGGCGAGCCAGTCCTGCGCTCGGATCACGGCACCGGTGGCGTCGAGCAGGCCGACGTGCGCGGTCACGATCCGGTCCGACGCGACGGCGACCCCGGTGGTCTCGAGATCGAAGACGCCGATGACATCCACCCACCCGGGGCGCTGGAACAGCGGGAGGGGCTGGCGCATCCATTCGTCCATGCCGCTCACGGTATGCGAGGCCGCCGACATCGCCGGTGAGCCGCCACGGCGGTTCGCCCGCTCGTCCCTCGTAGACTCGGACCGTGACCGCGCCCAATCCCTACGCAGACCTGCTCGAGGCGACTCCGGTCGAGCGGCGCGAGGTGGAGGTGCAGGGCGCTCTGACCGCGTACTGGGTGTACGGCCCGGCCGACGCCGAGACCACGATCGTCGCGGTGCACGGATTCCGCGGCGAGCACCACGGACTCGAGCCGGTCGTCGCTCACCTCGCCGGCATCCGGATCATCTCGCCTGACCTGCCCGGGTTCGGTGAGACGCCACCTCTGCCCGGCCGCGAGCACGACCTCGCGGCATTCGTCGACTGGCTGACGGACTTCGCCTCGACGGTGGCACCGGGCGCCGTGATCCTCGGCCACTCGTTCGGATCGATCGTCGCGGCGGCCGCCGTCGCCGGCGGGCTCGCCACGCCTCGGCTCATCCTGATCAACCCGATCGGCGCACCGGCGCTCGAGGGACCGCGCGGCATCCTGACCCGTCTCGCCGTGTTCTACTACTGGGCCGGTGCCAGGCTGCCGCGGGCACTCGGCGACGCCCTGCTGCGCAACGGCGCCGTGGTGCGCGTCATGAGCGTGTCGATGGCCAAGACGAAGGATGCCGACCTCCGTCGCTTCGTGCACGATCAGCACGACACGTACTTCTCGCGCTTCGCCGATCGCGACGTCCTGCGGGAGTCGTTCGTGACGTCGGTGTCCAACGACGTGCGGGCGTCGGCGCCCGAGATCGCGGTGCCGACGCTCCTCGTGGCCGCCCAGCGCGACGACATCACGCCGATCGAGGCGCAGCGCCGTCTTGTCACCCTGTTCGCCGATGCGGAACTGGTCGAGATCCCCGACGTCGGGCATCTCATCCACTACGAGACCCCGCAGGTCGCCGCGGACGCGATCAGGCGCTTTGTCGCGCCCTCCGCTCGCGATACGCGTTGACGTTCATGCGGTTGCCGCAGTTGCCGGTGTCGCAGTACCGCTTGGAGCTGTTGCGCGAGTAGTCGATGTAGACCGCGTCGCAGTCGTCGGCCGAGCACACGCGCACGCGGTCGTACTCGTCGGCGCGGATGACGTCGACGAACGCCATCGCCGCCTCGACGAGCACGCGGGTCGCCAGCGGTGCGTCGTCAGCCGTCGCGTGGATGTGCCAGTCCTCGTCGTCATGGGTCACGAGCCGGGGGAGCGCCCGCCCGTCGCTGAGCATCTCGTTGACGAGCGGAACGGCCCCGTCGCGGTCGACGTCCCACAGGGCGCGCAGCCGCGGGCGCACGGCTCGGAGGGCATCGATCTCCTGCCGGTCGCGGCGGATCGTGCCCGTGTAGGGGTTCACGGCGAGGTACGCCTCGAAGTCGTCCACCGTCTGCAGGGTGTCTTCCCCGTCGAAGCCGGGAAGCGTGTTGACGAGATAGACGGCCGCCACGAGAGACTGGCGCGTGTCATGAATGAAAATCACCTTGACTCCTGACATCGAGGTTCGATAGTGTCACCAGTGTACGCACTATTCACTCCTGACAGTTGGATGCCGCCCATGACCGCTTCGACCGCGTCCCTCCCCGTCGTCCGCCCGTCGCCGAAGCGCCACGTCAGCACGACGGGTCTGCTCATGGCCGTCGGCTCGGCTCTCGCGTTCTCGTCGAGCGGGCCGTTCATCAAGCCGCTCCTCGAAGCCGGCTGGTCGGTCGGCGCGGCGCTCATCGTGCGCATCGGCGTCGCGGGGCTCATCCTCTCGCCGGCTCTCGTCGTCGCAATCCGCCGCCGGCCGGGATTCCTGCGCCGGCACTGGCCGCTCATCGTCGGCTTCGGGCTCACCGCGGTCGCCGGCTGTCAGATCTTCTTCTTCTCGGCGATGCAGCGGATGCCGGTGGCCGTCGCCCTGCTCATCCAGTACCTCGCACCGGTCATGCTCGTGGGCCTCGCGTGGATCCGCAGCCGCCGGGCGCCGTCGCGTCTGGTGCTGCTCGGTTCGGTCGTCGCGATCGTCGGCCTCGTGCTCGTCGTCGACATCTCCGGCGCCGGCTTCGATCTGCTCGGCACGCTGTTCGCCCTGGCCGCCGCCGTCTGCGTCATGGCCTACTTCCTGATCTCCGAGCGCGCGGGCGACGAACTTCCGCCGGTCGCCCTGGCCGCGGGCGGTCTGCTGGTCGGGGCGGTCTTCCTCGGGCTGCTCCTCATCGTGGGCGTCATGCCCTTCCAGGCGCCGGCCGTCTCGGTCGAACTCGCCGGAGCACAGGTCCCGTGGTTCGTCCCGCTGCTGTGGGTCGCGGCCGTCGCCACCACGCTCGGCTACGCCTTCGGAGTCGTCGCGGTCCCGCGCATCGGCTCACGCGTGGCGTCCTTCATCGGGCTCTCGGAGGTGCTGTTCGCCCTCGGATTCGCGTGGCTGTTCCTGGCCGAGGTGCCCGCTCCGATCCAGTTCGTCGGCGGTGCGCTGATCCTCGTCGGCGTCGTACTCGTGCGCGCCGACGCGTCGTCGACCGGCGACCCGAAGGGCGAGGCGGCTATCGTTCCCGTCGTGCCAGCTCCATGAGGGGTGCGACGCGGTGACCGATGACCTCGCCCATCACGAGCGAGGTCTCGGTGCGCTCGACGCCCTCGATCGCGAGGATGCGGGCATCCGTGTCGAACAGGTGCTGCGTGTCCCGGCATGCGACCCGCACGAGAAGGTCGATCGGGCCGCTGAGTCCGTGCACCTGCACGATCTCGGGGATGTGGGACAGCTCTTCGGTGATGCGGGGGAGCTCGGCCTGACGCACGATCGCGCTGATGAACGCCTCGATCGGGAAGCCGAGGGCGCTGGAGGAGATGGCCCGCTCATAGGACAGGAACACCCCTGACCGCTCGAGTCGCGCCATGCGCGCCTGGACGGTGTTGCGCGACAGTCCGAGCCTGTCGGCGAGGGCGACCACGGTCGCCCTCGGGTCGGCGGACAAGGCCGCCAGGAGCTCGAGATCGACGCGATCGATGCCACTCATAGTGCGAAACAGTAACATGCTGAACCCGGTCCATGTTGGGCAACATGCTCAAGGCGCGCCCGCATGCTTGAGCTAGGTGCAAGACGGACGTATCGTCGGCCGTGTTGGCGACGCAGCCGGCGAACCCACGACGAGCAGCCCCACGAAGGCGGCTCACGAGGAGGGATGACGATGACGCACACCCTGACCCCGACCGCCGAACCGGCCACCGACATCGACGACGTCGCGCGACTCGTCACCGCCGAAGGCAGACGCATCGCCGACCCCGACCTCGAGCGCTGGGTGGCCGACGTCGACGCCGCAGCCCTGCGCGCGCTGTACCGCGACATGGTCCTCGTGCGCCGCGTCGACACCGAGGGGGTCGCTCTGCAGCGTCAGGGCCAGCTGGGGCTGTGGGCGCCCTGCAGAGGACAGGAGGCCACGCAGGTCGGGTCCGCGCGGGCCTTCCGCGCCGACGACTTCGTCTTCCCGAGCTACCGCGAGGTGGGTGTCGCCCACGTGCGCGGAGCAGCTCCCGCCGACCTCGCGCTGACGTGGCGCGGCGAATCCCACTCGACGTGGAACCCGTACGACATCAACACCGCCACACCCCAGATCATCATCGGCGCGCAGACGCTGCATGCGGTCGGCTACGCACTGGGCATCCAGCGCGACGGCACGGACCAGGTCGCGGCCGCCTACTTCGGCGACGGCGCCTCCAGCCAGGGCGATGTCAACGAGGCGATGGTGTTCGCGTCGTCGTTCCGCGCCCCGGTCGTCTTCATCTGCACGAACAACCACTGGGCGATCTCGGAGCCGGTCTCGGTGCAGGCGAAGTTCCCGATCGCCGGTCGTGCGCCCGGGTTCGGCATACCGAGCATGCGCGTCGACGGCAATGACGTCCTCGCCTGTCTCGCCGCCACCCGGTGGGCGCTGGACATCGCGCGTCGGGGCAACGGTCCCGCCTTCATCGAGGCGGTGACCTACCGCATGGGTCCGCACACGACCTCCGACGACCCCACCCGCTACCGTGACGAGGCCGAGGTCGAGCGCTGGCGCCGGCGGGACCCGCTCACCCGGATCGAGAGCCTGCTGCGCGCCGAGGACGCCTTCGACGACGAGTTCGCTCAGACGGTCGCCCAGGACGCGGACCGTCTGGGCGCCGACGTGCGCGCCGCGGTTCTCGGCGCCCCCTCACGCCCCGCGATGGCCGTGTTCGACGACGTGTACGCCGAGCCGCACACGGGCCTGGCCGAGCAGCGCGAGCGCCACGCCACCTACCTCGCCGGCTTCGCGGGCGAGGAGGCGTCGCGATGACGCAGCTCACGATGGCCAAGGCGATCGGCGAGGGTCTCCGGCGCGCGATGCGCGACGACCCGAAGGTGCTTCTCCTGGGGGAGGACATCGGCAGGCTCGGGGGAGTGTTCCGCGTCACCGACGGACTGCTGGAGGAATTCGGCGCGCAGCGCGTGATCGACACGCCGCTGGCGGAATCCGGCATCATGGGCGCCGCGGTCGGGCTCGCATTCCGCGGCTACCGACCTGTCGTCGAGATCCAGTTCGACGGATTCGTCTACCCGGCGTTCGACCAGATCGTGTGTCAGGTCGCCAAGCTGCACTACCGCACGCGCGGCAACGTGACGATGCCGATCACCATCCGCATCCCCTGGGCCGGCGGTGTCGGCGCCGCCGAACACCACTCCGAATCGCCCGAGGCGTACTTCGTGCACACGTCGGGCCTGCGGGTGGTGGCGGTGTCGAACCCGCAGGACGCGCATGTCATGCTCAGGCAGGCGATCGCGAGCGACGACCCCGTGGTGTACTTCGAGCCCAAGCGGCTCTACCACGCCAAAGGCGAGGTCGATCTCGACGCAGACGTGGCCGATGCTCCGCCGATGGGGGTCGCCCGCGTCGCCCGCGAGGGAAGCGACGTGACGATCCTGACGTACGGCGCGCAGGTGCCGGTCGCGATGGATGCCGCGACCGCCGCGGAGGACGACGGGATCTCCATCGAGGTCATCGACCTGAGGTCGATCTCGCCGGTGGATTACCGCACGGTCACGGCGTCCGTCCGCAAGACCGGACGCGTCGTCGTGACGCACGAGGCGGCGCGCGAGGCCGGAGTCGGCGCCGAACTCGTCGCGAGCGTCACCGAGCGGTGCTTCCACCACCTCGAGGCGCCGCCCGAGCGCGTCACCGGCCACGACGTGCCGTATCCGCCGTCCAAGCTCGAGAGGCATCATCTCCCGGATCTTGACCGCATCCTCGACGCGGTCGACCGCGTGCTGGAGCGCCCGAACAGCCTGTCCGGCTCCGGGGCGCTCGACGTCGGCAACGACGCCGCACTGGACGGGGGTCGGCGATGATCGAGGACTTCCGCCTGCCAGACCTGGGGGAAGGACTTCCCGAGGCCGAGCTCGTGCAGTGGCTCGTGGCCGAGGGCGACACGGTCGCTTTGAACCAGACCATCGCCGAGGTCGAGACCGCGAAGGCCGTCGTCGAGCTGCCGTCACCGCATGCCGGCACGATCCGCACGCTGCACGCCTCCGAGGGTGAGGTCATCGCCGTCGGCTCGGTCCTCGTCTCGTTCGACGTCGAAGGACGGGATGCCGCCGCGCCCGCGGCGCCGGCGTCGCACTCCACGGCATCCGCACCGGGGGAGGAGCGCGCGATGCCGAACCTCGTCGGCTACGGCGCCGCACCTCGGTCGGGTGGGCGTCCGCAGCGCCGGGTGCGGATGGGAGACCCGCGCGCGGCGGCCGGTGACACCGCCGTCCTCGACGCCGTTCCGCGCGAGGTCCGGCGCGCGCCCGAGATCGTCGAACGTGCACTCGAGCGACCGCGATCGACTCCTCCCGTGCGCATGCTCGCCAAGCAGCTCGGCATCGACCTGGCGCTCATCGAGGCGTCGGGGGTGACGGGGATCATCCGCCGGAGCGATGTGGAGGAGTATGCGTCGCGCACGTCATCGGCCCCTCCCGTCGACGGTCCAGACACGGGGAGTTCGCGCGGGCGCACGACCCGCACGCCGATCCGCGGCGTACGCAAGCACACGGCGGCAGCCATGGTGCGCAGCGCGTTCACCGCTCCGCATGTGACCACCTTCCTCACCGTCGACGTCACCGCGACCACCGAGCTCCTCGCCTCGCTGCGCGCAGAGCGCGCTCTGCAGGACCACCGGATCGGCGTGCTCGCGGTCGCGGCGAAAGCGGTGTGCCTCGCGCTGCCCCGGCATCCGGGACTCAATTCGTCGTGGGACGAGGCGGCGGGCGAGATCGTCGAGCACCACTACGTGAATCTCGGCATCGCCGCCGCGACGGGTCGGGGGCTGATCGTGCCCAACATCCCCGATGCCCACGAGCTGACCCTCGTGGAACTCGCCGACGCGATCCGGACGCTGGCCGAGATCGCGCGCGCGGGCAAGACGCCTCCGGCCGAGATGACCGGCGGAACGTTCTCGATCACGAACGTCGGGGTCTTCGGGATCGACGCGGGCACACCGATCCTGAACCCCGGCGAGGCCGGCATCCTGGCACTCGGAGCGGTGCGCCGTCAGCCGTGGGAGCACCACGGCGACATCGCGCTGCGGGACGTCATGACCCTCGCCCTGTCGTTCGACCACCGGCTCGTCGACGGTGAGCAGGGCTCGAGGTTCCTCGTCGAGGTCGGGGATGTCCTTCGTGAGCCGGGACGGGCGATGCTGCTGAGGTGAGCCGTCGTCAGACCTTGGGGTAGAACAGTCCCAGGCCGTGCGTGTGGACCGCCTCATAGGCCTCGGCGTAGGTGGTCGGCTCCTTCGCATCGACAGGGCCGTACTTCGCCAGCAGGAGTCCGATCAGGCCGCGACCCGGCGGACTCAGCGGCTTGTCCTTGTGCTTCCCGTCTTTGATGTCGATCGGCTCGTCCTCGTGGGGATTCGCCGGCACGTACATGGGGTGCACGACCGGCCAGGTCGCGGGCTGGCGGGGTGTGGAGAGGTTGACGAGCGAGAACAGGTCGTTCGCGCTCGCGTCGCGCCGTGTCAGAGGTCGCAGCCCGTGCAGCCGCGTGAGGGTCGCGATGACGGCGGCGTGATGCATCTCGTCGTGGATGATCGTGTTCGCGCGCGTGTACGCCGACACCGCGATGGCGGGAACCCGCGCCCCGAGGCGGTCAAAAGAGAAGCCCATCTCGCCGGGGTCCTCGTCGGCGGTCGGGGGAGTGGCCGCCGGCGGAGCCACGTGGTCATACGTGCCGCCGTGCTCGTCGAAGGTGATGAGCAGCAACGTGTTCATCGCGTTCGAACCGCCGGCGGTCGCGCTGTTCTTGACCGCGTTGTACACGTCCGCGACGAGCTTCTCGCCGGCGCGGACGTCGGACACCGCCGAGTCGACGATCATCTCGCCGTCGACATCACTCGATCTGTAGACCCCGAACGGCGGGTGGAAGTCGTTGTGGTTGTAGACCATGCGCGGCTCGATGAAGGCGTACGCCGGCAGCTTCCCCTCACGGGCGTCGTCGTAGAACTCCGACATGTGGCCGAAGCGACCGGTGCGCCAGTACTTCTGCAGGACCGGCGCGTGCATCATCCCGGTCAGGGAGATGAACTGCACCTCGTCGAAGTAGATCTTCCACGAGATGCCGGCCTCTTCGAGGTGGTTGAAGATCGTGGGGTCTTGCGGCGCGTCCAGCCACTTGTCGTAGCCGCCGCCGTGCTTGTTGGTCACGTAGCCGTGCGAGGTCGAGGCGTGGAAGAACGAGCGATTGCAGTACGTCTGTGACGGCACGGCCGCGAACCAGGCGTCGAACACGGCGAACTCCCTCGCCAGGGTCGACAGCACGGGCAGCTGCTGCGGCGAGAACCCGCCCATGATGTGCATCGCCTCGTCGATCGTGGGAGACTTGCCGCCGCGCAGTCGCTCGAAGTTGTTCCAGTAGTCCTTCAGGAACCCCGACATCGTCGGGTCGGCGCCCTCGGCCGGCGCGTTGTAGGGCGGCGCCATCTGCCCGGTCTGCGCCGTGGCGTTCTCGGCGGGGGCGACCGTGCCGAACAGCTGTGTGTTGACGTGCGGGAACTCTTCACCGGGATCGGGGTTGGGGCGTCCCATCACCTCGTCGGTCGGACCCTCGTAGATGTGCGCGGCGATCGTCTCGCCCGTCGGAGCCACGTTGGAATACGAGCCGAACGCGAGACCGTCGAACGTCTCGCCCTCAGGCAGGTCATCGGGGGTGTACAGCCAGCCGAGCATGTTGTCGAACGAGCGGTTCTCACCCATCAGCACCACGACGTGGTCGAACCCCGGCTCATAGCGAGCGGGGACCGCGCCGAAATCGAGGGAGCCTTCGCGGTAGCCGACGGCGTTGCCGACCGATGCGCCGGCAGCAGCCCCGACGCCTCCGCCCACGACGAATCCCGCGGTCGTCAGACCACCGAGCTTGAGGAAATCGCGACGGGAGCTGGTCGCGTCGACACCGTCGACGGGGGCGCTCTGCGCGTCCTGGTCCTCGGCACCGTCTCGCGGGATCCTCGCCATCTGCCTGATTCTAATTCACCGCGGGCTCAGGCGGCCAGCGAAGCGATCGCCATCGACTCCAGGATTCCCCGCACGTCGGCTCCGTCGCCACGCTCCCGGAGACCCTGAACGCTGTACGGGGTGGAGTTGATCAGGCCGAAGCACGCGTGGGCGCGGACGCGGAGGTCAGCAGCCTCGCGATCGGGGTGCAGATCGGCGAGCACGTCGATCCACAGCTCGACGTACTCGCGCTGCAGTCGGCGCACGGCATGTCGGTCCTGCTCGTTCAGACTGGCGAGGTCGCGGTCCTGGACTCGGATGACGTCGGCATCGGTGAGGGCGAAATCGACGTGGAAGCGGACGAGGGCCTCCAGGCGCGCCGGTGGTGGGTCCAGAGACGACAGAACCGCCCGTCCGCCGGTGAGGAGCTTCTCGCTCACGGTCACGAGGATCGTTCCGAGCAGCGCCTGCTTGTTGGCGAAGTGGCGGTAGACCGCGGGCCCGCTGACACCGACGGATGCCCCGAGCTCCTCGAGACTCACTCCGCTGTACCCACGCTCGGCGAACAGTCGTGCCGCCTCGTGGAGCAGCGCGGAATGCCGATCCGCCTTCGCGCGCTCCCGTTCCGTCGGACCGCTTGTCATCTCAGTTAATCCCCGCTAACCTCGGAACTCAGTTAGTGAACACTAACCAGTGGCATCGCGCAGCAGCTGAAAGCGTGATCCGATCGTGACGTCGACGGAGATGACATGAGCACACTCGCGACCGCCTTCGCGCGCGGCGAGGACTTCTCGCGCACGCACGATGCCCAGGCGCATCTCAGCGGACAGCTGCGCGAGCGCCTCCGCGTCACCTCGCTCGGTGGTCCGGCGGCATCCCGAGACCGTCACATCGCCCGAGGGAAGCTTCTCCCTCGCGACCGTGTCACCCGGCTGCTGGACGAGGGGAGTCCGTTCGTCGAGATCGCTCCGCTGGCCGCCGACGGTCTGTACGGCGGCGAGGCTCCGGCCGCCGGCGTCGTGGCGGGCATCGGACTCGTGCACGGACGCCATGTCATGGTCGTCTGCAACGACGCGACGGTGAAGGGCGGCACCTACTATCCGATCACGGTCAAGAAGCATCTGCGGGCACAGGAGATCGCCTTCGAGAATCGCCTACCGTGCATCTACCTCGTCGATTCCGGCGGTGCGTTCCTGCCGATGCAGGACGAGGTCTTCCCCGATCGGGACCACTTCGGACGCATCTTCTTCAACCAGGCGCGGCTCTCGGCCGCCGGCATCCCGCAGATCTCCGCGGTGATGGGCTCGTGCACCGCGGGTGGCGCCTACGTGCCGGCGATGAGCGACGAGACGGTGATCGTGCGCGGCCAGGGAACGATCTTCCTGGGTGGACCGCCGCTGGTGAAGGCGGCGATCGGCGAGGTCGTGACGGCCGAAGAGCTCGGCGGCGCCGACCTGCACGCCACCCGCTCGGGTGTCGTGGACCATGTCGCCGAAGACGACGAGCACGCCCTCGAGATCGTGCGCGACATCGTCGCGACCCTCGCGCGGCCCCCGGCTCCGGTCTGGGATGTGCTGCCCGCCCGAGAACCTGCTGCGGACCCCGCCGACCTCTACGGGGTCGTCCCCGTCGATCTGAACCAGCCCTACGACGTGCGCGAGGTGATCGCCCGCCTCGTGGACGCCAGCGAGTTCCACGAGTTCAAACGCGCGTATGGCGAGACCCTCGTGACGGGATTCGCGCACATCCACGGGCATCCGGTCGGCGTGATCGCGAACAACGGCGTGCTGTTCGGCGAGTCGGCTCAGAAAGGCGCTCACTTCATCGAGCTGTGCGACCAGCGCGGCATCCCGCTGCTGTTCCTGCAGAACATCTCGGGCTTCATGGTGGGGCGGGATGCCGAGGCCGGCGGCATCGCCAAGGACGGCGCGAAGATGGTCACCGCCGTCGCGACGACCCGGGTGCCCAAGCTCACGGTCGTGATCGGCGGGTCGTTCGGCGCCGGCAACTACTCGATGTGCGGGCGGGCCTACTCGCCGCGGTTCCTGTGGACATGGCCCGCGAGCCGCATCTCGGTGATGGGCGGGCCGCAGGCGGCATCCGTTCTAACCACGGTGAAGCGCGATCAGCTCGAGGCCCGCGGAGAACAGTGGTCCGCCGAAGAACAGGCGGCTTTCGAGGCGCCGGTCCGGGCGCAGTACGAAGAACAGGGCAGCCCGTACTACGCCACCGCGCGCCTGTGGGATGACGGGGTCATCGACCCGCTCGACACGCGCGACCTGCTCGGTCTCGCGCTGGACGTCGTCTCGCGCACGCCGCTGCCCGAACCGCGCTTCGGCGTCTTCCGGATGTGATGCACATGGACCCGATCTCCGTCCCCCCGGTTACTGAGCGTGCTCTCCCGGTCACTGAGCCTGTCGAAGTGCTCCACACCGTCCTCGTCGCCAACCGCGGCGAGATCGCGCGGCGGGTGATCCGCACCCTCCGGGCTCTCGGCATCCGGTCCGTCGCCGTGTACAGCGACGCCGACGCCGCGGCCCCCCACGTCCAGGAGGCGGACGTCGCGGTCCGTATCGGCCCGGCGGCTGCGTCCGCGTCGTATCTCGACATCGACGCGGTCATCGCGGCGGCACGGGAGACCGGAGCGCGGGCCGTGCACCCGGGCTACGGCTTCCTCTCCGAGAACGTCGCGTTCGCGCGGGCGTGCACCGATGCCGGCATCGTCTTCATCGGACCGGGCGAGCGCGCCCTCGACGTCATGGGCGACAAGATCCGCTCGAAGGCGCATGTCGAGAGCCACGGCGTTCCGACCGTTCCGGGGTTCAGCGCCGTCGGAATGAGCGATGACGCGATCGCCGCAGCCGCCGGCCAGGCCGGCTACCCGCTGCTCGTCAAGCCCTCGGCCGGCGGGGGCGGGAAGGGCATGCAGATCGTGAGGCAGCCCGCCGACCTGGCGGAGGCGCTCGCCACAGCCCGACGCATCGCCACGGCGTCGTTCGGCGACGACTCGCTGCTGCTCGAGCGTCTCATCGAGCGTCCGCGCCACATCGAGGTGCAGGTGCTCGCCGACGCGCACGGCCATGTCATCCATCTCGGCGAGCGCGAGTGCACTCTGCAGCGACGGCATCAGAAGGTCATCGAGGAGGCGCCGTCGCCGGTCGTCGACGCCGAGACGCGCGCGCGCCTGGGTGCCGCCGCGTGCGCGGCCGCCGCATCCGTGGACTATCGCGGAGCCGGCACGGTGGAGTTCCTCGTCGCCGGCGACGCGACGTCTGAGTTCTTCTTCATCGAGATGAACACGCGGCTGCAGGTCGAGCACCCGGTCACCGAGCTGGTGACGGGCGTCGATCTCGTCGAGCAGCAGGTGAGGGTGGCGGCCGGGCTTCCGCTCGACATCGCGCAGGATGACGTGCGGCTCGACGGCCACGCGATCGAGGCCCGTGTCTACGCCGAGAGCCCTGAGCGGGGCTTCCTCCCCGCCACCGGCACCGTGCTCGCGTGGCGGCCCGCTTCCGGGGGCGCCGAGCCCACCGACGTGCGGACGGATGGCGCGGTCGAGAGCGGTTCGGTCGTCTCGGCCGACTATGACCCCATGATCGCGAAGGTCATCGCACACGGTGCCGACCGCGCGCTCGCGCTCGCGCGGCTGGATGACGCGCTGGCCGACACGGTGCTGCTCGGCGTCGAGACGAACATCGCGTTCCTGCGGGCGCTGCTCGCCGACCCGTCGGTCGTCGCCGGAGACCTCGACACGGGCCTGATCGACCGGATGCCGCCGTTCACGGCGCCGCCGCCGTCCGCCGCCGCTCTGGCGCTCGCCGCCGTCGTCGCCGAGAACACTCGGTCTCGCCGAGAGGGCATGTCGTCGGCGTCGATGACGGGCGGTGTCGGCGAGACACTGCGGTCCCGACACGCTGGGGCGGTGTGGCGGGCGTTGCCGGGCTGGCGGGCG
>JASDDH010000046.1 GCA_030407505.1 Planococcus sp. APC 4015
CCGAGCACCGACGCCTCGATGGCCTCGCGGATCGGCCGGTAGCCGGTGCAGCGGCAGAGGCTGCCCTTCATTCGCCGGTCGAGGTCGGGGAGGTCATCGGGGGTGAGGGTCGAGGCGGTGACCGCCATGCCCGCCGTGCAGAAACCGCACTGGAACCCGAAGCCGTCGGCCAGCGCCTCCTGCACCGGGTGGAGGTCGTCGCCGGGGGCGAGTCCGGACGCGGTCGTCACCGACCAGCCGTCGGCCCGGACCGCCGGGATCACGCACGAGTGCACCGGCGTGCCGTCCACGAGGACGGCGCACGCGCCGCAGTCGCCCGCGTCGCACCCCTTCTTGACCTCGTGGTGCCCGTTCTCGCGCAGCAGGGTGCGCAGGCACTGGCCCGGACGCGGCTCGGCGTGCAGCTCCTCGCCGTTGACCTCCAGCCTCATGACGCGAGCTCCTCTCTGATGCGCTCGCCGAGCACGATGCTGACGCCGCGGCGCCAGTCGGCGGCGCCGAGCGGGTCGGTGTAGTACCCGGGGGCGTCTCCGATCGCCGCCGCCAGTGTGGCGGCATCCGGAAGCGAGTCGAACGTCAGCACCGTCGGCCGCCACGTCGCCGCGGTGACCGCGAACGTCGCCGAACCGTCGGGGTCGATGCGTCCGGTGACGACGGCGCCCGAGCGACCCAGTTCGGCCAGCGCGATCTTGCGCAGGCGCGCACGGGACCGCAGGGCGTGGTCGGGCAGGTCGATCGCCCTCAGCACCTCGCCGCGGGCGAGGGCGTTCGCGCCGTTGCCCGTCATCAGCTCGGCGACGGGGACGGTTCGCTCACCGCCGTCCGGCGTCCAGATGAGCGCCATCCCGTCCAGAGCGACGGCGAACGACATGAGGCCCGCCGCCGCGAAGGACTGGCAGATGTTCCCGCCCACGGTGGCTGTGTTCCAGATCTTGAACGACGCCAGCAGCGCGTTCGCGGCGGGCGAGATCAGCGCGGTGGCAGCCCAGCCGTCGGGCACGGCGTCGCTCGCGGCCCACGCGACGAGGTCGGCGATCGTGCAGGTCGCGCCGATGCGCAGGCCGTCGGCGGTCGGCTCGATCGAGGGCCAGCCCATGGTGGTGAGGTCGACGAAGCCGGTCGTCTCGGGCTGAGGTTCGCTCATCAGCCACGTGCCGCCGGCGATGTATGCCTCACCGGGCATGAGGGCGAGATCGGCGCGGCTGCGCGCGCGACGAAACCGTGTGACGGTGACGATGTCCATTCAGAGACGCTCCGCGAGCCCACGGGACGCCGCCGCCACGTCGCGCGCCAGCGCCATCTCGTCGGTGGTGACGAGCGTGGCGTCTTCGACCACGGCACGACCGCCGACGAAGAGTCGCTTCAGCGGCGGCATCGCGCCGAGTCCGAGGGCGGCGACCGGGTCGATGATCCCGGCGTGCTCCACCCGGTCGACCTGCCACACCGCGATGTCGGCGAGCTTGCCGACCTCGAGCGAGCCGATCTCTTCCTGTCGGCCGAGCACACGGGCGCCGCCCATCGTCGCGATGCGCAGGCCGTCGCGCACGCTGAAGGAATCGGCGCCGGTGCGCAGGCGGTTCATGAGCACGGCCTCGCGCACCTCGATGCCGAGCTGGCCCGACTCGTTGGACGCGGCACCGTCGACGCCGAGGCCCACGGGCACCCCGGCATCGAGCATCGCGCGCACGGGGGCGATGCCCGCGGCGAGTCGGCCGTTCGACGACGGGCAGTGCGCGACCCCGGTGCCGGTCGCGGCATAGCGCTCGATCGCGCGGTCGTCGAGGTGCACGCAGTGCGCCATCCACACGTCGTCGCCGAGCCACCCGAGATCTTCGAGGTACTGGGTCGGGGTCTTGCCGAAGTTCTCGGCGCAGTAGGCGTCCTCTTCGATCGTCTCGGAGGCGTGGGTGTGCAGGCGCACGCCGAGCGATCGGGCCAGCACCGCCGCTTCGCGCAGCAGATCCGCCGTCACCGAGAACGGCGAGCACGGGGCGACCGCGACCCGCACCATGGCATCGAACGAGGGGTCGTGGTAGCGCTCGACGGCCTCGTGCGACGCGGCGAGGGCGGCATCCGTCGTCTCGACCGCGAAGTCCGGAGGCAGGCCGCCCTGCGACGCGCCGAGGTCCATCGACCCGCGGGTCGCGTGCAGCCGCACGCCCACCGTCGAGGCCGCCTCGACGATCGAGCCGACGATGTCGCCCGAGCCCTTCGGGAAGATGTAGTGGTGATCGCCGACGGTCGTGCACCCGGATCGGGCGAGCACCGCCATCGCGCCCGCCGCGCCGACGCCGGTGAGCCCCGCGTCGATGCGCGACCACAGCGGATACAGCGACGTCAGCCAGTCGAACAGGATCGAGTCCTGCGCGTAGCCGCGCGTCAGCCATTGGTAGAGGTGGTGGTGGGTGTTGACGAGCCCCGGGGTGATGAGCGTCCCCGTGCCGTCGACGACGTCGGCACCGGCACGCCACTGCTCGGGCGCGCGACCGGAACCGACCGCGGCGATCACACCGGCCTCGATCACGACGTGCCCGCCGTCGTGCTCTGTGCCGGCGGCGTCGACGGTCGCGATGTGACCGCCTTCGATGATCGTGCGGGTCATGCGCTCGCTCCTGTCGGTGTGGTCAGCGCCCGCGGCGCGCAGCCGGGGCCGAGCATGGTGTCGGCAGAACGAGAGGGATCCGACCCGACAGGCGCAGGAGCGCCGGTCCCGGGCCGATCTGCCGTCGCTGTGCTCGCGTGCCGGTGGAGCGGCCCGTCGATGTCGCGCAGCGGCCGCCCCGATGCCCGGTGACGGGATGCCGTGATCTCGGCGAGCACCGCGATCGCGGTCTCGGCCGGGGTCGACCCGCCCAGGTCGAGCCCCAGCGGGGAGTGCAGGCGCGCGAGCTCGTCGTCGGTGATCCCGCTCTCGCGCAGCAGCTCGGCGCGCCGCGCCACCGTGCCGCGTGCTCCCATCGCGCCCACGAAGCCCACCGGCATCCGCAAGGCAGCAGCCAGTGCCGGAACATCGAGACGCTCGTCATGGGTGAGCACGCACACGGCGGTGCGGTCATCGACCTCGACGGTCGCCAGGAACTCGTGCGGCAGCGCGGTCGACGTCTGCGCGGCTTCGGGGAAGCGCTCGCGGGTGACGAGGGCCTCCCACACGTCGACGACGGTGACCGAGAATCCGGATGCCGCCGCGATGCGGCAGAGCGCCGCGGCGTGCTCACCGGCGCCGACGATGATGAGCTGCGGCGCGGGCTCGGCGGTGACGATGACCGTGTCGCCGTCGGGCAGCGGGAGGGCGATCGCGGCGCGGCGTCCGGCGGCGGCGGCTTCGAGGGCGGCGACCGTGGCTGCATCCGTCATCACGGGGTAGGCGACCACGTCGACGCTTCCGCCGCAGGCGAGGCCAGCGGCGTGGGCGGCGTCGTCCGAGAATCCGAGGCGCGCCGTCTGCGGTCGGCCGGTGACGCGGGCCGTGTGGGCGAGCACGACGGCATCGCCTTCCACGCAACCGCCCGAGATGGAGCCGATCACGCGACCGTCGGCGGTCACCGCCATGGTGGCTCCGACGCCGCGTGGGGCGCTGCGCGCGACCCCCACCACCGTCACGGCCGCGAGGCGCGCGTCGGCGCGCACCAGGGGCAGCAGTTCCCGCGCGAGCTCCAGCATTCTCCGACCCTAACCCCGCTGTATTTCGTGCGGGCTACGCTCGTGAAACGACGGAAGGGTGCGATGGGCGCGGTCGGACTGGTTCTCGCGGCGGGTGCGGGCACCCGCTTCGGCGGGCCCAAGGGTCTCGCACGCGCCGCCGACGGCACACCCTGGATCGAGCTCGCGGTGCGCATGCTGCGCGCGGGCGGATGCGACGCCGTTCTGGTCGCGGTCGGAGCCTCGGCGGACGCCGTCGCCGGCCTCGTCCCGACCGACGCCGCGACCGTGCGCGTCGACGGGTGGGAGCGCGGGCTCGGCGAGACGCTGCGCACGGCGCTGCGCGCGGCATCCGCTCTCGCCCCCGACGTCGTCGTGGTGACGCCCGTCGACACTCCGGATGCCGCGCCCGCCGCCGTCGCGCGGGTGCTGGCCGCCGGCGCGCTCGCACGCGCGGTGTACGACGGCGCCCCCGGGCATCCGGTCGCGATCCCGCGCTCCCATCTCGGGCCGCTCATCGCCGCGCTCCCGCGCGCGGACCGCGGCGCGGGGTCGTACCTCTTCTCGCATCGCGCCGTCGAGGTCGAGTGCGGCGACCTCTGGTCGGGCGCTGACGTCGACAGCCGGGCGAAAGGGTAGGCGCGGTCCACGGTGTGCGGGCGCTGCACTTTCGTGCGAGCGCTGCGTCGCGAGGTAGGTGTGCTCGCAGGACAGTGCAGCGCTCGCGGTGCCGCCGCTTGCGCCCGCGCACCCCGACCCGGAGAGGCCTACCCGCCGAGCACGACGTTGAGCGGGGCCTCGCCACCGCGCAGGCGCTCGATCTGTGCCGTCACGAGCGCGGCGACGCGCGGACGCATCGCCGACGACGCGCCGCCGACATGGGGCACGACGAGCGCGCCGGGCAGTGTCCACAGGGGGTGGTCCTCGGGCAGCGGTTCGGGGTCGGTCACGTCGAGCGCCGTGCGCAGGCGGCCTGACGCGACCTCGGCCACGAGCGCATCGGTGTCGATGAGCGAGCCGCGGCCGACGTTGACCACCAGGGCGCCGTCGGGCAGCGCGGAGAGGAAGGCGGCATCCGCGATGTGCTTCGTCGCGTCGCCTCCGGGCAGCGTGAGGACGACGATCTCGGCCTCGGGCAGCAGCTCCGGCAGTTCCGAGACGCCGTGCACCTGCGTCCCGTCTTCCACGCGGGCACGCGACGCGACGGCTGTCACGTGCGTCTCGAACGGAGCGAGCCGGGCCGCCACCGCCTTGCCGACGCCGCCGTAGCCGATCAGCAGCACGCGCCGGTCGGCGAGGCTGTCGGCGAAGACGGGCGCCCAGCGGTGCTCGTCCTGCGCACGCACGAACGACGGGATGTGCCGCTGCGCCGCGAGGATGATCGCGAGGGCGAGCTCGGCGGTCGATGTCTCGTGCACCGAGGCGGCATTCGCGAAGACGAGCCCGTCGGGCAGGATGTCGGCCACGCCGTCGAACCCGATCGACTGACCCTGGACGAGCCCCACCTCGACGCCTTCGAGCCGCTCGAGCACCTTCGACATCGACATGTACGGGGGCACCACCATGTCGAAGCGGTCGCGCGGCGCCGGGTCCTCCATCGCCCAGACGACCACCTCGACCCCGTCCGGGACGGGGGAGATGTCGTCCGCGAGTTCGCGGGTCGGGACACTGATGACGAGATTCCGGATGCCGTGGCTCACCCTCTCCACGCTACCGGCGTGCTCCTGCCGCGCGGCCCTCCGCGGCGATACGATCGCGACGAGCGGCACGCGCCGCAGGGGAGGGGCGCCGCGATGGTTCCCGAGATCAACTACTGGGCCGTGCTGATCGCCACCGCATCGAGCATGCTCGTCGGAGCGATCTGGTACACGCCGAAGGTGTTCGGCACGCGGTGGGCGAAGCTCGCCAAGGTCGACATGGACCGCCCCGCCGCGAGCGCCACGATGGCGATGATCGTCACGGTGCTGGTGAGCTTCGTGACCGCCTGGGTGCTCGCGGGCTCCACCGCCATCGCGTGGCACTTCTACGGCAGCGGCTACCTGTGGACGGCGATCGCGACGGCCGTGGCGCTGTGGGCGGGTTTCACGGCGGCGCGCTTCATCACCCATGACGCGTTCGAGGGGCGTCCGTCCTCGCTCACCCTGCTCAACATCGCGCACGAAGTCGTCACGATCCTGGTCATGGCGCTCATCATCGGCGTCTGGCCGCCTGCGGGCACCGTCTGACCCCGCCGTCACCGGCGATCTCGCCGATCCGCGGATGCCGCGGCTCAGGCGGCGGCGGTCACCACGGCGGCGATCGCCGAGGTGAAGAACGGCAGTCCGTCCACGCCCGAGCGCATCGCCTCGGGGGTGTTGGGGCCGAAGCCCTCTTCGACCGCGTGCTCGGGGTGCGGCATGAGGCCCACGACGTTGCCGCGCTCGTTGGCGATGCCGGCGATGTCGCGCAGCGAGCCGTTCGGGTTGACCCCGAGGTAGCGGAACGCGACGAGGCCTTCGCCCTCGAGCCGATCGAGATCGTCTTCGGAGGCGATGTAGCCGCCGTCCGCGTTCTTCAGCGGGATGACGATCTCCTGGCCGGCGGCGAAGTCCGAGGTCCATGCGGTCGTGGTGTTCTCGACGCGCAGACGCTGGTCTCGGCGGATGAACTGCTGGTGGGCGTTGCGGATCAGCCCGCCCGGCAGCAGGTGGGCCTCGACCAGCATCTGGAAGCCGTTGCAGATGCCGAGGATCGGCATCCCGGATGCCGCAGCATCCTTCACTTCCTTCATGATCGGCGCGAGCGCGGCGATCGCTCCGGCGCGCAGGTAGTCGCCGTAGCTGAAGCCGCCGGGAAGCACGAGGGCGTCGACGCCCTCGAGGTCGTGGGAGCCGTGCCACAGGGCGACCGGCTCGCCGCCGGCGACGCGGATCGCACGCTGCGCGTCGCGGTCATCGAGCGATCCCGGAAAGGTGATGACCCCGATCCGTGCGGTCACTCCACGACCTCCACGCCCACGACGTCCTCGATCACGGAGTTCGAGAGGATCTCGTCGGCGATGCGGTGAGCCGCCGCGAGGGTCTCTTCGTCGACCTCGCCCTCGACGGTGAGCTCGAAGCGCTTGCCGATGCGCACGCCCGTGAAGGAATCGACGCCGAGGCGGGCGAGTGCACCCGAGACGGCCTTTCCCTGCGGGTCCAGCAGTTCGGCCTTGGGCATGACGTCGACGACGATGGTGGGCATGGAACGCTCCGGATGTCGCGGAAAAGGGGGTCATCCCCAGTCTACGACCCGGGGCCCGACGCCCGCAGACGGTCGTGTCCGCGACCCTCGTGACCGAACCGTGACACGTTCGTGGGAGCGCTCCCTTGCATTCGTGGGAGCGATCCCATAACGTAGGGTCAAATCTCGTGGGAACGCTCCCACGAAGTTCCCCTCGGGAGGACGCCCGTCCACCCACACCAATGATTGTCTGACAACACACAAAGGAGTGATTGTGAATTCACGTGCCTTCCGCAAGGGCGCTGCCGCCGTCGCCGCTCTCTCGGCCACCGCGATCGTCCTCGCCGGCTGCGCGGGCGGTGGGGGCGGAGAAGCCTCGACCGACGCCGATGGCGAGATCACGCTGACCCTCGCCACCTTCAACGACTTCGGCTACGACGATGCCCTCCTCCAGGAGTACATGGACGCGAACCCGAACGTCACGATCGTCCACAACAAGGCGGCCGAGTCCGGCGACGCCCGTGCGAACTACTTCCAGAAGCTGGGCAAAGAGGGTCTCGCCGACGTCGAGGCGGTCGAGATCGACTGGTTCGCCGAGGCGATGCAGTACTCCGACCTGCTGGCCGAGGTGCCCGACAGCGCCAAGGGCCGCTGGCTCGACTGGAAGGAAGCCGGCGCCACCGACGCCGACGGCCGCCTCGTAGGCTTCGGCACCGACATCGGACCGCAGGCCATCTGCTACCGCGCCGACCTGTTCGAAGCAGCCGGTCTCCCCACGACGCCCGACGAGGTCGCCACGCTGTTCGACGGCGACTGGGGCAACTTCTTCGACGTCGCCGACCAGTACAAGGCTGCCACCGGCAAGCCCATGATCGACGCGGCCAACTCGGTGCTCCAGGGCATCGTGAACCAGATGGAGTACACCTACTCCGAGCCCGACGGCACGGTCATCGCCACCGAGAACCCCGAGATCGAGGACGCCTACAACCTCGTCGTCGAGCGCGCCGTTCCGAACGCCGCGTACTCCGGTCAGTGGAGCGACGACTGGAACGCCTCGATGGCCAACGGCGAGTTCGCCACGATGCTCTGCCCCGGCTGGATGCTCGGCATCATCGCGGGCAACGCACCGGAGGTCTCCGGCTGGGAGGTCGCCAACGTCTTCCCCGGCGGCGGAGCCAACTGGGGCGGCTCGTACCTGACCGTTCCCGCCAACGGCGCGAACGTCGACGCAGCGCTCGCGCTCGCCGACTGGCTGACCGCTCCTGAGCAGCAGGCGAAGACCTTCGTCAACGCCGGCCAGTTCCCGAGTGCCATCGACGCGCAGGCCGACCCGGCCGTGACCGACGCGACCAACGAGTACTTCAACAACGCGCCGACCGGTCAGATCTTCGCCGAGCGGTCGGAGGCCATCACGGTCACCCCCTTCAAGGACGCGAGCTACTTCAAGTACCACGACGCCCTCCAGAACGCGGTGAACCGCGTCTTCGACGGCACCGAGGACCAGACCACCTCGTGGAACACCTGGGTCGCAGAGGTCGAAGCCTTCTGATGATCTGACGATGTGCGGGCCGCGTCCAGCGGCGCGGCCCGCACACCGCCCATCACCCCGACCCTCACCGATACGGAGCACCGCGTGACCGCGACCGAAACCCGCGTCAGGACGACACCGTCGTCGCCGGCGCCTCGGCAGACCCCGCCCCGCGCGCAGCTGTCGTTCAAGAACAAGCTGAGCCGGTTCGACCTCCGGTTCTCCCCCTACTTCTACATCTCGCCGTTCTTCATCCTGTTCGCGATCGTGGGCCTGTTCCCCATCGGCTTCACCGCGGTCATCTCGTTCCAGGAGTGGGACCTCGTCCGCAACTCGGGCACCTTCGTCGGCCTGGACCAGTACGTCTGGATCCTCAACGACCCCAAGTTCTGGACGGCTCTGCGCAACACGTTCAGCATCTTCCTGCTGTCGTCCGTGCCGCAGCTGATCCTCGCGATCTTCATCGCCGCGATGCTGGACCGCAACATCCGCGCGAAGACCTTCTGGCGCATGAGCGTGCTCCTGCCGTTCGTCATGGCACCGGTCGCCGTCGCCCTGATCTTCAGCAACATGTTCGGCGACAACCACGGCCTCGTGAACAACATCCTCACGAACCTCGGCTTGGACGCCATCCCGTGGCACAAGGACCCGTTCTGGAGCCACATCGCGATCGCGACGATGGTCAACTTCCGCTGGACCGGTTACAACGCCCTCATCCTCCTCGCCGCCATGCAGGCCGTGCCGCGCGAGTACTACGAAGCGGCGACGGTCGACGGCGCGAATGCGCTCCGCCAGTTCTGGAGCATCACGCTCCCGTCGCTCAAGCCCACGCTCATCTTCGTCATCATCACCTCGACCATCGGCGGGCTCCAGATCTTCGACGAGCCGCGCATGTTCGACAACACGGGTCAGGGCGGTGCCGCCCAGCAGTGGCTGACGATCACCCTGTACCTGTACAACATCGGCTGGGGCGAGTTCAACTTCGGTCGTGCCGCCGCCCTCGCGTGGATCCTGTTCGCGATCATCCTCGTGATCGGCCTGATCAACCTGCTCATCACCCGGCGCCTCGTGCGCGATGAAGGACGCCGCGGCGAGGTCTCGCGCGGTCGTCGGAAGGGAAGCAAGCGATGAGCGCGATCAGCACTCCGCCGCTGGCGATCGTCGAAGAGAGCATCCCCAACGCCAAGGCGCGTCGGCGCAACGAGCGCACGACGAAGATCCGCGGCGTGCGCGCCGGCAAGTGGGTCTACCTCGGGCTGGGCGTGGTCGTCGTCTCGGCGATCTTCCCCTACTACTGGTCGTTCCTGATCGGCTCGGGGGATGCCTCGACGATCAACGATCCCGACATGTCGTGGCTGCCCGGTGGCAACTTCTTCGCCAACGCGTCGGCCGTCGTCAACGATCCGGCCGTCAACTTCTGGCTCGCGCTGTGGAACTCGATCTTCAGCTCGACCGTGATCGCGGCATCCGTCGTCGTGTTCTCGACACTCGCCGGCTGGGCGTTCGCGAAGCTCAAGTTCCGCGGGGGCAAGGCGCTGCTGGCGTTCGTCGTGGCGACCATGGCGGTGCCGATGCAGCTCGGCGTCGTTCCGCTGTACATCCTGTTCGCGGATCTCGGCTGGACCGGCAACATCGGCGCGGTCATCGTGCCCGCACTGACGAGCGCGTTCGGGGTGTTCTGGATGACCCAGTACCTCAGCCAGTCGGTGCCCGATGAGCTCATCGAAGCAGCCCGCGTCGACGGCGCATCCATGATCCGAACGTTCTGGACCGTCGGCGTCGTCGCCGCCCGGCCCGCCGCGGCCATGCTGTTCCTGTTCACGTTCGTGGGCGCCTGGAACCAGTTCTTCTGGCCGTTCATCGTGCTCGACCGGCAGAGCCCGACGCTCCCCGTCGCCCTGTCGCTCCTGCAGTCCAACTATTTCGTCGACTACTCCATCGTTCTCGCCGGAGTCCTCCTCGCCACGATCCCGCTCCTCATCCTGTTCGCCTTCGCCGGCAGGCAGCTCGTGAGCGGCATCATGGCCGGCGCCGTGAAGGGCTGACCACACACATGACCATGACATTCCGCGAGGAATCGCCCCGGATGACCGAGACCAGGTCGCGTCCGTTCCCGTCGAACTTCCTGTTCGGCGCCGCGACGGCCGCGTACCAGATCGAGGGCGCCGCGTTCGAGGACGGACGCACGGCATCCATCTGGGACGCCTTCAGCCGCGTGCCGGGCGCCGTGATCAACGCCGACAACGGCGATGTCGCGTGCGACCACTACAACCTCTACCGCGACGACGTCGCTCTGATGTCGCGCATGGGGCTGCAGACCTACCGGTTCTCGACGTCGTGGTCGCGCGTGCGGCCCGACGGCGGTGCCGTCAACGCGAAGGGGCTCGACTTCTACGAGCGTCTCGTCGACGAGCTGCTCGCGGCCGACATCCTCCCGTGGCTGACGCTGTACCACTGGGACCTCCCGCAGGCGCTGCAGGAGAAGGGCGGCTGGGCGACGCGATCGACCGCCGACGCCTTCACCGATTACGCGCTCACGATGCACGACGCCCTCGGCGACCGCGTCAAGGTGTGGACGACGCTCAACGAGCCCTGGTGCTCGTCGTTCCTCAGCTACACCGCGGGCATGCACGCGCCGGGGCACTACAGCGTCGCCGAGGGCATGCTGGCCTCGCACCACCTGCTGCTCGGACACGGCCAGGTCGTCAAGGAGCTCCGCAGCCGCGATGCCTCGCTCGACCTCGGCATCACGCTCAACTTCACCGTCGCCGACCCCGCCGACCCGCAGAACCCGGCCGACGTCGATGTCGCGCGTCGCCTCGACGGTCAGCACAACCGCTGGTTCCTCGACCCGATCTTCCGCGGAGAGTATCCCTCCGACATCGTCGAGGACTTCCGGGCAGTGGGTGCCGCCGCGGCCGATGCCTTCGAAGCCGCCATGCTGCCGGGCGACCTCGACACGATCTCGACTCACATCGACGCCCTGGGCGTGAACTACTACCACGGCGATCTCGTGAGCGCCGAGCCTCCGGCCGACCCGCCGAGGGGAGGGGATGCGCCGACCGACCGTCACGGCGAGTCGCCGTTCCCCGCGGGCAGCGGTCACCCGAACGAGCGCGGCCTCTCGCGCACGTCGATGAACTGGGAAGTGCAGTACGAGGGTCTTTCGCGGCTGCTCACCCGGGTCTGGACCGATTACGCCGAACCGGCGGGCACCGTGCTCTACGTCACCGAGAACGGTGCGGCCTTCGACGACGAGCTGGTCGTCGAAGACGGCGACCCGCGCGTGCACGACGATGCCCGGGTCGATTACCTGCGCGGGCACCTCGGTGCGATCCTCGATGCGACGGATGCCGGCGTCGACGTACGCGGTTACTTCTACTGGTCGATGCTCGACAACTTCGAGTGGGCGTGGGGCTACGAGAAGCGGTTCGGTATCGTTCGGGTGGACTACGACACGCAGGAGCGGGTCGTGAAGGACAGCGGACGCGAATACAGCCGTATCATCGCGGCACGTGCGCTCGAGTCCGACCAGGCGTAGCGACGGCATCCCGAGTTCGAGGAAGGCACGCATCATGAGCACAGACGCGATGCGCGGCTCGGTCACGATCGAAGAGGTGGCCGCTGCGGCGGGTGTCTCCCGGTCGACGGTGTCGCGCGTGGTGAACGGCTCGTCGGCGGTCAGTCCCGAGGCCCTCGAGTCGGTCAGGCGGGCGATCGGCAACCTCAACTATGTGCCCAACCGCGCGGCCCGCTCGCTCGCGAGCCGGCAGACCCACGCGATCGCGCTGATCGTTCCGGAGGACACCACGCGGTTCTTCGGCGACCCCTTCTTCGCGGCGATCGTGTCGGGCATCAACTCGTACCTCAGCAAGTCCGACTACGTGCTGAACCTGTTCATCGCGAACGACGACCCGGGCGACAAGACGACCAGCTACGTGCGCAGCGGGGCGGTCGACGGCGCGATCGTCGTGTCGCACCACACCAGCGACACGTTCATCGATCGGATCGCCGCCGCCGTGCCCGTCGTCTACGGCGGTCGTCCGGTGCGCGAGCGCGAACGCGATTACTACGTCGACGTCGACAACACCCGCGGTGCGCACGACGCGACGGTCCACCTCATCGAGCGCGGGCACCGGCGCCTGGGAACCATCGCGGGCCCGCTCACGATGCCCGCCGGCGTCGACCGCCTGAAGGGCTTCCGCGAGGCACTGAGCGCGTGGGATCTCGACGAGGTCGCGGTCGAGGACGGCAACTTCACCGCCGACGGGGGCGCCGAGGCGATGCGCCGCATCCTGGCCCGCGGCGACACGCCCGACGCGATCTTCGTGGCGAGCGACCTCATGGCCCGCGGTGCGATGGGCGTCCTCGCCGCCGCCGGACTCCGCGTGCCCGAAGACATCGCGGTCATCGGCTTCGACGATTCGCCGGTCGCGATGTCGGTCACCCCGCACCTCACGACGATGCGTCAGCCGTCGTTCGCGCAGGGCGAGCGCATGGCGAGCGTGCTGCTGGATCTTCTCGCGGGCCGGCACCCGAAGCACGTCACGATCCTCGAGACCGAACTCGTGGTGCGCGACTCGGTCTAGCTCTCAGGCGACGCTCGCGTGCAGGGCGTTGCGCCACGGGTCGTCGAAGCTCAGGGTGCGTCCGTCGTCACGGGTCGCGACGCCGACGTGCGCGAGACGATCGCCTAGGCTCCCGAGCGCGTCGGCATCGGGCAGCACGAGGTCGATGCGACCCAGCCCCAGGGCGGGCATCCGGGGTCCTGCGCCGCGGGAGTTCCAGACGTTCATCGCCATGTGGTGGTGGTAGCCGCCGGCGCTCACGAACACCGCCTGATCGCCGAAGCCCGCGGTCTCGTCGAAGCCGAGGGCGTCGACGTAGAAGGCGCGCGCGGTGGCGACATCACCCACCGAGAGATGCACGTGACCGACGGATGCCGCCTCCGCGACGGTCGCACCCGCCGCGACCTCTTCACCGAGGTGCTCCCGGAGGAAGGCGTTCGGGTCGAGGGCCAGCGTGGCCATCTCGATCCGCCCGTGCGTCCAGGACCACTTCGTGCGGGCGCGGTCCCAATAGAGCTCGATGCCGTTGCCCTCGGGGTCGGTGAAGTAGAAGGCCTGGCTGACGAGGTGGTCGGCCGAGCCTGTGAACGTCGTGGGTGCGTGCCGCGCGACGCTGTAGACCGCGGCGGCCAGGGCTGCCTGCGTCTCGAACAGGATCGCCGTGTGGAAGAGTCCCGCCGAACCCGGTGCCGCGTGTCGCAGGGCGCGCTCGCGCCGCAGCACCACGATGGGGCGCCCGACGCGCCCGAGGGTGACGGTCTCGCCCTGGGCCGAGAGCACCTGCAGGGTCACCACATCGCGGTAGTACGCGGTCATCGCGTCGAGGTCGCCGACGAGCAGCGTGACCGCGCCCATCGCGGTGTCGTCGGCGAGGCGGTCGGATGCGTCGTTCACGGAGACCGGAACGCCCGGCATCCGCCTCTTGTTCCGCGTGCCATCTCGGGTTCGGGGCGTCGATCCGTCCGCGACACACCCCGCCGGCGGCGTGCCCTGCACGGTTGCCGCGAACGCGCGACGTTGCTTCCGGCGCTCGAGTCCGAAAGGGTGGAGGAACCGAGGATACCGAGAGCGATGTGACGGAGAAGAACGTGACCGAACCAGTCAGCCCACCTGTCCCCGCGCCAGAGGGAAGGGTCGACGGAGCGGCACTGCAGCTCACCGGACTCTCCAAGAGGTTCGGCGAGAAGGTGGCCGTGGCCGACATGAGTCTCACGGTTCCGCGCGGCTCGTTCTACGGCCTGGTGGGCCCGAACGGCGCCGGCAAGACGACGACCCTCTCGATGGCGACCGGTCTGCTCAAGCCCGACGCGGGCCAGGCGCTGGTGCACGACGTTGACGTCTGGCGAGACCCGGTGACGGCGAAGCGGATGCTCGGCAACCTCGCCGACGGGGTCAAGCTCTTCGACCGTCTCACCGGCGAGCAGCTCGTGACCTACAACGGACTCCTCTTCGGGCTCTCGCACGACGAGGTCGCCACGCGAACCCACGATCTGCTCACGCTCCTGGACCTGACGGAGGCGGCGGGGACCATGGTCGTGGACTACTCCGCGGGCATGACCAAGAAGATCGCGCTCGCCTGCGCGCTCGTCCACGCGCCCCAGCTGCTCGTCCTGGACGAGCCGTTCGAGTCGGTGGACCCGGTGTCGGCCGCCAACATCCAGGACATCCTGTCGGGGTTCGTCGCCAACGGCGGAACGGTCATCGTCTCGAGCCACTCGATGGACCTCGTGCAGCGCATGTGCGACCACGTCGCCATCGTCTCCGCCGGGCGCCTCCTGGTGGCCGGCACGGTCGACGAGGTGCGCGGCGCCCAGTCGCTGCAGGACCGCTTCGTCGAACTCGTCGGCGGACGCCGTCACACGGAAGGGCCGGAATGGTTGCGACGCTCCTGAAGCTGCGCTTCCGGGTTCTGGGCAACCAGCTCTCGCGCAGTCCTTGGCAGCTCGTCGGGTTCGTCTTCGGCGCGCTCTACGGTGCGGCGGTGCTCTTCGGTGCGCTGGCCGGACTCGTCTTCCTCGGATTCGGCGATCTCGCACTGGCGAGGAACGTCATCGTCGGGGCGGGGTCGCTCGTGACGCTCGGGTGGATCCTCGGGCCGCTCGTCGTGTTCGGCGTCGACACGACCCTCGATCCGACACGACTCGTCGTGTTCCCGATGTCGCTGCGACGCATGATGGTCGCACTCACGCTGGCCGGCGTGTGCGGCATCCCGGGCATCGTGACCTCGGTGGCGGCGCTCGGCACTCTCGCGACCTGGATCCACTGGCCGATCGCGGCCGTGGCGGCGCTGGTGTGCATCCCGCTCGCGGTGCTCACCGCCGTCATCGCGTCGCGGACCGTCGCCTCGATGCTCGGGAGCCAGCGTCGTCTGCGCGAGGCCTCGGGCGTGCTCGTCCTGATCCCGCTGATGCTCGCCGGCCCCATCATCGCGGGCGTCGCGACCGGGTTCGCGGTCAACCTCGACACGCTGGCGGTGGTCGTGCGCATCCTCGGCTGGACGCCCCTCGGAGCCGCGTGGTCGGTGCCGGGCGATGTCGCCGCCGGCGATGCGATCGCGGCGGCGGCGAAGTTCGCGATCGCCCTCGCCACGCCCGCCCTGCTGTGGCTGCTCTGGCGCTGGTCGCTCGCCGACTCGCTCTCGCACCCCCGCACCGGATCAGCGGCTGCCGTCAAGCCCGGTCGCATCGGGATCTTCGGGCGGGTGCCGGCCTCAGCCACCGGCGCGGTCTTCGCGCGGTCGCTGATCTACTGGGTGCGCGATCCCCGGTACCTGCGGCAGCTCATCGTCGTGCCGCTCATCGCTGTGCTGCTGTGGTTCTACATCCGCGACGGCGACGTGGCGATGGGGCTCAGCTTCGCGGCGCCCATCATCGCGCTCATGGTGGGGATCGTGCTGTATGCCGACATCTCGTACGACGGAACAGCCTTCGGCACCGAGGTAGCCTCGGGCGTGAGCGGTCGTGCCGACCGCCTCGGGCGCACCCTCGCGGCCGCTGCCATCGCGCTGCCACTCGTGGTGATCGCGGCGATCCTGCCGTTCGTGTTCTCGGGCGACTGGGCGCAGTTCCCGGGCATCCTCGGGATGTCGCTCGGAGTCCTGCTCACGTCCTACGGCGTCTGCGCCGTGACCTCGGCTCAGCTGGTCGTGCCGGTCCCGGCATCCGGAGACAGCGCGTTCACGCGCGTTCCGGGCACGACCTTCCTGCAGGGGATCGCGTTCCTCGGCATCTGGCTCATCGCGATCGTCCTGTCGGCACCGGTCATCGTGATGGCGCTCATCGCCTTCTTCACCGCCAACGCGCTGCTCAGCTGGATCGCCTTCGTCGTGGGCACCGCGATGGGTCTGGTCATCGTTGTCGTGGGCATCCGCGTCGGCGGGCGGATGCTGGATCAGACGGGACCGCTTCTGCTCTCGCGGCTCAAGGCGATGAAGAACGCTTAACGCCGCCCACGGTCGCTGAGCCTGTCGAAGCGTCCCGGCCCCACCCCCCGGGCCTTTGGGCCTCTCAAGCTACCGTCAGGCGCTCCAGCAGTTCGCGATAACGGTCGGCGGTGCGCTCGACGATCTCGCCAGGGAGTGCAGGCGGCTCACCCTGCATGTCCCAGTTGGCCGCCAGCCAGTCGCGGACGATCTGCTTGTCGAAGCTCGCCATGCGCTCGGACGGAGTCGTGCCGGTGGCCCAGGCCGCGGCATCCCAATACCGCGAAGAATCGCTCGTGAGCACTTCGTCGGCGAGGGTCATGACGCCGTCGTCGTCCACGCCGAACTCGAACTTCGTGTCGGCGAGGATCAGCCCGCGCTGCTCTGCGGTGCGCGCGGCGCGCTCGTAGATCTCGAGCGACAGGTCGCGCAGCTCGCCGGCGCGCTCCGGGCCCACGAGGTCGACGGCCTCGTCGAACGAGATGTTCTCGTCGTGCTCGCCCATCGGCGCCTTGTAGGCGGGGGTGAAGATCGGTGAGGGAAGGCGGTCGCCGTTGGCGAGGCCGGCCGCAAGACCGATCCCGCACACCGTGCCGCTCTGCTGGTACTCGGCCCAGCCGGAGCCGGTCAGGTAGCCCCGCACGACGCACTCGATCGGCTGCATGTCGAGGCTCCGGACGACCATCGACCGGCCGGCGACGGCGGCCGGGATCAGGTCGTGCAGGTCGTCGGCCGTGTTCGCCCGCCCGTCCGCGCCGAGATCGAGCGTGTGCGAGGCGGCGAGATGATTCGGGATGCGGCGCCCGCCGTCGGCGCCGGCGAGCCGGTCGAACCACCACAGGCTCAGCGTCGTCAGCAGTGCGCCTTTGTCGGGGATGCCGGGGGAGAGCACATGGTCGAATGCGCTGACCCTGTCGCTGGCGACGACGAGCATCCGCCCCCCCGCGGTCCCTGAGCTTGTCGAAGGGTCCGGCTCGTAGAGATCGCGCACCTTGCCCGAGTAGACGTGGCGCCAACCGGCGAGGTCGAGGGCAGGCGAGGCATCCGTCACCCGCCCATCATCCCAGATGCACTACGGAGTGATCTCGTCGAGGTACGCGAACGCCTCGGCGGTGAGCAGCTCCCACAGGGGAGCCCGATCGGGGCCGACGAGCACCCACTCCCGCATCGGGCGGTCTCGCATCCGCATGCGCTCGACGCTGCCCTCGGCGACGAGCTCGTCGGTGCGGGCGGCGGGCAGCTTCACCACGAGACTGCCGCGGTAGCCGACGAACGCGAAGACCTTGCTGCGGATGCGGAGCCCTTCGCTGCCGAACATGGGCCCGATGTCCACCCCGGAGAGTCCGAGGTAGCGGGCGGCGACGGGGTCGAAGATCTCGTGCGCCCGCGCCCGTGTGTCGTCGTCGTGCGGCATCCTGGTCCGTCCCTCTCGATCCGTAGGCCGAATGTACGCCGCAGCGGGCTGTCCGTCACCGGGTTCGGGGCGCGAACCGTGCGCGACGCGCCGAGACGACCGGCGCGTCGCGCACGACCGGCGCCCCGAACCTCCGCCCCGAACACCCGCCCAGGGGCGGAGGATACGTCGGGACGCACGCGATCTCGACCCCCTGTCGTGCCTCGGGGGTCGCGACCTAGCGTGGATGCATGGATGCCCGCAGAGTACGCCGGACCGCTATCC
>JASDDH010000047.1 GCA_030407505.1 Planococcus sp. APC 4015
TCCGGAACCGGCTCAGGGTCGGGTGCGTCCGCGATCACGACGATGCCGTTCAGCCGGGCGCTCAACGCCGGCCTTCGCGCCGCGATGACTCGCAACGACCGGGTGCTGCTCATGGGCGAGGACATCGGGCGCCTCGGCGGAGTGTTCCGCGTCACCGAGGGACTGCTGTCGGAGTTCGGCCCGCAGCGGGTGCTCGACACCCCGCTCGCCGAATCCGGCATCGTGGGCACGGCGATCGGTCTCGCGATGGCGGGATTCCGCCCGGTGATCGAGATCCAGTTCGACGGCTTCGTGTTCCCGGCGTTCGACCAGATCACGACGCAGCTCGCGAAGCTGACGAACCGCTACGAGGGCGCCCTCGAGCTGCCCGTCGTGATCCGCATCCCGTACGGCGGTCACATCGGCGCCGTGGAGCACCACCAGGAGAGTCCCGAGGCGTACTTCGCGCACACTCCGGGCCTGCGCGTGGTGAGCCCGTCGACGCCGAACGATGCCTACTGGATGATCCAGGACGCGATCGAGTCCCGCGACCCCGTGATCTTCTTGGAGCCGAAGGCCAAGTACTGGCTGAAGGGCGAAGTGGATGCCGCGGCCCGTGCCGTGCCGCTGCACGCCTCGCGCATCGTACGTCGCGGCACCGACGTGACCCTCGTCGGTCACGGCGCGATGGTCACGACGCTCCTGCAGGCCGCGGCGCTCGCCGAGTCCGAGGGCACGTCGTGCGAGGTCGTCGACCTGCGGTCGCTGTCGCCCGTCGACTACGGGCCGATCCTGGATTCCGTGCGTCGCACGGGCAGGATGGTCTACGCGCAGGAGGCGCCCGAGTTCGCCTCGGTCGGCTCCGAGATCTCGGCGACCGTCATGGAGAAGGCGTTCTACGCCCTCGAAGCCCCGGTGCTGCGCGTGTCGGGGTTCGCCACGCCTTTCCCCCCGGCCAAGCTCGAGGGCACCTACCTGCCCGATGCCGACCGCATCCTCGAGGCCGTCGACCGCGCCCTCGCCTACTGACACCCCCCCGACCGTGAGACTGCATCTGGTGGACGAGAGCGCGGGGTTTCCCCGCACTCTCGGTGACCGGATGACGTCTCACGGGTCGGGGATGTGCGAAAGGAACGACCACCGATGAGCACGCAGACCTTCCTCCTTCCCGACGTCGGCGAGGGGCTGACCGAGGCCGAGATCGTGTCGTGGCGGGTGTCCGCGGGCGACACGGTCGCCGTCAACGACGTGCTCGTCGAGATCGAGACCGCCAAGTCGCTCGTCGAGCTGCCGTCGCCGTTCGCCGGCACGGTCGGCGCGCTGCTGGCGGCCGAGGGCGACACGGTGAACGTCGGGGCGGCGATCATCACGATCGCGGATGCCGCGGCCGCGGCATCCGTCACGATCGGGCAGAGCGAGCACGGGCAGCCCGCAGATGCGCCCGACGAAGAAGACGGCGGATCGGTGCTCGTCGGCTACGGCACCGGCGGTGCCGTGCAGTCGCGTCGCCGCACGGTTCGACAGGCCCACCGACCGGGGGCTGCTGCGCCCGAGCGCCGGGTCGAGGCATCCGTCGGCGTCGTCGCGAAGCCGCCGATCCGCAAGCTCGCGCGCGACCTCGGGGTCGATCTCGGCGCCGTCGTCCCGAGCGGGCCCGCCGGCGAAGTGACCCGCGACGACGTCGTCAAGCATGCGTCGCAGGCGTCGGTCTTCCGCAACATCGAGACCCCCGCGTGGAGCGCCGTGCGCGAGGAGACGATCCCCGTCGCCCCTGCCCCGGCCACCGACGCGCGCGAAGAGACCATCGCCGTCAAGGGTGTGCGCAAGGCGACGGCCAGCGCGATGACGAGCAGCGCGTACACCGCGCCGCACGTGTCGGTGTGGGTCGACGTCGACGCGTCGCGCACGATGGAGCTCGTCAAGCGACTGAAGACGTCAGCGGACTTCGCGGACGTCAAGGTGTCGCCGCTGCTGATCATGGCGCGGGCCGTCATCTGGGCCGTGCGTCGCACGCCGATGGTGAACGCCGCGTGGGTCGACACCGACGAGGGCGCGCAGATCCGCGTTCGGCACTATGTCAACCTCGGCATCGCCGCCGCCACCCCGCGCGGCCTGCTCGTGCCGAACATCAAGGACGCGCAGGACCTCAACACGCGCGGCCTCGCCAAGGCTCTCGAGAAGCTCACGCTCACCGCCCGAGAGGGCAAGACCACCCCGGCCGATCAGGCCGGCGGCACGATCACTATCACCAACATCGGCGTCTTCGGTGTGGATGCCGGCACCCCGATCATCAACCCCGGCGAGGTCGGCATCGTCGCCCTCGGCGCGATCCGTCAGAAGCCCTGGGTCGTCGACGGTGAGGTCCGCCCACGCTGGGTGACGACCGTGTCGGGATCCTTCGACCACCGCGTGGTCGACGGCGACGGCGTCTCGAGATTCATCGCCGACATCGCCTCGGTGCTCGAGGAGCCCGCGCTGCTGCTCGACTGAGCCTCCGCGCCACGAGGACGCCCGGCATCCGATCGTCGTCCTTCGTCGCGGTGTCTCGGGTCAGCGCCCGCTCAGCAGCATCCAGTTGCCACTAGAGGTCGCAATTCGCCCCGGATACCGACCTCTGGTGGCAACTCGGGGTGACGGGGTGTGAGGGTCGGGCGGGCCGGAGGGTTCCGGTGGAGGGCCGGGATCTCGCGCCCCACGGTTTTGAGAACGATTATCAGTAGCGTTAGACTTCGAGCATGACCTCCCGACGCATCGTCCTCCCGCTCGCGCTTTTCGCGGCATCCGGTCTCGTCCTCGCCGGGTGCGCCGGCGGCGCGGCTACAGACGCCGGAGCGGGCGCAGCAGACGGCGGCGACCGGATCGCCGTCGTCGCGTCGACCAACGTCTACGGACAGATCGTCGAGGCGATCGGCGGCGACCTCGTCGAGGTGACCTCGATCGTCTCCTCGTCGTCGCAGGACCCGCACTCGTTCGAGCCCACCCCACGCGACCAGCTCGCGGTGTCGCGCGCGGCCCTCATCGTCGAGAACGGCGGCGGGTTCGATTCGTTCATCGACGGCCTGATCGACGCGAGTGGAACCGAGGCTCCCGTGCTGACGGCGGTCGAGTTCTCCCACGACTGGCCCGAGAACGAGGGCCATGAGGATGACGCTTCGACAGACTCAGCGACCGAAGAGGCTCACGAGGACCACGCCGACGAGGACGCTTCGACAGACTCAGCGACCGAAGACGACCACGCCGAGCACGACCACGACGACCACGGTCACGTCGAGGGCTTCAACGAGCACGTCTGGTACGACGCGCACACCATCGAGCACCTCGCCGAGGAGATCGCGCACGAGCTCGGCGAGATCTCACCCGACGACGCGGCCACCTTCACCGCGAACTACGAAGAGTTCGCCGCCGGGATCGAAGAGCTCGAGTCGGGACTCGCGTCCATCGACGCAGACCACGCCGGTGACGAGATCTTCGTCACCGAGCCCGTTCCGCTCTACCTGACGACCGCCGCGGGGCTCGTCAACGTGGCACCCGAGGCTTTCACCGAAGCCGTCGAAGAGGGCCAGGACGTCCCCGCGTCGACGCTTCTCGAAGCCACGAAGCTGCTCGAGGCCGGAAGCGTGCGGGCCGTCATCGTCAACGCCCAGACGGGCGGCGCCGAGACGAATTCGGTCATCGACGACGCCGAGACGGCGGGCATCCCTATCGTGGAGTTCACGGAAACCCTCCCGGAAGACCAGACTTACCTCTCGTGGATGCAGTCGAACATCGAAGCGCTCGCGGGAGCTCTGAACGGGTGACGCCCGCGCTCGACATCCGCGGTGCGTCGCTGCACCGCGGCGGCCGGGAGCTGTGGTCGGGTCTCGACCTCGCCGTCGATCCGGGCGAGCTCATCGCGGTTCTCGGGCCGAGCGGCACCGGCAAGACCACGCTGCTGCGGGCGATCCTCGGCCTCGAGCAGCTGAGCGCCGGCTCGATCGACGTGCTCGGCGAGCCGGTGCGCCACAAGGGCAGTCGCCGGATCGGCTACATCCCCCAGCAGAGGCCGCTCGCCCGTGAGACCTCTCTGCGCGGTCGCGACCTCGTCACGCTCGGCGTCGACGGGCACCGCTTCGGTCTGCCCTTCCCGCGTCGAGGCGACCGGGCGCGCGTGGATGCGCTGCTGGATGCCGTGGGCGCGCGCGATTTCGCCGACCGACCCGTCGGCGTGCTCTCGGGCGGTGAGCAGCAGCGGCTGCGCGTCGGGCAGGCCCTCGCCGACGATCCGCGGGTGCTGCTGTGCGACGAGCCGCTCACGAGCCTGGACCTCGCCAACCAGCAGGCCGTCATCGGGCTGATCGACCGGCACCGCACCCAGACCGGGGCCGCCGTGCTGCTCGTGACCCATGACGTCAACCCGCTGCTGGGCAAGGTCGACCGCATCCTGTACATCGCGAACGGTCGCTTCATGCTCGGCAGACCCGACGAGGTGCTGCGCTCCGACGTGCTGAGCGCGCTGTACGGAGCGCAGGTCTCCGTACTCCGCGCCGGCGGCCGGCTCGTGGTCGTCGGCGCGCCGGACGCCGAAGACGCCCATCACCACCACGAGGACCACGAATGAACTGGTCCGACATCGCCGACGCCATGTTCGGCGGCCTGCCCGATTACGCCGAGATCCTCGCGCTCGTCTCGAACTCGGTGATCGCGGGCGCCGTACTCGGCCTCGTCGGGGGCCTCGTCGGGGTGTTCGTGATGCAGCGCGACATGGCGTTCGCGGTGCACGGCATCAGCGAGCTCTCGTTCGCCGGCGCGGCCGCCGCTTTGCTGATCGGGGTCGACGTGGTGACCGGCTCGATCGTCGGCTCGCTGATCGCCGCGACCCTCATCGGCTGGCTCGGCGCCCGCGCCCGCGACCGCAACTCGATCATCGGGGTGCTCATGCCGTTCGGGCTGGGGCTCGGCATCCTGTTCCTGTCGCTCTACGACGGACGCAGCGCCAACCGCTTCAGCCTGCTCACCGGGCAGATCGTGTCGGTGCAGAGCGGTCAGCTCAACTGGCTCATCGGGATCAGCGCGGTCGTGCTCGTGGGCATCCTGCTGATCTGGCGTCCGCTGCGCTTCGATTCGCTCGACGCGCAGTCCGCCGCGGCGCGCGGGGTGCCGACGACGGCCGTCTCGCTCGGCTTCATGCTGCTGCTCGGGCTCATGGTCGCCGTCAGCGTGCACATCATCGGCGCCCTGCTCGTCATGGCGCTGCTCGTGACGCCGGCCGCCGCCGCGATGCGCATCGCGAGCGGGCCCCTGTCGGTGCCCCTGCTGGCGGCACTGTTCGGCTTCGTATCGGCCGTGGGCGGCATCCTGCTCGCGATCATGGGCACGCTGCCGGTGAGTCCGTACATCACGACGATCTCGTTCGCGATCTACCTGGTCTGCCGCGTGATCGGCTCGCGCCGCGATCGCGTCACACGTCACGCATGAGCGGCTCCGACCGGGCGCTCAGGGGCGATCGGTAGACTCCCGGCATGGTCCAGCGCAACACGTGGCAGCGCGAACGCGTCCGCGAAGCCCTGACCGACGCATCGGGCTTCGTCAGTGCGCAGTCGCTGCACGCGACGCTGCGCGGCGAGAACACCGGCATCGGCCTGGCCACCGTCTATCGGGCCCTCGCCGGCCTTGCCGCCGCGGGGGACGCCGATTCGCTCCAGAGCCCCGAGGGCGAGGCGCTCTACCGCGCCTGCACCTCGACGGGCCACCACCACCACCTCATCTGCCGTTCCTGCGGGCTGACGGTCGAGATCGAGGCGTCCGACGTCGAGCAGTGGGCGCGCAGCACGGCCGAGCGCCACGGTTTCAGCGAGGCCGAGCACATCGTCGACATCTTCGGGCTGTGCACCGCGTGTGCCCAGCTCCGGTCCCGTGAGCGTGTCGCGGACTGATCTCGCGACGTCGGCGAACCGACGCAGTCCAGATCCGGATGCCGCGCAGCGGCCGTCCGCACCGGCGCGCGCCCTGGTGTGGCTGGGTATCGGGGTCGCGGTCGTCGCGGCGCTCTTCGCGATCGACGCCTTCGCCCCCACCTTCTTCGCGGCATCCCTGCCCACCCGCGCTCAGGACGGACTGACCCTCGCGATCAGTGTGCTCATCGAGTCGCTGCCGTTCGTCGCTCTCGGGGTGGCGCTGTCCATCGTCGTGCAGGTGTGGATCCCCGCGGGGGTCATCGAGAGATGGATGCCGCGCCGCGCCTGGGCGCGACGGGCCGTGCTGTCGCTGCTGGGCATGATCGTGCCGGTGTGCGAGTGCGGCAACGTGCCGTTCGCCCGCGGCCTGCTGATGCGCGGATTCTCGGTGTCCGAGACGATGACCTTCCTCATCGCGGCGCCGATCGTCAACCCGATCGTGATCATCACCACGCACGCCGCTTTCGGATTCGACGACGGCATCCTGATCGCCCGACTCGTCGGCGGCTACCTGATCGCCAACCTCATCGGCTGGCTGTACAGCCGGCATCCGTCGCCCGATGCCCTGCTCACCGATCGGTTCCGCGACACGTGTGCGCTCGTGCTCGATGAGCCCGGGGGACGCGGCCGCCGCAGCCTCGCCCAGTTCGTCGTCGAACTGCGCGCCGTGATGCCGGCTCTGATCATCGGATCGGCGCTCGCCGGAGCCGTGCAGGTGCTGATCCCGCGCGAGGCCCTGCTCGCGATCGGATCGAACCCCGCCCTGTCGATCGTCGCGATGATCGCCCTGGCGATGGTGGTCTCGATCTGCTCGAACGTCGACTCGTTCTTCGCGCTGTCGTTCGCCTCGACCTTCACCGCGGGCTCGCTCGTGGCGTTCCTGCTCGTCGGCCCGCTCGTCGACGTCAAGATGCTCGCACTGCTGCGCACGACCTTCACCACCCGCGCGCTGGCCGGCATCGTGGTGGTCGTCGTGCTGTCGGCCTTCGCGATCGGAGCGGGGGTGAATCTCCTTGCCTAGGCTCGACTCGCTCGCGACGCGCTGGCTCGGCGTCGGACTCGCCTCGATCCTCGCCGTCGTGACGATCGGCCTCTGGGCGACCGGCCGTCTCGCGCTGTACGTCAACCCCGACTCGGCCTGGTTCGCCGTCGGCATGGCGGTGCTGGTGCTCGTCGGCGCCGTCGCGAGCTTCACCCTGCCGCTGGGCGCCGAAGCCGACCACGGCCACGATCACGGCGACGTCCCGGTCGCCGAGCTCCGCCCCTCGGTCGCTGAGCGCCGAGCCCCGGTCGCTGAGCCGGTCGAAGCGTCGGCCCTTCGACAAGCTCAGGGACCGCGCCGCGCTCACGTCCCGGAGCGGGCTCCGGGACCGAGTCGGGCTGAGGAACCGGGTCGGGCTGAGGGACACGCGCATCACCCCCGACGGAATGTGCTCGGCCTCGCGGCGACCGTCGCCGGCGGGGTCGCAGCATCCGGAATCGTGCTGCTCAGTCTCGTCCTGCCGCCCGCATCGCTCAGCGCGGAGCTCGCGATGTCGCGCGATGTGGGGGCTCCGCCGTTGTTCGCCGGGGCGGATGCCGTCGCTCTCGCGACGACCGGAGACACCGGCTCGTTCGGCATCGGCGAGTGGGCCGCCGTCTTCGCGACGGCGACGAACCCCGAGGCGTTCGACGGCGACGCCGTGACGCTCACCGGCTTCGTCACCCCGGGCGACGACGGGTTCGACCTGACCCGGCTCGTGATCACGCACTGCGTGATCGACGCGCAGTCGGCGAGCATCCCGGTCACGGCCGACACGACTGCGCCGGCCACGGGCGAGTGGGTGACGGTGACCGGCACGGTGCGCGCGACGACCGATGGGCGACTGTCGATCGACGCGTCGACGATCGAGCAGATCGCCGAACCCGGAGACCCGTATGAGTACTGAGCCGACCCGCCGAGGGCGTGCCCGCGCCCGGCGCGGACGGGCCTACCTCTCCGCGTTCGCGGTGGTCGTGGCCGCGCTCGCCGTCATCGGGGTGTCGGCGGCGGCGGTCGGCGTGGCGCTCGGACCGCGCGTCACCTCGGTGCAGGTCGACCCGGATGCGGCGGTCGCGGCATCCGGATCGCGTCTCATCATCACCACGTCGCAGTCGCTCGCCGAGGTCGACGCATCGCAGGTGACCATCGCGCCCGAGACCCCGTTCTCGGTCGACACGTCGGGCCGCAGCATCGGCGTGCGCTTCGCGCTGCCGCTGCGCGACGACACCGACTACACCGTCACGATCGCCGACGTCACCGGGGTGGGCGGCGGCACGGCGTCCACCATCGTCGAGTCGTTCCAGACCCCGGCCCTGTCGCTGCTGCTGCTGCAACGCGGCGCCGACGACGGCGACACGATCTTCCGGACCGACCTCAGCGGCGAGGCGGCTGAGCCTGTCTTCACGCACCCGCACATCGAGGATTTCCGGGCCACGGGCTCGCACCTCGTCGTCTCGGTGCGCACCGACGACGACCTGCCCGCCCTCATCGTCACCGACCTCGACGGAGGCGACGAGCGCGAGCTGCCCCTGCCCGCCGAGGACGGTACGGTGACCGCCCTGCAAGCGGCCGACCGCGGCGAGACGATCGGGTACACGTTCTCCGAGGCCGGGCTCTCGGCCGACGGCGGAATCGAGAGCGCCCTCTACACGGCGTCGCTGGCGACGGATGCCGCGACCGCCGCGCCCACGCCGATCGAGGTCGAGGGAGCCGACGCCCGCATCGCGGAGTGGCGCTTCGTGCCCGACACCGACAGCATCCTGCTTCTCGGCTTCGACGGCACGCTGCTGCTCACCGGCGCGCAGGGCGGCGATGCCACGTCGCTCGGCACGGCGATCTCACTCGACGGTGTCACCGGCACCGACGCGATCGTCGAGCGCATCGACGGCGTGGTCGTCGTTGACCTGACCGACGGCACCGAGGCCCCGCTCGTCGAATCCGACGTGACCCTGGGCATCCTCGACTCGGCGATCCCGGTAGCCGGAGGCGGCACGCTGCGGTCGTCTGTGCTGCTCGATGAGACCGGCATGCGGTCGCTCGGCTCGTCGGTCGCCGTCGTCGCCGATGACGGCGCCGCGCGAGTGGTCGCCGAGGTGGACCCTGCCGATGCCCTGCTGCAGACGTGCGTGTCGCCCAGCGGACGCTACGCCGCGGTGCTCGTGGCTCCGGATGCCGTCACCAATGCCTACGACTCGCACCTGCTGCCGCTGCCCGAGCGTCTCGAGACGCGCATCGTCGAGCTCGACGACGGGTCGCCCGTCGTGTCGCTGTCGGGCTTCGACCTGTCGTGGTGCCGGGTGCCGCCGTCCTGACGACTCAGGACGAGCCGATCTCAGCCGCTTGGGGCGGCGCGACTTTCGTCGGCAGACCCCGCGACAGCAGCAGCCCGAGCACCGAGAGCGCGAAGACCAGGAACAGCGCCTGCCGCAGCGACGCCACCTGGGTGTCGGCGTAGGTCGTGGCCACTTCGGCAGCGACGTCGGCGGAGCCACCGGCATCCGTGATCATCTTCTCGGCCTCGTCGCGCGAGACGATCGGCGCACCCTCGTCGGTCGCCGCGATCACCTGCTGACGCACGTCGTCGGGGATGCTGGTGTTCGATTGCACGGCAGAGGTGAAACCGCCGGTCAGCAGCAGGATGAAGACCGATCCGACGATCGCGGTGCCGAACGACGATCCGAGGTTCTGGAACGTGCCCTGGAGTCCGCCGACCTCCGACGTGTCGCGCTTCGTGACCGCGGACATGTTCACGTTGCCCAGCTGCGACGCGAGAAGACCGAAACCGGCGCCGACGATGAACATCCCGGCGGCGAAGAGCCAGCCCGCGAGTTCGGGCTGCACCGCCCCCAGCACGCACAGCACGCCGACGGCGATGACGAGCTGGCCGAGCCGTCCGAGGTTCCGCGCGGACCGCGTGACGGACAGCCGCGAGCCCAGGATCGAGAAGAGGATGAGCCCGACCGAGAGCGGGAGGATCTTGAGTCCGGTGCCCAGCGCGTCGTACCCCTGGATGGTCTGCAGGTACACCGGCACGACGAAGAACAGCGCGGCGATGACGAAGTACTGCGCGAGGAACATCGACAGGCCGCTGCGCAGCGCCGGGATCTGCATGAGGCTCATCTTGAGCAGCGGCACGCGGCCGACGCGCTCGAGGTGCACCTGGCGTCGGACGAACAGCCACAGCACGACGATCGACAGCAGGATGAGGAACGCGACGGGCGAGATCCCGAACGGCGCGATCGTCACGCCGGCGATCACGGGGGGATCGAGGGGCACGATCCACCCCCAGCTCTTGGACTGCAGGATGCCGTAGACGAGGATCGCCATTCCCGACGCCGACAGCACGACGCTGAGCAGGTCGATGCGCAGGCCCTTCTCGGGAGGCACGTCCTTGATGCGCCCCGACACCAGGAGCACGAGCACCATCACGATCGTCTCGCCCACGAAGACGTACCGCCACGACGAGAACGTCGTCACGAGTCCGCCGATGAGCGGCCCCGCGGCGGCCGCGAACCCGGTCACGGCACCGAGCGCCGCGAAGGCGACGATCCTGTCGCGTCCGGTGTAGTTGATCGCGGCGAGGGCGGCGATCGCGGGGATCACGAGGACCGCCCCGAGCCCTTCGACCAGCGACCAGCCGAGGATCAGCACGGTGAGGTTCGGGCTCAGCGCGGTCGCGAGCGAGCCGATCCCGTAGACGATCGAGCCGATGCGGAACGCACTGCTTCGACCCCACTTGTCTCCGAGCTTGCCGCCGGTGAGCATGAAGGCGGCCATGGTCAGGGCATAGAACGTGATCGCCGCCTGCATGCCGCCGATATCGGTGCCGAGGTCGGCTGCCACCACCGAGATCGACACGTTCATCACGGTGCTGTCGAGCACCATGACGAACTGCGAGACGCCCAGCACGATCAGCACGAACCATCGCTTCATGGGCGAAGACTATTGCCTCGGGCCGCCCGGCACAGGGTGATCGGTGCGTAAACTCGCGGCATGCTCGACCCCGGACTGGTGCCCGCGCGCCGGGACGACCTGCGCGGCCTGCCTGTCGAGGTGGCGCCGCGGCTGCTCGGCGGTGTGCTGCGCACGGCCGTGGGCGGTGATGTCGTGGCCGTGCGGCTCACCGAGGTCGAGGCGTACCACGGCAGCGGAACAGGTGACGTGCCCGACCCCGGCTCCCACGCCCGGATGGGCCGCACGGCGCGCAACGCGACGATGTGGGGCGAACCCGGCCACCTCTACGTCTATCTGAGCCACGGCATCCACTCGTGCGTCAACGTCGTGTGCGGCGATGCAGGAGTCGCCGGCGGAATCCTGCTCCGCGGCGCGGAGGTGATCGAGGGGCAGGATGCCGCGGCTCTCCGCCGGCCGGCGGCGCGCATCGCCCGCGACCTGGCGCGCGGACCGGGTCGGCTGGGCGATGCCGTGGGCCTGCGGCATCCGGTGCACGACGGCATCGATGCGATCACGGGCGAGCCCCTGCACGGGGCGACCGCGCGGCTGTGGGTGCGCGCCGAGCCGCTCGTCGACATCGTCACGGGACCGCGCGTGGGCGTCGCCGGGGTGGCGGGCACCGCGGAGTTCCCGTGGCGGTTCTGGATCGCCGGTGAACCGACCGTCTCGGCGTTCCGCTGGGGCCGGGGCGCGGGGCCGGTCAGCGCAGCGAGGTCACCGCGGTGAACGCGGTGCGCAGCGCCCGCATCTGCTTCTCGTAGCGAGCCGCGAAGAAGATCAGCGCGATTCCGCCGAGTCCGAGCCAGAGCCACCAGATGTCGACGTAGACGGACGAGATGCCGGGCCACAGCTGGGCGACGGCGTGCAGCAGCAGCACCGCCGAGCCGAGGACGAGCGGGGCCTGCAGGCGGCGCAGCGCGCCCACGAGCACCAGGGCGATCGCGACGACGCCGAGGCCCACGATGCGCCACAGGTCGGTGCCTCCGACGTAGTCCTGCGCGAGCGACGGCAGCATGAGCAGTGCGAGCCACGGGCCGATCGCGGGCCACGACCTCACCGCGGGGTCGGCGCGCATCGTCCGGGCCCCGACCGCGAGACCGGCGAGGGCGGGAGCGACCGTCACGGCCTCGAGGGGACGGACTCCTGCGACGAGGGCCCACACCGCGACCACGATCGCCAGCAGGCTCGCGGCCACCACGAGCACTCCGCCCAACCGCGCCCGCCAGAGCCACCCGACCGCGCCGGCCGTGCTGAGCACGACCATCGTGAACAGCGCGCGCCACGGTGCTCCCGCGAGATCGATCAGCGACAGCTCCGCCGCGGAGAAGAACGCCGACGCGACCGAGAGCACGACGGCGCCCGCCGTGCCGACGACGCGCGCGGGGGTCGAGCGCAAAGCTGCGATGACGACGGCGACGACGATCGCGAGTCCGACGAAGGCCCACAGGTCCGGTTCGATGCCCGGGTCGGCGGGCGCCGACACGACCTGGAACCGCACGCCCGCCGCGAGGGCCGCCGTCACGGCGCCGCCGGCCGCGACGACCGCACCGAAGCCCGACCATCGTCCCGAGCCGAGGAGCAGGGCACCCGCGACGCCGATCACGCCCGCCGTGACGGCGACGACGGCGGTGGGAAGCAGCATCCCGTCGAGGCGCAGCCCGAGGGTGACGATGACGAGAGCCGCACCGACACCCGCCACCACGGTGGGCAGCGCCGTGCCGCGCTCGCGCGAGCCGAGGCGCACGAGGCCCGCGGCGACGGCGATCGCCCCGGTGCCGGCGACGATCGCGGCGAATTCGGGCAGCGCCGACCCGGGCCCGGCCAGGGCGCGCAGCGACATGGCGACAGCCACCCCCGTCAAGACGACCGCCGACACGGTCTTGAGCCGGCCGACATCGGCGATCGGCAGCCAGACGACGGCGAGGGATGCCGCCAGCGTCGCGCCGACGACGAGCCAGACGCGCATCGGCTCGGGCGCGGCCAGGAGGCTCGGGGCCGAGGCGACGACCAGGCCGATGACCCAGACGAGGCGCTCGGACTCGACGGCACGATCGACGCGGAACGCCGACAGCAGTGCTCCGGCGAGCAGGGCGAGGCCGAGGGGCAGGCTCACGAACTCGACTTCGGTGACGACATCGGTCAGCACGAATGCCGCGCCCGCGATCCCGGCCGTGACGACCGTTGTCCAGCGCAGGGGGCCGGAGAACGGGATGCGATGAATCGCGGCACTCGCCACGTGCAGCCCCAGCGTGACGACGAGCACCCCGACCGCCACCCACACGCTCGGGCCGCCGGCGGCCACGATCGCCGCGACGGCGGCCGTCATGATGAGGGTCAGCGGCGGCACGACGACGCCGAAGGCACGGGATGCCGGTGCCACCGGTCGCACGAGCGCGAGCCCGGACGCCGAGCCGAGCGCGACCGCCAGCGTGAGCAGCAGCCACAGGGCCTCGACCGGCTCGCCCCGCCAGGTGCGCTCTGCAGCGACGATCGCGAGCGCCACCAGGCAGGCGGTGGCGCCGACGATCGCCACGGGAGTGATGCGGCGGGCCGGCGTGAGCGTGAGGGCGAGCGCCACGAGCGCAGCGGCGATGCCGGCGATGATGCCGCGAAGCTCGACGCCGCTCCCCCACGACGCGACCGCCGGCACGACCAGCCCCAGGGTGAGCCCGAGGCCGACGGCGACGGTCGCTTCGGCGCGTCGGCGGAGCCACAGGAGCAGGATGCCGAACGCCAGAAGCCCGGCGGCGGGAGCGACGACGTACGCCTCGAGGCTCGCATCGGGCCACGCGGTGGAGAGCCATGCCCAGAGGGCGACCGTGAGAGCGCCGAATGCCGGCCACGCGAACAGCCGCCGCGGCGCTTCGCTCGTGGTCGCACCCGCGGCCCGCGTGACGGCGAACCCGTCTGCGCTCGTCGTCGTGCCCGTCCATCCACGCGTGACCGAGGCGCCCGCCAGCCCGATGCCGATGATCGCGAGCAGAGCGCCGACGAGGTCGTCGCCGACCGGCCAGATGACCACCAGCACGACTGCGAGAGCACCCAGGTCGACGGCCATGCGTGTGCTCGCGGCAGCCGGACGCGTCCAGGCTGCTGTCGCGCCCGCCCACACGAAGGCCGCGGCGACGGTCGTGTACACGAGCGGCGACCATTCCGGCTGGGCGCCGTCCGGCATCCCGAATGTCGTCACGATCGCGTGGGCGCTGTACGCGGCGAGCGGTGCGAGCAGGAAGGCCCCCGCGAGCGCCGGTGCCCGCCCGACGCGGGTGCGCCCGACCGCGATGAGCCCGAAGGCGAGCAGCAGCAGGATGCCGCGGGGGATCGCGAGCGTCGGCTCGAGCAGCGTCGCGGAGGCGATCCCGGGGCGCCCGAACTCGGGCACAGCGGCGGCGGCGAGCGAGACGGCGGACAGTCCGACCGCGGCGAGGGTGAGCGCATCGCGGGTCCGAGCGTGCAGGCGGAGGGCGATCGATGAGGCGACCGTGGCGAGGGCGACCCACTGCAGCAGGATGAACGCGGATTCTGGGTCGACGGACGCGAGTCCGAGGACGGTCGACATCGCGTGCGGGGCGATGAAGGCCGAGATCGACGCCACGAGGACCGACGCGAGGGCGAAGACGACGGCTGCGCCGGGCAGCACCTTCGTCGACAGACGCTGTGCCACAGGCAGTGCGACGGCGACCACCACAGCGGCGATCCACAGCCAGACGTTCGACGTGCCGGCGACGTAGGCCACGACGGCGCCGACGGCTCCCGCGGCGATCCAGCCGACGCGCGCGTCGGTGCGACGCAGGGCGACCACCGACGCGACGGCGACGACCGCGCCCGTCGCGACGACGACGAGCGGAATCGCCGTGCGCGACGTCGCCGCGAGCACCAGCGTCGCGGCGACGATCGGCCGCAGGTCTCGCACGACCGGGCGGTCGAGGGTGCGCGAGAAGAACAGGAGGACGGCGATGACGGCTGCCGCGCCCGCGCTGAGGAGCGGAACGGTCAGGTCGGCGAGCGGAGAGGCGACGGCATCCGTCTGCCAGACAGACCACGCGCTCGAGATCTCGAGCACACCGGAGAACGCCCACTGTCCGACGGCGACCATGATCGTGATCGCTCCCGCGGCGCCCGCGGTGATCGCCGCGGGCAGGAGCCACGGGATGCGGGTGCGTGCGCGGTCGACGGCCACCGCGATCGCCACGGCGACGACGGGCGCGACGAACGAGACGAGCACCGGCGCGCCGTCGCGCACCGCGAGCTGCCAGCCGACGGTGGCGGCCGCTGCCGCGGCGAGCGCCGAAGAGACCCCGCGCATCAGGGCGGCACCGGGGAGCGGCTCGACACCGGGTCGCAGCAGCACGGCGTGGGCACTGCCGAGCACGACGAGTCCGGCGGTGCCCCAGACGGCGGCGGCGACGCCGTCGGTCGCGATGACGAGCACCCCGCCGGCGGTGACCAGCGCGACCACTCCGGCCACCGCGAGCACGAGCCGTTCCGCGACGGCATCGCGTGGCGGGCGCGCCGCCGACCACGGGGCCGGGAGGGCGTGCACGAGGCCACCGGCCGCGGCGCCGAGCAACCCCGCGGTGACGGCCTCGGGTGTCGGCAGATCGAGGATGCCGCCCAGCAGCAGACCGAGCCCGGACGGGATCGCGACCGCTGCGGTCAGGTCGGGCACGCGCAACCCCGAGAGGCGGGACCACAGGCGGCAGAGGACGGCGATGACGAGAGCCGAGAGCCCAGCCCAGACCGCCGGCTGCGACGATCCCGCCCCGAACAGGTCGTTGGCGCGTACGGCCCAGGCGTCGAGGCCGAGCAGCACGACGCCGAGCGCCGCGATGCCCTCGGCGGTGGCGGTGAGCTCGCGGCGGCGCAGCAGTGACGCCGCGACGATCGTGGCGACCGTGATCGCCCCGATGATGGCGGCGCGCACCGCGATGCCGGTGAAGAACCACGCCAGGGTGAGGAAGAAGATCGCCGCCACTCCGACGAGCGAGACGCCGACGATGAGCAGCAGCACCGGCACGGTGAGCCTCCGCGCGCGCGGCGGGGTCGTCGCGGTCCCCGAGCCCTCCGCGGTCCCTGAGCTTGTCGAAGGGCCG
>JASDDH010000048.1 GCA_030407505.1 Planococcus sp. APC 4015
CGCCTGAGCCGCCGAAGGTCTGACCTCATCCCGTCGATGACCCCTCGCCTCCGGGCGGGGGGTCATCGCGTTCACGCGGGGACGTCGCCTAGCGTGGAGGCATGGCATCCGACATCACCTCGCGCCGAGTCGGCGCATCCGGTCTCCTCGTCTCCGCCGCCGGTCTCGGCTGCAACAACTTCGGGCGTCCCGGTACGCGCACCGAGACCCTCGAGGGCACGCGTGCGGTCCTGGATGCCGCGATCGAGGCCGGCATCACGTTCCTCGACACCGCCGACATGTACGGGGGAGAGCCTGGTCTGTCCGAGACGCTGATGGGCGAGGCGCTGCGGGGCCGCCGCGACGAAGTCGTGCTCGCCACCAAGTTCGGTCACTTCGGGCGCGACATGGGCTACCCGCCCAGCGGGGCGAAGGCGTCCCGGACGTACGTGCGGCGGGCCGTCGAGGCATCCCTCACCCGTCTGCAGACCGATCGCATCGATCTGTACCAGCTGCACACCCCCGATCCCCGCACGCCGATCGCCGAGACCCTCGATGTGCTGGCAGACCTCGTGCGCGAGGGCAAGGTGCGCTACATCGGCCACTCGAACCTCGCCGGCTGGCAGATCGCCGAGGCGCACTTCATCGCGGCCGAGCGAGCGGGAGTGCCGTTCGTCTCGGCGCAGAACCACTACAGCCTGCTCGCGCGCGCGGCGGAGCGCGAGGTGCTCCCGGCCGTCGAGCGCTTCGGCATCGGCTTCCTGCCGTTCTTCCCGCTCCACAACGGCCTGCTGACGGGCAAGTTCTCGCGCGACCACGCGCCCTCGGACACCCGCATCATGCGTCAGCGTGCGCACGTGTGGGAAGACGCACCGTGGGACGCCCTCGAGGCCTTCCAGACGTTCTGCGACGAACGAGGCATCACGATGCTCGAGGCGACGTTCGGCTGGCTGCTGGCGCGCCCGTCGCTGTCGAGTGTGATCGCGGGGGCGACGAGCCCCGAGCAGGTGCGCGCGAACGCGGCCGCTGCTTCCGCCTGGACGCCGTCGGCCGACGAACTCGCGGCCCTGGACGCGCTGTTCCCGTTGCCCGAGGATCCGGGCGCCCAGGTCTGATCGACGAGTGGATGCCGCGCAGGCGCGCGCGGCTCCGGGGGCGCCGCCGGGGCACCTACTAGGATGAAGACACGCCGGTCCGGCCATCCAGGCGGACTCGGGCAGCCGGTCGACGGGGAGGACGAGGCGTGTCAGAGGTATCCACGCAGTCCGCGACCGTGGCCGCACCCGGAGGCGATCTCGTGCTCACGTGGGCGGCCGTGACGGACCGCGGGCGTCGTCGGGACATCAACCAGGACGCGATGCTCGCCACCTACCCGCTGTTCGTCGTCGCCGACGGCATGGGCGGCCACATCGGCGGTGAGATCGCCAGCGCGAGCGCCGTCGATCGACTGCAGCCGCTCGCCGATGCCGGCACCGTCTCACCCCGCACGATCGAGAAGGCCCTCGCCCGTGCCGTGAAAGACATCGCCTCGCACCCCGAGACGACCGACGAGGGCACGGGGACGACGGTCACCGGCGTCTTCCTCGACACCACCGGCGCGACGGCCCACTGGGTCACGCTCAACATCGGCGACTCCCGGGTCTATCTGATGCGCGAAGGCAGCATCGCCCAGGTGACGACCGACCACTCGGTCGTGCAAGAACTCATCGCCGCGGGTCGCCTGAGTCCCGAAGAGGCCGAGAGCCACCCGTACGGCAACGTCATCACCCGCGCCGTCGGCCCCAGCGACGGCGTGATCCCCGATTACGTCCGCCTCGAGGTCGTCGACGGCGACCGCTTCGTGATCTGCTCCGACGGGCTCACGAAAGAGCTCACCGACTACGGCATCCAGCACTTCCTCACCGAGAACGCCGACCCCGCCGACGCCGTGCTCGCGATGCTCGACGCGGCCCTCGAGAACGGCGGACGCGACAACGTCACCGTGATCGTCCTGGACGTCGCGCGCGCCGGCTGAGCCGCTCCTCCCCAGCCGATCCTGACGATCGCGTCGTCCACAGCCTGCGCAATCTGGGCGTCATCGTCGGGGATGCCGGGTGCAATGGACCCGTGCCCCTGCCTTCCGCCTCGGTCGACGCCCGCTTCGACGACCTGCTCGACATCGACCAGCTGAGCCTTCCCGACGCCTGGGCGCCCCCGCCGCGTCCGCCGCTGCCGCTCGTCGCCTCCACGGTGCCGGTGCTGGGTGCGGTCGCGCTGTGGCTGGTCACCGGCTCGGTGTTCGCGCTCCTGCTGGCAGCCCTCGGCCCTCTCATCGCGGCGGCGAGCGTCGTGGACGGGCAGAGGGGTGCGCGGCGCGATCGGAAGAAAGCGGGGGCGGATGCCGCCGCCGCCCGCGAGCGCGTCACCCAGGCGGTGGAGCGCCGTCACGCCCGCGAGCGGCGGATGCTGTCGGCGCAGCATCCCGACGCGGCGGCGTTCGTGCGCAAGGACGGCGACATCTGGCGGCGCGCACCCGAGCGGGCGGATGCGCTCGTGGTCGGCAGGGGAGTCGTGGCGAGCGAGGTGCGGGTGACGGGCGGCGCCGGCGATGATCTGTCGTCTGCCGTGCGCGCCCGTGCGACCCGTCTGTCGGCGGCCCCGGTCGTGGTGTCGGCGTCGGCGGGCGTCGCGGTCGTGGGGGCGGGTGCGCTGGCCGCGGCGGTGCACCGGGCGCTGGTGCTGCAGATGTGCTTGGCGGTTCCCCCTGACGACCTGCAGATCGTGGGCGGCCTCGCGCCCGGACTGGAATGGGTGGAGAAGCTTCCGCATCGGGCGGCGGGCGGGGGACGCCGGCTGTCGGTCACCGCCGAACCCTCCGGCGCCGATGTCGTGATCGCCCTGGTCGACCCGGAGGCACCGATCCCGCCGGGGTGTGCAGCCATCCTGACGACGTCGTCGCTCGGCGGGGCGACGCTGGACCATCGCGGTGTGCTCCGTGAGCTCGCGGTCGAAGCGGTCGGGGCGGAGCAGGCGCAGTGGATCGCGGATGAGCTCGCCGAGCGTGCGGCATCCACTCTCGGGATCATGCCGCCCAGTCAGGCTCCGGTGGCGTTCGCCGATCTGCTCGCAGCAGCCCCGCCCGCTCGATACGGCGCGCTCCCCGCGGTGCTCGGCCTCGGCGCCGGCTCCGCGAGCGTCGTCGACCTCGTCGCCGACGGGCCCCACGCGGTGGTGGCGGGCGTCACGGGCTCGGGCAAGAGCGAGCTGCTCATCACGTGGGTACTCGCCCTCGCCGCCACGCACTCCACGGCGCAGGTGAGCTTCCTGCTCGCCGACTTCAAGGGCGGCACGGCGTTCGACGGGCTGCGGGCGCTCCCGCATGTGACCGGCGTCATCACCGACCTCGACGGGTCCGGCGCGCGGCGGGCCATCGAGAGCCTGCGCGCCGAGGTGCGGTGGCGCGAAGGCGAGCTCGCGCGTCTGGGCGCCCGCGACATCCTCGATCCGCGAGTGGAGCTTCCCCGTCTGGTGGTCGTCGTCGACGAGTTCGCGGCGCTGCTCGGCGACCATCCTGAGCTGCATGCCGTCTTCGGCGACATCGCCGCGCGCGGTCGGGCGCTGGGCATGCACCTCGTGCTCGGAACCCAGCGCATCTCGGGCGTGGTGCGCGACAGCCTGCTGGCGAACTGTCCTCTGCGGGTGAGCCTGCGGGTGACGGATGCCGCCGACAGCCGTGCCGTCATCGGCACCGATGAGGCCGCCCGGCTTCCGGGCGCCGTCCGGGGCATCGCGCTGGTGAAGCGCGGCGCCGACACGGCCCCGCACCGTGTGCGGATCGCCCTGTCGACACCCGGTGACGTCGCAGCGATCGAGGTGTCAGCCGTCGGACCGGTGCCGCGCAGACCGTGGCTTCCCGATCTGCCGCGCCGGCTCGAGCTCGGCGAGCTCGGCGAGCTCGGCGGGGGCGACGGAGGCGTGCTGCTGCTCGGTCTCGCCGACGAACCGCTCGTGCAGCGTCAGCGCCCCGTCGGGCTCGCGCCCGGCGATCGCGGTCTGCTGGTCGTGGGCGGGCCCGGCGCCGGCAAGTCCACGGCCCTCGGCACCGTCGCGGCACAGGCGCACTCGATCGTGCGCGTGCCGCCCGGCGGAGAAGCCGCGTGGGACGCGGTCGCCGATCTCGTCGAGCACCCGCCTGCGCGCGGCACGGTGATCGTCGTCGACGACCTCGACTCGCTGGCGTCGCGGCTGTCGCCCGATCACGCCCACGTGCTCGTCGAGCGACTCGAGCAGGTGTTCCGCGGGGCAGGTGACGCCGGTCTGCTCGTGGTCGCCTCCGCACAGCGGCTCACCGGGGTGGCGGCGCGGCTGGGCGAACTGCTGCCGCGACGGCTCGTGCTCGCGACCTCCTCCCGCGCGGATCACCTCGCCGCGGGCGGCGACCCCGCCCAGTACGCCGTCGACGTGCCGCCGGGGCGGGGTCACCTCGACCGGATCGCCGTGCAGGTCGCGCTGGCCGACGCGGTCGCCGCGCCCGTGCCTGCCGCCGCAGCCGAGTGGATGCCCCGCGCCGCCCTCACCGGCCTCGTGACGCGGCGCCGAGCCGCCGTCCGACCGGCGCTCGAGCGGTGGGCGGGGCGAGGCATCCGGTGTCTGTCGGTGGCGGAGTACGCGGCGGACCCCGCGGCGACCGGGACGGGCCCCGTCGTGATCGTCGGCGACCCCGATGAGTGGCAGCGGGAGTGGCGGCTGCTGGCCGCCGTGAGAGCGGACCACGACCTCGTCGTCGACACGAGCTGCGCCGCCGAGTACCGCGTCCTGACCGCCTCGCGGGATCTTCCGCCCTATGCCGAGCACGGAGCTCGGCGGGCCTGGCTGCACTCCGCAGGTGGCGACGCCGTGCGGATCGTCCTTCCCGGAGGCGACGTCCGGTCGGACCGTCGCCACGCACGCCCTTGACCCGTCTCCGGCCGTCACCGTACGTTCAGCATGTGGTCACATCCCCGATCAACCTCACCCGTCCCGAAGGCAAGGGCCTCGCAGCGGGAACGCTCGGCCTGTGGGGCTCGACCGTCATCGGTCTCGCCTCCACCGCGCCCGTCTACTCGCTCGTCGCGACACTGGGCTTCGTCGTCCTCGCCGTGGGCGCCCAGGCGCCCATCGTGTTCGTCCTCGCCTTCATCCCGATGCTGTTCATCGCCTTCGCCTACCGCGAGCTCAACAACGCCGTGCCCGACTGCGGCACGACGTTCACCTGGGGCACGAAGGCGTTCGGCCCGTGGGTGGGATGGATGGGCGGCTGGGGTGTGGCGGTCGCCGGCATGGTGGTGCTCGCCAACCTCGCCCAGATCGGGGGCATCTACCTGTGGGCGCTCGTCGACGGCATCGTCGGCACCTCGCCCGACGCGCTGCTCTCCGAGAACGTCCCGCTCGTCACGGCGACCGGCGTCGTCTTCATCGCACTGATGACCTACATCAGCTGGCGCGGCACCGAGATCGGCGAGCGGATCCAGAACATCCTGCTCGGCATCCAGTACCTGGCACTGGCGATCTTCGTGATCGCGGCGCTGTGGCAGTTCTTCGCCGGCACGGCCCCCGACCCGACGCCGTTCGATTGGGCCTGGTTCAACCCGTTCGCCTTCACCGAGTGGAGCGGGTTCACCGAGGCCATCCTCCTCGCGCTCTTCATCTACTGGGGCTGGGACACTTGTCTCGCCCTGAACGAGGAGACGAAGGACCCCCAGCGCATCCCGGGTCTCGCGGCGCTGCTCACGTGCGTGCTCCTGCTCGTGACCTACGTCTCGGTGACGGTCGCGGCGATGATGTACGCCGGGCTCGGCGAGACGGGGACGGGCCTGGGCAACGAGGCCAACGCCGATGACTTCTTCCTCGCCATCAAGGACGGCCTGCTCGGCCCGGTCGGCTGGGTGCTCGTGGTCGCGGTGCTCATCTCGGCGGTCTCCTCGACCCAGACCACGATCCTGCCGACCGCGCGCGGCACCCTGTCGATGGCCGTCTACCGGGCGCTTCCGGCGAAGTTCAAGACCGTGCATCCGGTCTACAAGACCCCGTCGTTCTCGACGCTCGTGATGGGCGTCGTGGCATCGGTGTACTACGTCGGCATGACGCTGATCAGCGACAACATCCTGCAGGACTCGATCCTGTCGCTCGGTCTCGCGATCGCGTTCTACTACGCGATCACCGGCTACGCGTGCGTGTGGTACTTCCGTCGCGAGCTCTTCGATTCGACGAGGAACTTCTTCTACCGGTTCCTGCTGCCGCTGCTCGGCTCGCTCATGCTCACCTACGCGTTCATCCAGTCAGCCATCGACATGTACGACGTCGACTACGGCTACACGGTGCTGTTCGGGATCGGCGGCACGTTCGTCGTCGGCATCGGGGCGCTGGCCGTCGGCGTGGTGCTGATGTTCGTGTGGTTCCTGTTCCCGCGCTCGAAGCGGTTCTTCCGCGGAGAGAGCCTCAACCGCGACACGCCCGTCCTCGTGCCCGATGAGCCGGGAGAGTTCGTGCGTTCCGTCGACGGCGGGATCTGAGCGGGTCTCAGGCCCACAGACCCGAGGAGCCGAGCACCCTCTCGGGGGTGAGGGTGATCACGACGCGCTTCGGGTTGACGCGCGGCGGGCGGTAGCGCTCGGCATAGAGTGCGACCGCGTGTGCCACGGCATCCGGATCCCGTTCGATCACGGCGCTGCCCGCGATGCTCATCCACTGCGGACCCGCGAGCTGGGCGACCGTCGCCCTCGGATCACGCTCGATGTTGCGCACCTTCTGGCTGCCGTCGCTCGTGATGATGCGCACGATTCCGTCGACGAAGGTGAAGCCCACGGCGACGACGTGGATGCCGGCATCCCGGCCCATCGTGGACAGCGTCGCCAGGTGGTAGTCGGTGACGAACCGTCGGCCGTCGTCGGTGAGCGCAGGGATCGAGGTCATAGGTCCATCCTCCGCCACCGCGACCCCTGCGAGACCGCGCGCGTGCACCGGTTCCCGCGATCGGGCGTTGCCGACGCGCGGTCTCGCGAGGGATGGGTGGCGGTCAGACGAGCGCTTCGGCGAGCGGGGCGAGCGGGATGCCGTGAGCGGTCGCCACGCCCTCGTTGACCACGCCGCCGCCGAAGGTGTTGAGACCGGCGGCGAGAGCGGCATCCGTCTTCAGCGCGGCCTTCCAGCCGAGGCGGGAGATCAGGCGGATGTAGGGCAGTGTCGCGTTCGTGAGCGCCGACGTCGAGGTGTTGGGCACAGCGCCGGGCATGTTCGCGACGCAGTAGAAGATGCTCCCGTGCACGGGGAACGTCGGATCGGCGTGCGTGGTCGGCCGGGTGTCGGCGAAGCAGCCGCCCTGGTCGACCGCGATGTCGACGAGCACGGAGCCCGGGCGCATGCGCGAGACCATGTCGTTGGTGACGAGCTTGGGCGCCTTCGCGCCCGGAATGAGCACGGATCCGATCACGAGATCCGACGCGGTGACGGCGCGGTCGAGATCCAGCGGGTTGGATGCCGCGGTCTTCACCCGACCCTGGAAGTGATCGTCGAGGTAGCGCAGCCGCTGCACGTTCGTGTCGAAGACCGTGACGTCGGCGCCGAGCCCGACGGCGATGACGGCGGCATTCGCGCCGGCGACACCGCCGCCGATGACGGTGACCGCGGCGGGGCGCGTGCCGGGCACGCCCGACATGAGCAGCCCGAGTCCACCGGCCGACCGCATCAGGGTCGCAGCCCCGACGGTCGGCGCGAGACGGCCCGCGACCTCGCTCATGGGAGCGAGGAGGGGGAGTCCGCCGCCGGCGAGCTGGACCGTCTCGTAGGCGATGGCGGTGACGCGGTCGGCGATCAGCTGATCGGTGAGCGGGCGATCGGCGGCGAGGTGGAGGTACGTGAACAGGACGAGGTCATCGCGGAAGTACCCGTACTCGCTCGCGATAGGCTCCTTGACCTTGAGCAGCAGCTCGGCGCGCGCCCAGACCTCCGCCGCCTCGTCCAGCATCGTCGCGCCGGCCGCCTCGTACTCGGCATCGGGCATCGACGAACCGAGTCCCGCACCACGCTGGACGAACACCTCGTGCCCTGCCGCGACGAGGTCGTGCACACCCGCGGGTGTGAGCGCCACGCGGTACTCGTTGTTCTTGACCTCGGTGGGGACGCTGATCCTCATCGTGTGACCCTTTCCGCTCCGCCGTTGGAGCATCCGCTCCTCGTAGGAGCGTCTCTAGAACGCGGGGCGGATCGCCCCGACGACCGATCCGCCGCCGTGAATCGACAGCGGGAGTGCGGAGAGCGTGTCGGCGACGTCGGATGCCGCGAGGGCACCTGCGCGTTCGAGCAGGCGGAGCGCCACGGCCGTGGCAGCCCGGCCCGATCCGTCGAGGATCTTCAGCGCGACGGTGGTGCCGTCGGGGGCGACCATCACCATGACTCCTTCGGCGCCGCCCTTGGCGAACACGCCGAGCTTCTCGATGACGATGGTGTCGGGGCGTCCCGGGCCGTCGATGGTCCACGGGTTGTCTCGCACCGCCTGCACGAGGGTGCCGGCGGTGCGGTGCAGGGCGAAGGGCGAGGTCGTCGACGATGTGCCGACCCGGTGGATGGCCCGGGCGAGGCCGAACAGCGTGAGCGCATAGACCGGCGCACCACAGCCGTCGATGGCCGGCGCGGCGAGCTTCTCACCCGTGAGCCGCTCGATGACCTCGCGGATGTGCATCTGCAGCGGGTGGTTGACCTCGAGGTACGACGCGGTGTCCCACCCGTTGGCCACGCACGTCGCCAGCATCGCGGCGTGCTTCCCTGAGCAGTTCATGCGGATGCGGGTGGGACTGCCGAGCTCGCGCACCATCTCGTCGCGCGTCGCCTGGTCGCCGGGCCAGGCGGCCGGGCAGCCGAGTGCGTCTTCGTCGAGACCTGCCGAGTTGAGGATGCCGCGCACGACCTCGACGTGCCGGTCGGTGCCCGAATGGCTCGCCGTCGACATGCCGAGGCGCTCACCCTCGAGGGACGCTCCGGCCGTCAGACACGCGAGCGCCTGCAGCGGCTTCAGGCTCGAGCGGGGGAGCACAAGCGCGGAGACGTCGCCGAGCTTCTCGGCGACCGTTCCGTCGGGGGCGAGGACGATCGCGACGCCCAGGTGACGGGATTCCACGAACCCGCTGCGGTCGACGGTCGCGAGCTCGACGGCACCCGTCGCGGAGAAGGTCTGCGGCACCCCGCCAGCCTACAACCGGGCCGTGTCACGCCGTCGTGACAGACTGTTGCGCATGTTCGGTGAGCATCGCTATTCCGTCCGGACCACGTGGACCGGAGACCGTGGCACCGGCACGTCGGGCTATCGCGACTACGACCGCGCCGTCACGATCGAGATCGACGGCAAGCCCGATCTCCTGGCATCCGCCGACAAGCCGTTCCGCGGCGATCCGTCGCGCTGGAACCCCGAGGACCTTCTCGTCTCGGCCCTCAGCGAATGCCACCTGCTGTCGTATCTGCACGCCTGCGTCGGGGCGGGCGTGGTGGTCGTGGCCTACGAGGACGACGCCTCGGGTGTCATGGTCGAGGACGGCACGGGCGGTGGCGCGTTCCGCGAAGTCGTGCTGCGCCCGCGCGTCACGGTGGCCGATTCCTCGATGACGGATGCCGCCGCCGCCGCGCACGCGCAGGCGAACGCCTGGTGCTTCATCGCCAACTCGGTGAACTTCCCGGTGCGGCACGAAGCGACGATCCTCGTCGCCGCGCCCGGAGGCCTCAGCGCCGCTCGTGCGGGAGAACCTGCTTGATGCGTTCGATGGGCCCCTGCGCCGGCACCTCGTTGTAGGCGTTCGCCAGCTCCTGATCCGACAGCGCATGTATCGCCGCCATGATCTCGTCGGTGGCGGCGCGCCGCGCGCGCCCCGATGACGCGGGGCCGTGATGGGCGAGGTCGAGGGGCTCGCCGAACTTGACCGTGATGCGTTCGCTCAGCGACGGCATCTTCGCCCCCACCGGCATGACCTTGTCGGTGCCGATGAGTCCGACGGGCACGACCGGCGCGCCCGTCTCGAGCGCGAGGAACGCGACACCCGTGCGGCCCTTGTACAGGCGGCCGTCGAGGGAGCGGGTGCCCTCGGGGTAGAGCGCGACCGCGCTGCCCTCCTCGAGGAGCTGCTTCTGCTGGTCCAGGGCGTCCAGTGCCGCCTGCCCGGCGCCGCGATGGACCGGGATGGCGCCGATCGACGTGAAGAACGAGCGCGAGACCCACCCCTTGGCTCCACGACCTTCGAAGTAGTCGGCCTTCGCAAGGAAGTGCACGGGCCGGGGCGCGGCGACCGGGATCGCGATCGAGTCGATGAACGACAGGTGATTGCTGGCGAAGATGACCGCCCCGGTGCGCGGGACGTTCGCCCTTCCCTCGATGCGGGGGCGGTACACGATCCGTGCGAGCGGGTTGATGAACGAGCGCCCCAGCGCGTAGGTCGCCCCCATCCGGCGGGCCGGGATGCCGCCGGTCTCTTCGGGTTCCTGCACGGCGTCGGTTGTCACCCGACGAGATTACTCCCGATTCCATTCCCGCATCGGAATGGCCGGTTCACAGGCGCGCCCAAGCAAACGTGCGGGAGGATGGATGCTCTCCGCCCGACTATCCCGAGGTTTCCTCCGTGCGCATCCGCCCGCTCGTCGCTCTCTCCGTCACCGCCCTCACCGCCCTCGCGCTCGCGGGATGCTCGGGCTCCGGCACGCCCGATTCCAGCGCCACACCCTCACCCACGGCCGCCGCCTGCGCCTTCGAGGCCCCCGCCGGCACGTCGTCGGATGCGATCGAGGTCTCGGGTTCGGGAGCGGATGCCGTCATCACGGTGCCCGCCGACCTGGAGTTCGCCGCGCTCGAGCGCAGCGTCGTCACCGAGGGGGACGGACCCGAGCTCGCCGTCGGCGACCTCGTGTCGGTCTCGTACCAGATCGTCGACGGTGTCACGGGCGCCGCCATCGAGGACTCGGTGTCCAGTCCCGTGGGCGACGGCGGCACGATCCCCATGCTCCTGGACCCCGAGTCGATGTCGATCTTCGTCGCGGCTCTCGAGTGCGCCCCGCTCGGCTCCCAGACGGTTCTCGCCATCCCGGGCTCGCTGCTCGGCGAAGGTGCGTCGTCGATGGTGGTGCTGGCCGAGGCCACCGAAGAGATCCCCACCACGGCGACGGGCGAGGCTCAGGATGCCGTCGACGGGATGCCCGAGGTCACGCTGGCCGACGACGGCAAACCGTCGGTGACGATCCCGTCCGGCGATGCGCCGACCGATGTCGAGATCTCGCTCCTCAAGAAGGGCGACGGACCCACGGTCGCCTCCGGCGACACGGTCGTCGTGCAGTACGAGGGCGTCAAGTGGTCCGACGGCTCCACCTTCGACGGCAGCTGGGACCGCGGCACTCCCACGCAGTTCGCCACCACCGGTGTGGTGCCGGGCTTCCAGCAGGCGCTCGAGGGCCAGCAGGTCGGCTCGCAGGTGCTCGTCGTGATCCCGCCGGCGTTCGGCTACGGCACGCAGGAGGGCCACGAGCTGCAGGACGAGACCCTGGTGTTCGTCATCGACATCCTCGCCGTCCAGCACGCACCGCAGCAGTAGCCTCCCGTCTAGGCTGACGTCATGCGCCGCGTCCTGATCCTCGGTTCCACCGGTTCGATCGGGACGCAGGCGCTCGACGTCATCCGCGCCAATCCCGCACGATTCGACGTCGTGGGCCTGTCGGCCGGGTCGCAGCGCGACGCGATGAGGGAGCAGGCCGAGGAGTTCGGCGTCGAGCACACGGCGCTCGGCGCGGTCGAGGCCGAACAGCTCGTCCGCGATGTCGAGGCCGATGTGGTGCTCAACGGCATCACCGGCTCGGTGGGCCTCGGGCCGACGCTCGCGGCGCTGGAGACGGGCCGCACCCTCGCGCTCGCCAACAAGGAGTCGCTGATCGTGGGCGGTGACCTCGTCACAGCGCTGGCTTCGCCGGGACAGATCGTGCCCGTCGACTCGGAGCACTCCGCGATCGCCCAGGCGCTGCGCGCGGGGCGGCCGAGCGAAGTCAGGCGTCTCGTGCTCACCGCCTCGGGCGGGCCATTCCGCGGTCGCTCACGCGCGTCGCTCGACGATGTGACACCGGCCCAGGCCCTGGCGCATCCGACGTGGGACATGGGCCGTGTCGTCACGACGAACTCGGCGAGCCTCGTCAACAAGGGCCTCGAGGTCATCGAGGCCCATCTGCTCTTCGGCGTCGGGTACGACGCGATCGACGTGGTCGTGCATCCTCAGTCCGTCGTTCATTCGATGGTGGAGTTCGTCGACGGATCCACCATCGCGCAGGCGTCGCCGCCCGACATGCGGCTGCCGATCTCGCTCGGCCTCGATTGGCCGCTGCGGGTCGCGGGGGTGGGCGTGCCCATCGACTGGACGACGGCGACGGCGTGGACCTTCGAGCCGCTCGACGAGGAGGCGTTCCCGGCCGTGGCGCTCGCCAAGCGCGTGGGCCGCGCGGGCGGCACCTATCCGGCGGTGTTCAACGCCGCCAATGAGCAGGCCGTCGATGCCTTCCACGAGGGCAGGCTGACGTTCCCGGCGATCATCGAGGCGATCGAACGCGTCGTCGACGCGCACGAGCCGCCGGCGCAGCTGACGCGCGAGAGTCTGGCCGAGGCCGAGTCGTGGGCTCGGCGCACCGCCGACGCGGCGATCGCGGCATCCGTCCGCTGACTCACGCGGTCGCGGCGCGTCTCGCGGCGAGACAGGGGGATCCGTCGCTCCGGGGGTGGCGATCCCGTGTCTGAGCCACATCCCCGGTCTCGGCGGGAGCGGTAACCGGCGGGGTCAGGAGGCCCGGCGGCCAGTGCCGACGGTGGTCAGTACACCGGGCGCAGGGGGTCAGACGCCGGCGTCTCGTCGTCGGGGTAGGGAACGGGCCAGTGCGGCTCGGGCACGGGCCAGCCGGCGTCGCGCAGCGCCCGACGCGACAGCTCGCGCGCGGAGTACGGGGTGCGCACACCACGGATGTCGCGATAGTCCTGGTGGCCCGGGCCCGCCCACAGGATCGCGTCGCCGTCGCCGACCAGCGCGATCGCCTCGATGACGGCCCGCTCGGGGGGCGAGAACTCGTGGATCTCGGCGTCGGGTCGTGCGCGCCGCGCCCCGTCGAGCAGGGTCGCGCGGATCGAGTCGGGATCCTCGTGGCGGGGGTGGTGGTCGGTGATGATCAGGATGTCGCTGCCCTCGACGCCCGTGCGACCCATGTCGTGGCGCTTCGTGGCGTCGCGATCGCCGTCGGCGCCGAACAGCATGACGACGCGTCCGGGGGTGACTCGCCTCACCGCTGCGAGGGTCTTCTCGAACGCGTCGGGGGAGTGGCCGAAGTCGACGTACACAGCCGGTCCGCGTTCGCCCGAGACCCGCTCGGTGCGGCCGGGGAGATACGCGTCGATGCGGCCGCCGTCGAGCGCCGAGACGAGCCGCTCCCACGCGTAGCCCGCTTCGAGGATCATGACGATCGCGAGACCGGCGTTGGCGGCCATGTGGCGGCCGATGACAGGGACGACCGTCGTGAGGGTGCGGCCCTCGGGCCCGCTGAGGCAGAACTCGGTGCCCTCCTGGCGCTCCTCGAGGATCTGGACGACCCAGTCGGCGGCGGCAGCGGCCGCGGGATCACCCGCGATGTCGGGCGTGCCGACGGTGACGGCGGGCACTTCGCAGCGCGCGAGCACCTCGGCGCCGTGCTCGCCGTCGATGCAGATCACCGCGCGTCGGGCACGCTCCGCGGTGAACAGGGGCAGCTTCGCCTCGAAGTAGGCCCGCATGTCTGCGTAGTCGTCGAGGTGGTCGTGGGTGAGATTCGTGAAGCCCGCGACGTCGAACACGAGCCCGTCGACGCGGCGGCGGCTCAGCGCTTGCGCGCTGACCTCGACGGCGACCGCCTCGACGCCGCGCTCGCGCATGAGCGCCAGCAGTGCGTGCATCTCGTAAGCCTCGGGCGTGGTGAGGCGCGAGACGATCACCTGGCCGGCGATGTGGCGCTCGGCGGTCGAGGACAGTCCCGTCACGACGCCGAGCTGACCCAGGATGCCCTCGAGCAGGTGCGACACGCTCGTCTTGCCGTTGGTGCCGGTCGTGCCGAAAAGCAGCGGCAGGTCGTCGTCGCGCCCGGTGCTGTACACCCAGGCGGAGAGTTCGCCGAGGACGCCGCGGGGATCGTCGACGACGACGACCGGAAGCCCTGACGCCGCTGCCGCAGCCGCGCCGGCGGCATCCGTCACGATCGCGACAGCGCCCTTGTCGGCTGCCGCACCCGCGAACTCCGCGCCGTGGCGCGTGGCGCCCTTGACGGCGACGAACACGTCGCCGGGACGCAGATCGGCGGTCGCCAGAGTCAGTCCGGTGAGCTCGATGCCCTCGACCGAGCCGTGCACCTCCGTCGCGAAGCGCGCCGCGAGATCGCCCAGGGCGTGGACCGGGGGTGCGTCCGGACGCAGCACGGGCGGGATGTTGGGTGTCGGGGCATCACTGGGCATGGCGCATCCATCTAATCACCCTGCGCGCGATACGCCGGGGACGGGCGCGCTCCGCGTCCGTCCCCGGCGCGGGGGTCAGCTACGGCGCGTGCGACCGCGCAGCACCGCCACCGCGAGGGCGGCGAGGCCCGCGACGAGAGCGCCCGCGGCGAGCCAGCGGGCGACCGGATCCGCCTCGGTGGACGCCGCGGCCGTGGCCTCGGCGCCTGCCGACGAATGCCCGTCGCCGTGTGCGTCGGCGCTCGCCGCCGCGACCGTCACGAGCGGGGCCGGCGCGTCGAGCTCGTGGGGGTCCTCGCCGTCTGCCGCGAGCTCGACCCAGTCGGTCTCGCCCTCGACGCATGACTGCACGACGGGGAATGCGACCGCTTCGCCCGCGGTGTCCTCGGCGAACTTCACCTGCATCGTCACCGTCGAGCGGAATCCGTTCTCGACGGGGGTGTCGGCGGTGTAGATCACACGGGTCGGGATGCCGGCATCCGCCCCGACCGCCTCGACCGTCCAGCCGGGCTCGAGCTGGGGGGCCAGCGCGTCGATGCCCTCGGGAACGTCGATCGCGAGCGAGGTGGTGGGGGAGTCCTCGCAGCCGTGGCTGAACGCGAACGTGAGCACCGAGTAGTCGCCGGCGGTCGCGGCATCCGGTGTCACGGTCACATGTGCGGAGGCGGCGAGCGGCGCGGCGACGGCGAGCAGGATGCCCGCGGCCGCGCCGGTGAGGAGGAGTCGGGGATGGGTGGAGTTCTTCATGAGGGTGGTTCCTTCGTCTGGGTGCGCGGCGGATGACGCCTGCGCGGGAATGCAGGACAGCGGCGCGACCGGATGCGGCGGCGCCGAGGAGGTGGCTGCGTTCGGCTCAGCGAGCCGCGGCGACGAGGAGCGGGGGGCCGCGCGGCGTGACGACGCCGGCGACGCGGATGCGGATGGGGGAGG
>JASDDH010000049.1 GCA_030407505.1 Planococcus sp. APC 4015
CGCGATCGAAAACCGGATCGCCCACCCGCCCCGACCCGGTCTCCGTCCACGATGATCGTTTCAGGACGACGAACGGAGTCACCATGACCGGCAACGACATCGCGCTTGTGACGGGAGCGCGTGGTGGCATCGGCCGTGCACTCGTGCAGCGCCTCCATGACCGGGGCGTGCGGGTCGCCGCGGTCGGCCGCGACGCCGGCCTGCTGGCGGATCTTCCCGCAGACGCGCGCATCGGCGCTGACGTGACGACACCCGAGGGCGCCCTCGCGGCTGTGGAGCAGTGCCGCCTCGAACTCGGCGGCGCGCCCTCGCTGCTCGCGCACGCCGTCGGGAGCACGCTCATCGCGCCGCTTCACCGGACGAAGACGGACGACGCTCTCGATACTCTTCGCGTCAATCTCGAGAGCAGCATCTGGATGCTCCAGGCGTGGATCACAGCATTGCAGGGCTCCCCGGGCGCTGCCGTGTTCGCCAGCTCGGTGGTCGCGCGCATCGGCGTCGCCAATCACGAGGTCATCGCTGCGGCCAAGGGCGGCGTGGAGGCGCTCGTGCGCAGCGCCGCCGCGACGTATGCCGCCAAGGGTGCGCGGATCAACGCCGTCGCCCCCGGTCTGACAGACACCCCGATGACGGCGGGCATGCTGAAGGCCCCCGCGATGCGTGAGGGAGCCGAGCGGCAGTATCCGCTCGGCGGCGTGCAGACCGCGGACGAGGTCGCGGCCGTCATGGACTGGCTGCTGTCGCCCGGCGCGGCGCGGATCACCGGTCAGGTGATCCCCGTCGACGGCGGCTTCACCACGGTGCGCCCGCTCGTGAAGTAGCGGCCGGGGATCGTCGAGCAGGTGCAGCTCGGCATCCCTCAGCTTCGCGCGCCGTCGGCCGGCGCATTCCCTGCTGTCGCATCCAGCCCCGCGCCGTGGAAGCGGCGGTCGTCATTGGCGTAGGCGTAGTAGAGGCCGATCAGCAGCCCGCCGCCGATGTAGTTGCCGACCAGCACGATCCCGAGGTTGCCCACGGCGAGCCCCACATCGAGGCCTCCCTGCAGCCCGACGATCGAGAACAGGACCGTGTTGGCGACCGAGTGCTCGAACCCCACGAATCCGAAGACGAAGACGCTGGCGATCATGACGAGCATCTTGCCGACGTCGCTCTTGATGAGGCCGTTGTAAACGAGCAGCATCGCGAGATTGATCATGAAGTTGCAGAGGATGGCTCGGACGAACAGGTCGCCCCATCCCGTGACGCCCTCCGTGAGGTACGAGAGCTTGTGGTCGACGGCCTCGTACATCTGGGCTCCGACGTCGCCGTCGCCCAGCGTCGAGAACATCACGAGCACGGCCACGAACAGGCCGCCGACGATGTTGCCGAGGTAGCAGAGCACCAGGATGCGCAACAGTCGCCACCATGCCGCGCTGCGGTAGTACGCGCCGACCGTGACGATCATCATGTTCGACGTCAGGAGCTCGGACTTGCTGTAGTAGATGAACACGAGGGCGAAGCCGAAGGCCACTGCTCCGACCATGTGCCCGACGCCGTCGAACTCCCCCTGCCCGATGCCGTCGAACGCCGCGATCACGGCGTAGTAGGTGAGGTACATCACCCCGATGATCGCGCCGGCCATCGCTGCACGCATGAGGTAGATGCGGATGAGGGCTCCGCTCATGACCGTCTTGGTCTCCAGCGCGCTCAGAACCGTCGAGATGAACTGCTTGCCCGGGAAGAGCTGACTCTGGTCGGCCATGCGCCCAGGTTCTCACGGAACCGGGCTCGCGCTCGGGCATCGAGGTGCGGGCGATCGGCCCCGACGCTCGGGGCCCGCGCTAAAATCGCGAAGCACGATCATCGGATGCGCCGTTGACGACAGCTCGGAGGGCAGTGCCATCGACGACCACGCTGCATCGCCAGAGCGCCAGTCCGGCGGGAGCCGCCGTCGCTGATCACCCCGGGGCGAACCCCCGGACCCGAGAATCCGGAGCGGTGTCCCGCATCGGCCGTCTGATCCACATCTCGCGACCCGTGCTGTGGATCAACGCCGTCGGCACCGGCGTCGTCGGCATGTGGCTGACCGGAGTGCCGTTCGACCTGCAGGCGCTTCCGATCCTGCTGTGGCTGACCCTGCCGTTCAATCTGCTGATCTACGGCGTCAACGACATCTTCGACCAGGAGACCGACGCGCTCAACACCCGCAAGGGCTCGATCGAAGGCGCTCGCATCGAACCGCGTGAGGTGCGGATGATCGCCTGGGCGGTCGCGGTGGCGAACGTCCCCTTCCTCGTCTACTTCGTCGTCGCGCTTCCGCCGCTGGCGGTCGCGCTGATGCTGCTCTACACCGGTGTCTTCGTCTTCTACTCGGCGCCCCCGCTGCGGTTCAAGACCCGCCCGTTCCTGGACTCCCTGAGCAACGCCGCTTATGGGCTGCCCCTCCTGATCGTGCCCGTCGCGCTCGGCTCGCCGCCGGTGTGGCCCGCCGTGGCCGGGCTGCTCGCCTGGAGCGTCGCCAAGCACGCCTTCGACGCGGTCCAGGACATCGAGGAGGACCGCGAGGCGGGCATCACCACGACGGCAGTCCGGCTCGGACCCCGCGGAACCGCCATCTGGAGCGGCGCATGGTGGCTGGTCTCGACGGCGCTCTTCGCGGTCGTCAGCGTGCCGGTGGCCGTCGTCAACGTCGTGATCGCCGGCATCCTGATCGTGTGGCTGCTGCGCCGACCCACCCCCGCGACAGGACGACGCCTCTACCCCCTGTCGGTGGCGTTCCCGTACATCGCCGGCTCCGTGGCGAGCGCGCTGCTGCTGGCCGGCATGTTCCTCGGAACCTACCCGTGACCGGCGTCGACCAGGTGGCGACGCCATGAGCCGGATCGTCGTCGTCGGAGGCGGGCTCAGCGGTCTCGCGGCATCCGCACTGCTCGCCACGGCGGGGCACCGCGTCACGCTCCTCGAATCCCAGCCGACCGTGGGGGGCAAGAGCCGGCGTGTGCACCTGGACGGCGAGCGGATCGACACGGGTCCGTCGATCGTCACGTTCCCGGGTGTGTGGGACGAACTGCTTCGACGGCTGGATGCCGGGGGCAGCCCGATCTCGCACGTCGCCGCGCTCGATCTGGTGCGACTGCCCGAGGTCGGCCGCTACTACTACGACGGCGAGGTCGTCTCGCTGCCCGTCCCGCCGGGCCACCCCTGGCACGCGGCGTGGCGACGGTTCAGCGATCTGCACGCACCCCTCGCCGACGACGTCACCGCGCTGCTGCTCGCCGACTCGCTCGACCCGGCGTCGCTGCCGGCTCTGCGACGACTGCTCGCCGTGTACGGCACGCGGCTGACCACCCGCGCCTACCTCGACAGCCTGACGTGGCTGCCGGCGGGCCTGCGCGAGGTCATCGCCATCCACACGCTCAACGCCGGGGTGTCGCCGGCGCGCACTCCCGCGCTCTACGCCAGCATGCCGGCGATCATGGCCGAGACCGGGGCGTGGGTGCCGCGTGGAGGCGTGTACGAGGTGGCGCTCGCGCTGCAGCGACTGGCGGATGCCGCCGGCGTCGAGGTGCGCACCGGCGAGGCGGTGACACGCATCGAGCGCGGGCGGGTCACCACCACGATCGCCGTCCACCCCGCCGACATCGTCGTGAGCGCGCTGGACGCCGACCGCCTGAGCGGGCTGCTCGGTCGATCCCGCTCACGCGAAGCCCGCACGCTCTCGTGCTCGGCCATCGCGATCTACGGCGTGCTGCAGGATGCCCTGCCCGCCGACATCGCAGCGCACAGCGTCATCCTCCCGAGCAAGCCCGCGGCGCTCCATCGCAGTCTCGCCGCCGGAGACGAGCCCGCCGACACCATGGCCTTCGTCAACCACTACCGTGCGGGCGAGATCTATCCGAACGGACGCAGCACCCTCGGCATCCTGCTCACCAGCCCCGCCGACGGGCACGGCTACTCGCTCGATCACCCCTTCGTGCGCCGCGAGGTCGAGCGCATCTCGACCACGATGGGCCTGGATGCACCCCTGACCGACCGCATGGGCGACAGCGTCGTGCTCGATCCCCTGTACTACGGCTCGTTCGGCGAACCGCACGGGGCGCTCTACGGCGCATCGCGACCGCTGTGGATGAGTGGTCCGTTCCACCAGCCGGCCCACCACGACCTACGCACGCCGTGGCTCTGGCGCGTAGGGGCGTCGGTGCATCCGGGCGGGGGAATCCCCGCGGTGCTCGGGGGCGCGATGATCGCCGTCGCGAAGCTGCTCGCGAAGAACCGGGCCTGACGGATCTCAGACTGCTGACACCGGTCGGTATCGCAGGGCGATCGCTCCCGAGCGGAAGTCATGGCGATCCACGAGCTCGAGCTGGATGCGCTCGCGCAGGCCGGCCAACAGCGTCGGGCCGTGTCCGGCGATGACGGGCTGCACCAGAAACTCGAACTCGTCGATCAGGCCCATGTCCGCCAACGCCAGGGGCAGCGTCACCCCGCCCACCCACAGGCCCTCGCCGGGTTCATCCTTGAGCTCCCACACCGCTCGCTCCAGGTCGCCGCGCACCAGCTCGGCGTTCCAGTCGACCTCGGTCAGCGTGCTGGACACCACGTGCTTCTTCGCCCGGTCGATGTTCTCCGCGAACGGGACCTCCCACTCGTCCATCCAGTCGGGCCAGATGCCGGTCGCGGGCCTGCGCCACGCCGACTGCATCATCTCGTAGGTCACCCGGCCGAACAGCAGCGCGTCGGCTCGCGCCATCTCGGCCGTCCAGTGCCTCATCGACTCCTCGTCGGGCGCGACCCCGGCCTCGTGGTGCACGCACCCGTCGAGCGTGACGTTGATCGAGTATCGAAGCGGTCTCATCGCATCAGCCTCCCGGTCCGCTGGGATCTACCGGCGCACCGCCAGACGAGAGGCCGCGACCGTGATGGACACACCCTAGCGACCAGGCCGACGCGGCGTCCGTTCACTCTTCCGACAGCAGCGCGACGGCATCCGTCACCTGGCCGAAGAACATGGCCTGGTCGCCGAGTTCGCTCGGGTCGTCCGTCGAGCCCTGGATCGTGATCACGAACGTCCGGCCGTCCTTCCGTTCGAGGTACCACGAGCCTCCCAACACGCCCATCGAGCTGCCGCCCTTGAACGCGACGTACGGCCACTCGTCTCCGAGGTCGCCGAGACCACTGTTGGCCGAGAGGATGCCGCGGATCGGCGCGCCGGCATCCGTCGACGCGCGCTCCTGCAGGGCGATGTGGGCAGCGGCCAGGTCGTCGGGTGTCGTGAACCAGTCCAGCCCGTCCTGCCAGACGGGCGTGGTGACCGCCGAGACGGGGATGTCGAGCAGACCGGTCGGCAGCGCGTCGAGCACCGACCGCTTCGCGGCGGCCGTCGTCGCGGCATTCCAGTCGGCACGTGCCTGCCCGCCATCGCCGCCCTCTCCCCAACCGAGTTGGAAGAGCGCCCGAGTCGTCGGCATGGGGCTGTTCAGCGACGGATCGTGGTGACCCATGTCGACGAGAGCCTGCTCCACTGCATCTGGTCCGACCGCCGCCATCAGCATGTCGGTGGCGGTGTTGTCGCTGATCGCGATCATCTTCTCCGCCGCCTCCTGCACCGTCACCGTCGTGCCGGAGGCGACATCCTGCAGCTCACCGGACGGCAGGCTCTTGACATCGTCGGTGACGGTGAGCGGCGTGTCCCAGGCGAGCTCTCCCGCTGCAACCGCGTCTGCGACTGCACCGAGCACGTAGAGCTTGAACATCGAGCCCGAGGGCTTGGCCTCGGTGTCGCCCACCGCGCTTCCCTCGCCCGCGGCGGCGATCCGGTCAGCCGCGCCGTCGGTGACATCCGTGACAGTCATGGTCGTGTCGGCCGCGAAGCCCTCGACGGAGTCCTCGAGCTCCGACCATGTTTCCGCCGGCACACGGTCTGCGGCGGAGGGCGAGAAGAGCAGCCCGGTGATCAGCCCGTCGGCGTCCACCGCGATCTGCATGTCGAGCGCGTCGCCCGAGGCGGGCCGGATCGTGATGAGCGCCGAGTCGCCGGCATCCTGCACCTCGGTCGGCGCCCACGGGCTCTGCGGCTCGAGTTGGGCGAAGACCGCGCCAAGGTCCTCCGCGCTGATCTGCTCGAGCAGCACAGGCGACAGGCGCTCGGTCGCGTCTGCCGCGGGATCCTCGACCTCGCCGTTGATCGCGTCCAGCACCCACTGCGCGTGCTCGCCGAGCACGGTTTCGGGGAGCGCCACCACCTCGGCGGCCGCGCTGGCGGACGCCGTCGGAGTCGCGGTCGGAGCAGGCGAGCAGCCGGCGAGCAGTCCGACCGTCAGCACGGCGGCGGCCAGCGTTGCGGCGGTGCGGGGCCCGCGGCGAGTCGGCCGGGCGGTCGCGGTCAGGACTGATCGTGAAGGATTCATGCATCCACGCAACCCGATCGCGCCGGCCCCGGCATCCCACCGCGGTCTGATTCTTCTCCCCCACGTCGGGGAGGACGGGCCCCGTCGTCCGGCGTCGAGTTGCCAGTGGATGCCGCATCCCGCGCTGCACAGCGACCACTGGTGGCAACTCGGCCATCCGCTGTCGATCTCGACTACGCGAGCGGGGCGTCGACCCGTCCTCGCCAGGTGAGGATGGGGCGGGCGGCGTCCTCGTCCACGCCCGCGTGACGGAGCCACTCGCTCACATCGAGCCGGCGGTACATGTCACGGAACGCCGAGTCCGGCGTGTGGCCGAATGCGGCGAGCACCCCGAGCCGCTTGTCCACGTCGAAGGACCGGCCGTGGAGTGCGGTCATCGCATCGGCGTTGGCGAACGAGGCGAGGTAGTCCTCGACCGCGGCATCCTCGGTGACACCGACCGCCTTGAGGAGGACGGCGGCGACCAGGCCCGTGCGGTCCCAGCCGGCTCCGCAGTGGAACAGAACTGTTCCCTCGGGGGCCGACGCGATCGCCTGAAGGACGTGCGCGAGCCGATGCGGCAGCTCTTCCAGGTGAGCCACGTAGTAGAGCGGCGTCCCCCACCGCCCGTCCGCCTCGAATGGTGCCCAGAAGTCGCGTTCATCGCCGTCGAGATCGACCCGCACCAGGAGCATGTCATCGGGCGAGGCACCCGCGGCCTCGTCTGGTCGCCGCAGATCGATGACGGTACGCACGCCGTGATCACGAAGTGCCGCCCACCCGGAGTCGTTCAGAAGATCCAGCACCTCGGCACGGATGAATACGCCCGCGGGAGTGAGAGAACCGTCGTGCCGTTCCAGGCCGCCGAGGTCACGTGCGTTCGCCAGCCCGTCCACCGAAAGAGCCGTGCGCATGCGGCAACCCTCTCACGCGCGAGGGCGACCGTCCGCGCCGGGCTTGGGCTTTCTTCCGGGCTTCATCCCGACGGCCAAGAACGTCAGACCGAGGACGAGGAAGGGCAACGCGACCGCCCAGTTGTCCATCGTGAGCCAGAACACGATCCCCAGGGGCAGGAAAACTGCCCCGAGCGAGGCGTACGTGCGACGTTCATCTTTCGACTCGGCCATGTTCCGACGCTAAGCGTCCAAGCCACCCGTCGCATCCGTCGAAAGGCGGATATCTGACCGTCGTCCCGGCTCCTCGTTCGCCTCGGTCCTTACCCGAAGTCCCCCGGCGCCATGTCGGTGAACCGCGAGAAGTGACCCTGGAACGCCACCGTGATGGTGTCGGTCGGGCCGTTTCGGTGCTTGGCGACGATCAGGTCGGCCTCACCCGCGCGGGGCGAGTCACGCTCGTAAGCGGCCTCGCGGTGCAGCAGCACCACCATGTCGGCATCCTGCTCGATGGAGCCCGACTCACGAAGGTCGCTCAGTGCGGGCTTCTTGTCGGCTCGCTGCTCGGCGCCACGGTTCAGCTGTGAGAGCGCGATGACGGGCACGCCGAGCTCTTTCGCGAGCAGCTTGAGCGCTCGCGAGAACTCCGACACCTCCTGCTGACGCGATTCGACGCGCTTGCCCGAGGTCATGAGCTGCAGGTAGTCGATGACGACCATCTTCAGTCCCACGCGCTGCTTGAGCCGACGGCACTTCGCGCGGATCTCGACGAGCGTCATGTTGGGCGAATCGTCGATGTACAGCGGGGCGTCGTTGATGCGGCCTCGTGTCGCGGCGATCGTCGTCCAGTCCCGCGAGTCGAGCGTGCCCTTGCGCATCGCCTGCAGCGGGATCGCACCCTCGGCGCTCATCAGACGCATCGCGATCTCGCTGCGGCCCATCTCGAGCGAGAAGAAGATGGTCGGCATGTCGTGCTTGATGGCCGCCGAGCGGGCGAAGTCGAGCGCGAGGGTCGACTTACCCATGGCCGGTCGCGCCGCGATGATGATCATCTGACCGGGGTGCAGACCGTTGGTGAGCTGGTCGAGCCCGGAGAAGCCGGTCGGGATGCCGGTCATCTGGCCGTCGCGCCCGCGGGCAGCTTCGATCTCGTCGACGGCGGCGTCGACGGCGATGGTGAGCGGTACGTAGTCTTCGGCCGTCTCGGCGCCGGTGACGGCGTAGATCTCGGCCTGAGCGTTGTTGACGACGTCGACCGCCTCGCCCTGACCCGAGTACCCCATCTGCACGATGCGGGTGCCCGCCTGCACGAGTCGGCGCAGCAGCGCACGTTCCGAGACGATCGTCGCGTAGTAGCCGGCATTCGCGGCGGTCGGCACGATCGAGGTCAGCGTGTGCAGGTAGTCGGCACCGCCGGCGCGCTGAAGCTCGCCGGTCTTGATGAGCTCGTCGGTGACGGCGACGACGTCGGTCGGCTCACCGTGCGAGTAGAGCGTGAGGATCGCCTCGAAGATCAGCTCGTGCTTCGGGATGTAGAAGTCGACTCCGCGCAGCGTCTCGATGACATCGGCCACGGCATCCTTCGACAGCAGCATGCCACCCAGGGCGCTCTGCTCGGCGAGGAGGTCGTGCGGCGGGGTGCGTTCGTGCTCTCGGGGTGCCCCGATTCGATCTTCGGAGATGTCCGCGATCGACATGCACACAACCCTTCTCGCGCGATTGCGCGCGCCAACCCACCTGGTCGGGGACCACGCTACGAAGGGCCTCCGACAGGCGCAAACGGGGCTGTGGATAAGTATGTGGAAAGACTGCGCGAAACGCCGCGCTCCCTGTGGGCAAGTCCTGTGGATAACTTCTGTGCACGAATCGAAATCTACGCGAAACGTGCGTTCTGAACTGGGCTTTTTCTGCGCACATCCTGTGGATGAGGATGTGGTTGAAGTCCTCATTGAAGGTTGCGGATGCGGTCAGGGTTATGCACAGTTCGGCCCCACATGCAAACTCGCGAGGGCTAGCAGATCGAGGTAACGCCGACTGACCACGGCCTGTCCCCTCTTCGGGGGACATAGCCGCTTTTGCCCTGGACAGCCTGCCGACGAGGGCGTAGCTTTCTGGTCACCAGGCACCCAGAAGCGTGATCAACCGATCGCGTTTACGTTCTCATCTTGGGAGATGAACGTGGAGACCGTCACCTGGCATGAGCTGAACAAGCTCGTGCGGCTGGCGCTGATGGGAGTCGGCGCTGCGTTCGCCGCCGCCATCCTCTCCGTCCTCCTCGGTTTCGGCGCCGCTGCTGCGCACGCCGACGAAGATGCGGAACCGGGTCTTCTGGGTGCCGTCACCGGCCTCGTCGGCGACACCACCTCTGCGGTCGGCTCGACCGTCACCGGTGTCACGTCGACCGCGACGGATGCCGTCGCCACCGTCGTGAGCGTCGCACCGGCCCCCGTCGCCGCGGTCGTCGAGACGGCGGGCACCGCTGTGGCGGCGACGGTCGCCCCCGTGCAGCAGGTGGTGTCGACCGACGTCGTCTCCACCGTGACCACGCCGGTCGTCGAGCTCGTCACTGCCGTTCCGGTCGTCGGCGAGGTCGTCTCGACCGTCGGCGTCGACGAGGCTCTGACCACGGTCGCCGCCGACCTCGACAGCACGCTCGCGACCGTCGTCCAGGCGCTCACGAGCGCCGGTGAGTCGCTGGTGACGCCCGCGGCACCCGCGACGGATGCCTCGATCGTCGACATGCTGACCTCAGCTTCGACGGTCGCCCAGCTCACCGGCTCCGGGATCGCGCAGTCGTCCGAGTCCGCGTTCTCGGCCTCCTCGCCGGTTGCAGCCGCTTCCGCTTCCTCGTCTTCGCTCCCCGCGATCGGGGCAGCGGGCGTCGTCGCTGTCGCTGCCGTCGTGGCGGCTGTCGACACCCACGTCCTGTACACATCCTTGAGCGCCCTGTGCCTCTCCGTCATCTCCTCGGGACCCGGTGGTGCGGGTCTCGGCGTCTGGGCGCTTGCCGCCCTCCTTCCCTTCGTCGCGCACCGTGCCTGGGTGCGACGGGCGGGTCCGGAGGATCAGCTCGTGCCTCCGGCGCCTGCCGGATCCACCGACGTCTCACCCGACTGAGTCGATTCGCACCGCCCTTCTGCGGCGGACGAATCCCCGCGCGCCACGAGCGCGCATCCACTCACTCAGTCGAAGGAAGACATCATGAACACATTCATCAAGCGCGCCCTGTGGGGCACGCTCCTGGCCGGAGGCCTCACGGTCCTCGGCGCGACAGCGGCCAACGCGGCCGACACCTCGGGCGAAGACGGCCTGCTCTCGGGAACACAGGCGCTCATCGGCGTCTCGGTTCCCGTCACCGTGACCGACACCGCCGTCTCGCTGCTGGGCGACTCGACGGCCGTCGCCCCGG
>JASDDH010000050.1 GCA_030407505.1 Planococcus sp. APC 4015
TACCGGCAGCAGCGTACGTCCGCGACGCCGTGGCGCCCGTGGCCGTCCCACCATCACCGAAGTTCCACGCATACGACACCACCGTGCCATCAGCATCCGACGACGACGACCCATCCACCGAAGCGGACAGACCCGACACCGACGACGTGAACGCCGCCACCGGAACCTGATTGCCGACCTGGACGGTCGGGTCGCTCACCGTGAGTCCGGTGAAGGACACCTTGACCGGGTAGGCCGCCGCGGAGGTGGGCACGTAGCTCGACACAGCGACCGAACCGGCCGCCTGGTAGCCGGACGTGGAGTCAGACCGCGTGATCTGCCAGTTGGCGGGCTCAGTCGTTCCTGCACGCCAGACCTTCGCCGTGAGAGCCGTCGGGGACGTGCCCTTGACCTCGAACACCACGTTGTAGGTCTCACCGGGGGTGATCGTCAGACCAGGAACGTTGTACGCAGCACCGATGGCCGTGCCGTTGCGCATGACGTGCAGGATCACCGAACCGTCGGTCGCGATGCGAGCGCGAAGCAGATACTGGTTCGAACCGACCTGGCGGCCGATGAACGAGATGTACTGCGCGTTCGCGATCTTGTCGACCGAGAACGTCGTGGCCAGACGCGTGCTCGAACTCGACACCGACGATAGGCTCGCCTGCTGCGTCACGGAGTTGAGCAGAGTGATCACACCGGCGCCACCGGCGACGTTGAAGCGCGCCGCCGTCGGCGACACCGCCCACGCGCCACCCTGGTCCGCGGTTCCCCAGCCGTTCGAGCTGGTGCGCCCGAAAGCGTCCTTCGCGATCACGTTCGAGACGGGCGCAGCCGTCACGGTGATCTGCTCACTCTTCTGGCCGATGGCACCGTCGTCGTCGGTCACCGTCAGCGTCACCGTGTAGGTGCCGGCCGCGGTGTAGGCGTGCGACGCGGTGGCACCGGTCGCGGTGCCGCCGTCGCCGAAGTTCCACGCGTGCGAGGCGATCGTGCCGTCGGCATCGGTGCTGGTCGAACCGTCGACCGCGACTTCGAGGTCGGTGACCTGCGACGTGAACGCCGCTGTCGGAACCTGGTTCGGCGGAAGTGCGACCGTGACGTCTTGCGTCGTGGTGGCCGTGCCACCGCGGTTGTCGGTCACCACGAGCGTCACTGTGTACGTTCCGCCTGCACCGTAGGTGTGCGAGGCCGTTGCGCCGGTCGCCGTGGCCGTGTCACCGAAGTCCCACGCGTACGACGAGATCGTGCCGTCGGAGTCGGAGCTGGTGGTGCCGTTGACCGAAACCTTCAGCGCCTGATCGACCGTGCTCGTGAACGCCGCCGTCGGCAGCACGTTCGCCGCAAGTACCGAGACCTGGTTGGTCACGAAGTCGGTCATGCCCTGTCCGTCGGTGACGGTGAGCGTGACCTGGTACGTGCCCGGCGCTGCGTAGGTGTGCGACACCGTCGCGCCCGTGCCGGTGGTGCCGTCGCCGAAGTTCCAGGCGTACGACGCGATCGGACCATCGAGGTCGGCCGAGCCGGTGCCGTCGAACGCGACCGCGAGGTCGGTCGGCGTCGAGGTGAAGCTCGCCGTCGGCGGCGCGTTCACGAAGCCGATCTCGCCGAGCTCGAAGTGATCCGCCACCTGTTGCGCCGAAAGCGTTGCGGGATAGATGGCGACCTCATCGATCGCGCCGCGCCAGTAGGTGTCACCCTCCCAGCCGGTGTCTCCACCGACGCGCCAGTAGCCGGAGTAGTTCTCGGCCTGCGTGTTGGCATCGGAGTCGACGAGCTCGCCGTCGATGTAGAGCTGCATGCCCGTCGACGAGAGCTGGGCCACCACGTGGTGCCAGGCGTTGTCGTTGAATCCCGGGGCCGACTCGACGATGTTCATCTGGCCGGTCCAGGTTCCGAACTTCACGCGCCCGTCGCCGCTCATGTAGACGCTGCGGTCGTGGTTCGTGCTGGTGCCCGTCTGGGCGACGCCGAAGCTCACGAGCTTGCCGCCCGAGGTCGAGTCGGTCTTGAACCAGGATTCGATCGAGAACGTCGTCGGGTTCGTGAACCGGCGCGTGCTGGAGGCACCGGTCTGGTCGCCACCGTTCGGAATCAACGAGACCGCGGTGTTGTCTGCGGCGATCGCGCCGGCGACACCCTTCTGGACGTTGCCGTAGTAGGAGCCCGGGTTGTCCTGGGTTCCCGAGTCACGCACGGTCGAACCGGATGCCTCGTCGAGGCGCCAGTAGAGCGTCGGCGACTGGTTGTAGACGGCTGCACCGTAGGCGTCCGCCGGCGTACCGGGGGCGACGGTGGTGGTGATCGTCTGCTCGGAGACGGCGGAACCGCCGCTGTTGTCGGTGACGGTCAAGGTCACCGTGTACGAGCCGGCCGCGGCGTAGGTGTGCGACGGAGCCGCCCCCGTGCCGGTCTCGCCGTCGCCGAACGCCCAGGAGTAGTTCTGGATCGTGCCGTCGACGTCGGAGCTTGCGGATCCGTCGAAGGTGACGAACTGGTGGGTCACGGTCGACGTGAACGACGAGGTCGGCGCCACGTTGGCGCCCGTGACGGTCACCGGCTGAGTGATCGTGCCGGTCGCACCGTTGCCGTCGGTGACGGTCAGCGTGACGTTCCACGTGCCGGAGTGCGCGAACGTGTGGTCGGCGGTGGCACCGGTCGCCGTCTGGCCATCGCCGAAGTCCCACGCGTAAGACGCGATCGGCCCTTCGATGTCGGTCGACGTCGAGGCATCGAATGCTACGGCGAGGTCGGTCGCGATGCTCGAGAAGCTCGCCGTCGGGAGGGAGTTGATGTAGCCCAGCTCACCGAGGTCATGGTGATCCTGAACCTGCTTCGCCGTGAGAGCCGCGGGGTAGACCGCGATCTCGTCGAGCGAACCACGCCAATAGGTGTCGCCCTCCCAGCCGCTGTCGCCGCCGACTCGCCAGTACCCCGCGTAGTCCTGAGCGCCGGTGTTGGCGTTGGTCGACACGAGTGCACCGTCGATGTAGAGCTGCATGCCGGTGGACGACATCTGCGCCACGACGTGGTGCCACTGGTTGTCGTTGAACCCGGGGGACGACTCGACGACGTTCTCGCGACCCGTGTAGGTGCCGAACTTGACGCGACCGTCGCCCGACATGTAGATGTGGCGGTCGTATGAGTTGCTCGTGCCCGTTCGGTTGTTGCCGAAGCCGATCAGCTTGCCGCCCGAGGTCGAATCGGTCTTGAACCACGTCTCGAGCGCGAACGTCGTCGGGTTCGAGAACTGCTTGTCGCTCGAGATGCCGGTCTGATCTCCGCCGTTCGGGTTGGTGCGGATCGCCGTGTTCGCGACGCCCGTCAGCGCCCCGGTGACACCCTTCGTGACGTCACCGTAGTAGGTGCCGGTGGTCTCTTCTGCTCCGGAGTCGGCAGCGGTCGAGCCCGCGGTCTCACCCGCGCGCCAGTAGAGGCTCGGGAAGAGATCGAAGACCGACTTCCCGTACGCATCGGCCGGAGCAGCGGGGATGTTGGAGGTGCGACCCGAAGCGGTCCAGTGCGCGTCGACCTGCGTGCGGGTCAGCACGGACTTGTAGATCGCGACGTCGGAGATGGAGCCGTTGAGGTACTGACCACCGACGTTGGGCCAGCCGCCCAGGTTGTCGCCGCCGATGCGCCAGAAGCCGGTGTAGGGCTGGCCCGAGGTGGTGTCTGTGCGGGCTGCGACGCGCTTGCCGTCGAGGTACAGCACCATTCCGTCGGCGCCGAGGGTCGCGACCACGTGGTGCCACTGACCGTCATTGAAACCCGTGCTGCTCTGGAGGGTCTGCGACGCACCGGTGTACACGCCGTATGTGACGCGACCGGAGCCGTCGATGTAGACGTGACGGTCGTAGCTTCCCGAGCCACCGGTCGCCGCGTTGCCGAAGCCGACGATCTTGCCACCCTGCGCGCTCGTGGTGTTGAACCACGCCTCGACCGAGACGGTATCGGAGCTGGGCTCGGACTTCTTGCTGGCGGCGTAGGACGTGTCGCTGCCGGCGAAGGTCGTCGCCTTGCTCGGGGTCTCGAGGTTCTGACCTGTCGTCCCGCGCGTGGCGGCGTTGACGGCGAGGTCGGAGCCTTCAGCCCAGTTCGTACCGGTGGAGCCGGAGTTCTCTCCGAGCGGCCAGTAGTGCTGCGCACCGTCGTCCAGCACCTCGAGCGCGTAGTCCGACGCCGCGGTGGTGGAGGCGGTGACCGAGACCCACGAGCCGGTCGCGACGTTGCCTTCGGCATCCGTCGCGCGGACGCGGTACTGGTATGTCGTGCCCGTCGTCACCGACGTGTCGATGAAGCGCATGTCGGGCTGAGTCCAGAAGTTCGACTTCTCCTGCGTCGAGTAGATGGGCGTGGCGCCCTTGTCCTGACGGAAGAGTTCGTACGTCAGAGTCTCGCTGTCGCGGTCGGTGTTGGCCGGCCACGAGACACGGATCTCACCTGCACGGAGCGACAGGGGCGACACGGGCCACTGCGCGCCCGTCAGCTGCGGCGCGCCGGTCGGGGCACCTACCGACTTCTTGCCGAAGCGCACGAGACCTTCCTGCGCTGCACCGTTGATGGTGCGGAACTCGCCGCCGTAGACGACGTAGTCGTTGTTCGCTTCGACGTCCCACGTCGCCTGGCTCAGGCCGGTGAAATCGCCGACGCCCCACGTCGGGTACCACTGCAGCATCGTCGCTGCGGGGTTTCCGACGTAGGAGGGGTAGCCGTACGGGTCGTACCCGAAGGTGTTGCCGAGGTATTCCTTCGAGAATGCGAGCGAGTGGTTGAACGTCCACTTCGGCGACGTCTGCGGGAATCCGCCGATGTTGCCGCAATAGTGCGCGTGCGTCGCCGCGTAGACCACGCCACCGCCGGCGGCCACAGCATAGGAATCGCCGTGGCAGTCCTCGATCCACTGCGTGGAACCGTCAGTCCAGCTTGCGCGGAACGTTCCTTCGAAGCCGTCTTCGGCAGTGCCGTAGTAGTCGTAGCCCGTTCCGTAGACGCTGTCGCCGTCGGAGGCCAGCGAGTAGATGGCCGCGTTCGCCCCGCCGTTGCGGATGGTGCTGTTGATCTTCCACTCGAGCGACGCCCCGGTCGCGGAGTCGAGCGCCGCGAGGCCGCGGCCCGGATTGGTCGAGCCGTTCGTGGATTCCATGGAGCCGCCGATGACGACCTTCGTGCCGTCGGCGTTGACTTCGATGGCGCGGACGCCGTTGCCTCCCACGGGGCTGGCGGCGAAGGGCAGCAGAGCGCCGGTGGAGGCGTTGACCGCGGCCACACGGAGGCGCGATCCGCCGGCGAAGTTGGTGAAGTTTCCGGACACCCAGACGGTGTTGCCGGCAGTGGCGATGTCGCTCACCGCGGAGTTTGCACCGGGGTTCCAGGGGAGGAGGGCGCCGGTGGCGGTGCTGAAGGCGGCGATGCGGTTGCGGCTCGCGCCGGCGATCGTCGTGAACGTTCCGCCGACGTAGATCCGGCTGCCGTCGGGCGACGCGGTGATGGACCGGATGACGCCGTTGGCGCCCGGGTTCCACGACGTCATGACGCCCGTGGTCAGGTTGTACGCCATGAGGTTGGTGCGCGGTGTCGTGTTCACGCCTCGCGCCGAGCCGGCGGGGCGGGCATTGGTGAACTCGCCACCCACCCACACGGTGTCACCGACGATCGCCTGCGCCCAGGCGACGCCGTTGATCTGCGCGGTCGGCAGCGGAACAGACGTCGGAGTCTCGGCAACGCCCGCCGCGGGACTGGTGTCTGCCGACGCGGGAGCGGCGGTCAGTGCCAGGCCCCCGATCGTCATGGCGACGGTCGTCGCGAAGGCGACGGCGGTCTTGATCCACGTGCGGTTCTTCGCGCGCGGCGAAGGTGCGTCGATACGGCCAGGCTCGAATACCACGGCGTGATCCCCAATTCGCTCGCCCCAGCGAGCAGTAATGGAAGCGCCAGCAATGGCGCGTCCGTTCCCCAGACGATCCACCTTCCCAAGGTGAATCGAATTTTCCCCAATTAGATCGGATACTAAGCGGTCGATGCCGCCGAATGCAAATCCGCCGGGAGTCCCCTCCCGGCGGATGTGTGCAGCAGTGTTTACGGAACCGGTCCGCGGAACGTGATGGCCGGCTGACCCGCGTAGTAGTCGACGACGAAGGTGACGTCGTCGCGGCGGTCCTCCGGAATGCGGAACAGGTACACGCCGGTCGCCGTCTCGCCGGGCGCGAGGCTGCCGTTGACGGGGCTGCCGCCGGGCTGCTCGTACGTCTCGGCCGGGTCGCGCTGCGCGCCCATGTAGGCGTTCATGACGACGAGGTTCAGGTCGAGCGGGCTGGAGCCCGTGTTCGTGACGTCGAGCGTGACCCGCACGGCGGCCGCAGCCACGTCACCCGGGCCGACGACCTCGCCCGTGACGCTCTCGAACTTCACCAGGGACGCGGTGATGCCGGTGGCTTCGCCCGGCTCCTGCGGCGCGACGGGCTCGAGCTCCGGGAACGGATTCGCGTCGGGCGCCGTCGACTCCTCGGGCGCCGCCGACGCGGCCGGGTCGGTGGACCCGGGTGTCGCCGAAGCCGAAGCCGAAGCGGACGGATCGGCCGACGCCGACGCGGACGCCCCCGGCTCGGCCGTGGCATCCCTCGGCATCACGGCGAACGCGATGGCCGTCACGATGGCCGCGGCGGCGACGACGCCCCCCACGATCCACGCGATGTTCCGCTTGCGGTTGTCCTTCGGCCCCACAGGGTCGACGGACGGGTCTTCTGCAGACATGATTCCCCCGTTTTCGATGCAGCCGTGCACTCCCCAGGGCACTGGTCTGCGAGGCCGAGTGTAGCCCTCACCCGCCGGTGGATGCTGTGGCTCGCCTGAGACATCGCCTCGCCGGCCTGGAGCGCTCGGCTACGATGACGTGTTCCGGTGCCATGACAGGGGTGAATGATGCGCCAACGCAGAGCAGGTCGAGTCCGCTACGTCGTCGCGCATCCGGGTGCCGAGCTGTACGGATCGGACCGCGTGATGCTCGAGAGCGTCATCGGCTTCGTGCAGAGTGGCGCCGACGTGGTGGTCGCCCTCCCCGAGACCGGCCCCCTCGTGGAGCATCTGGAGTCGGCGGGTGCCCGCGTTCAGGTGATCCCGACCCTGGTGCTGCGCAAGAGCCTGCTGCGTCCCCGCAACTGGGGGCGACTCGTCTCGTCCGCCGTCCGCGGCTCGCTCGCTGCGCGCCGGCTGCTGAAGGAGCACGCGCCCGACGCCGTCTACGTCAGCACCATGACGCTGCCGCTGTGGCCGTTCGCGGCATCCGTTCGTCGCACGCCCTCGCTCGTTCACGTGCACGAAGCCGAGCAGGGCGCGTCGCGCATCGTCAAGACCGGCATCTACGCGCCGGCGCTGCTCGCCCGCGACGTCGTCGTGAACAGCGAGTTCAGTCGCGGAGTGCTCGCCGCGGCCTTTCCGAAGCTCGCCGCGCGGGCGCAGGTCGTCTACAACGGCGTCGCCGGCCCCGCGTCGACGACTCCGGCCCGCCACGAGATCGAGCGTCCGGTGCGGCTCGTCTACATCGGCCGCCTGTCGCCCCGCAAGGGACCCGATCTGATCGTCGAGGCCATCGCGACCCTGCCCGCCTCTCTCGGGGTGATCGAGCTCGACATCGTCGGCGACGTGTTCACGGGCTACGAATGGTTCGATGAGCAGCTGCGGGCGCGCATCGACGAGCTGGGGCTGAGCGAACGGGTGCGGCTTCTCGGGTTCCGACCGCAGGTGTGGGATGCCGTCGACGCGTGCGACATCGTCGTGATCCCGTCCCGCCTCGACGAGCCCTTCGGCAACACCGCGGTCGAGGGTGTGCTCGCCGGTCGCCCGGTGCTCGTGAGCGACACGAGCGGCCTGCGCGAAGCGACGGCGGGCGTGGCCACCGTCATCCGCTTCGCACCGGACGACGTCGCCTCGCTCGCCGCGGCGATCACCGAGGCCGTCGAGCGCTGGACCGAGCTCGAGCCGCAGCTCGCCTCAGAGGCGCAGGGCGCCGAGGAGCGGTTCTCGATCGAGCGCTACCGCGCCGAGATCGCCGACCGGCTCGCGGCGATCACGCGCTGACGCGACCGGCGTCGATGGCCCGCATCTCGCGGAACCACTTCGCAGCCGCCAGCGCGAGGAACCCCGCGCAGCACAGACCGACCAGGCCGTATACGGCGAGGAACACCACCGGCACGCCCCACAGCACGAACACGAGGCAGAGCAGACCGTAGTCCGTCGGCAGCAGCAGCAGCGACCGGAACGCGGTGCCGCCGCCGCGGGTGTGGGTCGATGCGACGTCGTTCTTGCCCTTGAGCAGGTCGTTCAGGAGCATCCCGAAGAAGGTGACGACGGCGACGACGCTGAACCCGAGCGGTATGAGCAGCCAGATCGCATCGATGTCGGTGAAGCGGAACAGGCCGATCACCACGGCCAGGTGCAGGCTCGCGATCTTGAGCGCGTCGACGAAGTGATCGAGCCACTCGCCCGCGACACTGCCGCCGCCGCGCAGGCGCGCGAGCTGGCCGTCGGCCGAGTCCCACGCATAGCCGAGGGCGAGCAGCACCGCCACGACGATGCCGAGCCAGACCGACACCGGGGCCAGGCACAGCAGCGCGATGGCGGTGAAGGTGAACAGGGCGCTGACGGCGGTCACGCCGTTGGGCGTCCACCCCCAGACGTAGGCTGTGGCGGCGAGCACGCGGCCGATCTTGCGGTTGACGTACACCGAATAGGCGGGCGCGCCACGGGCGTGGCCCTTCTGCGCGGCTCCCAGGCGACGCAGCGCGTCTGTCCAGCTCTCAGCCATGTCGGGAATCCCCCACCGTCTCAGGGGCATCGCCGAACATCCACGCATCCGCCGCCAGGCGGCCGTCTTGCGGCGGCAGCGACGCCAGGATCTCGGCCGAGCGGTCGCCGGCGTCGATCTGCCCGATGATAGCGCGGGCGAGGGTCGCGGCATCCGCATCACCGGGCACCACACCATGACCGTGCTCGTCGAGCCACGGCGCGAGGCCGGTCTCGGTCGTCGTCACGATCGCGGCCCCCTGCTCGAGCGCCTCGACGATCGGCAGTCCCACCTGCTCGCGCCAGGTGGGCGAGGGCTGCGACGGCAGCACGAGCACGAGAGTGCGGGCGAGCGTGTCGCGGATCAGGTCGCGCGGCGGGTCTTCGACGAGTTCGACCGACGGATGCCGGTCGGCGAAGTCCCGGGCGTCGGCCACGAGCGTGCCCTTGCCGACGAGGGTCAGTGTCGCCTCGGGGCGCGCGGCAACGACGGCCGGCCACGCCTCGAGCAGGAGCGGCAGACCCTTGCGCGCAACGAACGCACCGAGGAACGTGACGCGCTGCGCGCGCTCGGTCTCGGGAGCGGCGCTGCGGGCCGGAAGGGCGGGGATCAGCGTCTCTCGCATGCCGCGGCGGGGTTTCAGCTCGGCCCGGTACACGTCGCGCGCGCCCTGCGTGCCGTACGCGATCGCGTCGACGTGACGCCAGACGTAACGGGCGAGCACCCGCTCGATCGCCCACCGCACGCGGCGCTTGATCGACGGCGAGGGCGCCGAGAACGGGTCGTCGTTGCCGATCGCGTACGTCACGATCTGCGGGCGGTCGCGCCGTCGCAGGAAGGTCACGGCGAAGACGGCGATCGCCGACGCCGGCAGGCTCGAGGCCATCAGCGGCTCGTTGATCTCGAGGGCTTCCAGCCGCGAACGGCGCAGCAGCAGCGCCGCACGCAGGGGCGTCGCGTGCACGATCTCGAGACCTGCGGCCAGCGATTCGTCGAAGTCGTAGCGACGCACGCGGTAGACGATCGCGGCGGGCGAGAGCTCGCGCGCCCGTTCGAGATGGGCGGTGCGCACCGATTCGTACAGCCGGGCGCGACGAGAGACGAGCTTCATGACGACGGGTCCCCTCACCTGTTGTCGAAGCCCCATCTTGGCAGACGGCGCCCCGGTAGGCTCACTCGGAACGTCGAGGGGAGCCAGGTGGCAGATCGCAGCACGCGCATCGAGGTCGGGTTCCCGGCCGAGCGATCGATCGTGGACTGGCAGCGCCGGCACGATGCCGGCGCGGTGCCGGGTCGCTGGCCCTACGGCCTCGACGGGCTGGGCGAATGGGCCGACGTCAGCCCGATCGACCTGCCCGCCCCCAGCCGCATCGACCGTGCACGCGCCCGTCTCCC
>JASDDH010000006.1 GCA_030407505.1 Planococcus sp. APC 4015
CTGATCCTCGCCGCGGGCTATCTCGCACGTCGGCGCGGACTGCCGGCGATCGCCGTGACGCTCATCGAGGCCGTCGTGTGGGTCGCGGTCATGACGGCGGTGTTCTTCCGCGAGACCGCGCTGCTCTGGCTCGTGCCGACGCTCGACACCGTGCCGGCGGTCGGCCGAGCGGTGTCCCGCGCGTTCGACGAGATCACGGTCGGCGCCGCGCCGCTGGACGCCACCCCGGCGATGTCGCTGCTCATCGTGGGTGCCCTCGGACTGCTGACGATCATCGTCGACCATGTCGTCCTGACGGCCCGGATGCCGCTCCTCGCCGCCATCGGCATCATCGCGGTCTCGCTCATCCCCTCGATCGCGGTGCCGGACGGCGTGGACGTGTGGGCGTTCGTGCTGCTCGCCGTCGCCGTGCTGTTCCTCATCCGCGCCGAAACCCGCTCGCGCGAGGCCCCGCTCGATCGCGCCGCCGAGCGTTCGGCCGGTGTACCGGCGACCGCGGTGGGCATCGCGGCGATCGCGGTCGTCGTCGCCCTCGTGGCGGGACCGATGCTGCCCGAGCCGCTCGCACGCGTCGGGCCCGGCACCGGCGGCGGACCCGGCATCGACGCGAGCCTCCAGCTCGGCGACGACCTGCGCCGACCGCAGGAGGTCGAGGTGCTGCGGGTGCGCAGCACCGCACCGACTCCCCCGTACCTGCGGGCGACCACGCTGTCGCGCTTCGACGGCGACGTGTGGCTGCCGGACCGGGTGCGCACGGTGCCCCTCGACGGCGATTCGGGGCTCGGCGCGCTCGGCATCGCGAGCGACATCCGCCTGGCCGAGAGCACGACCAGCGTCGAGGTCGTCAACCTCGCCTCGGTGTGGGCGCCGATCTCGTTCCCCGCCGTCGAGGTCAACGGGCTCGAGGGCGAGTGGGGAGCGGTGCCTTACAACCGCACGGTCGTGTCACGTTCGGGGTCGACGCAGGGCCAGTCGTACGAGGTCGTCGCGAGCGCGGCGCGGCCGACGCTCGAGCAGATCCGCGCGCGCGAAGCCGACAGCGGCGAGGTGTTCGAACAGGCCAAGGTGGTGCCCGACGACGTGCCGCCGATCGTCGCCGAGCTCGCCGCCGAGGTGACGGCCGGCACGACGAACGACTACGACGCCCTCGCGGCGCTGCAGCGCTGGTTCCGCGGCGCCGACTTCCGGTACTCGCTGAGCGCCCCGGTCGAGGCCGGCTTCGACGGCACCGGTGCGCAGGCGGTGGCCGAGTTCCTCGAGGTGCGCAGCGGGTACTGCATCCACTACGCCTCGGCGTTCGCGCTCATGGCGCGAACGCTCGACATGCCCAGCCGCATCGTCGTCGGGTACCTACCCGGCAGCGCGACGCTGGAGCGGATCGACGACCAGACCGTCTACAGCGTGTCGAGCTCGCTCCTGCACGCGTGGCCCGAGGTGTACTTCGAGGGTGTCGGGTGGGTGGGCTTCGAACCGACGAACGGGCTCGGCTCCCCCACGTCGTTCCTCCCCGAGGCGTCGGCACCAAACCCCGTCGACGACTCCGGCGAGGCCGCACCGCAGCCGTCCGCGTCGACCGACGCCGGGCCGTCCGCTGTACCCGACGACCTGCTGGTCGACGAAGGGGGCGAGGCGATCTCGGGGCCGACGAGCGTGCGCCTGACCGCGCTCCCCACGCTGACCGCCGTGCTCGGCATCCTGGTGCTGCTCTCGATCCCAGCCCTGGTGCGCGAGATCCGGCGTCGTCGCCTGCTGGCCGCATCGCGCGCGGGCGACTCGGCCGCCGCGTGGTCCCTCGTGCAGGATGCCGCGATCGACATCGGCGTGTCAGTGCCGCCGAGCGAATCGCCGCGGGCCTTCGCCGCGCGGCTCGTGGCGCTGCACGGCGCCCCGGCCGCCGAGACCGAGGTGCTCGCGCGCGCGATCGAACGCGCCAGCTACGCCCCCGCGCGGGTCGCCGCGTTCTGGCGCGGCGACGAGGTGACCGATGCCGCCACCGCCGTGCGCGCGGCGATCCTGTCGTCTGCGCCTCCCGCCCGACGCGTGCTCGCCGCCGTCGCGCCCCGGTCGCTCATCGTGCGCCCGGGCAGCGTCTACGCCTCAGGCGGTCTTCGAACGCGCTGAACATGCGGGACTGAACCGCGGTCAGGGCGGCTGTCGGCAGCGTGCGCTCAGTGCTGAGACGGCACTGTAGGATTGTCCGCGGCCCTCGGGCCATGGAGGATTCGCCTAGTGGCCTATGGCGCCGTCTTGGAAAGGCGGTTGAGTGAAAGCTCTCAGGGGTTCGAATCCCCTATCCTCCGCCGCTTTGATCCCAGTGTTTTCAAGGGATTTCGACCCCTCAGATTGCCCGTGGCACAGTTGGTGGCACAGTTGGCGCTTAACTTCATGCCGATTGACGCGCATTTTGGTCGCGTTTTGCACTCGACGCTGATCGCGATGATCAGTCGAGCAACCGTGCACTCGGCTGACGAGAAGCACCCTGCCGGACGATTTGTCTGCCGCTACGCACACTCAGACCGCGAGGTGAGAGCGATCGGTCGACGCTCCGCTTCGGGCGTTCGACGCTTGTCGACAGCCACTCAGGCGTGGTTCGAGGTCATTGAACGCCCTCCGCTGCACTGTGGTCCTGTGTCCGTTGATGAGCGGGCCATGCCGTCTGGCCGCTAATGGGTGTGGCGGTGGTGCGCGTCGGGGTAGTGCTCGTGGGTGTGGGTGAGCTGTTCGTGTGAGTGTTCGTGCTTGTGCCCGGTACCGACTAGGACAAGATCCGTGTACTCGTGCGTGTGGTGGTCGTCGTCGTGGGTGTGCCAGTGGGTGTGCGTGACGGGCTGATGAGTATGTTCGTGCCCGTGGCGTTCAGTGAGGTGCATCCAGACGCCCAGAGCCATGAGGGCCCCGGCCACGACGAGCTGCCAGGTGAGGGCTTCGCCAAGAAGGATGGCCAGGAGCGCGCCGAAGAATGGGGCAATGGAGAAGTAGGCCCCAGCGCGGGCGGTCCCGACGTGTCGCATGCCGACGATGAACAGGGCGAGGCTGACCCCGTAGGCGAAGAATCCGACGACGAGTGCCACGGCGATGTTGCCTGCTGCGGGGATGGTGGCGCCGAGCACCAACGCGAGCGTCAGGTTCACGGGGCCGGCGATGAGACCTTTGGCGGCTGCCAGCCAGGTGGCGTCATTGAGCGCGATCTTGCGGGTGAGGTTGTTGTCGAGACCCCAGAAGAAGCATGCTCCGAGGATGGTCAGTGCGGGCCACGGGCTGCCCAGTTCCGCGCCGTTCGGGATCGAGAGCAGGACTGCTCCGGCGACGATCGCGAGCATGCCCAGCGCGATGCGGCGGTCGAAGTTCTCCCGGAACACGAACCAGGCCAGCAGCGCTGTGAACACGCCTTCCGCGTTCAGAAGCAGTGATGCGCCGGAGGCGGGCATGTTGGAGAGTCCAACCATGAGCAGGACGGGGGCGATGATGCCACCGCTGAGGATCGCTCCGGAAAGCGGCAGGAACTCGTGCCTCTGCAGTCGGACGCGGGGCGCCCGGCGGATCAGGCGGAGGACGCCCAGTCCGATCCCGGAACCGCAGTAGAGCAACCCGGCCAGCAGCCATGGGCTCACGTCCCCGCCCAGCAGGAGCTTGGCCAGCGGTGTGCCGGTACCGAACAGCAGCGCGGCAAGCAACGCGGCCTGAACGCCTCGGTTGGAGAGGGCCGTGCGGATCATGTTTCCAGTGTCTCACCGGCCAACTCCCCTCCTTCCGACGGCAAGAGATTAGCGGAGAGGAGATGACTCCGTTCCTGTCGTTCGCTCTTTGCAGACTCCGCTCTCCGCTGCGCTGCGAGCTCCGCTTATCAACCGCTCACTCGGGCACTACGTCCTCACCTCTCCGCATGATCAGCCGATTGTCGGAGCGAAGGTGAGGCTTGAGGGGGCCCCATTCGGGCGCACCTGCACAGAGCGAGTCGAGGACGCGATAGAGGTATCGCGCGAGGTAGTGATCGCAATGTCGTTGCTGCCACCGATCACCGCATGTGAAATGGCTGGGTCAGATACTGGCGACGGTCACTGTTTCGGCAGGGACCGGAGCGAGCAATGCGCCGACGAGATCCGCGGCACCGCGCTGCAGAGTCCGCACCGCGTGCGAGTAGGTATTGAGCGTCGTCTGGATGTCGGCATGACCGAGCCGTTCCGAGACGATCTTGGGGTGCACGCCGGCCCGCAGCAGCAGCGTTGCATGAGTATGCCGAAGCTCGTGCAGGTGCAGCTCGTCGAGATCCGGATGCGCCGCGATCGCCTTGAGTACCCGTTCCCGCCACTGCCGAGAGAACTGCGTCGGATTGTGTGGATGCCCGTACCTGTTGCAGAAGATCAGATGCTCGCCACGCGCGAGTTCAGGTGACACCGCGCGGAGCATGTCGCGCTTTGCGCTGAACGCATGCGCCAGCCGAACGTCGATGTCGACGTTGCGGACGCGGCCGCTCTTTGTCGCTTTGAAGTCGATGATCGGCTTCTTTCCGGCCTCTTTCACGTAGGACATCGCGCGGGCGATGGTGATGACGTTGTTGTCGAGGTCAAGATCCTTCCACCGCAACCCGAGGATCTCACCACGCCGCATTCCCGTGCCGAGCAGCGTCAACCATGCCAGCCAGAGGTAGTCCCCCGTCGATTCCGACCACTCGAGGAAAAGCCGTGCGTCCTCGGCGGACCACGTCGCCATCTCCGGCGGTGCCGCCTCGATCTTGCTCGGCGGCGAAGCGCGCTTGGCCGGGTTGAAGCGGATTAGACCGTCCTCGAGCGCGTGCTGCAAGATCTGCGATACGAGGACGTGGATGTGACGGACAGTCGCTGCGCCCAGCGGGTCGCCGATGTGTCCACGGTCCTTCCGTCCATTCGTCTCCAGCTGTCGGTAGAAACGGTTGAGCTGGTCCTTTGTGATGCCGGCGATCGGTGCCCGGCCGATCGCGGACGGCTGCACGTGAACGCGGAAGTGCTTGCGATAGCCGGCAAGAGTGGTCGCGCGGACGCGCAGCGAGTCGAAGTACTTCTCCGCGTACGCGTTCAGCGATTCGCGCGTCTCGTCGACATGGTCGCCGCGACGGATGTCCACCTGGAGGTCGGCCAGCGCGTTGAGCGCATCCCTCTCCGATGAGAATCCTCGGCGGAATCGCCGCACGGAATCCCCATCGGCGCGTGTGACCCAGTAGGCGATACGAAAGTTCGTCTCACCCGACTTCGTGACGTACGAGGAGACGGATCCATCGAGGTTGGGCCGACGCAGCATCCGTCCTCCTCACATCCCGATCGACGGACCACTCGGCGCGACGGGCGGCATGGCGGGCCCCTGCGCCACCGAGGCCGGGGGCTGGGGGGACGCGATCCGCCGTTGCACGGACGGCGCTGCGAACTCCACGCCAGTCGCGAGGCCCTCCGCCCGAGCACGGTTCATCAAGCGCGTCGCTGTGCTCTGGCTGACGGCGAGGCAGTCGGCAACGGCTCGGAGCGGAGGCAGACTTATCGACGCGGCCAGCTGGTAGGTGCGCGCAGCATCAACAACGCTCTCGGCTGTGGTGCGGTCGGTTCGCTCGCGCATGCGCCGAATGTAGTCCCCTCCGGTCGCGATCGGGTGGCCGGGCTCGGAAACTGTGGAGACTTTGAGCCCACCCACCTGCACTGCGTGCTGCACGCGCACCTGACGCAGCGTGATGCTGGTCACTTCATCGGCACCCTGCCCGCGCTGCACACGGACCTCGGCAGCGACCGCGCGGTTCAAATGCGCGTCGAACTCGACAGCGACGTGAATGGTCCCCGGCACGCCTTCTTCGCCGCGCACGACGGTGGTCCACGACGTGGGGATGCTCACACCGTTGCCGATCTCGACCCGCTCGCCACTGACGTTGATGTTCTCGAACCGCACCATGGGCCCAGTATCACAGCCCGATTCTAGTTGGACAAGTTATGACATGACACATTCATGACATGTCAGGCTCACTTTCGTGCTACGGTGCGGATAAGCGCTGACATAGGTGGCTCAAGGTAAGGGAGACGTAGATGAATCGCTCATTGAACGCACTTGCGCTCACGTACAAAGATGCGGCCGAGCTGGTCGGCGTCGAGCCGCGGACGATAAAGCTGGGAGTCGAACGCGGCACGATCCCCACGGTGCAACTCGGACCACGGCGGATGATTCCGCGGGCAGCGCTGCTCCGGGTCTTCGGCGTCGAGCCCTGAGCACGACCATCCGGAGACGATCATGGTCGACGCACGACTCCCGGCCGAGTGGCTCGGGAGCATCCGTATCGATGACCTCAGCGACAGGGCGTTTCGAACTCTCGCCTGTGCCCTCCTGTGGTGCAACGAGCACGGGACTGACGGGCTCATTCCCGCCCGATACACGCGGTACCTCCACCCCGACGGCGATCACCAGATCGCGTTCGAGGAACTCGAGGATGCTGGCTTCTGGGTGCGAGCCGCCGATGGGTTCCATCTGATCGGGTGGTCCGAAGAACTCCATCAGTCGACCGCCGCAGAGTTGCGGCACTATCGCGAGAGCTCTCGACAGCGGCAACGGGCATATCGAGAACGCAAGCGGAAGCCGTCCTCGAACCCCATGTCGGCTTCCGCCGATCTTCGCGACGTGGTGCATGAAGAGACGCGTTTCGTCACGCGTGACGCGATGGCCCACCTCGTCTCAGGCTCAGGAGATCTGAAGAAGAAGCGCGCCGCAACGGCGCGTGACGTAGCGCGTGACGTGGAATCCCCGTTCTGCCGCGATCACCCGACCGGAACGACGGAGCCGTGCGGCGCGTGTGCGCGCGCCAGAGTAGCTCTGGCCGCCCGCCGGAGCACGCTCCCTGGGCTCGGGTGGGACTGCACAGTTGATGGGCACAAGCTCCTTCGCGATGACACTTGCGCAGTCTGTGATCGACGCCCCGAGCCTCCGGCAGAATAGGGCGCCCTCGCTCAAGGGTTGCCCTCGGCTCGTCCGAGCGAGAGTCTGGACCGGTGGAAGTGGCATCGGAGTCAGAGGCGACCTGTTCGTGCTGCGAACGCACTTTGCCGCGCCGGAAGCTCCACAGACTGACGGATTCGGCAGGCTTCATCTGTCGTCGTTGCGGCCTGTGGGTCGCGCTTCGTCCACACAAAGATCGCGGAATGTAGTCCGCGCGCCCCGGTCGACACCCCACACCTCAGAGAGGCGTGCCTGTCAGTTCGATCGAGGGGTCATCGCTCGACGAGCAGAACTCTCGTTGTTCATGACTCATTGGTGTAATTTTTCGGCATGCCGAAAAATTCTCCGAGCGTGGACTCGCAGTCGCTTCGCGCGCCGAGAGTCGCGTGGCTCCTCGGCCCGGCACTCGTTGCCGGCGTGGCGTATCTCGACCCCGGGAACGTCGCCAGCAACATGACGGCCGGCGCCAGGTACGGATACCTCCTCGTGTGGGTCGTCGTCCTCGGCAACGTCATGGCCTGGCTGATTCAGTACCTTTCCGCGAAGCTGGGCATCGTCACCGGACAGAGTCTTCCTCAGATACTCGGAGAGCGGATTTCCCGACCCTGGGCACGCCGAGCGTATTGGCTGCAGGCGGAGCTGGTGGCGATGGCCACCGACATCGCCGAAGTGATCGGGGGCGCGGTCGCGCTCTATCTGCTCTTCGGCATTCCTCTGGTGTGGGGCGGCGCCATCACCGGCGCGGTTTCGATCGCCCTGCTTCTGCTCCAATCACATCGCGGACCACGGATCTTCGAGTTCGTCGTCATCGGACTGATCGCCATCATCGCGCTCGGCTTCACTTTCGGCGTCTTCATCGGCCCACCCGATCCCGGCGCGATCGCTGCGGGCCTCCTCCCGCGCTTCGAAGGGACCGATTCTGTGCTGCTTGCCGCATCAATCCTGGGTGCGACCATCATGCCGCACGCGATCTACGCCCACAGTGCGCTCGCCCGCGACAGATTCGCGCCGTCGAGCATCCCCCCGTGGAGGGGTGCCCTTCGAGATCTCGAGACGCTGCGAGGAGTGTCTACGAAAGTCCTGCTGCAAGCGACCCGCTGGGACGTGAGCGTCGCGATGCTCATCGCCGGAGCGGTGAACTTGTGCATACTTCTTCTCGCCGCTGCGAACCTGGCGGGGATCCCGGGGACCGACACTCTCAACGGCGCGTACGCAGCGCTCGAGAGCGGCCTCGGACCGGTGGCCGCAACGATGTTCGCTGTCGGTCTGCTCGCCAGTGGATTGGCGAGCACTTCGGTCGGGGCCTATGCCGGCGCCGAGATCATGCACGGGCTGCTGCGGGTTCGCGTGCCTCTCCTTGTGCGACGGTTGATCACGCTCATCCCGGCGTTGATCATCCTCGGGATCGGAGTCGACCCGACCCTCGCGCTCGTCCTCAGTCAGGTCATCCTGTCTTTCGGCATCCCGTTCGCACTCGTCCCGCTCGTGCGCTTGACTGCGAATCCTGAGGTCCTCGGGTCCTTTCGCAATCGATGGTTCACGACCGCGTCGGGGATTCTTGCCTCGATCCTCCTGATCAGCCTCAACGCGGTTCTTCTGTGGCTGCTTCTTTCGGGAGCGTGATGCCACCCGTCACTCAGGACTGAACCAAGGAGTCGTGTACGGATCCGCTGGTAGTCTGTCTATCGATGCCTCCGGTAGCGGTTCTCACCACTCGCCAGGGGCATTCGTGGAGTCTGTTGACAATGAAACTCATTACCGCGTGTCTGCTCCTCCTGGCTCTCGGAGTCGTGGTGGTCGGCGGCCACAGTGACACGACACTTCCTGGCGCGGCCCCAGCAATCTCGGCAGAGAGCGACATCGTCGCTCCCCCGCAGGGAAGCGACGCGACGACAGCGCCGAGCGTTGACCAGACCTCCACGATGCTGACCACCGTCTGCGCTTTCCTTCTCGTGTGCTGCGTCCTCCTGATTTCCGCGGTGTTCTCGTGGCGCCGTATCGCCTCGCCAGCAGTGGCGCTGGCAACGGCACCGCGAGGATCGCCGACGCGAGCGGCTCACCCGACGGTCTTCCTCCTTCGCCTTCCTCTCTCTCAGTTGTCGATCAGCCGCACCTGACTCGCGCGCGAGCTCGCATGGCCGAGCTCTTGTCGCGCCCCGACACGGGGATTCAGGTGTGGATCGATTTCTGAGGAGTGTTGTGAAGACGTATATGAAGCCGTTGTTGGTGACGGCAACCGTAGTCATTCTGGTGATCATCGCCGGGGCCATCTGGTACGCGATGAGTCGGCCAACCCCGCCCGAGGGCGCCCCTGCGGGACCGGCGCAGACGGTGAGAGAGAATTCCCATGTGTTGGAGACGGGGCCGGACGGAGCCGTCACCGTGGTGGAATTCCTCGACTTCGAGTGCGAGGCATGTGGTGCGGCGTACCCGTTCGTTGAGGAGCTGCGGGAACAATACGCGGGACAGATCACCTACGTCGTGCGGTACTTCCCATTGCCGGGCCATTTCAACTCGATGAACGCAGCAGTGGCCGCGGAGGCGGCGGGCCGCCAGGACAAGTTCGAGGAGATGTATCACGCCTTGTTCCAGTCCCAATCAGAGTGGGGCGAAGCACGCGAGTCGCGCGCCGATCTGTTCCGCTCATTCGCGGAAGACATGGGCCTGGATATGGCTCAGTACGACGAGGACGTCGCCGATCCGACGACCACTGCACGGGTCCAATCCGACTTCGCCGAGGGCGAGGCGTTGGGGGTGTCGAGCACACCGACCTTCTTCATCAACGACCGTCAGCTCACCGACCTGCAGAGCTGGTCGGACGTGACCGACGCCATCGACGCGGAAATCCCGCAGTGAGTACCACCGTCGACGGGCTGTCCCGACGACGGGCGATCGTGGTCGGCGCGGGCCACTCCGGCCTCGCGGTCGCTGCGGAGCTCATTGCGCGAGGACTACGACCACAGACCGACTTCGCCGTGGTGGACGCCGCCTCCGACGGGCAAAGGTCTTGGAGTCACCGGTGGCACTCGTTGCGATTGCGGACGACAGCACGCGATTCCGCCCTACCCGGGTTGCCGTTCCCCGGTGATCAACGACGGCATCCGCGCGCCGATGAGATGGCGGCCTACCTACACGAGTACGCCGACCATTTGACGGTGCGACCCATCTGGAGTGTCACAGTGACAGCGGTGCGGCGTCCGGGAGTGGGCACCACGCTGGAGCTGGAGACGACCGTGGGCGCCATCCAGACCCGGAACGTTGTGGCGGCCACGGGTGGATATGTGGTTCCACGTCGACCCGATTGGGCGTTCGATCTGCAGGTGCCTGGCGTGGTCCTTCACAGCCACGAGTACGCCTACCCTCGCCAGGTGCCGCCGGGCCGGGTGGTCGTGGTGGGTGGTGGCGACGCAGCCGTCGAAGTCGCGACCGAACTGGCGGCGTCACACGAGGTCGTCGTGTCCACGCGCAATACCGGCATGCAGCGGGCGCTGCTCGGTTTCCGGCGCGTCCTTGGGGAGAGCGGCCAGACGCTGCCGGAGGGATCGATCACGGTCGCCTCCGGCGTGGTGAGCGCGTCGGGCCGAACTCTGCTTCTCGAAGACGGGACTCAGTTGACCGCGGATTCGGTGATCCTCGCGACCGGCTACTTCCCGGGAGATTGCTGGCTGCCGGACACCGTCACTCCGCGTCCCCGCAACGCGGAAACAGATATGCCGGGCTTGTTCGTGGTCGGTATCCCCGGGTACGGCGACCGGCACCAGGGACGGATCACCACAGTTCCTCGGATCGCGCGTCGCGTCGCACGCCGGATTGTGGAACGCCCGTGACCACCGCCGGCAGTCATCGAGAGGATCCCCACCGTGGGTGAAGAACATAGCCACTCGGCAGCGACCACCCCCCGGAGTCGTTTGCTGATCGCGTTCTCGATCACCGCATCGGTGTTCGTGATCGAAGTCTTCGGCGCGATCATCACCGGCAGCCTCGCCCTGCTCGTGGATGCCGCGCACATGCTGACCGACGTGATCGGATTGGCGATGGCGGTTACGGCAGCGCACCTGATGGACCGGCCGCCGTCTGACCGGTATACGTTCGGGCTCCGGCGTGCGGAAGTGCTCGCCGCCCTCGCTCAAGCCGCCTTGCTGCTCGGTGTAGGGATCTTCGCGCTTGTTGAGGGCATCCGGCGTCTGTTCGAACCGCCCGAGATCGCGTCGGGGAGCTTGTTACTCTTCGGCATCGTCGGCCTCGTCGCGAACATCGCGTCCCTGCTGGTACTGATGAGCGGTCGCACACGCAACCTGAACATGCGGGCCGCATTCCTCGAGGTCCTCAATGACGCACTCGGCTCCGTGGGCGTCATCGTCAGCGCCATCCTGATCGCCACTCTCGGCTGGTACCAGGCAGACGCTGTCGCCGGCATCCTGATCGCTCTGCTGATCATCCCGCGCACCTTCATCCTGCTCCGCGCATCCGGCAGTGTCCTGCTCGAATCCACCCCTCCCGGCCTTGACCTGGCGGAGGTGCGCCGACACATCCTCGAGCTCCCGCAGGTGGTCGCCGTGCACGACCTGCACGCCTCCCAAATCTCCACAGACCTCCCCACTCTGAGCGCGCACGTCGTCGTGGACGACACCCTCACCCCCGAACAGTCCGCCCGGCTCCTGAAAGAGCTCCAGGAATGTGTCTCAGAACACTTTCCGGTGAGCATCGAGCACGCCACGTTCCAGATCGAACCGCAATCCCATCCCGGAGAACACACAACCCATGCTTAGCCCACACCGCTCACTCATCACCGCCCTGGCAACCCTCGTCCTCGCAGCGGGTCTGACTCTGGCTGTGGCGACCCCCGCTCAAGCTCATGACGAACTGGTCTCCTCCTCTCCGGCAGCGAACTCCACCATCACCGACTCACCGGCGGAAGTCACCTTGACCTTCAGCGGCGAACTCATCGCGGGAATGCAATCCGCTGCCGTCGAGGTGATCGCCCCGGATGGGCAGAACATCGCCACCGATGCGCCGTCGGAGGATGGCACGTCCATCACCCAGCGCCTCACCCCGGACCCGCCGGCGGGAACGTTCACGGTCCGGTGGAAAGTCGTCTCCGGTGACGGCCACCCGATCAGCGGCGAATACACCTACACGATCGAACCGATCGCCGTCACGAGCAGTCCCACCGCCACACCGAGCACGGCTCAGCAGACTCCCGTACCGTCACCGAACTCTACCGAAACGTCTGCTGGCAGCGGATACGGGGGCGAGACCTCGGGAGGCGGCGCCGCCTTCCCGATCATCGCAGCTGCTGGTGGCGCGATCATCCTCGGGGGCGTCGTTGTCGCGGTGTTGATGGTCGGCCGTGAACGTCGACGTCGTGACCGTGCCGACGCCGCGCGGGCAGCCCACGACACGACCGCTGGAAAGGAGTCGACGGATGAGTCGTGACCAGGCACGCAGGTTCGCTCTCGCCTGCGTCGCAGCAGCAGTGGTGGTGGTGGTCGACCAGGCCAGCAAGGCGGCCGCATTGTCCGCGCTGAGCGAGCAGGAGCGGATTCCGCTGCTGGGTGATCTGCTCGGTCTGCAACTGGCTTTCAACCCCGGGGCACTCCTCTCCCTGGGCGCCGGGGCGACATGGCTGCTCACCCTGCTGGGAGTGGCGATGACGGCTGTGCTCGTCGTCGCCACGACTCGCGCCCGCACCACCGGCTGGGCGGTCGGGATTGGGCTGATTCTCGGCGGCGCCCTGGGCAACCTCATCGACCGGCTTTTCGCGCCACCCGCGTTCGGCCGCGGCCACGTAACCGATTTCCTCGCCTATGGCAACTGGTTCATCGGGAACCTGGCCGACGTAGCTCTCGGTGCCGGCGCGATCGTCCTAGCCGGAAGCCTATGGCACCGTCACCGCCGCGCGACGGCAACAGCTGAACACCCGGTCGCGGGGACCACCTTGGAGGCGGGCCGGTGATGGCGGAACAACGGATTCCCTCGACGTATCAGCGCAACGCGTTCGCGCCGAGCCTGCTCGCCGCGGCGGCCTTGTTCGTTGCTCCCGCCCTCGTGGGCAATGACTGGTTCCTCGCGGTGCTTTTTCTCACCGCCATCCTGGGTGTGATTGTGGCGTGGTTTGCGGTGCAGGCGCGGCAGTGGTGGTGGGTGCCCGTGTTCGCGGTGATCGTGGTGGTCTGGAATCCGGTCTTGCCGTTCCCGTTCGCGGGACCGGTGTGGACGGCCGCGCAACCGGCCGTAGCGGTGGTGTTCCTTGTCGCCGGTTCGCTGATCAAGGTGCGGCGGCCGTGACCACCCACGGCGGTCGGACTCGGGGTGCCATTGCTCTACTGCTCGCGGCCGTGTTTCTGGCGGGGTGCGCGGCGGATGACTCCCTGGCGCAGCAGTATCGTGACGGCACCGAGAAGGGCTACATCTCCGGTGATTTCCGGGTCGTGGAGATTCCGGAGCCGGAACGGGGTGACCCGGTCGTGTTCGAGGGTGTCACCGAGACCGGTGACACGGTGACCAGCGACGACTACCGGGGTGGAGTGCTGGTGGTGAACTTCTGGTACGCCGCGTGCGGGCCGTGTATCGTCGAGGCGCCACTGCTGGAAGAGGTGTGGCAGGACTACCAGGATCAGGGTGTCGGGTTCCTCGGGGTGAACACCTACGACCAGCCCGCCACCGCGCTCTCTTTCGCCCGCGACAACAACGTCACCTACCCGAGCGTGATCGACGTGAACGACGGGCAGGTCAAACTCGCCTTCGCGCAGCTCACTCCCATCCAAGCGACCCCCACCACCCTCGTCATCGACCGTGAGGGGAGAGTCGCCGCCCGGATCATCGGGCAACTGGCCACCGCATCCATCCTTTCCACACTCGTCGCCGATACTCTCACGGAAGAGACCCCGTGAACCCGGGGGCGGCAATCGTCGACGGTGCCCTGTGGGTGGCTGTCCCGGTCGCGGTGCTCGCCGGGCTGGTGTCGTTCCTGTCCCCGTGTGTGCTGCCGCTCGTGCCCGGCTACCTCGGCTACCTCGGCAGCACCACCACCGACACCCGAACAGTCGCAAACGGGTCAGGAACGACGGTACGGGCAGAGCGTGCGCGGCTCCTGCTGGGGGTGGCCCTGTTCATCGCCGGGTTCACCGTGGTGTTCGTGGCCGTCACCATCCTTGGGGGCACCTTCGGATACCTGCTGCTGCAGTACGCGAACATCCTCACCCGGGTGTTCGGGGTCGTCATCATCGTTCTCGGGCTGGTGTTCCTCGGCCTGTTCGGGGTCGCCCAACGCACCCTCCGCCCCCGCATCCGAGGTCGCGCCGGGTTGATCGGCGCCCCCTTGCTGGGCTTCGCCCTCGGCGTCGGTTGGACGCCCTGCATCGGTCCCACTCTCGCTGCGATCATCTCGATGTCCTGGAACCTGGGCGACCCTATACGCGCAGGCCTGCTCGGCCTGGCCTACTCCCTCGGCCTGGGAATTCCGTTCCTGATCCTCGCTGCCGGCTGGGGATGGGCGTCGCGGTCTGTGACCTTCCTGCGCCGCCACATCCGCGCGTTGAACATCATCGGTGGAGTCATGCTCATCCTCCTCGGGCTGCTGATGGTCACCGGACTGTGGACGGCGCTGATGTCGGCACTCCAACAGGTGGTGATCAATGTCCCCCTTCCGCTCTGACACAGACACGACGAACAAGGCTGTCGACCCGCTCCGACCTCGCGACCACGCCGACAGCGCCGACGGCGACAATTTCGCAGACATGACCTCGCCGGTGCTCGGCATAGTGGGCTGGACGAGGTGGGCATGGCGGCAGCTGACCAGCATGCGCACTGCCCTGGTGCTGCTGCTGTTCCTTGCGATCGGCGCCGTGCCGGGGTCGCTGTTCCCTCAACGCACCGCCGACCCCAACGGCGTCATCCAATGGGAACGCGACAACCCGGACATGTTTCCCGTCGCCGACGCGATCGGCCTGTTCGACGTGTACCAGTCACCCTGGTTCTCGGCGATCTATCTGCTGCTGTTCACCTCCCTCATCGGCTGCGTCATCCCCCGCGCGAAGCACCACTACAAGGCCCTTCGATCGCAGCCGCCCCGCACCCCCGCTCGACTCTCCCGGCTGCCCGCCCATCAGGAGGTCACCGTCTCGGCAGGGACGACGACCCCGGATGCAGCGGAAGAAGCCATTGAGCTTGCGGAGCGGCAACTGCGCCGCGGCGGCTACCGTGTGCAGCGGTACGACGGCCGCGGATGGGTATCTGTCTCGGCGGAGCGCGGTTACTTGCGCGAAACCGGGAACCTGGTCTTCCACATCGCTCTGATCGGGGTGTTGGTCTCCGTCGGGATCGGCGGCGGGTTCGCGTACACCGGACAGCGGGTCGTAGTGGAGGGGACCACGTTCGTCAACGCGCTCAGCGACTACTCCTCCTTCAACCCCGGCCGGTTCATCGACGGGACCGGCCTCGCCCCGTACTCGATGACCCTCGACGAGTTCGAGGTCACCTATCAGCTGCCCGGTACCCCCGGCGCGGGGCAAGCGGGTGACTTCTCCGCCAACGTGACTGTCCGCCAACCCGGACAGGACGACCGCAGCGAAAGTGTGATCGTCAACCATCCGATCACCGTCGCCGGCGACCGGATCTACTTGCTCGGAAACGGCTACGCGCCCACCCTCACGATCCGGAACCCGGACGGGGACGTCGTATACAGCGAATCGCAGCCGTTCCTGCCGCAGGACTCATTCATGACCTCCCTGGGAGTCATCAAAATCCCGGACGGCATGCCTGAGCAGCTCGGCCTGGTCGGATTCTTCTACCCCACCCAAGGCACGCTCCCGTCCGGCGCCTTCACGTCGGTGTACCCAGATGCGATCAACCCGGTTCTCACTCTCAACGTGTTCAGCGGTGACCTCGGGATCGATGACGGCACCCCCCGGTCCGTCTACACCCTCGACGTCGAGGGGCTCACCCAGCACACCGGCGCCGACACCGGTGCCGACTCGCTCGAGCTCACCCCCGGCACGACCGCTGACCTTCCCAACGGGTGGGGGACGATCACCTGGGAAGACGACACCGCGGTGGTTGGCGAACCGGTGAAACGGTTCGCGTCGCTTCAGATCCAAAACGACCCCTCCGGCACCTGGGTGCTCGCCTTCGCCAGCCTGGCCACCGTGGGGCTGATTGCCGGGATGTTCGTACCCCGCCGCCGCGTGTGGATCAAAGCACACACCACCCAAGGGGGCGTCCGCATCGAGTACGCCGGACTCGCGCGCGGCGAAGACCCAACCCTCCACAAGGCGGTCAGCGACATCGCGAATGACCACGCCGCCGCACTGAAAAGCACCAGGACCGCGCAGGGAAACGCCGCCGGGAGGGGTTCTTCGGCGAACTCTTCGACCTCTGATCACCTGACCGAGATGACACCGTGAACGACTGGATGCCCGAGGCACCGCCGACGCTGCTCGGCTACCTCAGCCCTGTGCCGCTGCCGCTGCCGCTGTTGCCCCTGCTGGCCGGCGTACTCGCCGTCGCCTACCTCGCTGGCGCGGCCCGGCTCTGGTCGCTGGGGCGTCTGTGGCCGGTCTGGCGCACGGTCAGCTTCGTGCTCGGCTGCATCGCCCTCGCCGCGGTCACCGGCCTCGGAGTCGAGGGATACGGGTACGCCCTGTTCTCGGTATTCATGTTCCAGCAGCTCACCCTGATGATGGCAATCCCGCCGCTGCTGGTCCTCGGGTCTCCCGGCACCTTGCTGCTGCGCGCCACCCCCCACCACGGCGCCGGCGTTCTGATCCTCCGTACGGCACATGCGGGGCTGCGCAACCGCACCGCCCGGTGGCTGCTCAGCCCGTGGCTGGCGGTCCCGTTGTACCTGGCCGCGTTCTACGGTCTCTACCTGGCGGACTTCGCCGACCCGATCCTGGCCACCGTCACAGGCCACACTCTCCTCGAGGTCGGGTTCCTGGTCACCGGGATGCTCTTCACTATCCCGATTCTGTCCTCAGACCCGCTCCCGGTGCGGATGAGCCACGGCGGACGCGCTCTGGATGTGTTTGCGGAAGCCGCCCTGCACGCGTTCTTCGGCGTGTTCCTGATGATGGCCACCAGCACCCTCGTGGAGGGTTTCGCCGGGCCGACGAGCGCGCTGGGAATCGACCCGATCGAAGATCAACGGCTCGCAGGCGGACTCGCGTGGTCCTACGGCGAAGCTCCCACCCTGCTGATGCTCATCTACGTGATGCACCGCTGGTTCCGCGAGGACACCACCCAGGCCGTCGCCGCCGACCGTCGCAAGGATGCGTACGGCGACCCCGATCTCGACGCTTACAACGACTACCTCACCCGACTGCATCAGAAAGACACCTGACTGATGCACACGACAATCTTCTCTCCCGCCTCGGCCGCCGTGCGGGAGCACGAGACACGACATCGGACGACGTCATGGTCGATGCCGCTCTGGGCGGCTGTATTGGCCGCCGCTGCCGCCGGGTTCCTCCTGGATGTGGCGTCTGCGCCGGTCGGATGGTGGCCGTTGACCTTCGTGAGTGTCACAGTCGCACTGCTGACCCTCATCGGCCGCAGTCTCGGCGGAGCGCTTCTCGTGGGCACTGTCTTCGGGGCTGCGTTCTACATGACTCACTTGGTCTGGGTGGGAGAGTTCCTCGGCCCGGTGCCCTGGCTTGCCCTTGCTGGGCTGGAAGCACTCTTGTTCGGTCTCGGCGCGGTGCCGATCGCTCTCGCCTACCGGTGGACCTCGGGTCACCAGGCCCATGGCGTCATCCAGCTGCTCGCCGTGCCGCTACTGGTCGGGGGTCTGTGGGTGGCCCGCGAGGTGGCTATGGGAGTGTGGCCATACTCCGGCTTCCCGTGGGCGCGAATCGGAATGACACAGGTCGGCGGGCCGATCGTCGAGGTCGCGTCGTGGACGGGTGTGACCGGCTTGTCGTTCTTGGTCGTGACGGTGTGCGCCGCTGTGGTGCAGTGGCAGCGTGCGGGCGGTTTCCGCTTCCTCCGGGGCCTGCTCCCCGTTGGAGTCGTTGTGGTTCTCCTGGTCGTCACCCCGCAGTTCCCCACCACTGCGGCCGGGGAGTTCCGCGTCGGCTGGGTGCAGGGCAACGGACCGACCGGATACTTCGACGTCAAGGCGCCCGGCGACGTCCTCGCCGCGCAGAGCGTCGCGACGCGCCCCTTGTTCGGGCAACCGATGGATCTTCTGGCCTGGCCGGAGGGCGGCGTCGACGCTGACCCGCTCACTGACCCCGACGCCGCGGCCGCGCTGGACCGGATTGTGCAGGCTGCGGGAGCGCCGTTGCTGATGAACGCCGCCACGACCCGCGGCGACGACGTCTTCAACACATCCCTGCTCTGGACCGCAGATCCGGCCGACCGGCAGTGGCATGACAAGGTCAATCCCGTCCCGTTCGGGGAATACGTGCCCGACCGCTGGCTCTACGAACGGATCGTCCCGGACCTCGTCGGACTGATCCAACGCGAATACACCCCCGGCATCGAGCCGCCGCTCGTGCAGGTCGAAGACGTCGGTGTCGGGCTGGCGATCTGCTTCGATGTGATTTACGACAAGGTCATCTGGGACGGCGCCCAGCAGGGTGCTCAGCTGTTCGTGTTTCAGACTAACAACGCCGATTTCCGTGGCACCGACGAGAACCTCCAGCAGCTTGCCTTCGCACGTATGCGCGCCGTCGAAACGGGTCGCGCGGTCGTCAATATCTCTACAGTGGGCACCAGTCAGGTGATCGCCCCCGACGGCACCACCCTCGACAGCATCGGCGTCGATACGGCGGGCGCGGAGATCAGCACCGTCCCGCTGCGCACCGGGCTCACCCCCTCGGCCGTGCTCGGTCCCTGGCTCACCGGTTTCATCGTCCTCGCATCCGCTGCCGCTCTCGCAGTGGCCGGCTTCTTCCGGCGTGCCCGCACGCGCGCGGCCCACATCACCCACCCGACCCCATCACCTTACGCGCCACCCGTGGCGTCTCCAACGGACCCGAACGAAGGAGGTCATCATGACTGACCAGCCCACCTCGCCCGCCGGCGATCACCCCCAGACGATCCTCACAAGGCGCAGCCTGCGCCACGCCGCGTCCCTGCCGCAGACCGCGATCGTGACGCCACCACCCCGGCGCGCGCGCGTAGAGGCGCACTCTCGCCGCAGATCTCATGCGCTTCGACCGATCCGGTCCCTGGCGGTCCTCACGATGGTCACCGGCATGGTCGCCACAGTCGCGCTGCCTGCATACGCTGCCGGGCAGCCAGCAGAGGCGGAGATCTCGACACTGCAGCAAGTTGCCTCGGACGACGCACAGTCCCTCGTCGTAGCCTCCGACTCAGCCGCAAGACAGCTCTCTCGGGAAAGCTACGCCGCAACCACCCAGGCGGAGATCGATGAGAAGAAGGCGGCGGCATCCGCAGCGGCAGCCCGTGCTCGCGGCTCAGCCCGTGTCGCCTCGGCGCCGTTCGACTACAGCATGGTGACCCCCGGCAGCGGAACCGTGCGCTGGCCGGTGGGTGGGCCCTTCACCGTGACCGACAGGTTCGGCGCTCGAGGCGGCGCGCACATGGGTACCGACATGGTCGCCGCCGGCGGAACCCCCGTCTACGCCTCCGTCGATGGCGTGGTGCGGATCTCGCAAGACAGATACAGCGCCTACGGAGTCACCGTCGTGGTGGAATCCGTCCTGAACGGGCAGCAGGTCCGCACGGTGTATCCGCACATGCAGACCGGAAGCCGACAGGTCGTCGTCGGCCAGAGCGTCGCAGCCGGGCAACTGGTCGGTCTCATCGGCAGCACCGGACGCTCGACCGCGAACCACCTCCACTTCGAGGTGTACCTCGACGGAATCGCCGTCGATTCGCTGGCCTGGCTACAAGCGAACGCCGGCTGACCTATTCGTCCGACGTATCTGCCACCCCGCCCCGCTCTTTCCCAGCCCGTGACCGCAACGATGAACAGGACGACCCTGCCATGACCGGAACCGACGTGCTCTCCCTCGACAGCATCTCCTTGTTGCTGGTGTGGACAGCGATCGCCACCTACGCGCTGGCGTTCGTCGCCTTCACGCTCGACCTCGCCCAACGCTCCGTCCCTGCCGACATCGTGCAGCGGGAGCCGCTCCGGATCGGCGCGAACACAACTGAGAGCTCGAAGACTCAGCCCACTCAGGCTGGGCCGCTCGACAGTATTCACACACCGCCCGCGCATCGGCAACGGCTGCTCTGGGCGCGGATCGGGACATCGCTGACGATCCTGGCGTTCCTGTTCCACCTGGCTGGCACCCTCCTGCGCGGGATCTCCGCCGATCGGGTGCCGTGGGCGAACATGTACGAGTTCGCGCTGACCGGGACCCTCCTGATCGTCGCGGTGTACCTGACGGTTCTCCGTCGCCTCGACCTTCGCTTCCTCGGCGCATTCCTGATCGGCATGGTGGTGCTGCTCCTTGGCGGGGCGACGATCACGTTCTACGTCGACGTCGTTCCGCTGATGGACCCGCTCAAGAGTGTGTGGCTGGTCATCCACGTCTTCGTCGCCTCGCTCGCCACCGCCCTGTTCGCAATCGCATGCGGCCTCTCCATCACGCAGCTCATGCAAGCACGCCGTGAACGCCGCGCCCGAGCATCCTCGGAAACCGCCCGCCCGTCCGGCACGGGGTTCCTGCGCACTCTGCCCCCTGCCGACGCGCTCGAATCACTCGCCTACCGGTTCGCGATCGTGGGATTCATCTTCTGGACATTCACCCTCATCGCCGGGTCGATCTGGGCGAACGACTCCTGGGGTCGCTACTGGGGTTTTGACACCAAGGAAGTGTGGACGTTCGTGATCTGGGTGCTTTACGCCGGCTACATCCACGCCCGGGCGACAAGGGGATGGCGTGGCAGCCGCTCCGCGTGGCTGTCCATCATCGGGTTCGTCGCGGTTCTGTTCAACTTCACGATCGTCAACATGTTCTTCAAAGGACTCCACGCATACTCCGGACTCAGCTGAACCTGCATTCACGCGATCGGGTGCTGGACTCGGTCTCGTCGGCTTCGCCGTCGGCGGCGGAATTCGTCGTCGGCGCCTACACCCGAGTAAGCACCGGTTGCCCAGCGGATGCGGCGGCGAGCCGACGAAGTGCAGCGGGCCGGCGACCTGCCCGGATGCCGTTGAGGATGACGATCACTTCGGCGACTTCGTGCACGAGCACGACGCCGGCCAGCCCGAGCACGCCGAAAAGGGCGAGCGGGAACAGCACAACGATGATCGCCAGCGCGAGCACGATGTTCGCCGTCATGATGCGCCGGGCGCGGCGGGCATGAGCAAGAGCGCCGGGAATGAGACGCAGGTCGTGTCCGGTGAAGGCGACGTCGGCCGATTCGATCGCCGCGGCGGACCCCTTCGCTCCCATCGCGATGCCGACCGTCGCAATCGCCAAGGCGGGCGCGTCGTTGATGCCGTCACCGACCATCGCCGTCGGGCGCGAGGCAGACAGCGCCTCGACGGCGAGGGCTTTGTCCGCCGGGAGCTGCTGCGCTCGGACATCGGTGATGCCGGCCGCCCGGGCGATCGCCCGTGCTGTGCTGTTGTTGTCACCGGTGAGCATGATCGTCTCGATGCCCTGGGCGTGGAGCATCCGAACCGTCTCGGCCGATTCGGAACGCAGCTCGTCTCGAACGCCGATCAGTCCGGCGACCCGTCCGTCTGCTTCGACGACGACGACCGTCATACCCATCGCCGCCATCGACTCGGCCGCGGGACGATGCTGACCGGCATTCAACCAGCGGTCGTTTCCGACGCGGATGACCCGTCCGTCGACGAGCCCGGTGATCCCATCACCCGCCGCCTCGACGACCCCCGTGGCTGTGGTCGAGGCGGGTGCAGCTGCGATGATGGCTGCCGCGAGCGGGTGCGTGCTGGAAGACTCGACGGCCGCCGCCCAGGCGAGCAGGTCGTCAGAGCTGACACCCGACGCCGGGCGCACGTCGACGACGGTGGGTTCGTTGCGGGTGAGCGTGCCCGTTTTATCCAGAGCGACGGTGCGGATCGTGCCGAGTTGTTCGAAGGCCTCGCCGGACTTGATCACGACGCCGAATTTCGATGCGGCGCCGATAGCGCTGATCACCGTGACGGGTACGGCGATCGCCAACGCGCAGGGAGACGCGGCCACGAGGACGACCAGGGCCCGTTCGATCCACAGCCCCGGGTCGCCGACGACGAACCCGAACAGCGCGACGAGAGCCGCCGCGATCAGCACGACCGGCACGAGGGGCCGGGCGATCCGATCCGCGAGCCGGGCACGCTCGCCCTTGCGTGCGTGAGCCTGCTCGACGAGCGTGACGATCTGAGTGAGCGAGTTGTCCCGGCCGTCGGCGGTCGCCTCGATCCTGAGAGTCGCGGATCCGTTCACGGAACCGGCTGCGACCTCATCACCCGGCCCCACGTCGACCGGAATCGACTCGCCGGTGATCGCGGAGGTATCCAGATCCGATCGCCCGTCGACGACGACGCCGTCCGTGGCGACACGTTCGCCCGCCCCGACGATCAGGATGTCGAGCTCGCGTACCTCAGCGGCGGGAATGATCTGGTCGCCGCTGAGACGAGAGACGCGTACGGTGTCCGGGATCAGGGAAAGCAGCGCCCGCAGCCCTTCCTTCGCGCGGTCCATCGCCCGATCCTCGAGCGCCTCGGCCAGCGAGAACAGGAACGCGAGGGTTGCGGCTTCGCCGACATGGCCGAGCAGCACCGCCCCGATCGCCGCGATCGTCATGAGCAGCCCGACGCCGAGCCGTCCGCGAATCAGGCGGCGGAGCGCGCCGGGAACGAATGTGTAGGCGCCGGCGACCAGGGCGACGGACTGCAGCACCAGCGCAGGCAGGGGCAACTCCGTCCACTCGAACGTGTACCCGGCCAACAGGAACAGCCCCGACAGCACAGAGGGCAGCAGCGCGACGTCTCGCCACCAGGGCGGGCGAACCTCGGGCGCCGCTTCGTGGTCGGCTCCATCGGTCACGTCAGGGCCGCAGCAGGCGTCCCCGGTGTCGGATGCCACGCGCGTGGCCGGCGAGCCGGTCGGAGCGCAACACACGTCGCCGGCGGCGACCGGTCGGGACAGCTCGACGCGGCGTGCGATGGAGGGTGTACGTGGCTCGTCGGGTCCACAGCACTCCTCGCTCATGCGCAGCACTCACATGTCTGGTCCACGCACGGCGCGCCCTCGTCAACGGCGATGACGGCTTCGAGCAAGTACCGAAGTCCTTGCGTCAGGTGGGGGTCGGCGATCTCATACCGGGTGCGCCGTCCCTCGGCGGTCGCGACGACCAGTCCGCACCCCCGAAGACACGTCAGGTGATTCGACACATTCGTCCGCGTCAGGTCCAGATCGCGGGCGAGCTCCGCCGGATAGCCGGGACCATCCAGCAGGGTCAGCAAGATCCGAGACCGGGTCGGATCGGCCATGGCCCGACCCAGCCGGTTCATTACGTCGACGCGAGAAGCAATAGTCAGCACGTGCTGACTATACAGTCATCGGTGACTCGATTGAGATCGGATTGATGGCGAGTTCAAGTGCATGCGCCAACGACGGCACCGTCAGCCCCACGAGAATCCCAGCTGCGATCGCCGCGAGATTCAACGCGACCTGGTGGCGATCCCACCACGCCACGATCTCCCCCATGTGTCACCCACCATGGGCGGCGCAGACACACGCGAAATCCGTCGACGCCGCCGGACGGCGATGCCTACTTTTGGACGGGACGCGCGTCGGGGCCGTGAGCTGTCCGACCGGACCCCCCGCAGGTGCTGCATCCGGACGGCGCTAAGCCGAAGGCGTTCGATGAACTCGAGCGAGACGGTCGTTTTGGAAAACCCTCGACGGCCACCTTCTCGGTCGATGGTCGGCGGATCTGCGTCATCCACATCCGCCGAAGTGCAGCGCTATAGGGAATCGTCGAAACTCCGGTAGAAGGGCGTATCGCGACCGCAAACGCACCTCGTCGGGAGGAACGCCTTCACCGTTGCCAGTGAAGCGTCAACGACGCACGGCCTAACGCGTGACGGACTCCGTGATGTCACGACGAACGCATGCTGAGGCTCTTCAGACCAGCCGAAGAAGGTCGCGTCGCAGTACGTGCGCGCGCCGGGTTGCGCGCGCGGCTCGCCAGAGCACGACCCCGAGCCTCGGGTGGGACCGCCATCTCAACGGACAAAGTCTGGTGCGACGGCACGTGTCCCGTCCGCGGGTGTTGGCCCCGTCTGTTTCGTGAGCGTTCCGGCAGTGTCAGAACCCGGACTGATCACGCATCACTGCCAGGAGTTGGATCTTCGCAGCTTCATCCCTGAGACACATCGCGAACGAGCGTCAGCGGTCGAGCACCGCCTGGGTACTGGCGACTGGCGTGAGGTCGAGGCGGCGCAGGAGTTGGGCGTTGAGGGCGACGACGATGGTGGACAGTGACATCAGGATCGCGCCGATGGACATGGGGAGGATGAATCCGATGGGGGCGAGGACGCCCGCGGCGAGGGGGACGGAGATGAGGTTGTATCCGGCTGCCCACCACAGGTTCTGCTTCATCTTCCGGTAACTCGCACGGGACAGCTCTATGACGGAGAGTACAGACCGTGGGTCGTCGCTGGCGAGAATGACGCCGGCGGAGGCGATGGCGACATCCGTGCCGGCTCCGATGGCGATTCCGACATCTGCTTGAGCCAGTGCCGGGGCGTCGTTTACGCCGTCGCCGACCATGGCCACCTTCTTGCCTTCGGCTTGCAGCTGCGCGATCTTCGCGGACTTGTCCTCCGGACGGACTCCGGCAAACACTCGGTCGATGCCGAGTTCATCGCTGACCGCGTGCGCGACGGCTTCGGCGTCGCCGGTGATCATGACGACCTCGATGCCCAGCTTGTGGAGCGCGTGGACGGCTTCGCGCGATTCGGGGCGGATCTCATCGGCAAGTTTGAGGCCGCCGATGACAGTGCCGTTCTGGACGACGTGGAGGATGATGGCTCCTTCGCTGCGCCACGCATCGGCGTCGGTGACTTCGCCTGCTCCGACTTCTTCGAGTAGCCGGGGACCGCCGACGCGGATCTCTTGGCCGTCGACGGTCGCGGTGACACCGACGGCGGGCGAGGAGGTGAATCCGCTGGCTTTGGCGACACGGAGGTTTCGGTCGTGCGCGGCGCGGACGATGGCTTTGGCGAGCGGGTGCTCACTGTCTGCTTCTGCGGCGGCGGCGACCGCGAGGACACTGTCGGCGTCGTGGTCGCCGGTGACGGCGATCCCTGTGACGACCGGCTCACCCTTGGTGAGGGTGCCGGTCTTGTCGAACAGGACCGCGTTGATGGTGCGCATGCTCTCCAACGCGAGGCGGTCCTTGATGAGTACCCCGCCGCGGGCAGCCCGCTCGGTGGCGATGGAGACCACGAGCGGGATCGCGAGTCCGAGGGCATGAGGGCAGGCGATGACGAGGACGGTGATGGTGCGGATGACCGCGGCGTCGGGGTTGCCGACGAGAGTCCAGACGATGGCGGTGATGACGGCGGCGCCGAGCGCGAACCAGAACAACCATGCCGCGGCGCGGTCGGCGATGCGCTGCGCGCGGGACGTGGAGTTCTGCGCTTCGGTGACGAGGCGCTGGATGCCGGCGAGGGTGGTGTCGTCGCCGGTCGCAGTCACTTCGACGCGGAGCCCGGAATCGGTGGCGACAGTGCCGGCGGTGACGGTGTCTCCGGTGCCGCGGGCGACGGGGCGGGATTCACCGGTGACCATCGACTCGTCCATGTCGGCGCTACCATCGACGATTCTCCCGTCTGCGGGAACGCTGCCGCCCGGGCGGATTACGACGACGTCGCCGACGTTCAGGTCCGCGGGTGCGACCTTCACGATCTGGTCGCCCTCGACTCGTTCAGCCTCGTCAGGAAGGAGTGCGGCGAGGGAGTCCAGTGCGGAAGTTGTCTGGGCGAGGGATCGCATTTCGATCCAGTGCCCGAGCAGCATGATGACGATGAGGAGTGCGAGCTCCCACCAGAACTCGAGTTCGTGGTGCAGTAGCCCGAGGCTGGCACCCCAGGATGCGAAGAATGCGACGGTGATGGCCAGGCCGATGAGCAGCATCATCCCGGGCTTACGGGCGCGTAGTTCGCTGACCGCGCCGGTGAGGAACGGCCACCCGCCCCACACATACATCACGGTCCCCAGGATCGGAGATATGAGGGCTGCGCCCGGAAAGTCGGGGATCGTGTAGCCGAGGAGTATCGCGAACATGCTCGAGAACACGATGACCGGGACAGCAATGACCAGGTTGATCCAGAACAGTCGTCGGAACTGCGCGACGTGGTCCGCACCGTGCCCGGCGTGACCTCCGTGGCCCGCGTGGTCCTTCGGCGAGGAGTGATCTTCGTGGTCACCGTGGGTGACCGGTGCTGGGTGCTGCTGGTGGTGTGCGTGCGGATCGGACATGAAGGTCTCCTCGATACCGTGGCGAATATGGGGATATGGTCGCCGGCGCCGCCCGGCGTTGAGTCGGCCGGGCGGGCGGCGATGGTCAGGCCGGAGTGGCGGTGTAGCCGGCTTCACTGACTGCGGCGAGCACTGCGTCGGGGTCTACGGGGTCGGTTGAGGAAACGGTGAGTGCGCCCGTGCGGGCACTCACGTTTACGTTCTCCACGCCGGGGAGCTTGGACACTTCGTCGCGCACCGATGTTTCGCAATGTCCGCACGTCATCCCTGTCACCTGAAACTCTGTCGTGGTCATGGTCGTCTCTTTCTGAACCGGATACCCCCAGGGGGTACTACTCAAGATCAACGGTAGTACCCCCTACGGGTATTCCGCACTTGTTTATTCGGTTGCGGGCAGGGCGGTGATGCCGCTGTCGTCGATGACGAGGAGATCGCCGGTGTCCGTGATCGCGATGGCTTGCGCCATTCCGTGGACGCTTCCGTTCTCCCGCCACTGGCGATCGCCGGCTGTGGCGACCCAGATGCGTTCCTTGTTGTCGACTCCGACGAGTAGCTGCCGATTCGGGGATGTCGACAGTTGGTAGAGCAAGGGTGCTTCCATCATCGGGGCGAACGAGACCCCCCTGTCGCTACTCATTTGCAGTCCATCCGGGGTGCTGGCGATGATGCGGCCGGTCGAATCGACGGCGAGGGAGAAGGCGAATAAGGAGCCGCCGGTAGGTGCCCAGGTGGCTCCGGCATCCGTACTGATCAGCACCTCGATGCTGTCAGTGGCCAACCCGTAGACCGTGCCGTCGATCCCCGCGGCGAGCGAGTGGAAGTCCTTGTCTCCGACGAATGCGGTGGGCTCCCACGTCCGGCCGACGTCGCTGCTGCTCATGATGCCGAGGTTCGGTGATCCCCATCCCGGAGGGATCTCGGATCCGGGATGCCCGGACGCGAGAAGGTCCCCACCGACCGCGGTGAGCGCCATCGCGTCGAACTCGGGCCCCACCCGTGCGCCCAACTGACCGTCGGCCGTTACCGGGTAGACCCCGTCATGGGTGCCGAGAAGATAGCCCGCGCCATCGGGGCTGGCCACGATCCCGTGCACGTGCGCCGTTGTTGCAGCGACGTGTTCGGCGCCAGTCGTGGGAGGTGCAGAGGCCGCGCAGCCGGTCAGAGACAGCGTGGTCAATGCGACGACGATCACCGTCGCGGTCCAAGAGATGCGCATGTGCACCCTTTCGTGACGGGTGCGAGGCGCCTCCACTACAGGAGGCGCCTCACACCGGGTGCATCAGATCTGGGTGAGCAGATCCTGCATCGTGGCGATCTCGGCGGTCTGCGCCTCGACGATGACCTGGGCCAGCGCAACGGCATCGGGATTGACGCCGTCCTCGAGCTGGGCTTCGGCCATCTCGATGGCACCCTGGTGATGCTCGATCATCTGCTCCAGGAACAGACGGGCCGCCTCCGAACCCGACGCCTCCTCCAGCGCGGACATGTCCTCTTCGGACATCATCCCGTCGCCGTGATCCATACCGTCCATGCCGCCGGAGCCAGACATACCCCACGCCTCCAGCCAGGACTGCATGAGCTCGATTTCCGGAGCCTGAGCGTCCTTGATCTGCTGAGCCAACTCCGCCACTCGCGGATCAATGTCATCTTTGGCGAGAATCATGTCGCTCATCTCGACCGCCTGCTCGTGGTGCGGGATCATCATCATCGCGAACATCGAATCCGCGCTGTTGAACTCTCCCCCCGCCTCAGCTGACGGTGCGGCCGACGACGTCATCCCCCCGTGATCCATACCCGGCATCGACGATTCGTCGCCGCTGCCCGCGCAACCGACCAACGTCAGCGCGAGCACCAGCGGCGCGGCAACCAGCGCGATCTTCTTGAACCTCTTCATCACAAACGTCCTCTTCAATCAATTGGGTGATTACCGCCCGCATCCCGCAGGCGTGACTCGACGCCCGGCCACCGAAGGGCCGAGACAGTCGAGGATCACGTTCGACTGATTGACAACTCGTGTAATGACAGGGTGCGCGACACCCAGGAATCGGGCACCAGCATCTGGCGGAAGGAAGCATCGCGGCCGTGCAGACGGAGAGTGCCGCGGGCGATGGGACGAACGAGCAGCAACAGTGTCACCAACAGCCCGAGCACGCACACGAGCATCAATGCCGCGTGCCCCTGCGTCGAGCCGCAGTCCGCACAACCCTCATCGAGAACCTGGAGGGGCCCAGCCGACTCCGCATGATCCTGATGGGGAGCGCTCACGGAGGTGACGGAGTGTTCGCTGTGACCACTGGAAAGCGTGTGCATCCCCAGCAAACCGATGACCACCCCGGCCGAAAACAGCACCATCAATGCCCACCGCCACAATCCGGACGGTCGCTTCGCAAGCTCGAGCATGGTCAACATCATCACTCCACCACCCACGATACCCCCAAGGGGTACTCCCGCGGGTGCCTAGTGACGTTGAAGCCCCTGCGCATGATCACCGCACCAGAACGAAGCCTCAACACGCACTGCGGGGGTCGCGAGTGGTGCGCTGAGCGACGTCGAGCCCAAACGTCGGGCCCCTCGGCGAGCCGCGGACGAAGCGGTCGAACTTCATTCCTGGCCTAGGCCTCAGTTTGCTCGGGCCGTCGGAATGTCGCTAGCGAGCAGAGCCGCCACAATGTTCTGAAGGTCGAATGCTGCCAGCGCCACATCATGCGGAGAGGTTGCAGACGTAGGTAGGTGCACCAGTCTGTTTCGAATCTGATACGCATTGCGGAACGCTCGCGCCGCGGTTTTGCCTCGGAACGTCTGCCCGTCTAGCCGAGGCCACAACGCGCGAAGCCGCTGAGAGATGGACTTATGGCGGAGGTTGCCGAGCCCCGCGTGTAACGCGTCTTTGGCCTCCCGTGATAGCGAACCGTCTTCCTCGAGTAGGGCGGCTAGCCGGTCGATCAGCTCAACTTCCATATCGGGACGAGACTCTGGGGGTACCAACGTCTCGAGTGCTGCCATCGCCATCAGCAGGCGAGCATCCGCATTGGAGGCCTCAAAAGAGGCCGAATAGAGATTGAAGGCAACCTGGCCCAGAGTCGACAATCCAAGTTGGTGGTCGCTGATCAGGTCGATCACTTTGTCAGGCGGGGCCATCGCGGCTCCCGACAAGCTCACCTCGGCGTGCATCCACGCGGTAGGCCCAAGTTCCGTCGGATAAACGACCAGACCGTGATCCGCGTGATTCACCGCGCCGTCAAGTGGAATCTCGTTCCAGTATGTCTGGCCGGTCTCAGTGAGCTGGCGGTCATGTCGCTCGCCGAAGTCGGCGCCGATATTCGCATGCGCAAGCATCAACTGCAGCTGTCCACGCCAAGCAACGGACGCATCGAGCGCTTGCTGAGCAGTCTTGTAACCGTCACCGATAAGCAGAAGCAAAGTCGCATCGCGGAGCGTTTCGTCAGGACTCCACGTTTCGAGTCGCACCTCCTCTGAGACCCCGCTCCTGTGAGGCAGCAGTCGTTGTCGTCCCACGAAGTCGATGCCGGAGAAAGTCTTCGCAAGTTTGAGGCGGATCCGAAAGGTGAACACCTGCCAAGTGTCGATCACCCCAGGCTTGTCTGCTGCCTACGTTAGACCCTCGTGTCCCAGTTGGTTCGGGGCGACGAGCCTTTGACTAGGCCCAGAGTGTCCTGAGCGGGGGGCTGCTGCATGCACAGGTGCTAAATGCGAGAGCGTCCCGAAGCTTGCCGCGTCGTGATCGGGTGACGTCGGCGGACGGGCGTCCGACGAAACGAACAAACGAGCGCGCATTCAACAATCTCGATCGACGGGGCCCGAACAAGGTCATTCATCATTCGCTATCACCCAACGAGACAGCCGAGGGATCAATGCACGCAGGCACTTTGCAGTGGTGCGCTCCAATCCATTGAAAGCATTGGGATCCCATGTCAACCTGGTTACATGGCGAAAGGGCGCCGGAACGCAAAGCGAGAAGCCGCGGAATTGCGTGCCACTGAGGCTCAGGAACGGGCCGCAGTTGAACGTGCGACTGCCGAGAAGCGCGCGGCAGCGGAGCAGCGACTGCTCCGCCGCTGGGGTAGCCCGCGCGCTGCGCTTGACCGACTTGGCGCCCTGTCTCGAGAACTTGAGCAGCTTCATCGACAGGAGACGAAGCTTCTACGGGAACGTGACGATCTGGTGGGCCTGCTGCGGTCGAATGGTCAGAGCTGGAACGCGCTGAGTTCCAGAACCAGACTCAGTCGCCAGGCTCTCATGAAGAGAACCGCGATCCCCGCGGAGAGCACCTGACCGCGCTGGCAGCCAGTCGGAGGCTCGCCTACGGCGCGTTGAGGCGCTTTCGAACGAGGCCATGGGCAGCGATCGAGTAAACGAACGGTCCTCTGCCGAGCGCCACCTGATGAATCTTCTCGCTGTACTCGAGGTAGAGATCGCCCATCCGGGTTGCGGTCATGTCGCCTCGCGCGAACACGATGACACGCGCGTCGTGGTGGCAGATCGCGTGCGCCTCGAGCGGACGCGTAGCGATCCGGTGATCCTTCGCAAGGAGCACGAAGCCAGACCGGGCGCCCCGTCCGATCCATTCCTCGTCTGGCATCGCCTGCGCGCGCTCGTCCCCATACTCCTCGGCAAGGGTCCGCGCGTCCCACCCCTCACCCCGCAACCTCGCCACGAGTGCGCGCTGGCCCAGCGACCGATCGAGAAGGAAGCGGGCCACGGACTCTCACGCCGCCTGCAGCACGAGCGATCGAAGCTCGTTCCTTGCCAGACCGAAGTCGTGCGCGACGTCGTTCATGGCCTCGCCCGCGCGGACTCTGCTGACGATGTCCTCGACTCGGACTCCGAGTCTCGCGACGGTTGGCTGCCCCGAGTTACGGGTGGGATCGACGATCACCTCTATCGCCTCGTAAACCGGCAACCGCAACAGCTGGGCAAACCCGTCTCGATAGCTGATGCTCTTCAGAAACTCGGCGACCACCTCGTTGAAAACGCCCTGATGGTTCCGGACGACGACGAGCTCATCCTCGCCGTTGCGATAGAGGATCTCTGCACCATCGGTCATGAGGCGCTCACTAAGAAGCGCATTCTTCAATCCGATCTCTTCACGGAGAACCTCGACCGCCGGACGGATGCGCGCCATAGGCAGCCCGACGCGCCGAAAGCTCTCGATGATGAAACCCTCGGCCAACGCGTTGAACGGAACCGTGTACCCGCGACCGTCGGCGACCCCAGTGAGGAGCGGAGGACTCCAGCCCCACTCACCCTCGGTGCGTTGCTTGAACTTATGTCCATGCGCCCACCGTGCAAACGAGGTCGGGGGCGCTTGAATGATCTGGGCTGCTTCTCCTTGCCCGTAGATCGGCGTGGTATACGCCGCGTCACCGACCTGTGTTTGCATGCAAACATCCTACGACCAGTCGACCGACAGCACCAGACTGTCACCGCGCTGGCGCAGGTACGCCGGTCAGTTCGTCCGAGCTCAGCTTCGCCTAGGCGTCGACGATTGAGCCAGACCCGCAGGTCTGGCTCATGATTGCCCGCTCGTGGCACAGTTAAGGCACAGTTACCGAAATCCGCCCGCTGAATTACTTGCATCTTCAGGTAGGGGGATGCTGGTGTGCCACGAGAGCGGCTCGACGGAAACCGCGTAATTACGCGGCAAAACGGGTCATTCGCACTCCAGGAAATGAGAGTTCGAATCCCCTATCCTCCGCCAAGCCGATCGCCGTGATCTCACGGAATTTCGTCCGTCAGGTTGCCCATTGCACGGTTGACGCCCAAGTTCGCGCCGATTGATGCGCACAGGCGGAGAAGGTGCGGTCACGTGCGCAGCGTAACGTCACGCAAAACGCAGACTCGCCTTACTGCGCGAAGCACCCCGCTGGAACCGTCCCAGACCGTGCGGATGGGCGGGGCGTCATCGTGCGCCGTGCGCCTGAGTTCGTGAGGGTGCAGGTTCTGCAACGACTACCGGCTGACCCGACAGTGCGATTTCAGCGAAGACGCGCGCGAGCATCTCCCGCTGGCTTTCGATGCCTCCCATCACCGCGTGCACGGCTTGCACTCCTTCGGCAGTGGCCTCGAGAATCACCGCGCGCCGGTCTTCGGTGACGACACCGCGACGGCGGATCACGTAGCCCTTCGCGCAGAGCTGATCGACGATGTATGCGACCCCGGCGCGGGACACCTCCAAGGACGTGGCGAGATCGTTCGGGCGGACGCCGCCGAGGGTCGCGATCTGAACGAGGGCAGCGCGCTGGCGAGCGGCGAGCTGGCCCTGCGTGGCGGCATCCGGCATCGAGCGCACGAGCGACACGCCCGCCTCGCAGACCCGCTGGAGCAGATCCATGGCGTCTGCTGAACCGGCGACATCCAGCTCAGCAGGAATGGACCCCAGTCCCTCACTGATCTCGAGAGCGATCTCGGTGCTCCCTGCGAAGAACTCGGCCATCGAGTTCCGCAACACCTCTGCGAGCCGTTCGCCGTGGGGAGTGAGGATCACTTCGACGACGCGCTTGTCGGCATCGGAGGGTCGGGTGACGACCAGTTCTTCCGCCCGTAGGCGAGTGACCATCCGCGATATGGCTCGCCGGTTCGATCGCGTGATCTCTGCCAGCCGTCGGGTCGTCACGAAGTGGCCGTTGACGACGGCAGCGATCGTGAGGATCTCTTCGATCTCTGCCCAGTGCGTCCCGAATGCGTCGTCGAAGACACGGGTCATCTGATCGTTGAAGCTCCCCAGCAGCTCCATAGCCCGGCCGCGCATCGCCCAACCTTCCTCGCCCCCCTGGCTCACATTCAAGCAGGCGAATCTGGGCACCCGCACCTGCCGTCGAGCACGGCGGACGAGTTGCGTCCGGAGCGGATGTGGCGGCGGCCGCCTCAGGGCTGTGGCGGTTCTACGACGCGAAGTACGAGTTCGCCCGCGGCGAGAACAGCAATGCCAGCGCGACGGCGGCGAAACCCAGGCTCAGAACGGCACTCCACCCCTGCGACGGGTGGGCGAAGAGCAGGTAGATCGCGCTGCCGACGTTCATCAGCAGAACCAGCGCGAAGATCAGTCGCGCGCTCCCGGAGCCGCGGAGGACGCCGACGGTCACCGCGAGGGTGAGCACGCCGATGACGACGACGACGACTCCGATCAGCACGCCGCCACCCACGAGGAGAACCACCCCGGTGAGGAGTTGAAGCAGCGCGATCACCAGCGCGACGATGACGACGATGGTGACGCCGATCGGCCGTCGAGCAGTCATCCCGGTGATCTCTCACCACTCACGATGTCGTCGCCCGGTGTGCGGTGCGCTCATCCGCACCTCGGATCACGAAGGCGACCGCGATCAGCGCGAGCACGATCGCTGCGATCTCCAGCACGCCGGCCAGTGCCGCGAGAGGCCCAGGCGTGCCGTGGGTGACGGCGAAGGTGGAGAAGTCCCAGAAGCCGTGCAACACCATCGCCCAGACGAGGCTGCCCGTGACGCGACGCAGAATGTAGAAGATCGTGCCCGCGCCGAACGCGAACGCGACCTGTCTGACCGTCGATGCGAGGTCCTGCCCGCTGAACGCGTTGACCAAGTGCATAAGGCCGAACAGCGCCGAGGTGAGGAACCACACCCAGACTTCGGAGAGGCGGCTACGCAGTCCTACCAGCAGAAGTCCACGGGTGGTGAGCTCTTCGGTGAAGCCGACGAGGAGAAGAACGATGGATGCCGCGAGGAACGCCCCGTCGAACGATCCCCAGTCCGTCGCCCCGAGGTTGACGAGCAGCGCGACCGCCATAATCGCCGGCGCGACGATCGGCCACTTATGCCCCGAACGGTGGCGGTCGAACAGGGCCGGCCGCCACCAGCCGAGGAGCGTCGTCGTGATCGCCAGCAGGATCGCTCCGACGATGAGCGACAGACCTGCGCCGAGGAACAGGTTCTCGCCGCTCTCGCCGAGTTCGTCGTAGGGCACACCGGTGATCAGCTGCACGCCGAAGACGACGGCGACGTAGGCGATGTAGATCGCGATGCCGATCCATATGCGCGGTTGAACTCGGAGTCGGTATCCGGAAGGCGATGTCATTGCGGTCTCCTCGAGAACAGTTCGGACATGATCGGACGGATCAGCGGCGGAAGTACTCGTTCGCGCGCTGGGTGTACAGCAGCACGAGGCCGATCACGGCGACGAAGCCGGAGATGATCGGGGCCACCAGGTTCGCCGGGTTCGCGACGATCGCGAAGACCGCTGTGAGCAGCGACAAGACGAATGAGATCGTCACCAGGATGCGGGCGACGTTGCTGCCGCCGAAGAGGAAGAATGCCACCAGGAACGAGATCACACCCACGCCGATCGCGATCCACGCGGTTTCGGTGGACACGCTCTGCGGATTCAGCACTCCCGTGAGCACGAGGATGCCCGACAGGATCTGGGCGACCGCACCGATCCACGCGAGCACCGCGATCAGGACCACCCCGCCGGGTCGCTGTCCAGCCATCACGACTCTTCCCCTTCGTCGTCCTTCTCGGTTTCCCCTCCGATGTCGGCGAGCAGATCCTTCAGCCCGAGACCGCCCACGTTCTGCGCCTCGAACTCAAGCGGCGTACCCGTGGTCTTGTCCGTCAGCTCGAGGACGAGCACCGTGCCGCGCCTGCGGCGCTTGACGTCGAGGTTCTTGCGCTCGATGTGCGCAACAGGATGCATGTCTTTCCAGCCCCCGACCAGCCCCGTGCGCTTGCGTCCGAGGATGTACAGGCGCTCGGGCGTGAGCGCGAGCACGATCGACGGATAGCTCCCTTTGGATGCCGCATTCACCCGCTCGCCGATCATGCCTCCGGCCACACCCCACGCCGTCGGGTTGTTGCCACCTCCCACCACACCGGCCGCGGCGCCGAGAACTCCGGCGAACGTCGATCCACGGGGCATCACGACGGCGACGTCGAGCACCTCGTCGTCCGGGATGACTGCTTGGGCGCCCTCTCGGGCATGTTCTTCGCGAGACACGATCGTCACCTTCCGATATCAGCGCCCGCCAGCCTGTGGGCGTTCACGCGCCAAGTTACCGCAAGATCAAGACATCCCTGAGCATTTTCTTCGGGCTTGACATCGTGCTCCATGTCTATTTCGGGGGCGATTCTCCGGATCTGCTCGGCGGCTGAAAAGCATCGGTCGACACACCTCCGCCCAAGAAAAATCTCCCCTCCTGTAAACACGCCTGCGACAATCGCCACATGCCCGAATGGCTCATCTTCTCGATCGTCGCGCTGACGTTCTCCCTCTCCGCCGCGTGGATCGCACGTCGACTGCTGGACGCGGACATCGCCTGGCTGAGGGCCGCGTTCATCGCCATCGTGGTCTTCCTGCTGATCAGTCCGGTCGCCATCTGGTCGCTCTCCGAAGCCCAGGTGTACGAGGACGGCAGGTTCGTCGGCGACCCCGGCGTTGCCCTCACGATCGTCGCGGTGACCGTGGCCTGGATGTTCGCCGCGGCGTTCATCGCGGTGCTGACACTGGAATTCCTCTGGCCGTCACACGCATGGCGAAACCCGATCGCCGTGCTGCGCGACGCGATCCGGCGGCGAGATCGGACTCGGCGATACGCCCAGATCATCACGATCGGATCCCGGCGCGGGCTGACCTTCTATGAGAGCCGTCGCAACGGCGGCGAGGGTGAGCTGCCCGCCGCACTCGTATCGGCGATGAACGAGGCCGGAGTCACCTTCGTCAAGCTCGGTCAGGTGCTCTCGTCGCGTGAAGATGTGCTGCCGCCGGCGCTGATCGAAGCGCTCGGAACGCTCCAGATGGACTCATCGCCCATCCCCTGGCCCGAAGCGAAGGCGGCGATCGCCGCGGAGCTGGACCAGCCGATCGAAGAGGTGTTCCGCGAGATCAACCCGACACCCCTGGCCGCCGCATCCGTTGCCCAGGTTCACACCGCCCGGCTCCTGACAGGCGAGGACGTCGTGGTGAAGATCCAGCGCCCGCAAGCCCGAACACAGGTGACGACCGACCTCGACATCCTGGATCGACTCGCAGCCGAAGCAGAACGACGCACGGACTGGGCGAAAGCCTACGGCGCGCACCGACTGGTCCAGGAATTCGCGCGAAGTCTGCGCGAGGAACTCGACTACCGCACCGAGGTCTCCAACAGCGAGATGCTGCGGGCAAGCCTGTCGTCCTCCGAGCCGGCGCGGGTGCGCATCCCGCAGGTCTTCGCGGCCCTTTCCACGTCTCAGATGATCGTGCAGGAACGGGTCGTCGGCACCCCGTTCAGCAGGCTGACCCCGGAAGCCCTGCCACGCGCTCGGGCGATCGACGTCGCAGACGCCCTCCTGGACTCGGTGGTCGAGCAGATCGTCGTTCGCGGTGTCTTCCACGCCGACCTCCACGCCGGCAATGTCATCCTCAACGACGCCCGGAACTCCCCGAAGCACAGCGCCGCGCTCACGCTCATCGACTTCGGCGCCATCGGCATCGTGGAGAGCAGCATGCGACGACTCCTGCTCCCCCTGTTGGTCGGAATGGCGAATGAAGACGATGTCGCCGTCACGAACACGGTGCTCCTCATCTGCGAGCCGCCTGCAGGCACCGTCGACGCCTCGAACCTTCGGCGAGACATCGGCGTCATCCTGACCCGGATGCGCAACTCGGGCATGGACGAGAACATCTTCAGACTCTTCCTCGACATCCTGCGCCGAAACCGGATCGCGCTCCCGCCGTCCCTCCTTCTCGTTTTCAGAACCCTCGCTTCGCTCGAAGGCACCCTGCGCAAGCTCGTCCCGGACTACGACATGGTCGCGCGCGCCCTCCACATCGCGCCGGCGATCGCCCGGTCCCTGGTCTCACCCCAACAAGCCGCACTGGCCACGCAAACGTGGTCGTCCTTGCTCGCCGAGCAGACTCTCCGCTTGCCACTGAGGCTGGAGAACATCACCCGTTCCCTCGAGGAAGGAACGCTCTCGGTGAGGACCCGCACACTCGACAGTGCGGAAGACCGAGGATGGGTCGAGGGCATGTTCGCCCGCTTCACCACGACGGCGATCGGCATCGCGCTCGTCGTAACCGGCGTACTACTCACTTCGGACGGCGGGGGGCCGATGCTCACCGGCGATGTTCCCGCCTTCGCACTGCTGGGCAGCCTGGTCGGATTGGGCGGACTGCTGCTCGTCCTGCGAAGCCTTCGCACAGCCCTCCGACGCCGAAACTGACCCCCTGCCAGGCCACTCATCGCCCGACGATCCGATGATCTGCGCGCCTGGCGAACCCGACCTTCAGTTCGAATCCGCTTTCCTCCGCCGAATGATGTCTCGACCGGGACGCCCCCCGCGGGCAGTCGCGGCGTCGGCGAATGATCTCACGCCGCGCCCCAGGCATGCTGGAGTGGTGAAGAGAGCTGTGCAGTGGTGGGATCGGCGCCAAGTGGCCCTCTACCTCGCTGCCATCGCGGCGGGTGCCGCCGTGGGGTTGCTGGCACCGTCGACGGCGGGTCCGCTCGAGATGTCGATCAATCCGGTACTGGGACTTCTCCTGTTCGCCACGTTCCTCGGCGTGCCGTTCGCGCGGATCGCACGCGCGTTCGCGGACTGGCGATTCCTGTCGGCCGTCCTCCTGCTCAACTTCGTGGTCGTTCCGGCGATCGTGTTCGGCCTCAGCCGGCTCGTGGCCCACGACACCGCATTGCTCGTCGGCGTTCTGCTCGTGCTGTTGACCCCCTGCGTCGACTACGTGATCGTCTTCGCGGGCCTCGCGGGCGGGTCGCGGGACCGCCTGCTCGCCGCGACGCCGCTGCTGATGGTGCTGCAGATGCTGCTGCTGCCGGTCTATCTGTGGGTGATGGCCGGGTCGTCCATGCTGGATGCTTTCGAGCCGCAGCCGTTCATCGATGCGTTCCTCGCGCTGATCGTGACCCCGCTCGCGCTCGCCGTGATCACGCAGCTTCTGGCGCGCCGGTTCCGATTCGGGCGCGCGATCGCGGCGTTCATGGGCGCCGCGATGGTTCCGCTCATGATGCTCACGCTCGCCGTGGTCGTGGGGTCCCAGGTGTCCCCGGTCGTCGGCTCGCTGCCGTCGCTGCTCGCCGTCATCCCGATCTTCATCGCCTTCGTCGTCATCCTCGTGCCGATCGGGGTGGGTGCAGGAATGGCCTTTCGGCTGGATGTCGCCGGTCGCCGCGCGGTGGTGTTCAGCGGCGTGACACGGAACTCCCTCGTGGTGCTCCCGCTCGCCCTGGCGCTGCCGGCATCCTTCGCGCTCACGCCCCTTGTCGTCGTGACGCAGACGCTGGTCGAGCTCGTCGCGATGGTGGTGATGGTCGCGGTCGTGCCCCGTGTCGTTCGGCCTTCTCGAACGCCGGTCAGCTCCGAGCCGCGCGCACCCGGAACCACAGGCTGAGTTCGCGCGTCGCGCGGAGCACGACGTCGTCGTCTGCGTCATCGAGATCGTCGAAGGAGCTGCGGAATCCCTCGGGCGCGGGTGACGCGGGCTCCGTCGACCGCTCGTACCCCATCGTCCATTCGCCGAATTGACGGGTTTCGGGATGCCCGTCGAGCATCACCCGCACACCGACATGGCGGGGGTCGGCGGAGATGCGATCGAGGAGGTCGCGCACCGGACGCTCGGGACCCTCGAGGAACTGGATGAACCGACCGCGCCGGTACAGCAGCATGCCGGTGATGCCGCTCGCGCTGTTCGCGGCCCTACTGTGCCCGAGCAGCGCCTCGAGGGCATCCGGATCGAACGGTTCTGTCGCCGTGCTCGAGTAGACGAGCGAGTACAGGGGCTCCGAGACGGCTGAGGTCTGAGTGTCCACGTCGAGGGTCGTCACGAGCCCGCCTGCTCCTTCGTCGCATCCAGCACCGCGGTCATCGCGTGGTCCAGCCGCGCGAAAGTGCCGATCGGACGAGAGTACACATCCAACGCGATGAAGGTGCCGTCGGGCTGCTTGTCGATGCATCCGAGGAAGCGGCCGGGAAGGCTCCCGACGTAGAAGCCGTCGTCGACTTTCGCCCAGACGACGTCCGACGCCTGATCACCGAGCCCGATCACGTCACCCGTTGTCATGGTCTCAGCCTGCCGTCGTCGGCGGGCACCACAGAGAGGCTTGACAAACGCGGCGATGTCAACCCCCGAAGCGCATTTTCTCGTCCGGGCGATGATCGATGAGTGGGATCGGCTTTCCGGTGCGCGCATGGGGGTGCGGCACCGGGAGCGCTGTCCCGAGGGTCCCCCTCGGACTGCCGGGGGGCTGTCCGAGGGGACCCAGACCTCGCGCAGCCTGCGATGACCTACCACGCGCGGCCGCGTGAGTCCATGCGTATCGACTCGGCGCCCGTCGCGCATACTGTTGGCTGGTCGGTGCACGTCGGGTGTCGCCGCAGAGAGGTGGATCATGGGTATCGGAAGCGGAATCGCGCTCGTCGTGATCGGAGCGATCCTCGTCTTCGCTCTCAACATCGACACCGGCGGCTATGTCGACCTCGACCTCATCGGCTACATCCTCATGGGCGCGGGTGTCGTGGTCTTCCTCATCAGCCTCGTGCTGATGACTCGTCGCCGCCAGACCGAGTCGCTGACGCGTTCGTCGGTCGACCCCGCGACGGGTGAGCGCGTGACGCGCCGCAGCCTGCGCGACAACGACCCGATCGCCTGATCGCGGCAGCGACAGCGCTCCTCGGATACCCGGCGACACACGCGCGCGATCAGCGGGGAACGAGTTCGGCGAGCAGGTGCTCCACCCGCACGCGCACCTCGTCGCGCACAGCTCGTACCGCGTCCAGGTCAAGGCCAGCTGGGTCGTCGAGCTCCCAATCGAGGTAGCGCTTGCCTGGGTAGAGCGGGCAGGCGTCACCGCAGCCCATCGTGACGACCGCGTCCGCGGCGCGCACGACGTCGTCGGTCAGCGGCTTCGGAAACTCCTCGGCGACCTCGATGCCCCACTCCGAGAGCACCGTCACCACCGACGGGAGGATGCCGACGCCCGGCTGCGATCCGGCCGACCGCACGTGCACGCGTCCCTCGGACAGGTGGCGTGTGATCGCCGCCGCCATCTGGGACCGCCCCGAGTTCTGCACGCAGACGTACAGCACCTCGGGCACGGGCTTCGCGATGAAGCCGCGCGATTGAGCGAGAGCCGTGAGGCGGTCTCGGGCGAACTTCTCCGCCAGGCTCGGGAGGTGCGTCTGCACGGCAGCCGTCCGCCCGAGGGCGGCGTACGACTCGAAGACGACGCGCTCGACCGTTTCTTCGTTCACCATTCCGGCGAACGCGTGCGTCAACCGTTCGGATGCCCTGTGCAGGACCGAGTCGGATGAGAGCAGCGCCTCCTGGCCGCGGTGATCGCTCATGCGGCACCGCGAGCCGGGAGGATCTCCGTCAGAAGCGTCTCGATACGGCCGCGGATGTCGTCGCGGATGGGCCGCACGGCCTCGATGCCCTGGCCGGCCGGGTCGTCGAGTTCCCAATCCTCGTACCGCTTGCCGGGGAAGATCGGGCAGGCGTCGCCGCATCCCATCGTGACGACGACGTCGGATTCGCGGACGGCGTCGACGGTCAGCACCTTCGGCGTGTTGCCGGTGATGTCGATGCCCTCCTCGGCCATCGCTTCGACGGCCACGGGATTGATGGCGTCCTTGGGCGCCGAGCCGGCCGAGAGCACCTCGACGGCGTCACCGCCGAGGGCGCGGAGGTACCCCGCGGCCATCTGTGACCGGCCCGCGTTGTGCACGCAGACGAACAGGACGGTGGGCTTGTCGGACATCGGCTGTCTCGCTTTCTCTCTCGAGTGAAAGCATAGACGTCCATCTATGTGAAATGGTGAACGTGAGGTTAATCCTCGGGCAGCAGATCATCCAGAAGCGAGCGCACCCGCGCCTCGATATCGTCGCGGATGACCCGCACGCGCTCGAGCGGCTTGCCGACCGGATCCTCGAGGTCCCAGTCGAGGTAGCGTCGGCCCGGATACACGGGGCACGCGTCGCCGCATCCCATCGTCACCACCACGTCAGCTGCCCGTACGGCGTCGTCGGTGAGCGGCTTGGGGAACTCGCCGCCGACGGCCACACCGATCTCCTCCAGCGCCACCGCGATCGACGACCGCACCTCGCCGGCGGGAGCACTCCCGGCGGTCCGCACGATCACGCGGTCGCCCGCGAGCTGGCGCAGGATGCCGCCCGCCAGCTGCGACCTGCCCGCGTTCTGCACGCACACGAACAGCACCACCGGAACTGCCGCGGAATGCGGCTCGCCACGCGTCAGGGCATCGAGCCGCGCCGACGCGAACGCGGCCGTCCGACTGCCGAGCGGGAACGGTGCGCCGTCGCGCGCGAGCAGCCGATGGCTCTCGTCGACCATCGCCGACACCGTCTCGGGGCTCAGCACGCCCCGGTATCGCGTCGTGAGGTCGCGCACGATGCGGTCGAGGTCGGGGACCGAGGCCTCGGCGGGGGTGTCGCCCAGGAGAGCCTCCACCCGCTGGGCGTACTCGGGCGCGATGGCGTACCAGACTCTTCGACCGTCGGGTTCGCGGGTCACGAGCCCCTCGTCGAACAGAGCCTTCATGTGGTGGCTGACGGTCGGCTGCCGCAGGCCGAGTGTGTCGGCCAGAGCGCCCACCCGTGCCCGGCCCTCTGACGAGGCACGGATCAGGCTCAGGATGCGCGCCCGCGTCGGGTCTCCCAGCGCGGTGAGCGCATCGATCGAGCGATCCATAGACCGAAGTCTATCGACCGCGATCTCAGCCGACGCCGTTGACCGCGCTGCGCCGCTCGATGAGCACGGTGTCGCGCCATTGGCCGGCGTGCGGTCCGACACCCGCCCGCGCGATGCGCTCACGGCGCCCGACCACCCGGAAGCCGGCCGCCTCGTGCACCCTCAGACTCGCGGCGTTGTCGGTGAAGATGCTCGACTGGATGGTCCAGACTCCCCCGGCCTCGGCCGACGCGATGAACGCGTCGAGCAGCAGCCGGCCGATCCCGCGACCTCTCGCTGCGCGTTCGACGTAGACGGAGTGCTCGACGACGCCTCGGTAGGCGGGGCGGGATGAGACGGCGGATGCCGCGACCCACCCGACCACGACGTCATCCGCGTCGACGGCGACCAGTCGCGAGCCGGTCAGGCGCGCGGCGTCGAAGGCCGGCCACGTCGGCGTCGTCACCTCGAAGGTCGCCTCGCCGTCGGCGATGCCCTGCGCGTAGATCTTCTCGACGGCCGGCCAGTCGGCGGCATCCATCTCTCGCACGGTCGTCATCAGCAGCAGGACGCCCCACCGCCGAGATCGGTCGAGCAGACGCCTGTCGCCGGCAGCACGAGATCGACCCGGGATGCCGAACCCATGTCTCCGGCGAGCCAGGAGGTGACCGAGCGCACCTGCTCGTAGCCGGTCGCGAGCAGGAAGGTCGGGGCTCGGCCGTACGACTTCATGCCCACGATGAAGAACCCGTGCTCGGGATGCATGAGCTCGCGGAACCCGTGCGGCTCGACGGTGCCGCACGAGTGCACGTTGGGGTCGATGAGGGGCGCGAGTCGCTTCGGCGCCTCGACGATGTCGTCGAGCTCGAGACGGATCTCGCGCAGCATGCCGAGATCGGGCCGGAAGCCGGTGGCGTTGACGACGACGTCCGTCGCGTGGGTCGCGACCTCGCCGCCGCGGTGCCCGACGAGCTCGACCCCCTCGCCGGCGCGTCGGCCTCGGATGATCTCGAATCCGTCCACGAGGACGATGTCGCCGCGCGCCACCGCGCGGTCGGTGCGGCTGCCGAGATTCGCGCGTCCGATCAGGCCGTCGTCGGGCGACGACGACACCCGCAGCGCCTGGGCGTTGCGGATCAGCCAGGACACGGTCGTCCCGGGCTCTTCCCGCGCCAGCGTGACGAGTGCCAGAAGGGTGTTGGCGGCAGAGTGACCGGCTCCGACGACCGTCACATGACGACCGGCGAAGAGCGCGCGGTCGCGGCCCAGAACGTCGGGGAGCGCCGCCGTGACGCGGTCGGCGATCTCGGGCATCCCGAGCAGGTCGAGGCCGCTCGACGAGAGCGGGTTGGGCGAGCGGTAGGTGCCCGAGGCGTCGATGACGGCGCGCGCGGCGATGTCGTCGATGCGACCGTCCGCGGCGCGCACGCGTACGGCGAACGGCGTGCGCGCTCGGCGCTCGGTGCGGGTGCGGTCCATGCCCTCGCGCGTCACGCCGATGACCTCGACTCCCGTGCGCACCCGCGACGAGATCTCGTCGATCGCGGCGAGCGGAGCGAGGTACTGCTCGACGAGCTCGATTCCGCTGGGCGCGCGCTCGGGATCGGGATGCCGCCAGCCGACCCTGTCGAGCAGGCGACGTGATGCCGGATCGACCAAGTGCTTCCACGGCGAGAACAGTCGGGTGTGTCCCCACGCGCGCACACTGGCGGCGACGTCGTCGCCGGCTTCGAGGACCTCGAAGTCGATGCCCCGCTCGAGAAGGTTGGCCGCCGCGGCCAGGCCGATGGGACCGGCACCGATGATCACGACGGGCAGTGCCCGCAGCGGATCATCGGCGTGGACGCGAGGCGTGAGGTCGAGCAGGGTCATGACCCCATGTTCGCCCCATCTATCGATACCTGTCAATATCGACTATCGTCGATGCATGACCACGATGCTCGAGCTGACCGACGTCACGGCCGGCGCCTGCTGCACCCCCCTCGTACGCGAACCGCTCTCCGCCGCCGAGGCGGAGCATCTCGCCACGACGATGAAAGCCCTCGCCGACCCCACCCGTCTGCGACTGCTCTCGATCGTCGCGGCGTCTGCGAACGCCGAGGCCTGCGTCTGCGACCTCATCGAACCCGTCGGGCTCAGCCAGCCGACCGTCTCGCACCATCTGAAGATCCTCACCACCGCGGGCTTCCTCACGCGCAGCAAGCGCGGCACCTGGGCGTACTTCACCCTGGTGCCGGGCGCCCTCGATCGCGTCTCGCGGCTGCTCGTCGGCTCGTGAGGGTCACCGCACGCGCCGCTGCCGGCGAACTCCTCGGCAGCGCGGGGCTCGCCGCGGTCGTCGTCGGATCGGGCATCGCCGCCCAGCGGCTCTCGCCGGCCGACGTCGGGCTGCAGCTGCTCGAGAATGCGATCGCCACGGCGCTCGGCCTGACGGTGCTGATCCTCGTCTTCGCCTCGGTGTCGGGTGCCCACTTCAATCCGGTCGTCACGCTGGTCGACATCGCCCTGCACCGCCGTCGCTGGTCGACCGCCGCGGTCTACCTGCCCGCGCAGGTCATCGGGTGCATCTCCGGCGCGGTGCTCGCGAACGCGATGTTCGCCGCGCCGGCCGTGTCGTGGAGCACGACGAGCCGGTCGGGGTGGCCCCTGCTGCTGTCTGAGGTCGTCGCGACCGCAGGCCTCATCGTCGTGATCTTCGCCCTCGTCCGCACCGGGCGTTCGCACCTGGCGGCGCCCGCCGTCGGGGCCTACATCGGTGCCGCCTACTTCTTCACGTCGTCGACGAGCTTCGCCAACCCCGCCATCACGATCGGCCGCATGTTCAGCGACACGTTCGCGGGCATCGCTCCGGCATCCGCTCTGCCCTTCATCGGCGCCCAGCTGATCGGCGCCGCGATCGGCGGAGTACTGGTGGTCGCCCTGTTCCCCTCGTCGGCGACCAGCGAGCCCCGCTAGATCGGCCTTTCGAGCCGCGCACGCGCTTCGCGCTCGACGAGCACGGGTACGAAGTCGCGCACCTTCGCCCTCGCGAAGTGCTCACGCGCCTCGGTGACGGCCTGCGCCACGGTGTCGGTCGGCGTGTGCGGGAAGCGCTGCTTCAAGCGCTCGATGATCTCCTCGGTGACCGCGTCTTCGTCGGCCAGATCGTGGTGCATGCCGACAGGATGCCTTCCCCCACCGCCGCCGTCAAGAAGCCTCGATGCATGACGCTGAATGGGCTCCTTCCGAACATCACGATCGGGTACACGGTTTCCACCGATCCGTTTCGGGATGCTGAGGGCTGATAGACAACCCTTAGGTGCAGACACCGTCGACAGCTGTTGATGACGATGCCCTCCCTACCGGAAGAGGCATCTCATGATGCGTGTCTCCCCCCGTATCGCCGCACTGGCGATCGCCACCACCGGCCTTCTCGGCCTCACACTCGCCGCGGCCTCACCGGCATCTGCCGCCACGGTCATCGACGGCCCCGTGGGTCTCGGCACCGCCGCCGACTTCGTGGTGCTGGGCGGCTCGACGGTCACCGACGCCGGCGCCTCGGTCATCGACGGCGACGTCGGGCTGAGCCCCGGCACCTCCATCACGGGATTCCCCCCGGCTACCACCACCGGCACGATCCATCAGACGGATGCCGAGGCCGCGCAGGCTCAGGTGGATCTGACCACGGCGTACAACACCGCGGCGAGCCTCACGCCGATGGCGTCGGGACTCGGCGACCTGACCGGCGCTTCGCTGGTGCCCGGCGTGTACGCCGGCGGAGAACTGGGTCTCTCGGGCGAGCTGATCCTCGAGGGCACGGCCGAGTCGGTCTGGGTCTTCCAGGCCGCGTCGACACTGACGGTCGGCACCGGGGCGCTCATCACCCTCACCGGCGGCGCGAGCGCCTGCAACGTTTTCTGGCAGGTCAGCAGCTCGGCCACCATCGGATCGGGCGCGCAGTTCGCCGGCACCGTGATGGCATCCGAGTCGATCACCGCCGAGACGGCAGCCACCGTCACGGGCCGTCTTCTCGCGCGCACCGGCGCCGTGGCGCTGGACTCCAACGTCATCGACACACCGCTCGGCTGCACGACTGAGGCCGGCACGGTGTCCACCAGCGCGACCATCACGTCCTCCGCTCCGCCGTCCGGCCAGGCGGGCACGGCCTACTCGTACACGGCCACCGCATCCGGCACGCCGACCGCGACCTTCTCGATCACGAGCGGCGCGCTCCCCCCGGGACTCACCCTCGACGCGACGACCGGTGTCATCTCGGGTGTGCCGACAGCATCGGGCGTGTACACCTTCACGATCACCGCGAGCAACGGCACCCCGCCCGATTCCGCGGCGAGCTACTCCATCACCATCGCCGCTCCGGCCGTCGTCGGCGAAGCTGCTGTCGATGACGGGCTCGCCGACAGCGGTGCCGACATCGGCGGCGGCCTGCTCATCGGCGCCATCGGCGTGACGCTCGGCGCCGCCTTCGTCTTCTGGGGCCGCCACCGCGGGTTCAGCCGCATCCGCACGTCGAGGGAGCACGACCATGGGTGAGAAGTCCACGCGCAAGCAGGGCAAGACCGCGCCGTCCAAGACGATGAAGGAGAAGCGCACCGCCAAGGCCGACAAGAAGGCAGCCGGCAGCCGCGCCGCCGAGACCGAAGCGGTCTCCCGCGTCAAGAACCGGTAGTGACGCGATAGTCCCGCCCCCAGCATCCGATCGGGGTTCGGCTCCGAACACAGCATGAACACACCGATTCGGTGGGGCGGGGGGAAGCGTGGCTACGCGCACAAAACGAGGTCTGTTCCTCGTATGGTCGGCACTCGCGGGAATCGTGGGTGCCGCGGTCTTCTTGGCGATCGCCGAAGTGGCGGCGCTCATCGTCGCCCGGGGCGCGAGCCCGATCCTGGCGGTCGGCTCGTTCGTGATCGACATCGTCCCCCAGCCCTTCAAAGAGTTCGCCATCGCGACCTTCGGCGAGTACGACAAGATCGCCCTGCTCGCCGGCCTCGGCCTCGCCGTCGTCATCGCCTCGGCGATCGCCGGTGTGCTGCAGTTCGTCAAGCCGCCGCTCGGAGTCGTCGCCCTCGTCATCGCCGGAGCCCTGTCGACCGCGGCGATCGTGACGCGCGCCGGCGTCACCCCGCTCTCCTTCATTCCTCCCGTGCTCGGCACGATCGCCGGTTCGGTGATCCTCGTGCTGCTCAGCCGACGGCTGCGCGCCTGGCGCGACTCGACGCTGCAGGACAGCGACGCGGTCGGCGAGGCGGATGCCGCACGGCCGGCATCCGGCATCGACCGTCGCAAGTTCTTCGTCATGAGCGCCATCGCCGGGGCATCGGCGATCGTCGTGGGCGTCTCTGCCCGTGCCGTGAGCATGGCGACGTCATCGGTCGAGGCCGTGCGGCGCGCACTGACGCTCCCCGCTCCCCGCTCGACCGTCACGATTCCTGACGGAGCCGAACTCGACATCGAGGGCATCACGCCGCTCATCACGCCGAACAAGGACTTCTACCGCGTCGACACGGCGCTCACCGTGCCCTCGATCGACCCCGACACCTGGCGTCTCGTCATCGACGGGATGGTCGATGAGCGCATCGAGCTGAGCTTCGCCGATCTGCTCGACATGGGCCTGGACGAATACGCGATCACACTCACGTGCGTCTCGAACGAGGTCGGCGGCGGTCTCGTGGGCAACGCCAAGTGGCTCGGTGTCCCCCTCCGCGACGTGCTGAAGATGGCCGGACCCCAGTCGGGCGCCGACATGCTGCTGTCACGCAGCGTCGACGGCTACACCGCCAGCACGCCGCTCTCCGCGGTCACCGACGACGGTCTCGACGCGATCCTCGCGGTCGCGATGAACGGCGACCCGCTGCCCCTCGAGCACGGGTTCCCCGTGCGCATGGTCGTGCCGGGACTGTACGGCTACGTATCGGCGACCAAGTGGCTGACCCAGCTGACGGTCACGACGTTCGAGAAGGACGAGGCCTACTGGACTCCGCGCGGCTACAGCGCGGAGGCGCCGATCAAGTTCTCGTCGCGCGTGGACACCCCGAAGATCGGTGTTCCGGTCGCTGCCGGCCGGCTCCCGATCGCGGGCGTCGCCTGGGCCCAGACCGTCGGGATCGAACGCGTCGAGGTGCGCATCGACGAGGGCGAATGGCAGCCCGCCACGCTCTCGAACCCGATCAACGCCGACACCTGGGTGCAGTGGTACCTCGACTGGGATGCCACCCCCGGCACCCATTACGTCGCGGTGCGCGCCGTCAACAAGAACGGCGACCTGCAGATCGAGGAGCGCGCCCCCATCGCGCCGAACGGCTCGTCGGGCTGGCAGCGGTCGCTGATCACCGTCACCTGACGGTGATCAGGCGCGGATCGCCTCGGCGATCGGCGTGGCGCCGGTGTTGAACGAGATCGTGCGGCCGATCGTCGAGTCGTCGAGCAGGCTCGCCGCGATCACCGCGGCGACGTCGGCACGGGCGACCGACTGGGATTCGGTCGCCGACGTGTCGATCAGCCCCGTCGGGTCATCGAGCGTCAAGGCGCTCGGCGCGAGGATCGTCCAGTCCAGACCGCTCGCGCGCAGGTGCTCGTCGGCGGCGGCCTTCGCCTCCGCATAGGCGAAGAACCCGTCGTCGCTCGGCACACCGTGGTCGGGTCCGGCGCCGAAGTACGACACCATGACGTAGCGCCGCACCCCCGCGGCCGCGGCGGCATCGATCGAGCGGATCGCGGCATCCCGATCGACGGCATAGGTGCGCTCGGCGGTCCCTCCCCCGGCACCCGCCGACCACACCACGACGTCATTGCCGCTCACGAGGTTCGTGAGCTGGTCGAGGTCGAACCTCTCGATGTCGGCTACGAGCGGCGTGGCACCGGTGGCCGAGACATCCGCTTCGTGATCGGGGTTGCGGATGACGGCGGTGACGGTGTCACCGCGCTCCGCGAGCTGTGGTTCGAGAAGCAGGGCGACCTTGCCGTGGCCGCCGATGAGCAGGATGCGCGTCGACATACTGCGAGCCTAAGCGGATGCAGCCGAGCGGCGGCAGGGGTTGACGAGACCCCGGCGCCGGGGCAGGGTCACGCGCCGGTCGGCGTCCACGCCGAGACGGAGTCGATCTGGGCGAGCTCGGCATCGGTGAGGTCGACCCGGGCGCTGTCGAGAAGATCGGCGACCTGGGCGACCCGCGAGGCGCTGGCGATGGGCGCGACGACCGTCGGCTGCGCGCGCAGCCACGCGAGCGCCGTCGCGGCGATCGAGATGCCGTGCGAGAGCCCGACGCCCTCGAGCGCGTCGATGATCTCGAGGCCCTGGGCGGTGGCGTACTTGGCCGCACCGGCCGCGCGCGGCGACCCGTCGCCCGCGGCGTCGGTCGAGCGGTACTTGCCGGTGAGGAATCCGCTCGCGAGCGCCGAGTAGGGCACGAGGCCCAGCTCGAACTCCTCGGCGACGGGCACGATGTGGTCTTCGACGTCGTTGCGGTGCACGAGGTTGTAGTGCGGCTGGACGGCCACGGGGCGCGGCACGCCGAGCTCGTCGGCGATGCGGATCCATTCGCGGATGCGGTCGGCACTGTAGTTCGAGACGGCCGTGTACCGCACGAGCCCATCCGAGACCAGGGCGCCGAACGCCGCGACGGTCTCGTCGAGGGGCACGGATGCGTCATCGAAGTGCGCGTAGTAGAGGTCGATCGTCTCGACGCCGAGACGCTGGAGCGAGGCCTCCGCGGCCGCTCGCACGTTGGTGCCGGACAGCCCTGAGAACGCGGGGTGCTGGCTGACCTTGGTGGCGACGACCACGTTCTCGGGCCGGCGCGACGCGAGCCATTCGCCGATGATCAGCTCGCTCTCACCGCCGGAGTTGCCCGGCGCCCACGCGCTGTACACGTCTGCCGTGTCGATGAAGTCGCCCCCGCCCGCGGTGAAGGCGTCGAGGATCGCGAACGACTCGTCGCGGTCGGCCGTCCAGCCGAACACGTTGCCGCCGAACGAGAGGGGGAGGACATCGAGGGAGCTGCTGCCGATACGGGTCATGGTGGTTCCAACAGACAGCCTCGATCAGCATTCCCATTCAGCGGAATGGATGCCGGGGGCGTACCGTTGCATCCGTCATGAAGAGCTTCGGAACACTCTCTTTCGGCCACTACGGCCCCCTCGGCGGCGGTCACGAGCTGACCGCCGGCGACTCGATGCTGCAGGCCATCGACCTGGCCCAGGGCATGGACGATCTCGGCGTGAACGGCGTCTCCTTCCGGGTGCACCACTTCGCACGACAGCAGTCCGCGCCGATGCCTCTCCTGGCCGCCATCGCGGCGACGACCAAGCGCATCGAGGTCGGCACCGGCGTGATCGACATGCGGTACGAGAACCCGCTGTATCTGGCCGAGGAAGCGGCATCCGTCGACCTCATCTCGGGCGGCAGACTCGCACTCGGCGTGAGCCGCGGTTCACCCGAGACTGTGGTCAAGGGCTACGAGGCGTTCGGCTACACGGGCTCGGAAGACCCGCGCGGCGCCGACATCGCCCGTGAGCACTTCGATCTCTTCCTGCGTGCCATCGACGGTGAGGGCATCGCCGAGCGCGACGGCCAGTCGGCGTTCGGTGCCGGAGCGACCGGGCTCCAGCGCATCGAGCCGCACTCCCCCGGCTTGCGTTCGCGCGTGTGGTGGGGTGCGGGCAACCGCGACTCGGCCGAGTGGGCAGGGCGCGTGGGCGTGAACCTCATGTCGTCGACGCTGCTGACGTCGGCCGACGGTCGGCCCTTCGACATCCTGCAGGCCGAGCAGATCGACGCGTTCCGCGCCGCCTGGCGCGATGCCGGGCATGCCGGTGATCCGCGCGTCTCGGTGAGCCGCTCGATCTTCCCCCTCATGACGGCCGAAGACCACATGTACTTCGGCGGCCGCCAGGGCGGAGATCAGATCGGCGTCATCGACGGCATGCGCTCGACATTCGGCAAGACGTACGCCGCCGAGCCCGACGTTCTCGTCGAGCAGCTCCTGAACGACGCCGGCATCCAGGCCGCCGACACCCTCATGCTCACGATCCCGAGCCAGCTCGGCGTCGAGTTCAACCTGCGGGTCATCGAGGCCTTCGCCACCCACGTCGCTCCGGCGCTCGGCTGGCGGTCGACGCTCGAAGAGAGTGCCCTGCCGGCGGAGTCCGTCGCCGTCTAGTCCTTTGGGGCTTCGACGGGTGCCGCTGTCGTGGCGAAGCTCTGCTCGTCGGGGTGCAGCCGGTGGTCTATCGCGCGCTGCAGATGCAGTGCGGGATAGATGCCGATGAGCACGGCCATCGGCGCCAGGGCGCCGACGTCGTGGATGCCGTGCGCGCGGTATGTCCGCTCGAAGCGCTCGACGTAGAACAGATAGTCGCGCGGAGCCGTGTCGAGGCGCCGGGCCGAGATCGCCGCGATCATCGCCGGTGCGTAGCCGACCTTCAGCCCCTGCAGCGCGAGGTGCACCGAGAGGTCGAGGTCTTCATGCATGAGGTCTTCGCGGTCGGGGCACACGCTGTCGCGCACAGCAGCCCACGCGGTGGCGCGCAGCGCCATGTTGCTGCCGAAGAGGAACACGTACTTTCCCGCGAGCAGCTTGGTGGCCCGTCTCACCGAGTCGTCGGCGTGGAGCCCGAAGGCTCGCATCGGCATGTCGTAGTAGTCGACGGGTCCGCTGATCGCCGCGACTTCGGGAGCCACGACGAACGCGTCGCGCACCTGCTCCGCCCAGTCGGCCTGCACCATCGAGTCCGAGTCGATACGGCCGAGGAGATCGCTCGTGGCCGCATCGAATCCGGCGTTGCGGGTCGGCGTGATGCCCTGCTCCGCATCCTGTGCGACGAGGCGGATGCCGGCATCCGGGAACGCGGCCATCATGGCCTCGACGACGCCGCGGGTGCCGTCGGTCGACTTGTTGTCGACCACGATGATCTCTTCGACCGGCTCGGTCTGCTCGATGGCGGCCACCAGGCACTGCCGGATCGTGAGCTCCTCGTTGTAGGCGGGGATGACGATCGAGACGCTGGGGCGTGTGGTCATGGCACGACCCTAGCGGCAGGCCGCGTCACCCCCGGAAGTCGTCGGGATCGACCTCGTTGAGGAAGCGCGTGAACTCGTCGACACTGATCTCGGTGTCATCGGGGTCGTCACCGTCGCCGTCGACGGTCAGATCGGGCACACCGGCCTCCTCCATGACGGCATCCGCGATCCAGATCGTCGCCCCGACGCGGCTCGCGAGAGCCACGGCATCCGATGGTCGTGCATCGACGGTGCGGATGCCGAGCTCGGTCACGAGCGTGATCTCGGCGTAGTAGGTGCCGTCGTCGATGCGGGTGATCTCGACGCGTTCGACACTGGCACCGGAACTGTCCAGCAGCGAGCGCATGAGGTCGTGCGCGAGCGGTCGGGGCGCGCTCGCCCCCTCGATGGCCACGAGGATCGATGTCGCCTCGAGGGCGCCGATCCAGATCGGGAGCATCTTTCCGGTGCGGGGATCCTGCGCGATCGGCGCGAGGAGGAGCACATGCTGACCCGACTCGTCGAGAGCGACGCCGGCCACGCGAGCCTCAACCATCGGTCAGCCCTCCCGCACCACCACCGGCGAGCGCATGCAGCTCGTCTCCGGTGAGGCGCTGCGTGGTCCACTCGCTCATGGGCACGGCGCCGAGCGAGCGGTAGAACGCGATCGACGGCTCGTTCCAGTCGAGCACCGTCCACTCCAGGCGCGAGTACCCCCGCTCGACGCACACCTGGGCGAGCGAGGAGATGAGTGCCTTGCCGTAGCCGCGACCGCGCTGCGCGTCGTCGACGTAGAGGTCCTCGAGCCAGATGCCGTGTCGACCGGTCCACGTCGAGTAGGTCAGGAACCAGATCGCGATGCCGACGATGAGGCCCTCGCGCTCGACGACATGGGTGAACGCCTGGGGCTCGTCGCCGAAAAGCGTCGCGCTGAGCGCGTCGACAGTGTTGTGCACGGCATCCGGTTCGCGTTCGTAGTCGGCGAGCCCCTGGATGCACGACAGGATGCCGGGCTCGTCGCCCGGGCGGGCTGCGCGCAGGATCGCGCCGTCGGTCAGAGTCTTCGGGGTCACAGTTCGAGCGTAGTCACGGCAGGCCGACGACCGGCAGACCCGACCATTCGGCGAGCTGCGCGGGCACGTTCATGCGGCGGACGCAGCCGCCATCGGTCTACTGCTTCGTGGACCGTTCGATCGACATCACGAGGATGACACGGTCGGCTTTGTCGGGCGGCGGAGTGGTGCTGGCGTTGCCATACCGATTCTGCAGCCGGACGTAGAACGCGCCTTCAGGATCGGGGATGACCTCGAGCAGCGTACCGGCGACCTCGAGGTAGCGGAACACGTTCTCGGGGTCGATGATCGACAGCGCCATCGAGGGGTTGTGCTGCAGGTTGCGGTACTTCTGGCGGTGCTTCGTGTGCGTGAAGCGGATCGTCTCGCCGTCGAACTCGAACCACATCGGCGTGACCTGCGCGGTGTCGTCGGGGCGGATGGTGCCGAGGTGCCCGTAGAGCGGCAGCTCGAGCAGGCGGCGGTGGTCGGCGGGCACGATCTCATCGACGGTGGGCATGGGGTCCAGTCTGCCGCTCCGACTCGTCAATATGGGAGGCCGTGGTCGGGGTGGGCAACGTGTCGCACCGATCCGTGAGGGAAGGCGTCCTGGGCCGCCGCGAGTTCGTCCGCACCGCCGGGCTCCGCCGAGCCCGTACCGCCCCCGCGCCGATGCCGGGGCTGAGCCGCGTCTTCGATCAGGTGCAGCTGCGTGCCGTCGACGTCGATCAGGAACCCCGCACGATGGCCCCACTCCTGCAGAGCGATCGGCACCAGGCGCGGGATGCCCGTCGTGCGCTCGGGGACGCCCCCTCGGCGGATCGCCGCGTACATCTCGTCGAGATCCTCGATCCGGATGCTGCACATCGACCAGCTCGCGTACGGATCGATCTCGGGAGCGAGGAAGAATTCGAGCTGGACGCCGCCGCGCCGCAGGATCAGCCAGCCGCCGTCGCGGTACTCGACCTCGAACCCGAACCCGCGGTAGAACGCGACCGTCGTGTCGAAGTCACGCGAGGGCAGGTTGGGAACGGCGCGATCCGGCATGGTTCGAACCTACGACGACCCGCGGCTGGTGAGAAGAGCCGCTGTGCTCGACTCCTACAGCCCGACCATCTCGGCGCTGCGCGTCCACAGCTGCGCGGCGACAACCGAGTCGTACGCGATGGGGCTGGTGCGGGCGAGCTTGTCGTCGGCGTAGTACTCCCCCGACACCCACGTCACATCGGGCGTGCCTTCGGCGAGCCAGGTGAGGTGCGCGCCGCCCTCCTCGGACGAGATGAGGAATCGCTTGGCGATCGGGTTGTGGTACAGCCAGCGCCACGGCCCCTTCGAACCCGCAGCAAAACCCGAGGCGACGGCACCCGGGTGGAACGCGACGGCGGTGAGACCGGCATCCCGATAGCGATGGTGAAGCTCTCTCGTGAACAGGATGTTCGCGAGCTTGCCGTTGCCGTAGGCCGCGGTCTTGGAGTACGTGCGCTCGGCCTGGAGGTCGTCGATGTCGAACTTCGAGAAGCGCTGGGCCGCGAGACTCGACGTCTGGATCACTGCCGCCCGGCTCTCGATGAGGCGATCCAGCAGCAGGTTCGTGAGCAGGAAGCCGCCGAGATGGTTGACCTGGAACGTCAGTTCGAACCCGTCGGTCGTGACGACTCGGTCGGCGAAGACGCCGCCGGCGTTGTTCGCGAGCACGTCGATACGCGGGTAGCGATCGAGCAGAGTGGCTGCGAGTTCGCGCACCTGCGAGAGGTCGCTGTAGTCGGCGACGAAGGATGCCGCGCCGAGCTCGGCGGCCACGGCTGCGGTCTTCTCGGGACTGCGGCCGACGAGCACGACCTCCTCGCCTTTCGCATGCAGCTGTCGGGCGGATGCCGCGCCGATGCCGTCGCTGGCTCCCGTGATGACGATGACGCGTGGCAAGGATCCTCCAGGGTGATGGTGTTCAGCCAGCGTATGCGCGCTGCGGATGCCGTCGGCCGATGCGCCGGAGTTGCTCGCGGCATTCCCGGTTGCGAGGCTGGATGCTCGTCGCGAAAGGAGAACGCGTATGCGCGAGCTCGTGTACTACGTCGCCGTCACCCTCGACGGTTTCATCGCCGGGCCGGACGGAGGCGATCCGAGCGGGCTGGAGTACTTCCCCGTCACGGACGATCTCATCCGCTTCACGATCGAGAACTATCCCGAGACCCTTCCCGGCCCGGCACGTGCGGCTCTCGGGATCGACGGCCGGGGACGCGTCTTCGACACGGTGCTCGAAGGCCGCGCGTCGTACGAGGTGGGTCTGGCTGCAGGCGTCGTGGACGCTTACCCGCATCTGCGCCATCTCGTCTTCTCGACGTCTCTGCCGCCTGTCGCAGGCGGCGACATCGAGGTGGTCCGGGATTCCGCGCTCGAACGGGTGCGCAGCCTCAAGTCCGAACAGGGTCAGGATCTCTGGCTCGTCGGCGGCGGCACGCTGGCTCACGCGCTGCTGCCCGAGATCGACCGCCTCGTGCTCAAGGTCAATCCGTCGATCATCGGCGACGGCATCCCCCTGTTCGCCGGTCCGTTCTCGCCGACGACGTTCACGCTGGGGAGCGAGGTGCGACTCGACGGCGGGGTGCGTGTCGTCACCTACGAACGCGTCCGCGCCTGAGGCCGCGTATGCGCGGCGCTTGAGCGGGGGCCCGGATTCTGCCGCAACCGGCCTCGCGAGGCGCGGGCAGGACATCGCCGACGGTTCAGTCGCGGACGGCTGGGCGGTCGGAGCACGACGTCGCCGGCACGTGCCACAACGGCCGCCCCGTGGGGCCGAAGCGGCATCAGAACGGGGCTACGGGTTCTGATGACCTGGGCGACGGGGTGAAGACGGGAACGCGCCTCTCGGGGCGCACGATGTAGCGCCTGCCACTGGGCGACGTCCACTCGAGCGCGCCGCCACTGCCCGGCACGTGGACGACGCACCACCCGCCGTGATGCTTGACGGTGTGATGGCCCTGACACATCGGGGCCGTATTCGCGAGCGAGGTCTCGCCGCCGTGTTCCCAGGCGATCGTGTGGTCGATCTGACATCGGGCCGCCGGCATCCCGCATCCGGGTGCCATGCAGCGGTCGGCCCGCCATCGCACCAGTCTGCGCAGGGCCGCCGGGGGCCGATACTGCTCGCGCCCGACCGAGAGCACCATCCCGGTTTCGGGATGGGTGAGGACGCGCATCCAGCCGTCGGCCCCGCCGCACAGTTCGCGTGCCCGGTCGATCGGGATCGGCCCGAGCCCCTCGACCACCGCCGGCTCGGCGCCGTCGACGCCACCGATCGGGGCGTCCTGGTCGAGCAGAGCCAGTACGGGCACGGTGACGACCACGGTCGCCCGGATGCCGCGCGCCTCGGCGGGCATCGACGGCGCCTCGCCGTCGATGAGCAGATCGCAGAACGCGTCGGCGCGGAGCTCATCGAGCGTGCGCGTCTCGTCTTCGCCTGCCGCGAGCGCCGTGGCGATGCGCGTCACACGGCGGTGGATCGCGTGGGCTTCGACGGCGGGCACGAGCGCGTGGATCCAAGCCATGGAATCGTGTGCGTGTTCGACGACGATGCGTCGCTCGCGCACGGCCGTCTCGTGCCGTTCGGTGAGCGTCTGCGCCTGCACGGTTTCGACGAGCCGCGCGAGCGCCCGGCGGAGCGATCCGACCGACTCGGTCTCGGCCAGCGCGATCGCTCGATCCAGCACGTGCGCGCGCAGGTCGGGCTCGACGGAGTCCACTGCGGCGACGACCACCTGGGCGTGGCGCTCGGTCATCCGCGCGCGGCCCAGCGAATCGAGCACATCCGGGTAGCGGTGCACGAGCGCCTCGGCCATGCTCAGCAGTTCTCCGGCGGCGTGCTCGGTGATGCGCAGCGCGGCGGCCAGTTCGAGTCGGATGCCGCGCTCGACGACATCGGTGAGCGTGCGGCCGTGTCGAGCGGCATCGGCCAGCGCGCCGGCTGTCAGCGCCGACACGCGACGGAAGCGATCGGCCGCGAAGATCGCCATCATGTCGGACACCTCCACGACGAGATCGACATCGTCAGGATGATCGTCGGTGGGCTCGCTGACTCCGCCCGCCCACAGGTCGGACGACGAACTCATGTCTGTGTTTTCGTCGTCGGTCATACGTTCAGGTTAGTACATAAAAACGACCTGAACAAGTATAAAGGTCGCCTTCTTAGAACATCTCTTCGTAATCCGCCCGCCGGACCGGGGCGACCACGGCAGCCGCCAGCACGTCGTCTCCTGTGATCAGCGCATCCGCCTGCAGCACCGCGACGGCGAGATACTCCGCGCGGTGGGTGTCGTCCCAGTCGTGGTGCGCAGCGAGCTTCCATGCCGTGGCCCGCGAGACCCGGTCTGCGAGCAGCCGGACCTTGAGAGCGGCCAGCTTGTCGAGCGCGTCACGACCGGCTCGCTCGTCGAGATCGCCCGACCGCACGGCGCGGTAGAGCATGCTCAGCGCATCGGACCGCAGGATCGCCGGCGCCACGAGTGAGTTGCCGCCGGCGGGCATCCGGTCATCGTCGATCAATCTCAGCGCCGTCGGTGCGTCGATCGCGAAGCGTGTCATGCCCGAGAGTCTCACGGGCAGCCGGAGAGCGCGAGAGTCACGGTGTGCGCAGGATCTTCTCCAGGGTCTTGCCCTTGGCGAGTTCGTCGACGATCTTGTCGAGGTAGCGGATCTTCTGCATAAGTGGATCTTCGATCTCTTGAACCCGGATGCCGCACACGACGCCCGTGATGAGCGAGGCGTTCGGATTGAGCTCGGCGTCGGCGAAGAAGTCCTCGAAGGTGGTCTGCTCGGACAGGTGCTGCTGCAGTTCGTCTTCGTCGAACCCGGTCAGCCACATGACGAGCTGGTCGACCTCCGCCTTCGATCTGCCCTTGCGCTCCGCCTTCGCGACATAGAGCGGATAGACCGCCGAGAAGCTCGTGGTGAAGATCCTGTGCACGTGCGAATCGTAGCGCTGAGCACGGACGGCGCAAGGGGATCCAGAGCGCCGGCGGCGCCCGGCATCCAGGAAACTCACCCGAAGCACCCAGAAAAGTCGGGCAGACTCGCAGACTTGTGCCCGCCTCGGCGGCTGCGCCGCGCCTCACCCGAGGGCGCGGACCTCGATACGGAACCAGACTTCATGCGCTCTTTCACGTCCCTTCGTCCTGCCCGCCGCGCCCGTCGCCTCGCCGAACGCCGCACCAAGCGTCGCCCCGCGATCCTCGCCGTCGGCCTCGCCACGGGCCTTGCGGTCACCGTGGGATTCGCCGGATTCGCTCCCGCAGCGCAGGCCGAGCCCACGGAATCGTCGACGCTGTTCGTGCTCGCCTCGGTCAGCGCGCCTGCACTCGACGTCGCCGCTGAGGCCACGGAGACGACCGAATCGAGCGAGGCACTCGCGGCGGCCACAGCATCGCTGAACGCCGCGGAGACCGTCGCCGCCGACATCGCCGCATCGGGTCTCGACGTGGGGGTGCCCGTCACCACGGTCGACACCACCGAGCTCGCCGCGGTCGTCGAACAGCTCGACGCGGAGGAGGAGCTGCCGATGCTTCTCGAGACCGCCCTCACCAATCAGGTCACCGAGCTCGTCGCACCGGTCGACGAGCAGGTCGCCTCACTGCGCGGCAGCCTCGACGCGGCCATCGCGTGGAAGGCCGAGCAGGAGGCCGCCGCGGCGGCCGCCGCCGAGCAGGCGCGGCTCGAGGCCGAGGCTGCAGCAGCCGCCGCCGCAGAGGAGGCCGCGAAGGCTGAGACGACGGCAGCGGCTCCCGCTCCGGTGTTCGCCAGCGGCGGTGTCGCCGGCGACAACAGCCCCGCCGGTGCGCAGGCTTCGGCCCGCGCGATGCTCTCGGGCTACGGCTGGGGCGACGACCAGTTCGGATGCCTCGTGTCGCTGTGGAACAAGGAGTCGGGCTGGAACTACCTGGCCCACAACGCCTCGAGCGGCGCCCACGGCATCCCGCAGGCACTTCCCGGCAGCAAGATGGGCAGCGCCGGAGCCGACTGGCAGACCAACGCCGCCACGCAGGTCGCGTGGGGTCTCGGCTACATCGCCGGACGCTACGGCAACCCGTGCGGCGCCTGGTCGCACTCGCAGTCGGTCGGCTGGTACTGACCTCAGGCGCGGACGTCGAGCGGGAGTTCCCGCGCGTCGTCCCACGGCTCGGTCCAGCCGAGCCGGTCGAACAGACGGTCAAGCAGCATCCCGGTGAAGCCCCACACCAGGTGATCGCCCGATGAATCGGCGCGCGGCACGACGAAACCCGGCCCGCGCCACTCGCGGCCGTCGCGCCGGATGACGGTGGTCCCGCGGTTGGCGGGGTCGAGCAGGTCCGCCACGGGCGCGCGGAAGACGGCGGCGGACTCCGCCTCGTCGACGACCCGAACCGGCGACGGATGCCGCCACCACCCGAGGACGGGGGTGACCACATGCCCCGAGTACTCGAGCGGCACGTCGGCGAGCGATCCCAGCACCTCGACCCCGGAGGGCTCGAGGCCCGTCTCCTCCCGCGCCTCGCGGAGTGCCGCGTCGACGGCTCCGTCGTCGCCGGGATCGACGCGGCCTCCGGGGAACGCGATCTGACCGGGATGCGACCGCAGGGTGGTCGCACGGGCGAGCAGCAGGACGTCGAGATCGCGTGACACCGCGGAAGCCTGGGCATCGCGCAGACTCGGCAGGGAGTCGAGCACACCGAACAGGATGAGTACGGCCGCAGGTCGAGCGACGGCCGGCATCGGCAGATCGAGCTGCCAGGAGCCCGCCGCAGCGGCGAGGTGCGCGAGTTGAGCGCGCGCGTTCAGCGGAGCATCGACGTGAGGCACCCGCTCAGGCTACGCCCGACCGCTCACCGACCCCGCAGCTTGCGCATCTGCGCCAGCGGGACGGCGAGCCGGTGGTTGCCTGCCAACAGGTCTTCGTGCTGGTCGAGGAAGTCCCAGTAGGCGGACGTGAACTCCGACTCCTTGGCCTCGCGAGCCGTCGGCCACCACGAACCCATGCGCTGCAGATATGCCCCGCCCGAGATATAGGGCTTGGTGGCAACGACTCCCCCGTCGGCGAACTGGCTCATTCCCTGCACGTTCGGCACCATCACCCATTCGTACGCGTCGACGAAGAGGGCGAGGAACCAGTCGTAGACCGATCGGGGGTCGTAGCCCTGCATCAGGAACCAGCTGCCGAGCACCATCAACCGCTCGATGTGATGGGCGTAGCCCCAGCGGTGCACACGAGCGAGCACCGTGCGGACCGGAAGCGGAAGATCGTCGGGCACATCGCGGCCCGAGTACCACCACGGTTCGAGCTGCCTCGTCAGCGCGAAGTGGTTGGCTTCGCGCAGATGCGACATGGCGCGGTACGCACCACGCATGTACTCCCGCCAGCCGATCACCTGCCGGATGAAGCCCTCGAGAGAAGCGAGCGGGATGCGGTCGCCCGCCGCGACGGCCGCCTCGACGACCTCGTCGACCCTGAGGAGGCCGATGTTCAGCAGCGGGCTGATCAGCGAGTGGAACAGGAACGGCTCGTCGGCCGCCATCGCGTCTTCGTAGCGGCCGAAAAGCTCGAGGCGGTGCTGGACGAAATCCGTCAGCCACACCTGCGCGTCGCTCGGAGTCACCGGGAGCCAGAACTGCGCGGGATCGCCCGGAGCGTCGGGGAAGCGCTCGGCCACCTCGGCGATCACCGTCCGGGTGATGTCGTCGTGGGCGAGCTCAGGGTGGGGCGGCACGTCGACACCGCCCTTCGGGAGCGGTTCACGGTTGTCGGCGTCGAAGTTCCACCGCTTGCCCGCGGGCTGCGCGCCGTGCATCAGGATGCCGGTGCGGCGCCGCTGCCAGCGGTAGAAATCCTCCATGCGCGCACCGGCATGCGACCCGAACCACTCGTCGACGTCGGGTGCCGGGGTGAGGAACAGCTCGTCGGGATAGACGCGCGAGCGCAGACCCTCGGAATCGCAGAACCGCTGCAGCCGCACGTCGACACCCCGATCGGTGGCGCTCATCCAGGCGAGCCCGTCGACGTCGTGCTCCTGCACCAGGGCGCGGAGGCCGGCGAGGAATCCGAGACCCCGGTCCAGCGTGATGCGCTCGACCCGGATGCCCCTGTCTTCGAGCCGCGCCGCCGCGTGACGCATCGCCGACAGCAGGAGCACGATCTTGTGCGCGTGGTAGCGGTGACGGCGGAACGCGGCATCCGATTCGACGAAGAAGACCACGTCGATATCGGGATCATCGAGGGCGGGATGATGCTCGAACACCTGGGTGGCGAGGATCAGCACGGCCTTCATGTCGTCATGCTCGCATCATCCCCCGACGCCGCACGCTCAGGCGCGACCGGTGAGGATCAGGTTCCAGTACACCCACGGCAGCACGCGGCGGTCGAAGATCCACGACAGGCGCGCCTCGGAGTACATCGTCTTCCAGAACGGGATCGTCGGCTTCAGCGCGCCCACGTCGTCGAACTCGGCCCACACGACCGTCGACCGCGACACAGTGAACGGGCAGACCGCATAGCCGTCGTAGCGCCGGGTCGGCTCGTCGCCGCGCATCACCGAGACCAGGTTCTTCGCCAGCGCGAGGGTCTGCTTGCGCAGAGCGCCGCCGCACTTGGAGTTCGTCGTGGCGGCCGCGTCCCCGAGGCCCCACACGTTCGGGTACCGCGGGTGCTGCAGCGTCTCGGGATCGACCTCGACGAACCCGCCGTCGTCTCCGGGCGCGGGCAGCGACGACGCCTTCACCCAGTCCGGCGCCGACTGCGGAGGCACGACGTTGAGCACGTCGTAGGCGATGCGCTCGGTGCCGTCGCGGCCGCCGATGACGACGGCCGAGGCCGCGGCATCCACTTCGAGAAGCTCGCTGTCGGTGCGGAGCTCGATTCCGTACTCGGCGATGTTGCGGTCGAGCTCTGCATCGATCGCCGGGATGCCGAACGCCGTCGACGTGGGGACGACCATGATCACGCGGATGTCGTCGAGAACGCCCTGTGCACGCCAGTAGTCGCACGCCTGGTACATCGGCTTCTGCGAAGCGCCCGCGCACGAGGCGGGACCGGCCGGCTCGGTGAAGACGACCGTGCCGCGGCGCAGATCGCGCAGCAGCAGCGACGCCTTCATCGCGAGGTCGTAGCGGTAGTGGGACGCGACGGCGGCGGTGTCGAGGGCGGCCTCCAGACCAGGCACGCGATTCCAATCGAGCTGGATGCCGGGAGAGACGATCACGTGGTCGTAGGTGACGCGCGCGCCGCCGCCGAGCGTGACGACGTTCTGATCGGGATCGATCGTGGCGACTTCGTCCTGGATCCACTCGACGCCCTTCGGCGTGACGTCTCGCTGGGGACGCACGGTGATGCTCGCGCGGGCCGTTCCACCGGCGACGTGGGAGAAGAGCGGCTTGTAGACGTGCTGTTCGCGGGGTTCGACGACGGCGATGCCGGTGACACCCATGCGGCGCAGGCGTGCGGCGACCGAGATACCCCCGTTGCCGCCGCCGATCACGAGGACGCTGACGTGCGACGAGCCTGAAGTGTGCATGCTCCGAGGCTATGCGCCGCGACGGGGATGACGGCGGGGGTTGCGGGATCGGCGTTCGTGCGCATCCCGTGCACACGTCGATCGCGTTGGCAAGGGGGAAGCCGGATCCGCCGGATCGTGGTCGAGTGGAAACATGAAGAAGACACTGACGTGGATCGCCGCGGCCGCCAGCGTGGCCGTCGTCGCCTTGGCGCTGCGCACCGCGATCGCCCGCTACGAAGCGATCGCGAAGGCAGCTCTGGCCGTCTGGAACGACCCCGAGGTCAAGAAGGTGCGCCGCCGCGCGGTGAAGAAGATCGAGAAGGCCCAGAAGAAGGCCGTCAAGGCCATGAAGAAAGGTTCGTGAACCCCATGGGTGAAGACAAGAACACGCAGGGCACGCCGGGCGAAGAGATCGAGGCCGACACGGCCTCGGGCGGCGCACCCGACGAGCCCGACATGACCACGGACGAGCACGGCAAGCCGGTCGAGAACCCCTCGGGCTGACACCCGGCGCGCGATGTCGGAGGCCCTCGCCAGAGTGATCGTTGCCGCTTCTGGGGAGGGCGGCGGCGCGGCGCCCGTCTCGGGCCGGGGTGACCGGACGGCGCCGCGCACAACCGCGACGACGGGAACGAGGATGCTGCACCAGCCGTAGTGGCGTCAGCGTCAGCACTGCGCGAGCACGGCGCTCGCAACATTCCGATCTGATTCGTTGATGCTGAGCCCGTAAGCGACCAGGACCTCGACCCACTGCTCGATGAACGGGCAACGCAGTTCGGCCACCGGTGGGAGCCACTCAGAGGGCCCGAAGGCGCTTTTCTCCTGATTCATCTGCTCAGAGGCCGCGACAAGATTGACGGGATCGTTCGCGAACCTGACGCGTACGTCGTCAGACCAGTACTCGCCGCCGTGATGCCACGCCCACCCCAGGGCGACCACATGGTCGATCTGCACGAGGACTGAGGTGTCGGAGCCCGACACGAAGTCCACGCTGCGACCGTCATACGGATCGACCAGTACTCCCGACAGCACTTTGCAGCCGTTAGTGTCAGCCTTGAAGGTCGGCTCGAGCAGATCGCGCCCGAGGATGTCGTTTCGGGTGTCGCATCCGTTGCGGTCGACGTCGGTCCACGCTGATCCGAAGAAGTCGCGGTCGTACTGCGTCGACGCCTGCCCTGCGACGACGGGCAGGCCCATCAACGCGTCCAGCGCCCGCGAAGCCTGTGGCGATGACGCCGCCGCGCTGGGCGTCGACTCTCCGGCTGTCGGCTCGGAGTCCGGGGTGGTGCTGACAATAGGTTCGGCGGTCGACGCCGCGTCTGGAGTCGTCGGCCTGTCCGCACTGATCGTCGACGCGGACCCGAGGAGGTAGCCGATCACGCCGCCGACGAGCAGCGCCGCGATGATCGCCGTGAGCCAGCGCACCCGGGCGTTCCTTCGCCGATGAACGTCGCCGTTGGACGAAGCGCTGAATCTTCTCGTATCGTGCGCGATCGACCCGGGGCCCCGTGAGGAGGCACCGGGCCTCGGCGGCGGTTCTGCCACGTGTCAGATACCTGAGTCTGCGTGAGAATCGGCCGCGGGAGGCACGTCAGCCTTCGCGATGTTCGAGTCATCCCAGAGATGAATCGCCCTGATCGGCACCGGCCCGGCGATGTCGACCCGCCACGACAGCTCCACCGCGCTGTTGCGTTCGCTGTCGAAGGGGACGACGTGGATCGGTGTGCCTTCCGGGTATCGAAGCCCTGACGCCAGACGAGCGGGCAGCACGAGAAAGCTCTCGACGCGTTCGTGGTGTCGTTCACCCAGTTCGATGTCGGTCAGCACAGTGGCGCTGAGCGGCGTCATCGGATCGCGACGACCGGCGAGGCTGCCGAGTAGGAAGTCATCCCATGCAGTGCCGGTCGAGTCTGATGGCCCACCCGGACGGATGAGCGCCGACAGCGGGTTGTCGATCACCGGTTGGACGGGCGGTCTGCTCGACTTCGTGTCGGCTCGCTGCGCCGCTCGCACCACGGCCTCCAGCCGCGGGCCGGCAACCCGTGCCAACAGCGCCTCGTCATCCAGAGACGCGAGGAGCATCTTGCGCGTGTGATTCGAGGCGTGCGGCAGATCATCGTCGAGGGCATGCAGCCCGAAGGAACCGCCGCGCTCGGCCGCGACTTCATCGACGAGCGAGGCGAACGCGGCATGCCGCCACCCCTTCACGACGAGGCTGTCGGTCATCACGCCGCGCAGTCTTGCCGACGCTGCGAGGTCGTCGTCACGCACGAGCGCCACCTGCACGGCGAAGGGCATCGTGTCTCTCACGACATTGGACTCTTCGCGCGCTGTCCAGGTGGCCGGCACGAACCACGGCCGGTGGATCGCTCGAGAAAGGAGCACGAGCCAGTCGACGGTCTGGCGGTGCACCGAGGTGAGGCGTGCAGCCTCTTCGCGCGCGAGCCGGGAGTTCTTACCTAGTTCGCTCAGGCGCTGACGCTGAACGTCGATTTTCCGCTGGAACCGCGACCAGCCGACGTGATACGAGGCGAGGGCGACGACGGTCGCGACGACGAGTGCCGCGGCGATGATGATCGCGATCCACCCGAGCACACGGTTCCACGTCTGCGGATCGAATGCGGGGTCAGCCTCGGCGCGCTGGTCGACCAGAACGAATCCGAGCACGACGAGAGCCGCAAAGACAAGACCGATCCCCCACGAGATGAGCATTACGCGGTGGAACCGACGTCGGTGCGAGATGAGCTCGCCTGCCTGCGGTGTCTCAATGGCGTCGATCTCTTCGGCCAACGCTGAGGCGTGCTCTTCGGCGTGGCGCCGCTCTTCCGCGAGACGGTTCAACAGCTTCCACACGAAAGACCGGTCCTGAGTGACTGCCCACGCGTCGAACTGGTTCACGCTCTCGGTGTACCGCTCGACGGCGTCGGCGGCGGATCCGACGTCGGCGGCAGCGGCCTCGACGCGGGAGCGAGCCGGGGCGACGATCGCGTCATGCAGATTCGTAGACGACTTCTCGGGCGATGCCACCCCTGCCGAGTCCACCGAGATCGGTGGCGCATCGGAGGGCGGCACGTCGGTCGCGGCGGCCGGTGTCTCGGCCGGCACTGCACGTTCGGCCTCCTGTAGCGCCACCAGTGCTTCGTCCAATGCGCGCTGAGCTTCGATGCGGCGCTCAGCAGCTGCGGACACCGCATCCACCAACTGCTCGCGCGGGTCTTGCAACGCAAGCGCGTACCAGTCGACGCGTTGGGGGAATGCCTCGGGAACGAGTGTTCGGGGAGGCACCCACGGCTGATCGGGCAGAGCCAGCACGTCGCTGACGCGGCCGAAGATCGGCACGACCTCTTCGATGGGCGCGAACCCGATGTCACTCAGATCGGCGCTGCCGTCCAGTGAGCCGAAGATGAGCTCGCGCATCCGCGCCCAGAGCGCGGGAGTCGTGCGGATCCGCGACAAGCCCGCGGGCGCTCCCGCTTCTGCGCGCGCGCGGGCCTCGTCATCGACGATCAGCTCGGCTTGCGCGAGGAGAATGCGCTCCCGCACGTCGAAGACCTCGTCGTACGCGTAACCGACGACTTCGGACCCTTCGTTGGAGTGCAGCGCCCGGGTCGCCGTCCGGTAGGAGCGCGACGCGATCCACCGCCACGTCCATACGGGCATCCTGGCCAGCTTGTCGGCGCTGAAAGACACGAAACGGCCCAACTGACGCCACAGACCCACGCGCCTTTTCGACGGGTCGTCGTGGAAAGTCGGCTCGTGGAAGAGGAGTGTCCCGGAATCCAGAGAGAGGGCCCCGCGCACCATCTCGTCGACATAGCCCGTCACCTGCGAGTCCTGGATGAACGCGGTTCCCGGCGGCGGCGAGCTCACGCTCGGATCGACGAGTAGCGACTCGGGTCGAGCTGCCTCAGCGAGCACATGCGCAGCGGTTCGTCGGCCCAAGGACTCCGTCAGCACCGCGTTGACGAAGACGCGCGATATCCAGACGCTGCCCTGAGTCGACTCTTCACGGCGGACAAGCTCGAAGCTGCCCGTCGGGACGCCACTCCAGAGCCCGGCCGCGCTCGCGAGGTGCAGCAGGGTGAATCCGACGAACCGGTGATCATCTCGGACGAAAGCGTCGCCTGACCAGGGGCTGGACCGATCTTCGGGAGACGCCACGACGACCGTGCCGTACTCGGACGAAGCCCAATCCACACGCTGCTGCAACTGGAACTCGGTCGGGGCGCAGATGAGGGTGACGTGGGCGAGTTCGGCTGCCTGGTCCACGACGGAGGTGCCGGGGTTCGCCATCGGCATCGACTTGCGCACGTACTCACGCACGCGGTCGGCGATCGCGTCCTGCTCGCCGTCCATCTCCCGCGACGGCACCGCTGAACGCAGCTTGACGAGCCTCACGACCGCGAGGGCCTCACGGGCGAGCGCCTCGAACAGGTCGACCGGTACGCGCATGACCTCAAGGTCTCTGCCGATTCCGAGAACGAGAGCCTGGATGCGGGGCGGACCGGACTTCGCCCCCGTGACCTCTTCGGGAAGCACCCACAACGCGGGCCCCAGCAGACCCATGCGCGTCCATTCCGACGCCAGATCGAGAACAGCCTCGCCCTGCTCCCCGCTGGGGAGCAGGATGATGCTGGCTTTCGCGTCCGGCCAGAAGCGATCCGACATCTAGATGCCCAGATCTTCGGTTCTCGTCGCCATGACCGTCGACATGAGGCTTTCGATCGCGTCGATGATCTGGGTCCGGATCTCCCAGCTGACGGGATAGTCGTACGGCGACACGTGGTCATCCTGCTCGACCACATTCGCCCGGAACGCCGCCAGCTCCCTCTCGAGCTGTTCGCTCACGAGTTTCTGCCGCTCGGCCAGCGTCGAACTCCGCGCACCCGCGCGATCAGGCTTGGGCTCTGGTGCTCCGGCGGGCAGCGCACCGCGCTGGAGCCAGTCGGTCAGCGCAGGCGAAGGCGCGCCCGGCTCGCCGCCGAGTGCAGCGAGCGCCTTGTACGCCGCGAGAGGGGCGAGTGTGGCATCCACCTGGCAGAGGGCGATCGCGATCGTGAGGGACTGCATGACTGCGCCGGGATAGTCGATCGACTGCGCGTTGCGAGCGCTGAGGAGCGGATGCGGGAAGTCGACGAAGGCGCGGTTCGGCGCGCTCCAGATCGAGAGCTTGGGTCCGCGTTCCCCGTGATCGTTGTCGACGTCGAGCTGGCCCAAGACCTTCGCGACGTACCAGCCGCGGATCATGGATGCGATCATGCGCGGATCAGCAGGGATCGCCTCACCGAGAAGTCGAGCGCGCTTGAACTGCCAGAAGGCCTCGCGGCTGTCCTGCGTGTTCGACTGGGAGAGCCAGCCGCGCGCGATGGGCTCCATCACGGAATCCATCACGATGGGCTGGTACGGGAAGCCCGACATCGCAAAAACCTCTATGCCGTCGACGTTCGCGTCGCGGAACCAGCTCTCCGACGTCGCGTCGTCCCAGAATCCGAGCTGCGCGAGCACGGCCTTGGTGATCGTGTACATCTCGGTGCCCTCGCGGAAGGGGATCGAGCTGAAGACGAGGCTGGTGTCTTCGTTCACCGACTTTCCGTGGACTTCACGCAGGAGGGCCGCGTTGAGCTTGACCAGAGGTTCGCTGGCGCCGAGCGCCGCTTGAAGCTGCTCGCGGTATCGATCGCGGCGGCTCGCGAAGACGTCGGGAGTGACCGCCGCCTCATCGAAGAAGTCCAGGAGGTCTTCGCTGATGTAAGCCTGGAAGGGCATGCCCTCGCGCCGCATCCACAGGCGCGCCCGCTCGATGTAGGACTCGGGATCGGTTTCCATGCGGAAGTGAGGAGCCTGCTGGGCGTATGACGTGTCAGCGTCGGCTGTCACGCTCGCCTTCCACGTCTTCGGGTTGGCGATGAGGCTCCAAGTCGAGTGATCGCCCTCGACGACCTTGGCGGGCGCGACGCCGGCCAACAGGTCGGTGATGACTTCGAGAACCGCATCTTGGTACTTGTCGGAGCCGGTGCTGGCGCGCACAAGACGCTCGAACTCCGCGGGGTACTCGCGGTAGTCGATCAGCAGCCGTTCGTTGGGAGCCGGCTCGTACTTGCGCGGCACCGTCGCGTCGATGCGCTTGGGCCAGAAGTCGTACTCGTTGGCGCGCTCGTCGGTCGTGCGGCGGTCACCCACCCGCTGAAGCATCGCGGTGAGGGCACCCTGGAGATGTGCACGCAGCGGCGCGAGGAACTCCGTGCGCAGCTCGCCGAGCAGCCGGCTCGCGCTGAGCCGCAGCCGGGCTTCGCTCGACCACTCGAGAACCTGCCCGAGACGCTCGAGGGCATGACCGATGACGTCCTGGTCCGGACGGATCGAGCCCTGGTTCGGCGCCGACGACAGTTCAGCGGCGACCAGCGACCCGAGCGAGCGGACCCACTCCTCGTGCTGATGGGATTCCGCTTCCAGCCCCTCAGCGGCGCTCCGAAGGGTCCGGTCCAAGCGACCGAGCATCGAAAGCACGACCGGCAGGCCGACGGTCGACACATACCGGCCCACCGTGTGGAGTATCTCGGACGGTTGCGTCTTGGTCCAGTCATCGAGGAACATCTGGCGCGCACGCTGGTCGCGATCGAGAAGCTCGGGCGCTCTCGTGGTGTACTCGTGCGCGAAACGATCAGCCCACTGCGAGAGATCGAGGCCACCGGACTTGTCGAGTGCTGCCCCGTTGAGCAGACGCTGCTCGATGCCATAGGTGAGCTCGGCCTTGATCTGCGTCAGGTTGTCGCTCGCGCGTAGGGAGTCGATCACCTGGTTGTTCGACTCCGTCTCCTCGTTCAGGTGAAGATCGTTGAGGAACCGCTGGTACGACTTGTCGGCACCAGATTCGATCCACTCGCGCTCGGTCTTGAGCGCGAACATCGGATCGTCCTCGGAGTGCGCGAACAGCGTGCGGTCGATGACCGACCGCGCGAGCCGTTCGGCGGAGTACTCGAGGAACCGCTCCCGACCGAGGGTGACCCGACCGAACCCCATTGACGAGAACGGCGGCGAGTGGTGCACGGGGCTCGAGAGGCCCGAGGCGTCGGCCAGCACGTTCGCACCCACACGCGCCTGCCAGTTTCCGGACGAGTAGGCGACCATGTCGTCTTGCACGCGCTCGTCGGTCATCCATGCCGTGAGGCTGGTCGCAACCGCGTTGTAGACGGCGTTCTGGTCCTCGAAGGTCACCTTGCTGTTGCTGCGACCGACGATGAACGGATAGGCGGCTCCGATGCGGTCCATCGCCGCGCCGTAGGACGGCGCGACGCCCTGCTGCTTGAGCAGCTCGAGCGTGGACTCGGACGGGGTGTCGGACCAGAAGCCGTTCATCGTCTCGGCGATGGCCGACAGTGCATTGCCGGGCATCCCTGCACTCACGTTGAGCTGGTCGAAGACATCGGGGGCGTAGAGGATGCTGAAGAACTGGTTCGACCACGGATGCTGCTTCGCGGTCGACTTCACGATCTCGATGACATCGAGGAACTGCCCGGCACCCGACCCGCCGGCGACCGACGAGATCACGATGACCGTGGGGCTGCCGTCGCCGCCTTCGCCGCGGGCCTTCAGGGTCTGACCGAGGGTGCGCAGCTCGGCCAGCGCAGCGGCGTCACCCAGACGCGCGATCGCGGCGCGTGCCGCGCCTGCGATCTCCTTCGTGGAGGCGAGAGCGACCGCACGTCCGACAGCGCGGAACTGACCGGCGCCCTTGGTGACGTCGACCTTCACATACCGAGGGTCGGGGAGCTGACGCTCGATGTCCTTATGCACGCGCCGGTTGGCGGAGTGCGCGTTCTCGATAGACCGATAAACCGTGTTGTACGTCGCGCCCGTCGACACGAGGCCCTTGTACTGCTGCGTCGGGAGGAACGGGATCGCGTAGTCCGCGCCATCCTGCGAGGTCGGGGTGTCGAAGTGCAAGAACCGCCACGCCGCGGGCATGCCCGACGTCCAGCCCAGCTGCTGGAGCTTGAGCTGCAGCTGGTGTTCGATGCCGCGCAGGGTCTTTCCGCCGGAACCACCGACACCGATGATGAGAAACGGTCTGAGCATGAGTGCGATTCGCTTTCGTGAGTGTCTGTCAGCGGGTTCCGGGACGCGGGGGCGGACCGGAATCGGGTCTGGATGGCGGCGTGCTGCCGGGCTTGTCGGCGCCCGAACGCGGCGGCGGGCCTTCGGTTCGCGGCGGCGGGGGCTTCGTGATCGAGGTGTCCTGCGCCGGAGTGCGCGGCGGGGGCGGATTCTTCGGAGGCGGCGGGGCCTGCGACGACGACGTCTTGGGGACGACTCGCTCGGGCACGAGCTTCGCACGCAGCGTGTCGAGGTCGCCTGAGAGCCTGGACTCGCGGGAGATCCGTGCAAGGCGTTCCCGGTACGTGGGAGCACCCGGTGCGATGCCGTGGTAAATGACCGCTGTTGCGGCCACGTCATCGCCGCGCTTCGTCCGCGCGAGCTCGTCGCGCGACACGACGATCGCCCAGAACGTATCGAGCGGCAGCTGCGCGAAACGGATGGAGCCGTCGGTCTGTCGGGCACCAGCTGCCGACCGACCGCCCGTCTGTGCGACGACGATCGCGCGGCCCGGTCTCGGGCTGACCGCGTACTTCGGTGCCCGCAGGGGATGCCACGGCACCACCGCGTTGAGCCGACCCAGGTCAGCGTCGTTGAGCGAGCGCACGTTCTTCTCAGCGCGGCGGTACCGGAATCGCTCTGAAAGCTGAGTATCGCTCGACGGTGCGTCGGTGAACTCGACGCCGCTCGACGTGATCCGCACCGGGAACGCTGCGCGCTGAGTGGAGCCGTCGACGTCGATGCGCGTGGTCGCCCAGTTGATGAGCCACAGCAGCACGAGCGGCAGCAAGATGCCGAGCAACATCAGTATCAGCGCGATGAGCGCGACGGCCAGCGTGTTGACCGGGTGGGTCGATGCGAAGAAGATCGGCACTTCTTGTGTGAGCGCCTCGCCGTCCGCCGACTGCACGGTCATTGTGACGCTCGCCCGCACCGCGCTGTCAGCAGGGGTCTCGTTCGTGACCGAGACCGGAATCTCGACGGTTTCACCTGAAGCGACGGCGACGCAGTTCTCGGATGCCGCGGGGTCACCGATCTGCCACACCCACTGCTCGCGCACGGCACTGTCACTATCCACGACCGGATCACTCGTGACGCACACGGCCCCCGGCTCACCCGACCCGGGACCCGTGACAACGATGGAGCCGCGCGCGACACCGTCTGCTCCTTCGAGCGTGCTGAGGTTGACGGGAGTACCGATGCGAGGGTAGCCCGTCGGGAGGACTGTCTTCACCGTCTGCCGCGTGGTCACGGGGGCCAGCTGAAGCTGATGTCCGGTCGTGGTGAGCGGTGATATCGACGCCTCGACCACGACCTGCGCGTCCGTGACTTCGGGCGGCACGGGAATCGTGATCCGGCCGGTCGCAGGATCGACCTCTGCGCCGGACAGCTGCGTCGACGTGCCGTCTGGGGCGACGAGGCTCGCGGTGAAAGAGCCTTCGGTGAACGCCTCGAGCGACGCGGACTCGCCGTCGAGGTCGACGACCTGCGCGACCAGCTCTGCGGATGCTTCCCCATCTTCTGTGATCGCGATCTCGTTCTGCGGTTCGAACTCGATGCTGAGATCGCTGAACAAGAAGAGAGAGGGGCTCCCCATGGGCGCGAACCGCCACTGCCCGTGCATGTCCGATCCGTCGATCCTGACGTCGATGACCGATGGCACGCCGCCCGTGACACGTGCCCACTCCTGCTCGGTGGACGCGGTCACGGTCGCGAGCGACGAGCCCGCAGGCGGGTTCAGCGTCCAGTCTCCGTCGGCGAGGATGCGAAAGCGTGCGACGCCCGGGTCGACCCAGAACGAGCCGTCGGCGTCGATCTGCCCCGCGTAGCCGCCTCCGACCCGCGCACCGAGCTCGAGGAACACTCTGGAAAGCGCATCGGGACTGTCTGCTTCGACGAACGCGCCACGAACATAGTTCTCAGGTTGAGGCTGAAGCCCGCACTTTCCATCGGCTTCGATCAGCGGGCGCATGACCTGACCCGCTTCGCGCGCGGAGTCCGTCGTCGCGAGGAGAGACCCGACCACGACGACTCCCGACTGACGCAGCGAATCGAATATGCCGTAGTCCGCCGGTGCGGCACCGCGCGGATCAATCTGCGCACCGCACATCTGGTTGAGCGCGTCGAGATCGCCTTGTTGCTGCCCGTTCGGCGGCCCGATATCGAGCTGTCCGTCGGTCATCCAGATGAGCAGCGCGCATCCAGGAACCGCTGCCTCTTGAGCAGCGATCTCGCGCTGCGCACCGCGCAGCGCCGCCGGCCAGTTCGTGTAGCCGGCGGGGGTGCGCGCCTCGATCGCGCTCTTCAGCTCGTCTGCACTGTTCTCGCTCGCCGCCCGCCATGGGATCACCGAAGTGAAATCGGTGCTGAAGAACCCCGCGGCCCAGTTGACGGCTATCCCCTCGCCCAGCGAGTTCAGCTGGGTCAGGCTGTTCGCCAAGACATCGGCACGGATGTTGTCGGGGTCGGACCCGGTGCCGTCGCCCTGACCGTCAGCTGCGGCGAGCGACCTCGACTCGTCGATCAGGTAGTAGACGTTGACGACGCCCGTCGACGCGACGCACGTCCGCAGGTCGTCGATCGCACCGCTGCCCGTCTCCGACAACCGGGAGTCACCGGACGTGGCCGCCGTCGCGGGCTGCACCGCCGCTACTGGCGCGAGAGCGAGCAACACCGCCGCGACAGCCGCGACAAGGCCGTACTTGCGAGCCATCAGAGGATCCACTCCGAGATCGGAACGCTCATGTTCAGCGCGTGCCACACGCCGACGATCATCGACGCGACCGCGAGCCAGAGCAGCACGCGGGTCCACTCGGGTCTGATGTCGAAGTTGCGGTTCGCACGGAGGCCATTGCGCTGGCTGACGTTGTCGAGTCCGTAGAGGACCATCACCACGATCGGCGTCAACAGGTATCCGATCAAACTCATCCAGAACGACCCCGCCGTGGCGAGAGGTACGGCGATGCCGATCAACGCGATCGGTGCGCTGAAGGCCACGGCGACGATCACGGCAATGACGACGCTGGCCACCAGGGCCAGGATGCCGGTGATGAGCCAGACCGGGCTGGCGGCAGCGCGTGACGGCGACGGAGACCTCTCGGTTTGCCGCATCCGTGCAGTCGATGACGACGTCATGCCAGCAGCTCCCCCCTCGTACCGACGCGATGAGAGTCGGCGGCCCCCCAAGAGACGCGGTTCACAACAGAACTCTCACCGCGACTCTCACCTTGTGAGACACAGTATGCCCCGCGGGGTTTGATGTGAAAGTTGAGAAGACCGCTGTCGACATGGACAGAACGTCGCGACGGCTCGATGCATCCAAGTCAGTAGGACCACTCCCAGCCAGTGGGGCTGCCGCCGGCGGCGAGCACGAGGAACCCGTTCCTTGCGGCCACGTCGAGCACGATCCATCCCGAGACGCTCTGGCCCGGACCGATCTGAGACGGCAACTGCTGCCCCGAGTCCAGGCACGACCACGCGTTGCCGACCGGGTCGTTGAGACGCTTGCCGTCGGTGTCGTAGGCCTGCCAGTCGTACTGCGTGAACGACACCCAGGGGAACTCTTCTTGAGCGAGCTCGGGAGCGGTCTCGACGTTGAGATGGATGCCGACGTAGTGGCCGTTCGCGGCCGGATCGGCGAAGCCGCTCGTGCATTCGGTGTCGAGCACGATGTCGGTCACCGCGAACCGGGCGAGCGTCAGATCGCCCTCGGCGGCTGACACGCCCGCGAGTTGACCGATGTCCTTCACGAGGTTGCCGCGCGTGCTCATGACCCGCTCACCGAACTCGGCATCGACGGCCGGCGGCTCCGATTCCGTAGGCGAGGGCGAAGGCGAGGCAGAGGCGACCGGAGCGGTGTCGGGAGTCTTGCCCGTGTCTGCAGGCGGCGATGTCGAGCACCCGACGAGGGTCAGTGCGAGAACGACGGATGCCGCAGTTGATGCGAGGATTCGCATGTGAGTCTCCTTGAGGTCTGAAGGCGACCGGCAGGCGGGCTCGCCCCCCAGAGCCACCCGCCTGCCGAGGCAGACTGAGCCGCCGGAATGAACGCTAGACACTAGATCGCAAGGACGGGAGGTAGAAGCTGATAACCCGTGTTATCGAAGTTTTCTGATTCAGAAGCTGGTTCCCCGATAGGTTGACCTCATGTCCTCTTCGACCTCGCTGCTCATCGGCCTCACCGGCATCGCCCGGCTCGCCGGCGTGCAGCGACCGGTCGCATCCGTGTGGCGCAGTCGTTTCAGCACCGGTGAAGATGCCTTTCCCTCCGCGGTCAAGCAGAACGACGGGCATCCGCTCTTCGACGCGATCGACGTCGCACGCTGGCTCGAGCGCACCGAGCACGGCAACAATCCCGACGCCGTAGCCGACGCGGCAGCGACCGCTGCGCCGTCGGATTTCGACGTGTCAGATGCCGCTGACGTCGACGTCGTCGACGCTCTGCTCGCGCTGCGCACTGCTGCCGGACAATCCGTCGGTGCCATGAGCCGCGCCGAGCTCACCGCCCTCGCCCTCGAAGTCGACCCGGGCGATGCATTCCTCCGCGCCGAGATCGAGCGCGCCCCGCTCGGCTGGGCGGAGTGGGCCGATGTGCTCGCAGACGCCGCGTACACCGCGGCGCAGGGTGCGCGGGTGATCGAGCGACGCCACGCTGCCACCCGTGCTTCTGCAGGTTCAGCCGGACCGCTGACCCCCGTCGGCGAGAACCTGGTCATCACGCTCGTCTCGGCACTCGTATCTCCATTGACTTCACGGCTCCGCATCGGCGCCGGCATCAGCCCGGCGTTCGCGATGGACGTGCTGCGCGAAGTCGGTGACGAGCTCGACGTCGAGAGTCCGGCCGGAGAGGCCGGCCGCCGCATCCGTCGCCGGTTGGTGTGCGAGGCGATCGCCACGCCGTCATCAGCCGTCGACGAGACATCGTCGTCCGTGCACATCCACCGACTGCCGACGGACTCCTGGTCTGACGCCGCCGCGGTACTGAGGGATGCTGACGAGATCGCCCTCGCGCTCGCATCGGCGGACCGTGCGCTGATCGTCGCACCGTCGTGGGCTTTCACTGATGCCCTCGCGGGCGCCGACGATCTCGCGCGCACCACCGTGCTGCGTTCAGGTCGGGTGCGTGCCGTCGTGCGGTTCGGCCCCGGCCTGGTGGCCACGGCCCCACGCGAGTCCATGAGCGTGTGGGTACTCGGCCCGCCCGTCGGCGAGGTGCCGATCGCTGAACGCTTCACCGCGATCGCCGATCTCACCGACGTCGATCTGAGCGCCGCAGCGCGACACGATGTGACGAGCGACGTGGTGGCCGCGATGGGCAGCGCGCGAGATGTACGCGCGCATTCCTTTCGGTTCGCACGCCTCGCGCGAACGTCGAGTCTGCTGTCGAGCCGCGGTCCACTCACCGCCGGTTCGACGGCGAGGCGCTCACGATCGGCGGTCGCGGATCAGGAGCTTCCCGCCCGGATCGACCGTGCGCGAGACGCTCTCGGTCCCGACGCTCCCGGCCCGGCACCGGTCGCCGCCGACGTCGTCGCCCTTCCTGCGGCGCGTGTCGACGGGCTTCTCGCCGCGCGACACCTGCGCGCGCTCGGCGGCATCCGCGTCGACTCGACCGAGTTCTCATCGAGTGGGCTCGTCGCCGTGTCAGCGGACGACCTCGACGACCCGACGCGCATCGGCGAACGACGGGTCGAGCCGCTGGAGTTCGCCACGCGGCATCCGTCGGCGAAGCTGACCCTGCCCGGAGACGTCATCTTCCGCACGTCGCCGACCCCCCGCGCGTGGGTCGATGTCGACGGCTCGAAGGTCGTCGTCTACCCCGCCCGCGTGCTGCGGATCGACGCGTCGGACTCTGGCGGCCTCGTGCCCGAGCTGATCGCCGCCGACATCGCGACGTCGCGTGGCGGCGCGGGCGCCTGGCGGCGATGGATGCTGCGCCGCGTCGCTCCGTCGCAGGTCGCGCCGCTTCGCGCGTCTCTCACCGACCTCGCTCACCGCCGCGCCGAGCTGCTGCGCCGCGTGGACGCACTCGACATCTACACAGACCTGCTCGCATCCGGGATCACCTCGGGTGTCGTGACGCTCACCGAACCCGCCGCTTCCGCGGCATCCGTCAAGAAGTAGAGGACACCATGGCTCGCCCCACGAAAGCCGCCCCGCAGGCGCCGTCGACGATGAAGGAGCTAAAAGACACACTCTGGAAGGCCGCCGACAAGCTGCGCGGGTCGATGGATGCCTCGCAGTACAAGGACGTCATCCTCGGGCTCGTGTTCCTCAAGTACGTGTCGGACGCCTTCGACGAGCGTCGCGAGCAGATCCGCGCCGAGCTGGCCGCCGATGACTACGACGACGACCAGATCGCCGAGCTCATCGACGACACCGACGAGTACACGGGGCGAGGGGTGTTCTGGGTGCCGGCGAACGCCCGTTGGTCACACCTGGCCGAGAATGCGAAGGGCACCGGTGACGGCGAGCGCACCATCGGTCTGCTGATCGATGAGGCGATGGATGCCGTCATGCAGGCGAACCCGCAGCTGACCGGCACGCTGCCCCGCATCTTCAATCGCGACAGCGTCGACCAGCGCCGCCTCGGCGAACTGATCGACCTGCTGAACTCGGCCCGGTTCGCGGGTCAGGGTCAGGCCGGAGCGTCAGGACGGCGTGCGCGCGACCTGCTCGGCGAGGTGTACGAGTACTTCCTCGAGAAGTTCGCCGCCGCCGAAGGCAAGCGCGGCGGCGAGTTCTACACGCCCGCCGGGGTCGTGCGGGTGCTCGTCGAGCTGCTGCAGCCCACGCACGGTCGCGTATACGACCCGGCGTGCGGGTCGGGCGGCATGTTCGTGCAGGCCGAGAAGTTCCTCGAGTCGCACGAGGGCGAGGGCTCGAACATCTCGGTGTACGGCCAGGAGCTCAACGAGCGCACGTGGCGCATGGCGAAGATGAATCTCGCGATCCACGGGCTGTCGGGCAACCTCGGGCCGCGGTGGGGCGACACGTTCGCGCGTGATCTGCACCCCGAACTGCAGGCCGACTTCGTGATGGCGAACCCTCCGTTCAACATCAAGGACTGGGCGCGCAGCGAGTCGGATCCGCGCTGGAAGTACGGCGTCCCTCCCGCAGGCAACGCGAACTACGCGTGGATCCAGCACATCCTCTCGAAGCTCGCTCCCGGCGGCACCGCCGGTGTCGTGATGGCGAACGGCTCGATGTCGTCGAACTCGGGTGGTGAGGGCCAGATTCGCGCTGAGATCGTCGAGGCGGACCTGGTGTCGTGCATGGTCGCCCTGCCGACCCAGCTGTTCCGTTCGACCGGCATCCCGGTGTGCGTCTGGTTCTTCGCGAAGGACAAGGGCGCGCGGGCGGGCGAGGTGCTGTTCATCGACGCACGCAACCTGGGGCACATGGTCGACCGCGCCGAGCGCGCGCTGTCGGACGACGACATCGCCCGCATCGCCGGAACCTTCCACGCGTGGAGGGGAATCGATTCGGATGCCGCGCTGGACGAGTACGCGGATGTGCCGGGGTTCGCCTACTCCGCCACCCTCGCCGAAATCAAGACCGTCGACTACGCCCTGACACCGGGCCGCTACGTCGGTGCGGCGGATGTCGAGGACGACGGCGAGCCGATCGAGCAGAAGCTCGCGCGGCTGCGTGCAGAGCTCGAGGCGCAGTTCGCCGAGTCGGCACGACTGGCCGAGGTCGTGCGCGAGCAGCTCGGGCGGGTCGATGTCTGAGTGGAAGCCTCTCACTCTGAGAGACGTGATCACGGTGAAGCACGGGTACGCGTTTCCGGGCGCTGGATTCGGTGTCGATGAGACATCTCCGCAGGTGCTGACTCCGGCGAATTTCGGACTTGGTGGAGGTTTCCAGTCATCCAAACCGAAGTCTTTCGCTGGCGATTTCCCCCCGGAGTTCCTCCTGTCGGGCGGTGAACTGGTTGTCACGATGACTGATCTGAGCAAGGCAGGAGACACTCTCGGCTTTGCAGCGAGACTGCCCAGGGGACAACATTTCTTGCACAATCAGCGAATTGGTCTGATCCGAGTAACTGCACCAGATCAACTAGACATCGACTTTTTCCACTACCTGACGCGCACCGACGGCTACAGAAGCCACATTCTCGGTACTGCGAGCGGGAGCACCGTCAAACACACGAGTCCAGGGCGAATCGGGGACTTCACCACCGATGTGCCACCGCTTCTCGAGCAGCAGGCGATCGCCGAGGTGCTGGGCGCCCTCGATGACAATATCGCAGCCAACAACGTATTAGTCGAGCGACTACTCGCGGTGGTTCACGCGGAGTTCAGTAGACGCTTTCACGACCGCAGCCTCAACGTGCCGTTGGGCGCCCTCGCGGAAGTCGTCGACTGCCTGCACTCGAAGAAGCCCGAGCGCATCGCAAAAGGCGCAACGCTGATGCAGCTCAACAACATCCGCGACGACGGCCTAGTCGACCGTGTGGCGAAATACAGCATCTCTGCGGCTGACTACGCGGAGTGGTCCAAGCGCTTCGAGACTCGGGCATGGGACTTCGTGATCACGAACGTCGGGCGCATCGGAGCTGTCGCCAGGATTCCGAAGGGCTTCACTGCCGCACTTGGCAGGAACATGACGGGAATCCGCCCGAATGAACTTTCCGCGTCAGGCTCATTCATCGCCGCTGCTCTCCATTCACGAGCAGTTCGACGTGAGGTCGACGAGCGAACCGACGCTGGCAGTGTCATGAATGCGCTGAACGTTAGGAGCGTCCCTCTTCTCAGGCTTCAAGACTCCACCCATGCCGAGCGGAGTGCCTTCCACCAGTTCGCCGCACCGCTTTACGAAAGCGCAGATGTGGCCCTGGTATCGAACACATCGCTCGCCGCAACCCGCGACGCGCTCCTTCCCCAACTGATGTCAGGCAAGCTCCGCGTCCGCGATGCTGAAGCCGTCGCATCCAGCGTCGGCGCGTGACGTCCAGCCGTGACTCTTCAACAACGATCGAGAGACTGAATCCATGACGACTGCCACCTATTTCCGGCGGCGCAATCCCCTGTGGGCGATCATCTTGTCGATCATCGTGATCGCGGCGATCGCTGCGATGGCAGGCGTTGCCGTCGGCCGGTTGCTCGCTCCTCAGCAAACGGTCGTGAGCTCAGAAGTGGTCGAGTTCGTGCTCCCCCAACAGAAGGTGACGCTCGCGAGCCTGCGCGTCGAGGGACTGGAACGGGCAAATAGGGATGGCCGAATCCTGGGAGTGCCACTCGACGTTGCCGACCGAACGAAGTACCTCATCTACAAGTTCGACGCGAACGTCGGCCTCGATGGGTCTCAGGTGCAAGTCGACCGTACGGGCGCTCACTCCTACTCCGTATCCATCCCTGCGTTCGATCTCCTCAGCCATAGCAACATCCATTTCGAGGACCCGATCAACGATGACGGGATTCTCGCCTTCCTCACGGACGAAATCAGCCAGAGCGAGATGACCAACCGCATCCTCAGCGACGAGAAAAAGGCCGACTACGTCGCAAACAGTATCGAGACAGTGAGGGCCCAAGCCGAAGCCTTCTACGGCGGGATTATCACGTCCGTCGATGCCGACGCCACCATCACTTTTGAGTTCGCCCAATGACCGCACCAGAAAATACGGAGAAGCCGATGACCAACGACCCGTCTGACACGCCCCGGCCCGACGAGAAGGACTTCCTTAAGGCGAGCTCCGAGGCCAAATCCAAGTACGGCCGCTTCAATCTCGCGATCATCGGCGGCTCGGGGGTGGGTAAGTCCTCGCTCGTCAACGCGGTGTTCGGGCGTGATTGGGCGAAGACCGGCAAGGGCCTGCCCGTCACGCGCGGAGTGGAGTACTTCCACGACGACACGCTCGGCATCTGGGATGTCGAGGGCTTCGAGATCGGGTCATCCATGCCCCCGCGCGAGCAGCTGCGCGCGCATCTCGAGACCATCAAGAAGCAGCCGGCCGACCGCCAGATCGCCGTCGTCTGGTACTGCATCAAGGCCACCGACGATAGGCTGACTCCCGCCGACATCGGGATGATCCGCGAACTCGCCGCAGACGGGCTCCCCGTCGTACTCGTCCTCACGAAGGTCGACTGGAGCAAGAACCCGATCACCGGTGCGCGCGGTGTCGCGAAGGATCTCGAAGCCTTCGTCGACTGGCTCGAAGAGCCTGTCGACGAGAACGGCGAGCCCATCAGCATCCCGTACGAGCGGGTCATCCTCACTTCTACCCGCGATAAGCACGGGAAGGGCAAGGGGCACGGCCTCGGTGAGCTCGTGGCAGAGACCCTCACCCTCTCGCCGGAAAACGAGAAGGACGCCTTTCGCATCGCACAGCGACTCAACCTTCCGTGGAAGCGCGAGATGGCTCGACCGATCATCACCGGCGCTGCCGGACTGGCTGCCGTCGCGGCTGCGACGCCTATTCCCGTCGCGGACGCGTTCACGCTCGCGCCGATCCAACTCGGAATGATGGGCCGCATCGCGACCGTCTACGACCTCGAGCTCAAGACGATGATGTCTGCCGGTGCACTAGCCCAACTGGGCGTGCAGTTCGCCGGCCAGGCGCTAGCGCGCAGCTTTCTCAAGCTCATCCCGGGCGCTGGGAGCTTCATTAACGCCGGGATCGCCGCTGCGCTCACCGCCGCGACGGGAGAGGCATGGATGCGTCTGTGTGAACAGGTGCATACAGGCAAGATCGACCTCGACAAGATCGCGGACTCCTGGGCCGACTACGCCCCTAATTTCCTCGACGTCGTGCGCAAGATGTTCGAGCAGAAGGTCGCGAAGCCATGAGCGGCATCTCCCACGCAGACTGTCCACGCTTACTCAACGCGGCCGACGCCGACCCGTCGATCAGTACCGGGCGGAGATATCTAAAGAATCTAAACGGTACAAAGGCACCGCCCTCGCTACCCGCACAAGGAGAGCTCACATGAGCGGTATCTCTGAAGCCGACTGGGAGAACGCGGCCCTCGAGACGTTCGCCGAGCCGCTCGGATGGATGCCGTTGGCCGGCGACAAGATCGCGCCCGGCAGCGGCGAGCGCGAGACGTGGGACGTGCTGCTGATCCGTCCGCGACTGCTCGAGGCGATGCGTCGCCTCAACCCCGACGTGCCGGTGAACTACCTGCAGCAGGCCATCGCCGAGATTGCCGCGCCGAAGTCTCTCGATGCGATCACCGAGAACCATCGCATCCACGAGTACCTCGTCGGCGGATACCCGATCTCATACATCGACGGGGACGGCATCGAGCAGAACCCGCGCGTCCGCCTGCTCGGCGGATCGCCCGAGCAGAACGACTGGCTCGCGGTCAACCAGGTCACGGTCCGCCAGGGCGACCTGCACCGGCGCTTCGACATCGTGCTATACGTGAACGGGATGCCGCTGAGCATCGTCGAACTGAAGAAGGCCGGCTCGGCATCGACCGGGGTGGCACCCGCCCATGCGCAGTTGCAGACGTACCTGAGGGAGTTTCCGACGGCGTTCCGGTTCTGCGTCTTCACACTCGCGAGCGACGGTCTCGCGGCTAAATACGGCACGCCCTTCACCCCCCTCAACCACTTCGCGCCGTGGAACGTCGACGACGACGGCAAGCCACTCACCCAGCCGCGCGTCGAAGAGGGCGTCGAGGCCACGCCGCTCGATGACGCGCTGAACGGCCTCTACAACCAGGAGCGCTTCCTGCAGCTCGTACGGGATTTCACCGCGTTCGATGAGGGATCCGAGGGACTCGTCAAGCGCATCGCCAAGCCGCACCAGTACTTCGCCGTCAACAAGGCCGTGGGCAACACGATCCAGGCCGTCGAGACGAACGGCAAGGCCGGTGTCGTGTGGCACACGCAGGGGTCGGGCAAGTCGATGGAGATGGAGCTCTACGCGAACCGGGTGTCGCGGCATCCGAAGCTCAAGAACCCCACCGTCATCGTCGTCACCGACCGCAATGAGCTGGACGGACAGCTCTTCCGCACCTTCGATCGCAGTCTGCTGTTGGCTGAAAAGCCCGTGCAGGTGAAGGAGCGCGCGCAGCTGCGGGACGAACTCAGCCAGCGCGTGACAGGCGGCATCTATTTCACGACTCTGCAGAAGTTCGGACTCAGTGAGGCGGAGAAGAATGCGGGCACGCAGCATCCGCTTCTCACCGATCGTCGCAACGTGATCGTCATCGTCGATGAAGCACACCGCAGCCATTACGACGACCTCGACGGCTATGCCCGCCACCTGCGCGACGCTCTGCCGAACGCGACGCTCATCGCCTTCACCGGCACGCCGATCTCGTTCGCCGACCGTGACACCACAGCAGTGTTCGGCGAGTACATCGACATCTACGACCTCAGTCGGGCAGTCGAAGACGGGGCGACGGTTCCCGTGTATTTCGAGCCTCGGCTCATCAAGGTGTCGTTCGCCGAGGGCACGACCGAAGAAGACATCGATCGCGCGGCCGACGAGTTCACTCTGGGCCTGGATGACACCGAACGCTCGCGCATCGAGGCATCCGTCGCCGTCGTGAATGCCGTCTACGGATCACCCGAGCGGATCAACACGCTCGCCGCCGACCTCGTTTCGCACTGGGAGGAGCGACGGGCACGCATGCTGCCCTTCGTCGGCTCGCGCGGCAAGGCGCTCATCGTCGGTGGAACGCGCGAGATCTGCGCGCGGCTCTACTCGGCGATCGTCGCGCTGCGCCCCGACTGGCACTCCGACGCCCTTGATCGCGGCACGATCAAGGTCGTGTACTCGGGATCGGCGACCGACCAGCCGCCGGTGAGCGACCACGTGCGACGTGATTCGGCAAACGCGGCGATCAAGGATCGCCTGAAGGATGCGTCTGACGAACTCGAACTCGTGATCGTCAAAGACATGATGCTCACCGGGTTCGACGCGCCGCCGCTGCACACCCTGTACCTCGATCGTCCGCTCAAGGGCGCCCTGCTCATGCAGACGCTCGCGCGGGTGAACCGCACGTTCGAGGGCAAGGAGGACGGACTGCTCGTCGCGTACGCGCCGCTGGCCGACAACCTCGCCAAGGCGCTGTCGGAATACACCGTCGACGATCAGAACACCCGACCTATCGGGCGCGATGTCGACGAGGCCGTCGCCTTCGCGACGGAGCTGGTCGCGCAGATCCGCGAGATGCTCGCACCTTGCGACTGGCGGGCGATTCTGCGGCGCGGCGGTCCTCGGGCGATGATCACGGCCGCCACGACCGCGACGAACTTCCTTCGGGATGCCGCAGACCCGCTCAACGACCCGGCGCTCGAGGGCGACCGGCTCGCGAACCGCTACCGTGCGGCCAGCGGCGCACTTGCCCGGGCGTGGGCGCTGGGGTCGGGCCGGACCGGACTCGCCGAACTGCACGACGAGATCGCGTTCTACGAAGAGGTGCGGGTATGGATGGCGAAGTTCGATGCCACTGACCGACAGTCGCGCGACGAGCCGGTGCCCGAAGAGATCGAGCGCCTGCTGAGCGGGCTCGTGGCCCAGGCCGTCTCGACGGGCGACGTACTCGACATCTACGACGCTGCGGGCCTTCCGCGGCTGTCGCTCGACAACCTGGGCCCGGAGTTCCTCGCCAAGGCGCAGGCCGCCCCCAACACGCACCTCGCGATCGAGGCATTGCGCAAGTCGCTCGTCGATGCCGGAGTGGGCGCGACCCAGGGCAACCTGATCCGTCAGCGCGCTTTCTCGGAGCGCATCGCCGAGATCATGAAGCGCTACACGAACCAGCAGCTGACGTCGGCTGAGGTGATCGCCGAACTCGTCGAACTGGCGAAGGAGGTCGCCGCCGAGGCATCCCGTGGTCAGCATTTCACGCCGCCGCTGTCGAACGACGAACTTGCCTTCTACGATGCCGTCGCCCAGAACGAGTCGGCGGTCGACGTGCAGGGCGACGGTGTGCTCGCCGAGATCGCGCGCGAGCTCGTCGCTGTCATGCGCCGCGACGTGCGCACAGACTGGACCGTGCGCGACGACGTGCGCGCAAAGCTGCGATCGTCGATCAAGCGGCTGCTTGTGAAGTACAAATACCCGCCCGACAAGCAGCCCGGTGCGATCAAGCTCGTCATGGACCAGATGGAGTCGATGGCCCCGCGGTACGCGGGCGAGCGGGGAGAGGGAAACTGATTTGATGCTCATGATTTCGGCATCGAATGGAGCGAGGAGCGGACGATGAGGGCTGTTGCTGACGACGGAGCCGTCGTAGAACTCAATGAAGACGGATCTTGGTCCCGTGTCTCCAAACCCGGGTCCCTCGCCGGTGACTTCCGAGGCGTCGCTTGGGGGGCCTCGGTAGTCGACGTGCGATCGAGAGAGAATGCTGACCCTGTCTTCGCCGGCGACGGTCTGCTCGTCTTCTCAGAACGACTCGCCGACATGGATTCCGAAGCGGTCTACATTTTCGACGGCGGTCGGCTCACTCGGGCCAAATACATCTTCAGGGAGCAGTTCACAAGTCCGAATCGCTATTTGGGCGCCTACTCACGCGTCCAAATACTCTTTACGGCGAAGTATGGCGATCCCGAGAGCGACCGGACGATATGGCACGACGAGCTTTACCGAGACGACCCTGACAGCTGGGGCAACGCAGTTCAGCGCGGCGATCTCACGCTGCTCTCGTCTTGGACCACCCGCCAGACAGAGATCGGCCTCTTGCTCCACGGCAACGACTACGAGGCGCACCTTGAGGTCGAGTACGTCTCGATCGAGCTGAAGGCTTGGGCGGAGTCTCTCCGCAGTCAGTCAGAACTTGACCTCATCTGAGTTATGCCTTCTCTCATCGCGTGGCTGGACGCTTCAGCCGAAGAGCAGCGGCGGATGCGCGAGATCATTCGGCTGTTCAGCGATCGCGACAGTCGCGATGAACTCGGGCTCGGGCAGATTCGTGACGCGATCTCGGACGGACTGTTCCCCGGCACGTCGACCCTGCTCACGCGGGCGCGATATCTGCTGTTCGTGCCGTGGTGCCTGCAGAAGGCAGCACAACGACCCGATCCTGTGAAAGAAGCCGATCGATACGAACGCCTGCTGATCGGAGCGATAAAAGACACGTCCGACACCGCCGGGCTGCTCGGAATGCGCGCGGGTGCGGCCCTGCGCAATCTGCCGTCGGGTGTCTACTGGTCGATGCTCCGGCACTACGGCATCCTCAGTGATCCCGACATGAGCCGAGAAGACGCGGTTCGGCTGCCGCAACTGGCGAGATCGATCGATGATCTCGACGGTGAGAACCACGCAAAGCTCCACGTGTGGTCGTCGTCTCTGCCTCCAGCACCGGAAGGCTTTCCGACCGACGCGCCCGGCGGGTTCTCGCTGTCGCGGGTCGAGGCGGAGTGGCTACGCGATCGAATTCTCGACGGTGCACCCGACACGCTCATGAGTCACCTGCTCGTGGCTCCTCCCGCGCGGGATTCGCCTGCACCCTGGCGGGACGAATCGGCTCTTCTGGTTGGCGGCGAGCCGCGCACGCTGCTCGACCACGCGAAGGCATTCTCGGCGGTCATGCAGGGGGCTCAACTGCTGTACAACCTGCTCATCGCAGAAGAATACGAGACCGCCGGCCTCGACAAGGTGGCTGATCCCGTCGCGGGCTATCGCGAGCGCATCGAGAAGTGGAGTGCGGCTCTGCCTGCACACGTCGATCTCGCGACCTGGGACCTTGCCGCGCTCCTGCGGTCGGTCGAAATCGAACGAGGAGCACCCGTGCATCCCTCGTCTCGACGGTTCGTCGAAGACTGGGTGGCGCTTCTTCGCGCGTCGGACCCGAGCGGACTGGCTGATGACGACGTCGCCCGCGCTTTTCTCGTGCGGCGCGAGCGGCAACACAAGGGCGCTCAGGCGCGCATCGGCAATCGCGCGCGACTCGCGGGCTGGGGCGGCGAGTCAGGCGCCGGTGCCATGACCTATCGCTGGGCGACCGTGCGCGGCATCCTCACCGACATCCACGAAGGACTCGCCCGCTGATGCTGGACCCGCAGACCCGCGCCGCCCTCAGCGAGCAGCTTGCGCCTCCGCCGGGATTCGAGCTCGGCCACGCGGTCGGAACGAGCTTCACCCTCGATCTTGAGACAGCGCTCACGATCCCGCTCTCGTTCGCTTCCCACCGCATCTCAGCCTCAGACGGCAACCTCGGCATTCTGGATGCGGTGCGCCGCGCGGCCGACCGCATCGACATCTTCGCGCAGGCCGGCGAGATCTCGATGGGCGGGCGGAGCGACCTCGTGGCCTTCCTGGAGCGAATCGTGCATCCGGTCACCGTGCGGCGCGGACTGTTCCATCCCAAAGTGTGGTTCGTCGAATACGCGAGCGGCGACGAGCGGGCATACCGGTTCATCTGTGCCAGCCGTAATCTGACGGCGGACCGCAGTTGGGACGTCGTCGTGCGTCTCGACGGGCGGATCGCCGGAGGCGACAAGATCGAAGGAGCCACCGCGCGCAACGCTCCACTCGCAGCTCTGCTTCGCCGGCTGCCAGAACTCGCCGTGCAGCCGCTCGACGACGAGAGGAAGGCCCGCATCTACACCCTGGCGGACCGCATCGGCACGGTCGATTGGGAATGGCCCGACGGGATCCGAGGACTCTCCTTTCACGCGCTCGGTCTCGCCGGCGCCACTCTGCCCGAGCTGCGCGGGCAACGGGCGCTGATCATCTCGCCCTTCGTGTCAGATGACGGCCTCGCCACGCTTCGCCGCGGCATCCGCACCGACACTCACCTGATCTCTCGCGCCGACACACTCGACCGCCTTGCACCTGCATCGCTCGGCGGACGGCTACGCACCGCGGTGCTCGATGACGCGGCATCGCTGCTCGATCAAGACGCGCGCACCGATGACAGTGGCGCACTGGAGCCGTTGACCGGTCTGCACGCGAAAGCCATCATCATCGACCGCCAAGACGGAGCACAGATTCTGCTGGGTTCGGCCAATGCGACCGGCGCCGCACTCCGGGACAACATCGAGGTGATGGTCGGCCTCACAGGCCCCGTGCCGCGGTTCGGTGTGCAGGCGACCCTCGAAGCCATGGGTGCCCTCGTCGAGAACTACGCCGCACAGGGCGGGAAGCAGCCGACCGAAGACGAAGAATCGCAGTATCGGCTCGAGCGCGCATTGCGGTCGCTCGCCGACATCCGCATCACCGCTCGCGTGCTGACCGGTGATTCCTACTCCCTGGCCGTCTCACGGGAAGAACGCACCGCCGCGCGCGCCGACGAGCTCACGGACGGTATCAGCGTGCACTGGCACCTGCTGACTCGGCCGGATGCCGGTGGACGGGGCCTGCCCGGTGTTGGTGACGACCCGTCGATGGTTGCCGACCTCGCACTCACCGACATCACCCCGTTCATGGTGCTGAGCGCGCGAGATCTCGAAGGCAATGAACGCCGCACGATCGTGCTCGCCCAGCTCATCGACGATGTCGACACCCGGCGCGATGCGATCATCGCGCGACAGCTCACGGATCGCGGTGCGTTCGTTCGTCTGCTCATGCTGCTTCTCGAACTGTCGGGCCAGCAGATGCCCACCGGCGGTGCCGGCGCGGGCTTCTTCGCCGCAGCCGGTGCGGGCGGTGACGAGGGTGCAGGGCTGTTCGAGTCGCTCGTGCGTGCCGTGGGATCCGGCCACGGAGGACTCGCCGACGTGCGTCGGATCGTCGATTACCTGCTCACGACCGACGACGGTGGCACCGTGCTTCCGGCAGGGTTCGCCGAGCTGTGGGCAGCCGTGTGGGCGGCTCACGAGCAGCTCACAGGGACCGAAAAGGACACCGCATGAGTTCGGTCGACGTCGCCGCAGTGATGGCCGGACTCAAGGGATTCCAACGCCACGCCGTGGATCACGTCATCGATCGCTTTTACGGCGGCGACCCGGCAGCGTCTGGGCGATTCCTCGTCGCCGATGAAACTGGCCTGGGCAAGAGCATCATCGCCCGCGGTGTCATCGCGCGAGCGATCGAGCACCTGCAAGACGTCGACCACGTCGATCGCATCGACATCGTCTACGTGTGCAGCAACAGTGACCTCGCGCGACAGAATCTGCGCCGTCTGAACGTCACCGGTGACGAGGCGATCGGCATGGCGACACGGCTGACCCTGCTGGCGAGCGAGAGCAGGCGCCTGCAGGAGAAGTCGAAAGACGGGGGCAAGAAGGTCAATCTCGTCTCGTTCACACCCGGCACGTCGTTCCGTGAAGGTGGACAGCGGCAGGGATCGGCGCCCGAACGGGCGATGCTTACGATCATCCTCGACCAGCTCGTCGGGCACTCGGCATCCGATCAGCGCACACATCGCCTGCTCATGCAGGGAACCGTCGGCTCGCTGAGCCGATTCGACAACCACTACGTGAAGTCGATGAAGAACGGGCTCGCCGGCGAACCCGACCCGCGCATCGTCGCGACGTTCGAGAAGGCGATCCGCGAGAACGGCGCTCTCGATCGGTTCCTGCAGTTGCGCGACGATGCGCGCGGGCGCAAGAGATTGGACGATGGTCTTCGCCACCGTGCGGCGAACACCACGGAAATGCTGCGGCGCGACCTCGCGAAGGCCGGCGTCGACACGCTCGAGCCAGACCTCATCATCTTGGACGAGTTCCAGCGGTTCCGGAATCTGCTCGCCGACCCCGAGACGGGCGGGCCCGCGGCAGAGCTCGCGCACAGTCTGTTCGACCACCGCGACGCGAAGGTGCTTCTGCTGTCGGCGACCCCGTACAAACCGTTCACGAACGGTGACGACGACGAAGACCACTATCGCGACTTCATCGAAACGGTGTCGTTCCTGGCGGGGCGCAAGCCCGGCGCGACTGCGGCCGTCGAAGGCGCTCTCGCCGACTACCGGCAGTCGCTGGTGGTCGAAGGTGACGCGGCGTCGGCCTCTGCGCGGGTGCGCGCCGCGCTCACCCCGCTGATGAGCCGGTCGGAGCGGCCCGCGCTGTCGGCAGGCGAAGACATGCTCGCGACACTGCCGCTGTCGGGCGGCGTCCCGACACCAGACGATCTCGCAGGGTGGGCGGCCTTGAGTCGGCTGGGCGACATCGCCGGGGCTCCCATTCCCCTCGAGTACTGGAAGTCGATCCCCCATTTCGCCACCTTCATGGACGGGTACAAGACGTCGGGGCGGGTGAAAGAGATGCTTCTCGGCGAACGCGCCACCGACGTCGAGCAGCTATTGGGTGCCGGGCACGTGATCGATCGCGACGACCTCGAGCGGTTCGCGCCGATCGATCTGGCGAACGGATACCTTCGCTCGCTGGCCGCTCAGACTCTGGATGCGGGGTGGTGGAAGCTGCTCTGGCTGCCGCCGACCATGCCTTACCTCGAGCCGCGGGGTGTGTACGCGGGTGTGAGCGCGGCAGACACGACGAAGCATGTCATCTTCTCTGCGTGGTCGGGTGTGCCTACGGCCGTCGCCTCGCTTCTCAGTTACGAAGCCGACCGTCGCATCGCGCAGCAGAGCGACCTGCTCAATGAGAACACCGCCGAAGGACGCAAGAACGTGCGCCTGCGACTTCAGTACCGCGTCGCGCGTGATGGTCAGCCGGCCGCGATGTCGACGCTCTCGCTCTTCTGGCCGCACCCGGTGCTGGCAGACGCCGGAGACCCGCTCGCAGCTTCGCGCCGAGAAGGACGCGTGCTCGGCGCTCGAGAGCTGAGCGAGCTTCTCGGGCCCGCACTCGGCGGTGACGACACAGGTCAGGCATGGGAATCGTACTTCTCGGTCGCCGGAGCGCTGCCTGCCTCGCTGATCGATTCAGACACCGCCACCCTGTTCGAGGCGTCCACCGCCGGCGAGGACTCGGATGACGGAGATGACGGAGATGATGTCGCGTCAGGACTCGCGTTGCACGTCTATACAGCGCGCGACAGGATGTCGTCTCCGACAGGTTCGAGGCACGCGGCGCTCCCGCTGCTGGCCGCACACGCCCCCGGCAACATCGCCTACCGTGCGCTGAAGTCTGTCGCATCGGCTTCGGCGACGGATGCCGGACTCTGGCGCGCCGCATGGACGTTGAGCTCCGGCATCCGGGCTCTTTTCAATCGCCGGGAAACCATCGCCCTCCTCGTCGCCCTCCAGCAGGATGATCAGCCTTACTGGCGCACGGTTCTCGATTACTGCGCTGACGGCAACCTGCAGGCCGTGCTCGACGAATATCTGTTCCAGCTGCGCAGCGAGCACGGCGGCGCACCTCTCGAAGACGAGGGGCTTCTGTCTGTCGCGACGACCGCGTCAGCGGCCATCGGGCTGCGTCCCGCGCGCTACGCCGGCCATGACGCGACGCGCGAGCGCGGAGAGATCGCCTTTCAGGCGCGCTTCGCGCTGCGGTACGGCGGAAAGCACGCGACGGACGCGAATGAAGCTGCCGGCGAGCGTCAGGGCGAAGTGCGAAACGCCTTCAACAGTCCGTTCGCACCGTTCGTGCTGGCGTCGACGAGCGTCGGTCAGGAAGGCATCGACTTCCACTGGTGGAGTCACTCGGTCATCCACTGGAACCTCCCGTCGAACCCCGTCGACTTCGAGCAGCGGGAAGGGCGCGTCAATCGCTTCGCCGGTCATGCCGTACGCAAGAACGTCGCCGGTGCACACTGGCCGGATGTTCTCGCTTCGCATGCACCGTCCCCGTGGGACGCGGCATTCGATGCCGCAGGCGAGGTGGATGCCGGGCTCGGCGAATTCTCGCCGTGGTGGGTGTACCCGGGCGCCGCGCGCATCCACCGCGTCATCGCCGCGTATCCGCTGAGCCGAGACATCGACCGCTACGCACGACTTCGAGACGCGCTCACCCTGTACCGGCTGACGCTCGGTCAACCCCGCCAGGAAGACATGGTCGAACTCATGCGCAAGCGCGGAGTGGACGCGCGCGACGCGGCGGCGATCGATCTGCGGCCGCCGGTGCCGTCCTCTTCCCGCAGCAAAGAGAGTTAGGTCGCGATGGTCCGAATGATCCCGCCGTACGCACGCGAAGGCGCGAATGTCTCCGAACGCAAGATCTTCGATGCACTCAACGGCCTGCAGGGGCACGAGGACTGGATCGCGATCCACTCCCTCAGCGTCGGACGCCACGCATCCGCGTTCCAAGGTGAGGCGGATTTCATCGTTCTGGTGCCGGGCAAGGGCATTCTGATCGTCGAGGCGAAGGCGCCGGCATATGTCGAGTACAAGGCGGGTGACTGGTACCTCGACCGAGTGCCGTCGCCGCACAAGGATCCGCTCAAGCAACTCGACGGGGTGCGGCGCAGCATCCGCCGCCATCTGAACAACCTCGATCTGCTCACCGGCGACGAGCCGATCGCCCGGTTGGTGTGGTTCACGTCGATCGGGCGCTACCAGTTCGAGAACAAGACGCCCGGCGATCTGCAGTTCTTCGAGTGGGAGCTCGGATGGAGCGAAGATCTCGCCAAGCCCGCGCGGCTCATCGAGAAAACGCTCGACGAGTACAACGCGTGGTACTCGTCGGTCGACGAGGTGACGAACGATCCGGCGGCGTTCACTTCAGAGCGCGTGGCCGACGTGACCCAAGCGCTCGTCGCGGATTTCGACGCCAGGCAGACGCCCGAAGAGCGCGCGCACGAGCGCCGGACAGCTGAGACCAGACTCCTCTCGTCGCAGGAGGTCGTTCTCGAGCTCATCGACACGAACGAGCACGTGTACTTCGACGGGCCTGCCGGCACCGGCAAGTCTTACCTGATCACACAATCCGCGCGTCGCCTGAACCGCGAAGGCCGCAAGACTCTGGTGACGTGTTGGAACGTGCTCATGGCCGACGAGCTTCAGCAGTTCGTCGGAAGTCTGCCGCACGTCGATGTCGCGGACCTCAACTCGGTGATGCTGCAGCTCGTGGGGATGCCGTCGAATCCGCCGGAAGCGGATCATGACTGGTACACGCGAGAGCTGCCTGAGCGCGCGATCGCGGTTCTCCGCGAGAAGCCGCACCTCGGCGGCTACGAGGCCATCTGCGTCGACGAGTTCCAAGACGTCGCCGGAAACCTGCTTCTTCTCGAGCTCCTCTTCGCTCTTGCGGGCACCGGTAGGCCGAGCGGCACCCGGCTGGTATTCGCCGGCGACTCGAGGCAGCAGATCATGCGACCCCGCACTCACCACGTGGATGCCTTCAGCCGGGCCAAAGCGCTGATCCCCGACCTCGTGCACGTGCGCGTGCGCAGAAACTGCCGTTCTGTACCCGGGCTGACGTCGGGCGCTGAAGCTGTGCTGGGCCACAGGATCGGCTACACCCGGCATCGTGTATCCAAGAGTGTGGCGGGCGGACTGACTCACGTAGAGGTCATCGACTCGAATGAGACCGGCGCGCTCGCCTCGGCCCTGAGGTCACTGCTGGTCGACCACGCCCCCGAAGACATCGTCGTTCTCAGCCCCTTCGCCGCTAAGCGGTCGCTGGTCGGCCGACTGCTCGGTCGTACCGAGAAGACCCAGGACGAGCGCTGGCTTCGTAAGCAGCTGCAGGCTGAAGGCCTTCCCGGCAAGATCCGTTGGCGCTCTGTCTTCAAGTTCAAGGGGCTGGATGCCGATGCCGTGGTGCTGACCGATCTCGGCGCCGATGCGAAAGAGTTCGCGGCATCCCAAGGCCTCGAATGGCGGGACCTGCTCTACGTCGCGCTGACGCGAGCGAAATACCGCTGCGTCGTTCTGGGGTCATAGGGTCGGCGGTTCCTATGACGTCGCCGCCACCCAGAGACCGGCAGGCCCGGCCTTGATGCGACCGGAGTGCAGCGCAACCCCGAGAGCCTCGTCGAGCCGCGCGGAGATGCCGGCGGTCAGTCGCTTACCACCGAAGATCGAGAGCGCCTCGCGCTTGATGTCTTCGTCGTTCATACCGCCACCGAGTTCTGCGACGACCAGCATCGCGTTGGCGATCTCTTCCAACGGCACGTGGTCGAGGTTCCGTCCGTCGCCCGAGCGACTCCGTCTCACCTCTCGCCACTCGTCAGGGTCGAGTGCCGTTGGCCAGACACTCGTGCGATCGCCCGCGCGCAACAGTTCCGGCGGGATACAGCGCAGGATCGCCTCGGAGCGCGCCGCCGCAACCTTGCTCAGCCCGAAGGACGAGGCCACCAGCTTGGCGAGCCGGACCTTGTGGACCGGTCCTTCACGATCAACCACCTGCCGGATCACCGACCGCACCCGCTCCGAGGCTGCAGTAGACGGCAGACGATCGAGCGTCTCGGTGGTGCCTGACAGCTTCGGCTCGAACGGGACGTACTCCCGCAGGTGGGGATGGCGGGCCTCGTGAGGAGCAGCGTGCGCGGGATCATCGGCCATCACCTGCCGGAGCAGCGCCACATCCGCGGCTTCAAGAGCCACAGCCGGATCCACGATGGCCGGAGTCTGAACGGGAACGGGAACGGGCACGGAGACTCCGTCGCTGTCGCCGCGGTGAAGCAGCTCGATCTCAGCCGCAGCGACCGACGCCTCGATCCGACTCAACGTGGCCTCGCGTTGCTGCAGCCATTCGGGAAGCCATACTCGCTCGACCCCGGGCCAACGCATCAGGCCTTTGAGCACTTCGACTGGAAGACCGTCCCGATCGGCCACCGTGCGTCGGGCGCGCCAGTTCTCACCGTCCAGGAGCACCGCGACGAGCGGTTGTGCGGGATCGGCTGCGGAAGCGACGCTGATGTCGACGCGGAAATCGGAGAGTCCGACATCCGTTCGCACCGCGAATCCTCGGTACCGGAGCTCGTCGGCGATCTCGTCGCGATGGCGATCGACGATCGCCTGACGCTGCGCGCTGTCCGTCTCGGATTCGACACCGGATGCTGCCAGTTCGAGGTATCCCTTGAGGTGCTTGATGCCGACAGATGCCGTGTGCTCGGCCCGCAACTCGCTCGGATCGAAACTGGCGTACAGGATCACCTGTCTGCGAGCTCGGGTGATGGCGACATTGAGGCGCCGCTCACCGCCTGCGCGTGACAGCGGACCGAAGTTCAGGGGGACGAACCCCCGATCGTTCGCGCTGAACGCAACAGAGAAAAGGATGACATCGCGTTCATCGCCCTGCACGTTCTCGAGATTCTTGACGAAGACTCCGTCGCGCTCGTCCAGCGCTTTGCCGAGGCGTTCGTCCGCGTGCTCCCGCAGGAGCGATTCGATGAGCGCACGTTGCTGCGCATTGAATGTGATCACTCCGAGCGACGGGGTGCGGGAGGGGGAATCGGCGAATCGACGTGCGATCTCGTCGACTATGGCAGCAGCCTCGACGACGTTCGTGCGCAGATCCCTGCCCCTCCCCGAACGGTTGAACCGTCCGTCGACGCGCACCAGCGAAAGACCATGGTCGTCGCCGCCGACCGATTCACGCTCAGCGCCCCAGGGAGCCGGGAACGACGACAGCCTGCTCTCGTAGTACGCGTGATTGCTGAACATGATGAGCGACTCGTCCTGGCTGCGATAGTGCCACGACAGCCATTTGCTCGGCACTCGCGCCTGCACGCACTCTGTGAGGATCGATTCCTCGTCGGCGACCACATCTGGCGCGGATTCGGTCTCGATGTCTGTGCCGATCTCGGCGAAGCTCGTCGGAGGCATCTGCTTGCTGTCTCCGACGACGACGACAGACCGCCCCCGACCCATCGCACCTACGGCATCCGCCACACGGATCTGCGATGCCTCGTCGAACACCACGATGTCGAACATCTCAGCACGCGCGGGGAAGAACCTCGACACCGACTCGGGACTCATCAACACACAGGGAGCGATCTGGGTGATCAGCTCACCGAAGTTCTCGAAGAGGGAGCGAACGCTCATTCCACCGCGTTGCCGCCCCAGCTGCCGCTTGAGCTCACCCATCGCGCCGCCCTCATAAGAAGGGTCGATTCGGCGCTTCGCCAGGATCTCGGCGGGGATCCATCGTGGAAGCTCCGATCGGATACTCGCTGCGCTGGACGTGAATCGCTCGATGGTGCGGTTGTGCGCTGAGACATCGAACTCCACGAGCGCCTGACTCTCGGCGCGTTCCATTGTGGACGCTTGCGCGACGCCCTTGTCGAAGGCGAGCGACGCCACGTCAGCAGCGACGGCTCCAGTGAGCAGCTGGGTGCGAGCCGCGAGCAATCCCTGCTCGCGCAACGGTTCGAGCGCGTGGAGGAACGCGATCCAGCGGTCGGCGCTCACGGGCTCGGCCGTGGTCGTGTTGCGCTGTGCTCGCGATGCGACCCAGGCCGTCACCCAACCGTTTTCGTCTGCCCAGCTGGTCAGTGCGTGCTCGCCTCCCGGAAGCAGGTCGGTGAGCTGCCGCAATGTCGTCGCCAGAGACGTCAGCGACTGTGCCAGCGAGCCGTCGGTCGAAGTGGCGCGGTAAAACGCTCTCAGTCCGTCCCGCACCGCGATGTCGCCACCGTCAGCTGACAGCGCGCCCGCGAGCCACGCCGCCCATCCCAGTTGAGACCTGACCGGCGCGACGCTGCCCTCTCGGTAGGGACTCCACCCCGGATCGGCGAGCGGTATCGGCATCGAGAGCAGCGACGCCCGCAGCGTCGCGACCTCCTCTTTCGTCTGCACCACCGCAGCGGCGAGTTCGGCAATGCCCGCTGGTGGAAACTGTTTCGGATCGACGCGGAGCGTGCTTCCGAAGCGCGCGAGTGCGGCGCGTCGACGACGTTTGCGGCCGAAGAATCCCGACGCGTCAGCCGCCGTCGCCTCGTCATGGATCGCGGTCGTGTCGAGATCGAGCGCCTCCGGAGCCAGAGTCGCGAACCAGGCTGGCTGCGCGGCATCCACGTCGTCCAGTCGTCTGAGCAGAAGCGGGACCTCGCCGCTGAGAGTGCGGGTGTGGAACGCATCCACGGCGTCGAGCCCGAACCGCGGCGCCCGAGCCACACCCGCCCACCGCTCGAGATGCTGCGGCGACGACGCCGCGTGGAGCATCGTGGCATCCGCCCCAGCCGCGACCGCGGCCTCGAGCGCACGGTCGAACGCCTCGGCAGCAATGTGCAGAGCCCGCGCATCGGTCGTGCGATCCGGCGAGAGGTCCACGAAGCCCCACCCGTGTCGGGCCGCGGGGTGTGCGAGATCGGCTGTCTCGGGTAGGGCGCGCAGACGCGCGCGCACGGCTTCGAGTTGTTCTTCGGATGCGGCGGCGACGTACTTCGTCGCCACTTCGAGTGTCGGCACGTCGGGAGCCGACGCGAGCAGCTGGGTACGAGCCGAGTACAGCGAGAGTCCTGCGGCGTTGGCCGAATGTAGTCTGTCGGCGTAGCGCTTCAACGACCCGCGGCTCGCCGCGGCTGCCTCTAGGCTCGCTTTCAGCGCAGCGGCGTCAGGACGCGCGAAGGCATCGATCGCCGCCTTGATCTGCGCGCGGGCCGCTGATGGTCGCGCGCCCTTGTCGTGCAGGTCGAGACAGAATGGCCCGAGGCCCACACCCTCGAGACGTTGCTTCACGACGTCGAGCGCCGCGCGCTTCTCGGCGACGAAAAGCACTCGCTTTCCGTTCGCGAGCGAGTGTGCGAGAAGGTTCGTGATCGTCTGTGATTTTCCGGTGCCGGGCGGGCCTTCGAGCACGAAGGTGCGATCGGCGACCGCTTCAGCCACGGCGTCGAGCTGCGAGGAGTCCGCAGCCACCGGAACGGCGTTTCCGAGCGCATCGAGATCCGTCGCGGGTGGCGCGGGCACAGGGTCTTCGAACGCCACTGTCGGGGTGTGCACGAGGTGGGAGACCAGAGCGTTCGAGGCCAACGCTTGCCAGTTCTCGTCGAGATCGCGCCACAGGCGATACTTGGCGAACTGCAGGATGGACAGATCGACCGAGTCTTCGACCGTGAAGGGCAGCTTCGCCTGGGCGAGAGCGTGTCGCGTCGCCGCGAATGCGGCACGCAGGTCGATTCCCGAGTCATCGCGGGCGGGGTTCGCGAGTCCTGGGATGTCGATCCCGAAGGAGACCCGCAGCTTCTCGAGCAGACAGTAGTTGGGCGTGGACTCTCCTGCTTCGTCGAGCGTGATGCGATAGGTCTGTCCTCGCGCGACGCTCTCGAGAGTAACGGGGACGAGTACGAGCGGCGAGCGCAGAGTGCGATCGTTGAAGGTCCACTGCAGCATCCCGAACGCGAGATAGAGGTTGTTGGCGCCCGTCTCCTCGACGATCGTGCGCGCTTTATACGCGAGCGCCCGCAGTCGAGTCGTGTAGGCAGCGTCCGTCACATCCACGAACACCTGTTTACGGTCCAGCAACAGTGACGCGCGCAGCTCCTCGGGGAGTTCTCTTCCCCACCGGATACCGCGCTCTTTCTCGATCGTCGGGACACGATCGGATGGGAGAAGGGTCACCGGGGCGCGCGCGTTGATCAGGTCTTCGAATGCTGCGACGGCGGGCTGCGGAACCGCGAGCGAGTAACCGCCTTTCTCGCCGAAATTGATGAGCCTGTTGCGCAGGCTCAGGTCGAGTAGCGCATTCTTCCATTGAGCCACCCTCGCTGGGATGTCTCTCTGGGCTGAGCCGGCCATCGCTTCTGCGGAGGGCGTGTAGTGGAGGGCGTCGGGCGCGGCAGCGACCTGATACTCGGTGACCACCACTTCGCCGCCGCTGCTCACTGAACGGCTGGGGAGAGGCAAGATGCGTGACAGCCTCGCCTGACGCACGTCCGTCACAGCGACAAAATGCGCAGCGCCCTGGTCGAGGTGCTCGAGGTGGGGACGCCTCCGCGCCGTGGCAAATGACTGCTGCGTCGTCATCGACGTCGTCTCCACAAGGCCGATGGATCCGAGTCCCACCAGGTTGACCGCATCCGAGGCATCTTGGTCGGCCGGGGCCTCGAGTGTGCTGTCGTGGCGCCAATAGCCGAGGAATATGTGGCCTGCCACGAGCCAGAGCGTGCTGTTTATCCCGGCCTGCTCGAGGACCGCCGCGAGAGTGACCGTCGTATCCAGGCACGTGCCGAGTCGGCCCTCCAGGACTTCTGCCGGGGTGCGCACCTTCTGGCCGACGACACCCCAGCTGGCGGGAGGCTCGGCATAACGGATGTCGCGAGCCGCCATCGCGTCGAAGATCGCGTGGACGATCGCATCCACCCTCGCAGGGTCGCCCGACTGATACCCCGTGAGCGCAGAATCGCCCGTCCTATCGAGGAGGATGTCGGATGCCTCGCGCAGAAGCGGGTCAACAGCAGCTGAGTTGGGTTGCACGAAGCTCGCGAGCATCTCGAATCCGAGTTGCGGAGGTTGCGCGATCCACTGCGTCGATGCCAGCACCGTGACCGGCATCTCATGGCGCGCGACGGGATCACCGTCTTCGGTGCGGAGAACCACCTCGATGGCGCCGTCCACCTGCGAGTCGATCATCAACATGCGTGCAGGATCGAGGCGTAGATCAGCGTTGCGCAACGTGACTACTTCGATGCCGTCGAGGTCAAGGATCACCACTTTGGGATCACCGAGCGGGCCGAGGGCGCTGTGCGCCGACACTTCGACCGACGCACCCCTCAAATCGGGGCCTCGATAGTCGATCGTGATCTCATCCACAACTGCGAGTCGGCTGTGCGCATGCGCATAGCTCAGATGACCGAGCGCCCGCACTCGGATCGTCGCCGCGCCCTCTCCCACGATCGACGACTGGCCTTCTGGAATCTCATCGGCGAGATCTTCGTCCGCATCCTCTTCGCCATCCGGTTCGACGACAGCGCTCAGCAGATGATCGACAGGTGCGTCCGCGGGCGCTGCCATCGCGGCGATCACACGCGCTTTGACCGGCGCGAGGTCCGCAAGCTGCTCGCCCGCCCCCACAGCTCGCAGAATGATCTCCGCTGAGTCGAGAGCCCGGTAGGTCTCGGCGAGACTGAATTCCTCGTTGTGCGCCCAGCGATTGCGCACGGTTCGCATCTCGCTCGCGCAACTCGATGCCTGCCGGGTGAGTACCGCGCTGAACGGATAGCCCAATGTTCCGAAGTTCTCCGTCAACGCTCGAAGGAGCAAGCTGACGTCGCGGGGGTTGTACCTCTCGTGTGCACGCCCGGCCTGTCGGTCTTTGTGTTCCAGCAGGCGCGTCCAATCGGAAACCTCCGGAGCGACGACCGCGAACCGCGAAGCGATGAACGGCTGCAACCCATCGATGAGCGCCTCGAGCGCCGCGCGAACGCTCGCGTGTGCATCGATTCCGATCACAGGACCCTCCTCGTCATGCAGACAGACTCTCGCCTGAAGGCACCCACACTGACTGCCGAGTCTATGAGGACGATTCACAAGTCCGAATCGACCTCGCCAGTCAGCGTCAGGCTCACATCGAACGGACTCGGAACGGGCTGAGCACCGGCGACCTGCCGGTATCCCTCTTCATCCGCCGACACCGTCGCTCAACGCACTCACCAACTATCCGATTTCATCCACTTGAATCACACCCAGCCGTACGATCGAGGAGTGACCGACTCCTCTCTCGTCCTCGTCGCCAACGCCGCAGACGGCAGCATCAGCACCTTCCGCCTCGCGGGTGATGCGCTCGAGCGCCTCGCCGTCACGGACGGGATCACCGGGTGCTCGACCTTCGCCGTAGACGCCGCGCGCGCCCTCGTCTACGCCGGAGTCAAGGGCTCCGCGCCGGGCGAGCCGGCCGGCATCCTGACCCTGTCACTCGACCGCGAGAGCGGTCGGCTGACCCCCACGTCGAGACTCGACCTGCCCGACGGCGGCATGAACTACGTCGCCCTGACCAGCGACGGCGCCGGTCTGCTCGGCGCGTCGTACGGCGGCGGCTACGGGATCAGCTGCGCCGTCACCGACGGTGCCGTCGGCGAGCCCGTGTCGCGGATCGAGTTCGCGAACCTCCACTCGGTGCTGCCGAGCGCCGACGGCCGGTTCGCCTACTTCGTCTCGCTCGGCGACGACCTCGTCGCGCAGTACGCGGTCGAAGACGACTACTCCCTCGTCCCGCTCGACCCCGAGACGGTGGCGGCCCCGGCGGGCAGCGGACCTCGGCACCTGCAGATCAACGACGCCCAGGACGCGGTCTACGTGCTCACGGAGTTCTCGGGAGAGGTGCTGCACTACGCGCGCGACACCGCAACCGGCACTCTCGAACTGCGCGGCGCGGCGAGCGCAGTGGATCCGTCGAAGGACCTCGGCCACAGCGAGTTCGGCGCCGATCCTCGGGCGAACCACTACATCTGGGGAGCCGACCTGCACTTCGGAGCCGACGGCCGCACGCTGTGGGCGTCCGAGCGCACCGAGAGCACGCTCGGCGCCGTCGCGGTTTCGGCCGACGGAAGCCTCGCCGCTCCCGAGCGCTTCACCGTGACCGAGCCGCAGCCGCGTGGCTTCGCGCTGAGCCCCGACGGGTCGTACCTCGTCGCGGCGGGCGAAGGCTCGACGACGGTCTCCCTGTACGCCGTCCACGGCGCCGGCCTGGAGCTGCTCGAGCAGGCCGAGACCGGGCACGGCGCGAATTGGGTGCGCTTCGCCTGACCCCTGGCTGCGCGCGAAGGGGGCGACTATCCTTCGAGCGTGAAGGAAGAGTTCTTCAGCGGCGAGCTGTTGGGAACCGACGACCTGGCGGCGACCGCCGAGCACCTGAAGGGGAGAGACTCGCGCGTCACCCGCGAGCTGCAGGGCTACGGCGTGGTGTCACCCGGCATCCCCCTGGGTGGGCGGGCGCTCCATCCGCGTACCATCGCCACCGTCCGCGATGCGAGGTCGTCGACTGTTGCGCGGCTCACCGTCGCGATCGAGTCCCACCTCGCCGACGGCCTCGCGTGGGTGGTGTTCGAACCGAACAGCGAGCCGACCTGGGCGGCGGTGCGCAGCACGGTCGAGTCGTTCCTCCTCACGCTCTGGCGCGACGGCGGACTGGTCGGACAGACCCCCGAAGACGCCTTCTTCGTGCGCTGCGATCGCACGACGATGACGGATGCCGACATCGACGCCGGCCGTCTGGTCGGCATCGTCGGCTTCGCGCCGCAACGTCCCGCGGAGTTCATCACCCTGCGGTTCACGCAGGTGACGTCGACCGCCGGGTGACCGGATGCCGGAGCGCTCGGCCCCGGCATCCGTCACCGCATCACGAGTCGCTCAGCGGCCGAAGAACTCGCCCAGGCCCGGGATCTCGAAGCCGCCGAGCTGTTCGCCGAACCCGGTCACCTGCTCGGCGGCCCCGCCCAGAACACCGTCGGCGACGCCCTCCAGGTCGACGCCCTCGGCCATCGCCTCGAAGTCGACGCCCATGCCCGCCGCCTGCTCGAGCAGGGGCCCTGCGACGCTGCTGAGCAGCGCCCCGCCGGCGACCGCTCCCAGCACTCCGACGGCAGCCGCGCCGACGCCCGCGACAGCGCCTCCGCGACCGACGCGGGAGAGCAGCCCGCGGACGCGGCCCGGACTCGCTGCCTCGGTGCGGGCGGCGGCGCGCGCGAGGTCGGGCGCCGACGACGACGCCGGTCGTTCATGCGGCGGCAGCTCTGTGCGCATGCGCTGCTCCACGTGCATCCGCTGCTCGGGTGTCAGACGCGCGAACGCGTCGCGGTGGATCTGCTCGATCTGGTGCGGATCCGCCGTCTGCATCAGATAGTCGTACCGGGCGATCGCGGCGCGATCGGGGCCTGAGATGTCGGAGCGCGCGGGCGGGGGCGTGAGTCCAGGCGACGGGGAACGGGGCGACGACGCCGCGCGACCGGCATCCGGATCACGACGGGCGTCGCCGGTCAGCGCATCGGCCGCGCCGCGCACCATCGTGCGCCAGTCGCCGCCCGAGCCCTGTGCACCGCGGGTCGTGGAGTCTTTGTCGAGGGCCTTGGAGGCCATGCCGATCAGTCGGGAGAACGTGCTCATGAGCGTCCTTTCGAGACGGAGAGGGAGCGGGTGCCGCCGGCCGCCTCGGGGCGCGCGACATCGCGGACGACCGTGGGGCCTGAACGAGATGACATGGGTGCTCCGAGACGGATGGCGTGCGATGGACGCCAAGGTCTCCTCCACCCGGATCGGGCCGGCGGGCCGGGGCACGACTTCATGCCCGTATTGACGACACCGCTGCAGACGGGAGTACTCCCCTTGTCACAGCGACGGTAGCCGAGGGTACCTATGAGCCCGCTCCGAACGGGCGGGGTCAGTGGTGGCGCATCGAGGCGATCGCGACGAGGAAGTCGGCGCGGGAGAGATGGACGCATCCGCGCAGGCCGTCGGGACACGTCCTGGCGTCGACCGCCGGCGTGGAATGGCCGAACAGGGCATCGTCTTCGTCGAAGATCAGAACCGCGGAATGCTCGGCGTGATCGAGGATGCGCTGGAGGTTCCGCTCCGTTTCGTGCGGGTACTTCGACAGCACCCGGGAGAGCTCGACGGAGTAGGCCTGGGGGTGCAGGCCACGGGACCCGGACCGGTGCGGGATCGATCTCGCGGCTCGACGCAGCCCGAGACGGCGCCACAGCGCCGAGCCTGGTCGAACGACGATGATGTCGCCCATGCCCGTGATTCTCCGACCCCGGGGCGACGCGCGCAACGGGTGTGTCAGTCGGTCTGGCCGTGCGTGTGCATGCGTTCGCCCTCGGTGTTGAAGATGCTGAGCACCTCGACGGGCTCGGCACCGGCGGCACTCATCGCGTGTGGTGTGCGGGTGTCGAACTCGGCGGCCTCGCCCGGCCCCAGCACCAGGTCCTGCGCGCCGAGGCGCAGACGCAGCTGTCCGCTGAGCACGAACAGCCATTCGAAGCCGTCATGCACGCGCAGGTCCGGTGGTTCCGGCACGGGCGGATACGTGATCTTGTACGTGGTGACCGGTGAGTTCTCGAGAGTGAGCGGCGCGATCACCACCCCGCCGCGACGCAACGCAGGACGGCGGACCCGGGGATCCGGCGCGTCGTCGCGCACGAGGTCGTCTATTCGGATGCCGAGCTGCCGTGTCACCGGCAGCAGCAGCTCGAGGCTCGCCTGTCGCTTGCCGGATTCGAGCCGCGAGAGCGTGCTCGCCGACATGCCCGCACGCGTCGCGACGTCATCGAGCGTCAAGCCCTTGGCCTGCCGCGCCGCGCGCAGGCGAGCGCCCACCTGGTCGAGCATCGGATCCCCTTTGCTGATATTGCAAACTAGTTTGCGTATACCGCATCCTCTCACGGACGCTGGACTCATGGAACACACGCAATGGGATGCCGTCGTCATCGGCGGAGGCGCGGCCGGACTCAGCGCCGCACAGATGCTCGGACGAGCGCGGCGCCGCACGCTCGTCCTCGACGCCGGCTCACCGCGCAACCGCTTCACCGCGCACATGCACGGGGTGCTCGGTCACGACGGCGTCGCGCCCGCCGATCTGCTGTCACGCGGCCGCGCCGAGGTCGAGCGGTATGGGGTGGTCGTGCGGGCGGCATCCGTCACGCGCGTGGACGAACTCGCCGATCGGGTGGTCGTCGCACTCGAAGACGGCACCTCGCTGACGACGCGCGCGCTGATCGTCGCGAGCGGGATCACCGATGAGCTGCCCGACGTGCCGGGCCTGATCGAACGGTGGGGCTCGACCGTGCTCCACTGCCCTTATTGCCACGGCTGGGAGGTACGGGGACGGCGACTCGGCGTGCTGCTCGTCTCGCCGCTTCAGGCGCATCAGGCACAGCTCGTGCGGCAGTGGAGCGACCACGTGGTCGTGTTCGCGCATGTCCCCCTCACGGATGACGCGGCGGCACGCCTGCGCGCCCGCGGCGTCGAAATCGTCGACGAGCCCGTCGTCGAGGTGCGCGACGGTGAGGTCGTGTTGCTCAGCGGACGCGTCATGCCCGTAGACGCGATCTTCACGATGAGTGCCGCCCGCCCGCATGACACCTTTCTCGCGCACCTCGGTCTCGCGCGAGCCGAGACCCCTTTCGGTGATCTTCTGACAGTGGATGCCGCCGGCAAGACGAGTTCGGCCCGCATCTGGGCGGCCGGCAACGTCGTGAGTCCCGCGGCCAACGTGCCGCTGGCGATGGGCGCCGGCGCCATGGCCGGAGCAGCCGTCAACGGCGCCTTGGTCGAAGAGGACGGGGATGCCGCTGTGTCATCAGGCGCAGAAGTGAGGGGTGCGGGTGCTCAGGGGCCGGAGTGAAGAGCCGGGCAGAGGGCCGGGCGCGTGGCCTGGAGACGCGACGGCGACGACCGCAAGCACGCCGGCGGTCGATCCGGTGGAGCACAGCGGCGATCCGGCCGAGCACAGCGGCGATCCGGACGAGCACGGCGGCGATCCGGAGCAGTACTGGGAGCACCGATATGCCGACCGCATGTGGTCGGGCAAGCCGAACGCGACCATGGTCGACATCGTTTCGCGCCTGACCCCCGGACGCGCACTCGACCTCGGATGCGGCGAGGGCGCCGACACCATCTGGCTCGCTGAACACGGATGGGATGCCACCGGCATCGACATCTCACCGACCGCTGTCGCCCGCGCACGGCAGGCCGCCCGGGCTGCTGGGGTCACGGCTCGTTTCGTCGTCTCCGATCTCTCCGAGCCGACGCACACCGGGACAGGCTTTCCTGGAGGCCTGCGCGCTGTGCGGGGATCTCGTGACGCCGGCACGGCTGGGGCGGATGACCTCGGCTCGTCTGACGACCCCGGACAGCGCGGGGACCGGCATCCGTCATCTCGGGACCACGCCCCAGAAAGCGAACACGCGCAGCTATCGCCACGACCCGCCGCCACCTCGCCGGCACGCGACGCGACGGGCTACGACCTCGTCACCGCGTGCTTCTTCCAATCCCCGGTCGCACTCGACCGGATCGGAGCACTCCAGCGCGCCGCAGCTCTCGTGACGCCGGGCGGGCGACTCCTCGTCGTCTCGCACGCCGCTCCCCCGGCATGGGCGGGACCCGAGCATGTCGGCGCGCACGTGTTCGTCTCACCTACGGAGGAACTTGCCGCGCTGGCCCTCGATGGTGCCAAGTGGATCGCCGAGGTGGCATCGGTTCGGACGCGAGAGGTCCTCGCTCCGGACGGATCACCGTCGTCGCTGGACGACTGGGTGGTGCTCGTGCGTCGCACCTCATGATGAGTTGTCCACATTCATGGGAAACCTTATTCTAATGTCGGAGGATGCTGAGAAGATGGAGTATGGCATTCATCAACGACATCGCGGCATCGATCGCGACGCTCGGCGCTCATGAATGCCTCGCGGTCGAGACCACCGACCTCCCCGCAGCGATCGATGCTCTCGGCGACGACGAGCTCCTCGACGTCCTCGCTGCGGCGTCCGCGATCATCAACGCCCTCGAGAAAGTGCGGGTGATCGGGGCGGGGGTCGCGGCACGACGATCGAATCGCGATCGAGGGCATCAGGGCCTCGCCGCCACACAGGGGCACAGAACACCCGCTGCACTGGTGCAGGCGATCTCGGGCGGCACCAGGGCAGACGCCGAGCGTCACGTTCGACTGGGCACCGCGATGATCGATGCGCTCGAAGAGACGTCAGCTCATCCGCCCGTCGGCGATGCGCCGATCAGCGACGTCCGCTGGGATTCCTGCTTGCGAGCGGCGCTCCTGGCGTCGGCCATCACTGCGGCGCAGCACGACGCGATCATGCGCGGGCTGGGTGCCCCGCCCCTCAGGTCGGACGCCCATGAGGCGGACGACATCGTCATCGGCGCATGGACTCTGGCCGCCGAGCAGCTTCTGGGCGATGCGTCGAGCACCACCGCCGAGGATCTCCTGCGGCGCGCGCGTCAGGTGCGGGACGCGCTCGATCCGATCGGTGCAGAAGAGCGATTCGCCGGGCGATTCGCCAGACGGTCGTTCCGCATGTGGACCGACCCCGACGGCGTGCAGCACGGCGCGTTCTGCTTCGACGACGAGATGGCCGCCTGGGTGCGGTCGATGATCGATGCGGGACTTCGACCCCGGCGAGGCGGACCGCGATTCGTCGATTCCACCGAAGCCGGCGAGGCCGAGCAGCTGAGAGACGACCCGCGTACGCTCGACCAGTTGCAGTACGACCTCATCGTCGACGTGCTGCGGGCGGGCAGCCTGGCCACGGCCGGGCAGGTGTTCGGGGCGCGTCAGCCCGGAGTGCGAATGGTGGTGGTGAAGGATGCCATCGGTCCGCGCGACGCCCTGGGCCGCCTGCTCGCAACCGGACACCTCGAAGACGGCGGTGACGCTTTACCCGGATCCGTGATCGACCGCACGCTGTGCTCGATCGGATCCATCGAGGTCACTGTCGACGGTCATGGCAATCCCCTGGATGTCGGGCGGGAACAGCGCCTCTACACAGCGAAGCAGCGCATCGCACTCGCGGTGAGGGACGGTGGCTGCATGTTCCCGGGTTGCTGTGTGCCCCCGTCCTATTGCGAGGCGCACCACTGCGACCACTGGTGGCAAGACGCCGGGCGCACCGATATCGACCGAGGGATTCTGCTCTGCAGATTCCACCATCTCCTCCTCCACAACAACGGGTGGCGCATCACGCGTCAGTCCCAGAGCGCGTTCATGATCCATCCGCCGGACGGCGATCCGATAGAGCTGGTTTCCGCGTCAGCTGTGAGATGGGCGTGGGATCCACCGCCTGCACCCCTCCGCGAGAGTTGGCGCGTCGGTCCCGGCGGCGGCGACGGGGACGGGACTGGCGCGGTTCGTGGTGCGGCGTGAGATCGCGCTGCCTTGCGAGAGCGCGGTGCGCGCGTGCGGTGCGCGCGTGCGGTGCGAGCGTGCGGTGCGAGCGTGCGGTGCGAGCGCGTGGCTCGGCCCACCCGGCGGGGGCGCGGTGCGCGCATGCGGTGCGCGCGTGCGGCGCGAGCGTGCGGCGCGAGCGTGCGGCGCGAGCGCGCGGCTCGGCCCACCCGGCGGGAGCGCGCGGTGCGGCGCGAGAGCGGGTGCGAGCGCGCGGTTCGGCCCACGCGGTGCGAGCGCGCGGCGCGAACGCGCGGCGCGAATGCGTGGCTCGGCCCACCCGGCGCGAACGCGCGGCGCTCAGGCCATGCGTCAGATCACCCGTCGCCGTGGCTTCGGACGGGATATGGGGCGACATCCGGATCATCCTGAGTCCGTGCGAGCGACCACACCCCGCCGATCGCCGCCGCCCCGGCAACGGCGAACACGGCGAAGCTCCACAGAGGGGCGTTCGCCGCCTCGTTGAGCACGGTGATGCCCAGGATCACCGCGATGAACGGATCGACGACGGTGAGCCCCGCCACCACTGTCTGCGGCTTGTTGACCGTGTGAGCCGTCTGCACGAAGAAGATCGACAACGCCCCGGCGACCGCGATACCCAAAGCGCACGCGATCGTCAGCAGATTCGTGTCGTCCAGCGAGATGTCGCGCGATGCGAGCGCCGTCTGCACCCGCAGGATGACGGTCTTGCCGAGCGTCGCGACGAATCCCGAGTACAGCCCACCCAGCAGCACGAAGACGACCGCAGGCAGCCGGCGCCCCCGCCGCAGCGCCAACGCACCGAACGTCACGGCGAGCGCGGCCAGAAGCACGAGCAGGATCGCGATCAACTGCGCGTCGGTGATCGTCGTCTGCACGCTCACCGACGCCGCCACCGTCACGAAGACACCCAGGCTCACGACGCACACCGCGATCGCCGCCACCTCGCGCACGCTCGGCGCCTTCTTCGTCACCCACGCCGACAGCAGCGAGGCGAACACGAGCGCGACGACGCCGACCGGCTGAACGACGATCAGCGGCGCGAACGCCAACGCCGCCAACTGCACCAGGATCGCCACACCGAACAGCGCAGACCCCGCGAGCCACACCGGCGAGCGCAGCAGTCCCCAGGCTTGGCTGACACCGATCGACCCCGAACTCGCCTGCGCGGCGACACCTTTCGACTGCAGGTAGTTGCCGAGAGTGAGGAACACCGACGACAGCACCGCCAGCGCGATCCCGAGCGCGGGGAACGAAGTGATCGTCACGATGGGGACCTTCCGGGTCGCCGAGACTCCACGCTATCGGTTGACCCGTCCCTCACCGCGCGGCATCCGCCACACGACGCACTCCCCCGGTAGCGTCACCACCATGGCGGTCAGACAGACACGCAGGGCGCAGGCGGCGCGGCGGCGTACGCGGCGGGTGGCGGCATCCGGAAGCGATCTGACCACGGCCGAATGGTTCCGCATCGTCGAGGCGTGGTCCGTATGCGCGTACTGCGGAGCCGACGGCGCGGCACTGCAGAAGGACTGCGTGCTGCCGATCTCGCGAGGGGGCCGCTACACGATCGATAACGTCGTCCCGGCGTGCCGATCGTGCAACGCGAGCAAGTGCAACGAAGAAGTCACCTCGTGGATGCGGCGACGCCGACTCGACGAACCGCGCTTCCTGCGCCGGTGGGTCGAGATCATCGCCGAGCTGCGGGTCATCGACGATCCGGCCACGCGATGAAGGCGCCGTGGACGCCACTCGCCATCGCCTACCTCGCGTTGGCGATCATCGGTCTCGTCGGCACGTTCATCTTCAATGTGTGGAGCGTGGTCGAAGCGCGCAACTACCTGGGCGACCTGTTCGGCAGCGGTCCGGCGGTGTCATCGATCGGTGTCGACCTGCTGATCGTCGCGATCGCCGGCGCCGTCTTCATCATCGTCGAGGCTCGCCGACTCGGCATGAAGCGCGCCTGGCTCTACATCGTCCTCTCGGGCATCACGGCCTTCGCGTTCACATTCCCGCTGTTCCTCGCGATGCGCGAACGACGCCTGGCCGCGATCGAGAACGAGCGGATGCCCGGCGTCTGAGTGCTCACGAGGCGGCATCCATCTTCATCTCGGGGCACACCCCTCCCGGCGTCGTCGCCAGCTCGAAGTGCCAGCGCTCATTTGCGTATGTCTGGCAGATCCCATAGCGAGCCCCGTTCTCGATGAGCCAGAACTGCGCGTCCACCGGGCCGATGTCGACGGCGTCCCCCGTGACGTGTCGCGATTTCTCGGGCGTCGCGACGAACTGCCGGGCGATTTCCTCACTGGCGTAGAGGCGCACGGCATCATCGAAAAGCCAGCGCTGGTACGGCTCGCTGCGCCACCCGCTCGTCACGTCGAACAGCACCCCGTCGACGGCGGCGTCGGCTTCAGCTCGACGCATCGCGTCGCGCAGATCAGGATTCAGGCCGGCGATTGCGGGCTCGTCGTCGTCGTGGAGGGTCGCGACGGCCCCATCCGCAATCGCGCCGTCGGCCGACGTCGGCGAGAACGGTGCGATGGCGGAAGCGAACGCCGACTGGACGAGCACCGCGGTCAGCGAGGAGACGATCGCGGCGAGACACACGCCGAGCGCGACGAAAGTGAGGCGACGGACGCGCGACGATGGGACGAAACAGCTGGGAGCACGTGACATGCACCCATTCCACGCAGGAGCATGTTGCCGGAGCGTAGGCGGAAACCAATACGCCGCCGATATGTGCCCGGACCTAGGCTTGCCGCATGCGCGTGCTGATCGTCGAGGACGAGCTCTACCTCGCCGAGGCGATCCGCGACGGTCTCCGACTCGAGGCGATCGCAGCCGACGTCGTCGGCGACGGCGATGCGGCGCTCGAGCAGCTCGGGGTGAACCATTACGACGTCGTCGTGCTCGACCGCGACATCCCGGGGCCGAACGGTGACGAGATCGCGCGGCACCTCGCCGCCTCGCCCGAGGGCCCCCGCATCCTGATGCTCACCGCCGCCGACCGGCTGGACGACAAGGCGAGCGGATTCGAGAGCGGCGCCGACGACTACCTCACGAAGCCCTTCGCCCTTCGCGAACTGGTGCTGCGACTGAGGGCGCTCGCGCGCAGACCCGCCACGGGTGCCGCGCCGATGATCGAGATCGGCGGCCTGCGGCTGGACCGCTTCCGACGCGAAGTGTTCCGCGACGGCCGCCACGTGGCGCTGACACGCAAACAGTTCGCCGTGCTCGACGTGCTCATGTCCGCCGAGGGTGGGGTCATCAGCGCCGAGGACCTCCTCGAGCGCGCCTGGGACGAGAACGCGGACCCGTTCACGAACGCCGTGCGGATCACGATCTCGACTCTGCGCAAGCGTCTCGGCGAGCCCTGGGTGATCGAGACGATCCCCGGCGTCGGGTATCGGATGAGCACGTGAACGGCGTCACCAATGCGCGACGCCGCGGGCTGTCGGTGCGGAGCAAACTCGCGCTCAGCTACGCAGGCTTCCTGGTGGTCGCCGGCATCGCCCTCTTCGCCGTCGGGTTCCTCCTCCTGCGGTTCGTGCCCGAAGGAAACCTCTCGCTCGCCGACGGCGGGTTCTCCCCCGACCGCAGCGATCTGCTCGAGGTCTTCGTGCGCTACGCGTGGTGGGCCCTCGCTCTCCTGCTCGTCTTCGGGCTCGGCGGCGGCTGGCTCCTCGCCGGCCTCGTGCTGAGGCCGCTCGCCCGTGTCACGGACGCCGCCCGCGACGCTCGCGACGGAAGCCTCGACCACCGCGTGGCCCTGCAAGGACGGCGAGACGAGATCACCGACCTCGCCGACACTTTCGACGCGATGCTGGACCGCATCGCGCAGACCATCGACGAGGAGCGCCGCTTCACCGCCAACGCCTCGCACGAGCTGCGCACCCCGCACGCGATCATCCGCACGATGGTCGAGGTCGCCCAGGCGGATCCCGTCGGGCGCGACGTGGATGTGCTGCTGCAGAGGATCGCATCGACCAACGACCGAGGGATCGCGACGACGGAGGCGCTTCTGGTCCTGGCTCAGACGAACCGCGCAACGCCACTCCCGTCAGAGCACCTCGATCTCGCCGCCCTCGTCGCGGATGCTGTCGAGGAGCATCGTCCGGATGCCGCCACCCGCGGCATCCGGATCGACACCGCACTCGATCCCGCACACGTGGCCGCGCACGAGCCGCTGATTGCTCGAGCAGTCGCGAACCTGCTCCAGAACGCGATCGCGCACAACGTGGAAGGCGGGTGGGTGAGGGTGCAGGTCGTCGACTCGGAGATCGTCGTCGTCAACGGCGGGCCCCGCGTCGATGTGGCGCTGGCCGCCACACTCACAGAGCCTTTCGTGCGGGGGCCCGGCCGTACGCGACCCGCCGGTGAGCCCGCTGGAACAGGACTCGGCCTGGCTATCGTGGCGTCCATCGTGCGCGCGCACGATGGCGAGCTGCTCGTGACCGCACCCTCCGAGGGCGGACTTCACGTGCGGATCGCCCTGCCGCGCTGAACCCACCGGCCGTCGCCGGCAACCAGACTTCGGAGCACTGTCGCGGCGACCACCCCCACCGTCATGCCGAGGGTGTTCCACAGAGGCGCGTCGGAAGCCTGTGCCTGCAGCTCAGTACCAGTTCGTCGCCTGCGAGTGACCCCACGCGGCGCACGGCGAGCCGTAGGCGCGATCGATGTAGTCCAGACCCCACGCCACCTGCGTCGTGGCATTGGTCTGCCAGTCGTCACCGGCGGTGGCCATCTTGCTCCCGGGCAGTGCCTGCGGGATGCCGGTGGCACCGGACGGGTTGTAAGCCTGGTAGTTCCAGTTCGACTCCTTGTTCCACAGCGACACCAGGCAGGAGAACTGCGACTCACCCCACCCGTAGCCCTGTGACAGCTGGCGCGCCGTGGCCATGGCGCCGTCCGGAGTGTTCGCCTGCGCCTGCGCGGCAGCCGCAGCGGCCGCCGCCGCTTCGGCCTCGCGCTGCGCCTGGGCGGCGGCTTCGGCGGCGGCCTTCTCCGCCAGGGCTCCGTCGAGGATCGCCCTGAGCGTCGCCACGCGCTGAGCCACGGCGGTCGTCTTCGCGGCGGTGTCGCTCGTCACGCCCGGGAGCAGCAGCACCGGGATCACGTCGGCGTCTGCCAGACGATCGACCGCTTCGACGAGCTCGGCCGTGTCGATCGACGTGTCGACGCCGAGGTCGAGGCCCGACACCGTGATGTCGGAGCGAACAGTGGATGCCGCCGCGAGCGTCGCCCGCGCGTCGTCGAGTCTGCTGCGAGCGTCGTCGGCCACCGCCTCGAACGGAGTCGCGACCTCGTCGGAGACGCTGTCACCGAAGACCGATGTGACGGATGCCGCCACGGCGCCCGACAGCGGGAGTGTGGCGGTGAGCCCCATCACCGTGACGAGGCCGAGCGCGGCTCCGGCGGTCAGGGACTGGGCGGCGAGGCTGCGGCGGGAGTGGGTGTGGGGCATGGCGGAGCTGACGATCCTCTGGTCTGTGGGCGCCGACGAGCGGCGCGTGGCGTCCTCGGGTGAACGCAAAGCCCCGAGTCTGCCTCACTGCGCCTGGACGAATCGTCGACGGTTGCTGGGTGAATCGTCTGAGCGGCGAATCGGCCGGAGCATCGCGGAGGCGGGGATTCGGGAAGCCTGCGCGGCCTCCCGCTGTTGGCCCCGCCGTGAGTGAGATCTCGTTCGAGCTGTACTCGACGTCGTTCTGCGGCGCGTGCCGTCAGACCCGCGCCGTCCTCGACCGTGCCACGCGGCTGCTTCCCGCCGTCACCGTGAGCGAGCACGATGTGGCGTTCGAGCCGGCGCTGGCCGAGTCACACGACATCACCGCCACGCCGACCGTGATCGTCCGCGGAGCCGACGGCACCGAGCTCTCTCGGGCGAGCGGTGTGCCGACGATCGATCACATCCTGGTCGCCGCGGCGCGTGCCCTCGGCCGGTAGCCCGCCGAACCGCTCCGCGCTCGTCCTGAGCCCGCGACCGCCGCGCGGCGCACAAACCGCGCCGCGAAACCGCGCTCCCTCAACGCCCGCCCCTCCGAAACGGTGAACACGCGCGATCTCGCGCACTAGGGCGACGCGGCTGCAGCCGCTAGGACGCGGCGCGCTGGGATCGGTAGTACGCGAGAAGCGCCTGCGTCGAGGCATCCTGCGCATCGATCGCGGCCTCGTCGCCCTCGATGGCCGGCGCGATCTGCAGGGCCAGCTGCTTGCCGAGTTCGACACCCCACTGGTCGAACGAGTTGATGCCCCAGATCGTGCCCTGGGTGAACGTGATGTGCTCGTACAGCGCGACCAGCTGGCCCAGCACCGCGGGGGTGAGTGCCGGGGCGAAGATCGACGTCGTCGGGCGGTTGCCCGCGAACGTGCGCGCGGCGACCAGTGCCCCGGTCGTGCCTTCGGCCTCGACCTCGTCAGCGGTCTTGCCGAACGCGAGCGCCTTGGTCTGTGCGAGGAAGTTCGCCAGGAACAGGCCGTGCACATCGCGGCCGGCATCCTGAAGCGGGTAGGCGGGATTCGCGAACGCGATGAAGTCCGCGGGGATCAGGCGCGTGCCCTGATGGATCAGCTGGTAGAACGCGTGCTGCCCGTTGGTCCCCGGCTCGCCCCAGAACACCTCGCCGGTGTCGGTGGTGACGGGCGAGCCGTCCCACCGCACGGACTTGCCGTTGGACTCCATCGTCAGCTGCTGCAGGTAGGCGGCGAAGCGGTGCAGCTGCTGGGCGTAGGGCAGAACGGCGTGCGACTGCGCGCCGAGGAAGTTCGTGTACCAGACGTTCAGAAGTCCCATGAGGACCGGGACGTTCTGGTCCAGCGGCGTGGACCCCACGTGCTCGTCGACCGTGTGGAAGCCGGCGAGCAGCTCACGGAACACGTCGGGACCGAGCGCGATCGCGAGCGACAGCCCGATCGCGGAGTCGACCGAGTAGCGCCCGCCCACCCAGTCCCAGAAGCCGAAGGTGTTGGCCGGGTCGATGCCGAAGGCGGCCACCTTGTCGAGGGCGGTCGACACCGCGACGAAATGGTGGGCGACCGCGTCGGTGCGGGATGCCTCGTCGTCGCCGATCGCGCCCGACTCGGCCAGCGCCGCCCAGAGCCAGTCGCGCGCGAGCCGAGCGTTGGTCAGGGTCTCGAGCGTCGTGAACGTCTTCGACGCGACGATGAACAGCGTCGTCTCGGGATCGAGTCCCGCGGTCTTCTGCGCGATGTCGGTCGGGTCGATGTTGGAGACGAAGATCGCCTGGATGCCGGCGTCGGCATATGGCCGGAGCGCTTCGTAGATCATGACCGGGCCGAGGTCCGATCCGCCGATGCCGATGTTGACGACGTGGGTGACCTTCTTGCCGGTCACGCCGCGCCAGTCGCCGGAGCGCACCCGATCGGCGAAGGCCGAGACCTCGTCGAGCACGGCGTGGACGTCGGTGTCGACCTGCTGCCCGTCGACCTCGAGGCTCGGCGTGCTGCCGGCCGGGCGACGCAGAGCCGTGTGCAGAACAGCACGGTCCTCGCTGGTGTTGATGTGCTCTCCCCGCTGCATCGCGGCGTAGCGCTCGGCTACCCCCGTCTGCTCGGCGAGGCTGACGAGCGAGCGCAGGATGCCGTCGGTGACCAGGTTCTTCGACAGGTCGACGTGCAGGTCGCCCAGCGTGAAGGTCAGCCGCTCGACGCGATCGGGCTGGCCGGCGAACCAGCCGCGCAGATCGGGCGAGAACGAGTCGCGGGCAGAGGCGAGCTCGCTCCAGGCGGGCGTGGACGTGGGGTCGACAGGCGCAGTCACGAGACCACGGTAGCGCCAGGTCAGCCTCGCGCGCCGAACGTCTCCGCCGAGGCGACCTGTTCGGCGACGCGCCGGAGGGCGAGCAGCAGGGGTTCGGCGAGCACCGAGCCGAGGACGACGTAGCGCACGGCCGCCTCGGCGGAGTCGGTGGGCACCGCGGCGATCTCCGCGCGCCCGATGGCGCGCATCGCGTCGAGGTAGACCGGCATCACGTCGTCGGGTACCGAGAAGCCTGCGCGGTCGATCGCCTGGAGCGCCCGCGCGACCCCGGCGAGCGCGTTCTCGTCGCACCACCCCGGGCGCCAGCCGATCCGGGCGACGAGACGTTCGGCATCGCCGACGTCGACGTGGACGTCGTCGGCGCCGCGGGGCGTGACGGCGGCGTGGGCGGCGCCGAGCAGATCGTGCGGGCTCTCGGGAGGCGAGTCGAGGGCATCCAGCACCCGCCGGGTCTCGGCCACGCTCACACCCGATTCGATCAGCGCACGGATCACTCGCAGTCGGCGGGCGTGGGCATCGTCGTACACGGCCTGCGTCGGCGACGTGCGGGTTCCCTCGGGAAGCAGCCCCTCGCGCAGGTAGTACTTGATCGTCGGCACCGGGACACCGGTCTGCGTCGACAGTTCCGAGACTCGCATCGGCACCCCCTTGACATCGATAGTACCGCTATCCATTATGGATAGCACCACTATCCAGCAGGGAGAACGCCATGGCCAAGATCGTCGACGGACGGATGACACATCGCTACGACGGCGAACTCGTCGTCTTCCACATCGGCATGCAGATCAACCACTGGTGGCGCCCCGACCTGTGGTTGCCGGTGTTCACGGCGATGCCGAGGATGCTGAAAGAGCTCAGCATCGAGCCGGATTCCGGCCTTCTGGGGTTCGAGCTGCTGATGGGACGCGGCGGGCCCTACGTCGTGCAGTACTGGTCGTCCATCGACAAGCTCTACGCGTATGCCTCGAACCCCTCGCAGGAGCACCGGCCCGCATGGTCACGCTTCAACAAACTCGCCCGCAAGGCGCCCGGAGCCGTGGGCATCTGGCACGAGACCTTCGCCGTCGAGCGGGCCGAGAGCATCTACGCGTCGACGAGGCCGATGGGCCTGCCGAAGGCGACCGAGCTCGTGCCCGTCGTCGGCCGGCACGACCGGGCGCAGGCGCGCTTCGCAGACGGGCGCACGGCCGCGAGGCACCCGTAGGCTCGAAGTCTCCCCTGCGAAAGGACCACCGGTGCCCAGCGAAGAGGTCGACGCCCTGACCGAAGCCGACCTGCGCGAGGCGGGAAGCCTCAAGTGGACCTTCTTCCCCGGCACGATCGGCGCTTTCGTCGCCGAGATGGACTTCGGCGTCGCCCCGGCCATCCGTGATGCGGTCGCCCGATCGCTCGACGCCGGTCTGACCGGATATCTGCCGAAGCACACGACCGAGGCGATGGCGGCTGCGGCCGCGGCCTGGTACTCGGAGCATTACGGATGGAGCGTCCCGGCCGCCCGCATCCGCCCCATGCCCGACGTCATCACGGCGTTCGAGGCGACGATCGATCATTTCTCGGCTCCCGATTCGGCGGTGATCCTGCCCACGCCCGCCTACATGCCGTTCCTCACCGTTCCCGCCATGCACGGACGCCGGGTCATCGAGGTGCCGAGCATCGAGGTGGACGGACGCTGGGTCATGGACCTCGACGGCGTAGCGCGCGCCTTCGACGACGGCGGCGGACTGCTCGTCGTCTGCAACCCCCACAATCCGCTCGGCACCGTGGCGACCCGCGACGAGCTTCTCGCCGTCTCCGAGCTCGTCGACGCGAAAGGCGGGCGTGTGTTCTCGGACGAGATCCACGCACCCCTCGTCTACGCGCCGGCGACCCACATCCCCTACGCGTCCGTATCCGATGCCGCGGCATCCCACACCGTGACGGCCACCTCTGCTTCGAAAGCATGGAATCTCGCGGGACTCAAGTGCGCGCAGATGATCCTGTCGAACGAGACGGATGCCGCCACCTGGGATCGGGTCGGCTGGTGGCCGTCGCACGGTACCTCGACCACCGGCGTCGTGGCCAACACCGCCGCGTACGAATCCGGCGGACCCTGGCTCGACGATGTGGTCGCCTACCTCGACGGAAACCGTCGCCGTCTGGCCGAACTCGTCGCCGAGCACCTGCCGCGCGCACGGATGACGCTGCCGGAGGGCACGTACATCGCTCTGATCGACCTGCGCGCCTACGGACTCGAGGGGGATCTGAGCGCGTGGTTCCGCGCTGAAGCCGGAGTCGCACTGACGGACGGACTCGCGTGCGGCCAGGCCGGGGCCGGCCACGTCCGCATCGTGTTCGCGCTCCCGCGGCCGCTGCTCGAAGAAGCCGTCATCCGCATGGGCGCAGCACTGTCCACCGGCGGTGGACAGGATGGCCGCGCGACGTCAACCCCTCCGGGGATGTCGCCGGCGTCGGGTGGACTGGAGGCATGATCCACCCGATCCACTTCGTCTGCGACCAGCGGGTCGCGGCCGACGATCTCGGACGGCACCCCGCGTGAGGCGCCGAGATCACCGGGCCCTGCGCGCCCGGCCCTCGTCAACGGTGCAGAGACCCCTGACGGTCTCGGTCGTCATCCCCGTCAAGGACGATGACTGCGAACTGGCGCGCTGCCTCGGGGCGATGTCGAGGCAGACCCGCCCCGCCGACGAGATCATCGTCGTCGACAACGGCTCGACGGATTCGTCCGCCGCGGTGGCCGCGGCGTTCGGCGTGCGGGTGGTCCGGTGCGAGACGCCCGGGATCCCGGCGGCCAGCGCGCGCGGATACGACAGCGCCCGCGGCGATGTCGTGCTGAGGCTGGATGCCGACTGCATCCCCGCCGACACGTGGGTGGAGGCGATTGCCGACGCGTTCGCCGCGAGACCCGACGTCGCGGTCTTCGCCGGCGGCGCGCGATTCATCGACGGGCCGGCACCCCTGCGCTCCGTACTCGCGCTGGTCTACTTGGGCGCGTACGTCGCGCTGCTCACTCCTACGCTGGGCCACCTCCCCCTCTTCGGCTCGAACCTCGGGTTCCGCCGAGCCGTCTGGCAGGCGGTCGGCGACCGCGTGCATCGCTGGCACGACGACATGCACGACGACCTCGACCTGGCGTTCCACATGGGCGAGCGACATCGCATCCGCTACCTCAGGAGTGCGCGGATGGGGATCTCGATGCGGCCGTTCTCCAGCGGCCGATCCTTCGCGACCCGCATCCGGTCGGGCGCGGTCACCGTCGTCGCGCACTGGCCAGAGGACTTCCCGCCGGTGCGCTGGGCTCGCCTCGTGATGCGGCGCACCGCGAGCGCGGACGATCGCGCGGATGCCGCCGCATGAGAGGCGCGCTCCTGGGACCCGCGGCACCGCCCGACCTCCACGTCATGACCGTCAACGTGCGGCGGCGCCTCGAGCGACTGGCCCTGCGCCGCGCCGACCGCTGGTCCGAGCGGGCCCCGCGCCTGCACGCTCTGCTGGCCTCCGAGCGACCGACGATCGTGGGCGCCCAGGAGGCGCTTCCCGAGCAGACCGAGGTCATCGCCGACGCGCTCGGATCGTCGCACCGCTTCATCGGCCGAGGGCGCCGCGCCGATGGAGGCGGCGAGAGCTGTCCGCTCTTCTACGACACGACGCGGCTCGATCTACTCGAGTGGGAGCAGACGGCGCTGTCGGATCGACCGGACGTCGCCGGATCGCGGACGTGGGGCAACCCCCTTCCGCGTGTGCTCGTGCGGGCGCGGTTCCGGGATCGCCTGACCGACGCACAGCTCGTGGTCTTCAACACCCACCTCGACCCCTTCTCCGCCCGCTCCCGTCTGCGGTCGGCCGACAGCATCCGTCGCATGATCGCCGGCCTCCCTGTCGCGACCGTCCTCATCGGCGATCTCAATGCCGCCGGCGATTCGCCCGCCGTGCGTGCGCTGTGCGAAGACGGGAACCTGCGCGATGCCTGGGCGGCGGCGCAGACGCGTGCGACCCCCGAGTGGGCGACGTTCGGGAACTACCGCCCGCCGCGGCTCGGCGAGCGCATCGACTGGATGCTCGTGTCGCCGGACGTCACGGTCACGCGCGCCGCGATCAACGCCCGTCGGTACCTCGGCGGCTGGCCGTCTGACCATCTCGCGGTTCAGGCGACTCTGCGGGTGGCTCCGTGATCGAGAACTTCCTTCGCCCGCCGGGCCATCCGGCGGAGTGGATCGCCGACGCCCTGCGGGTCGCGGGTGCACTGAGCGTCGCCGCCCTGTTCATCTGGTCGACCGTGACGGATGCCGGCATCCTCGCCCTCGCGTTGCCCGCGCTGCTCATCCCGCGGTTCATCGGAGCGCGGCCGGCGTTCGACATCTTCTTCGGCGTCGCCGTGCTGGTCGCGGCGTGGAGCAACGTGCTGGATCTCTACACGACCGTGCCCGGCTGGGACCTCATCGTGCACTTCGTGTGCACGGGCGCGATCGCCGCGATGACCTACCTGACGCTGGTCGGCTTCAACGTCGTCCCCTCACCGCAGGCGGCGGGGGCGCGCCGCCGCACGCCCGTCGTGATCGTGATCGCGGTGGGGCTCGCCGCGAGCGCGGTGTGGGAGATGGTGGAGTGGGCCGGTAAGACCTTCGTGACGTCTGAGATCTTCGTCACCTACGACGACACGATCGGCGACATGGTGGCGGGCGGACTCGGCGGCGTCGTCGCCGCGATCGTGGTGGCTCGGGTGCGACTGATCCGCGACTGAGACGTGCGCCGCTCCCCCGACATCCCTGTCTACGCTAGATCCTCGTGACCGTCTCCCCCCGCTCCCGCATCGGCATCGTCGTGACCGACGCGTACTCGGCCGAAGACCCCGACCACGACACCCCGTTGCTGCTCGCCGCCCTGCGCGAGCGGGCCGTCGACGCCGACGCCGTCGTGTGGCACGCGCACACCGAGGATCTGGCCGACTACGACCTGCTGGTGATCCGGTCGCCGTGGGACTATCCCGAGCGACCCGCCGAGTTCCATGCCTGGCTCGATCGCGCCGAGGCGGCGACCCGGGTGCTCAACTCCCCCGCCACGGTGCGCTGGAACCTCGACAAGCAGTACCTGCGCGCGCTCGAAGACACCGGCATCCGCATCGTGCCGACGACCTGGTGCCGCACGATCACCGAGGTGCACGAAGCCCTGTCGGCCCTCGGGCACCGCCGAATCGTCGTCAAGCCGGCCGTCTCGGCCGGTGCCCGCGACACCGGGCTCTTCGACGCCGCCGACCCGCGCGCGGTCGCACTCGCCGACCGGATCGTGGCGGCGGGCGGCGTCGCGATGATCCAGCCCGAGATCCCCGAACTCAGCGAAGGCGCCGAGAAGGCCCTCTACGCGATCAACGGGCACCACACGCACACGATCGCCAAGGGAGCGCTCCTCGAGGTCGGCGGCGGCCTGATCGGCGGTGTGTACGTCGAGAATCCGCAGCTCGTCGACGCGACCGACGAGGAGCACGCCTTCGCCGAGGCGGTGCTGCGGGCCGTCACGGCGGTCACGGATGGAGCGATGCCGCTCTACGCACGGGTCGACGTCGTCGATTCGGCCGAGTTCGGAGTCGCGCTCCTCGAGGTCGAACTCGTCGAACCCGCACTCAACCTCCACATCGCCACGCACGCGACCGCCGTCGTGGCCGACGCGATCGTGGCGGAACTCGGACGCGGGTAGCGCGGCGGGTCCGGCAATACAACTCACGGCCCGTTTTCAGGTTCGAGGGACCACATTGAAGCGGGAATGCGTTGTGATCATCAGACGCCGCAGCCAGCGACGCCTCCCGAGGAGGAAGACCCCATGAGCAACGAGTACGTCAAGACCCCCGAGGCGCTCAGCCGCCTCACCACGACCCAGCGCCGGGTCACGCAGGACGACGCCACCGAGCCGCCGTTCCGCAACGAGTACTGGGACACCCACGACGACGGCATCTACGTCGACGTCGTCTCGGGTCAGCCCCTGTTCTCGTCGCACGACAAGTTCGACAGCGGCACCGGCTGGCCGAGCTTCACCCGGCCGATCGATCCCGACGCGGTGACCACGAAGACCGACCGCACGCTGTGGATGAAGCGCACCGAGGCTCGCTCGACGGGCGCCGACAGCCACCTCGGCCATGTCTTCGACGACGGACCCCGGGAGGCCGGAGGACTGAGATACTGCATGAACTCGGCCGCACTGCGGTTCATCCCGGTCGCCGAGCTCGACGAGCAGGGCTACGGCGCCTACCGCACACTCTTCACGAACGAGAAGGACGCATCATGACCGACAACGGAACCATCACCCAGTCCGCCGGCACCGAGACCGCCGTCCTCGCGGGCGGCTGCTTCTGGGGCATGGAGGACCTGATCCGCCGCCAGCCCGGAGTGCTCGACACGCGCGTCGGCTACACCGGCGGCAAGAACGACCACGCGACCTACAACTTCCACCCCGGCCACGCCGAGGCGGTCGAGATCGTGTTCGACCCGACCCAGACGTCGTACCGCGACATCCTGTCGTTCTTCTTCCAGATCCACGACCCGTCGACCCTCAACCGTCAGGGCAACGACGTCGGCACGAGCTACCGTTCGGCGATCTTCCCGCTCTCACCCGAGCAGGAGAAAACGGCCCGCGAGACGATCGCCGACGTCGACGCCTCGGGACTGTGGCCGGCCAAGGCCGTCACGACGATCGAGCCCGTCGGCCCGTTCTGGGAGGCCGAGCCCGAGCACCAGGACTACCTGATCCGCTACCCGAACGGCTACACGTGCCACTTCCCGCGCGCGGGATGGGTGCTCCCCCAGCGCGCTGACGCGAACGCGTAAGAACGCAGCAGAAACGGATGCCGCGGCCCCCGGGTCGCGGCATCCGTCGTCTGTACGGTTCGTGTACCGAGCCGCCGGGGCGGACGCAACCCCCGTGCCGTGCAGCGCAGCCGCCCGTACCCTCGTCGCACACCCGTGAACGAGGAGACGACGACATGGCACGAGGACTGCGCAAGGGCGACCGCGTCAGCTGGAACACCCCGCAGGGTCGCACGCAGGGAACGATCGTGGAGCGCAAGACGAGCGACTTCCAGCTCGCGGGGCAGAAGTTCACCGCGTCCGACGATGAACCGGCCTTCGTGGTGGAGTCCGAGAAGAGCGGCGACCGCGCAGCCCACAAAGGATCGGCGCTCAGCCTGCTCGACTAGATGCGCCGCCCGCTGAAGAGCGCCGCCAGCAGCGGCAGCAGCGACACCGACATCATCACGGTGCCGAAGACGAGATCATCGACCCGCAGCAGGATGCCGCCGATCAGCAGCGCTGCGAAGAGGATCGCCGACACGATGCGCCCTCCCATACGCTCCAGGCGCGCGACACGGCGATCGAGTTTCGGCGTCTCGACCGAGATGCGCCCCTCGTCGATCCGCGTCGCGAGATCGTCGATCCGCTGCGGCAGGCGCGCCACGACGCCCGCGACGGTCACGGCCTGCTTCGCGAACTCCTGCACGACGTTGCCGCCCTCTTCGCGGATCAGCCGGTTGGCGTAGGGCTCGATGGAATCCCAGATGTTGAAGGAGGGGTGAAGCGCACTGCAGTTGCCCGACACGAGCGACATGGCCCGGATGATGAGCAGGAAGTTCTCGGGCAGCTGGAACGGCAGCGACCGCACGACGTCGCCGAACTCGATCGCGAAGGCGCGGAACTCGCGCGGATCGACCTCTTGCAGCTCGGCGAATCCCATGCCGCCGAACCGGGCGAACAGCTGCGTCATCGCTCGCTCCAGCTCGGACGTGTCGGCCGAAGGCAGCAGCACGCCGACATCGCGGATGCCGTCGACGAGGCCTTTCCCGTCGCGCGAGGCGGCGGAGATGATGAGCCGGCGCAGCCCGCGTCGGAGGCTCTCGGGAACCTCGCCCATCATCCCGAAGTCGATGAACGTGAAGAACCACGGTCGCTGATCGGGCGCCGGGTCGGGCCGGAGCGTGACGAAGATGTTGCCCGGATGCGGATCGGCGTGGAAGAACCCGTCCGCGAAGAGCTGGTCGAACATGACGGCGGCGAACTGCGACGCCACCTCGGACGGATCGATGCCGGCTGCGCGCAGCGCGGCGACATCGGTGAGCTTGATCGCCGTGACGTCCTGCAGGGTGAGCACCCGGCGGGTCGTGCGCTCCCAGACGACGTCGGGCACAGCCACACGGTCATCGCCGGCGAAGTCCGCGGCGAAGCGCTCGGCGTTGGCGGCCTCGTGCAGGTAGTCGATCTCCTCCAGGCTGGTGGCGGCGAACTCCTCGACGAGCGCGGGCATGTCGACGCGATCCGACACGAGGCGCACCCGGCTCAGCCATCCGCCGACCTTGCGCAGGGCACGAAGGTCGACGTCGACGATCTGGTCGATGCCCGGCCGCTGGATCTTCACGACGACCGCCGTCAAGCCGGTCTCCTCGGCATCCCGAGGCAGGAGGATCGCCCGATGCGCCTGACCGAGGGATGCCGCCGCGAGCGGCGTCTCGTCGACCCACGCGTACGCGCGCTCGAGCGGAACCCCGAGTTCGGCCTCTGCAGACGTGCGGATCGCGGCGAAGTCGACCGCGGGCACTTCGTCCTGCAGCCCCTCGAGCGACTTCGTGATCTCGGGGGGCAGCACGTCGAGGCGCGACGACATGAACTGGCCGACTTTGATCATGAGGCCGCCGAGGTCGACCGCCAGCACGTGGAAGTTCTTCGCGATGCGCGTGAGCCGCTTCGTACGGCCGCGGGCGGAGTACCAGGAGAGCCCCAGCCGCGGGAGGAACAGCTCGAACCACCACGCCTGCACCAGGTAGCGCGCTGCGAACCGCGTGATCCTGCGGTAGCGGGCACGCATGTCACCGGCGCCGGTCATCGAACCTCCTGGACGCCGATGTGCGGCGGGCACCCCCGTCAGTCCTGGGCGAGGATGCTGTAGAGCTTACGGCGCGCTTCGTCGAGGACGGCGACGGTTTCCTTGACCTGCTCGGGGGTTCCCGAGCGACCCACCTGGGCGGCCGCCTGGGCGAGATCGATGCCGGCCTTGGGGAGAGCGGTGACCCGGGTGTTCTCGCGGGCTCCCGACGAGGCCTCCCACGGAGCGGAGCGGTCGCCCGCGGCATCCGCCACCTGACGTCCTTCTTCGGTCAGCGAGTAGGTCTTGCGGCCGTTGGACTCCTCGGCGCTCACGAGGCCTTCGTCGGTGAGCAGTTGAAGGGTGGGGTAGACCGAGCCGGGGCTCGGCTTCCAGGCGCCGTCGCTGCGCTCGCCGATCTCCTGGATGATCTGGTAGCCGTGCATGGGCTGCTCGGCGAGGAGGCCGAGCACTGCCGTGCGCACGTCGCCGCGACCCATGCGGGGGGCGACCTTCTGCTCGAAGGCGCCGCGCAGCTGCTCCATGGCCTCCATGATTCCGGCGGTGGGCCAGCCCTGTCCGGTGCCGCCCTTGCGGGGGCCGAATGCGTCGCCCAGGAATGAACCGCTCATGATGATCTCCTCTGCGTATGACCTCGGAAGAGGCTCGAACGATACTCAACGATATATCGTTGACCGTGGCGGAGGTCCGGTTCTCGGAAGACTGCCAGGAGCTGGTTGACTGGGCGCGGGCGCGTCCGTCGCCCCACCGAGGAGGCACCATGAGCACGTCGCCGACTGAATCCGCCGTCGCCACCCTGGTCGCCCAGGACGCGGTCGACAAGCTCACCGCTCTGCGCACGATCGCGCGCGTGGCCGCATCGACCGTGCAGTCGCCGGCGACCGCGCGACCCACCGTCCCCCTGGCCGACGGGGTGTGGGCGCAGATAGACATCCCGAAGTTCGGCGAACCGCCGCCCCTCGTGATCGACGTGCACGCCGTCGCCGGCCGTGACGTCGCCCTGCGCCACGCGCTCGCGCTGCTCGACCAGCTGCGTGCCACCACCGAATGGGACCTCGCGACGGATTTCGACCGGGTCTACTGACGCGCCGTGGCCGTCGATGTCGTCGTGATCGGTGCGGGTCTGGCGGGCCTCCGCGCGGCGACCCGCCTCGCCGAGTCGGGGCTCGAGGTCGAGCTGCTCGAGGCCTCGGATGCCGTCGGCGGGCGCCAGCGCACCGACGAGGTCGACGGATTCCTGCTCGATCGCGGGTTCCAGATCCTCAATCCGGCCTACCCCGCCGTGCGGCGCTGGGTGGACATGCCGGCGCTGCGCCTGAAGACCTTCCCGGTCGGCGTGCGCGTGCGTCGCGCAGACCGCAGCGTCGAGCTGCGGCATCCGCTCCGCCATCCGACGGGCATCCCGGCGACGCTGCTCAGCGGGCTCGTCACCCCGCGCGACGTCGCGGCGCTCGCGCGATGGCTCGGGCCGGCCCTGGTGCGACCGAAGACGGTGATCTCGGGTCCCGATCGCACCCTCGCCGAGGGCTGGGACCGCACGGGCATACGCGGAGCGCTCCGAACAGAAGTGCTCGAGCCGTTCCTCACCGGTGTCCTCGCCGAGGCGGACGCCGAGACCTCGGACGCCTTCGCACGCCTCCTGGTGCGCATGTTCGCCCTCGGTGCGCCAGGAGTTCCGGAGCGCGGCATGGGCGCTCTTCCCGCCCAGCTCGCCGCCTCGGCGGGCAGGGCCGGTGCGGGCATCCGGATCGGAGCCCGCGCTACCCGAGTGCGCACCTCGACGGCACGGATCGACGTCGACGTCGACGGTGGCGACGCTCTCCGCGCCCGCGCCGTCATCGTCGCCGTCGGGCCCGAGGCGGCGGGCGACCTCATCGACATCCCGCGCCCGGAGACGCGGGGCCTGCAGACCTGGTGGTTCGCTCCGGACGCCGCACCCCCGGCATCCGCTCTGCTCGCCGTCGACGGCAGACGCAACGGGCCGATCGTCAACACCGTCGTGATGTCGCACAGCGCTCCCTCGTACGCGCCGCCAGGGCGCCACCTCGTGCAGGCCACGTGCCTCCTGTCGACGGAGGCGAGCGAGGCCGACGTGCGCCGTCAGCTCGCCGAGATCTGGGAGGTCGACACGCGTCCGTGGCAGCTGCTGCGCCGAGACGACATCGCGCACGCCCTTCCCGCGCAGCCCTCGCCGCTTCGGGTCGCGAGCCCGGCACAGGTCGGCGACCGGCTGTACGTCGCCGGAGACCACCGCGACACCGCGTCGATCCAGGGCGCGCTCGTCTCGGGCGACCGAGTGGCTCGCGCCGTGCTGCGCGACCTCGGAACGACCCGACCACCCGCCGGGGCTGGTTGACTGGCGGTATGGACGCCGTTCCGATGTTCCCGCTGGGATCGGTGCTGTTCCCGCACACCCCGCTGCTGCTGCGCATCTTCGAGCCGCGCTACCTCATGATGGTCGGCCGGCTCCTCGACGAGGAGGACCCGCAGTTCGGCGTCGTGCTGATCGAGCGCGGTCACGAAGCCGGCGGTGGCGACCAGCGCAGCACCGTGGGGACCATGGCACGGGTGATGGAGGTGCAGGTCGGGGGCGAAGACCTGCACGTCGTCTCGGTCGGCGGGGCGAGGTTCACCGTCGACCGCTGGCTCGACGACGACCCGCACCCGCGCGCCGAGACCACGATCCTGCCCCCGCTCACGTGGGACGACGCCCTCACTCCGCTGTGGAACGAGGCGGAGCGCATCGTGCGCCGCGTGCTGGCGCGCGCCGCCGAGTTCGGACCGACACGATGGGATGCCGACATCGAGCTCTCCGACGAGCCGCTCGAATCGATCTGGCAGCTGGCGGCGATCGCCCCGCTCGGCGAATTCGATCAGTACACGCTGCTGCGCGCCACGACAGCCGGCGGACTGCTGCGCGAGATCATCGACCTGACGCTCGAGATCGAGCCCCTGTTGACGGCTCCGCCGGTCGAGCCCGCCGACTGATGGCCTAGGCGTCGGGCAGCTCGGCGAGGGCGACCGGGTTCGCGTCGGCGTCGCGGATCTCGAGGCGCGCGGCATCCTGCCTCATCACGGCCGCATTCAGGCGGCAGTGGATCGCCACAGCCGACCCGAGCATCTGACCGGCCGAGAACTCCGTCCCGTCGGCCGAGACGAAGACGACGGAGTACGTCTCGCCGACATCGAGGCCCGTGACGTCGAGCACCGCCTCCGTGCCCCACGTGTGCGCGACGAGGTCCGCCTCGACGGCGACACCCTCGACGCGGTCGCTCACGACGAGGGACTCGAGCGCCCCGAGGGTTCCCGGAGGACCGGTCGGCGGCAGGCTCGACAGGGCGGGCACGCCGATTCCGATCGCGAGGCCCAGCGCGAGGCAGGCGGCGGCCAGGGTCGGGGTGAGCCAGCGGCGATGAGTGCGCACCGGCTCAGCCGGCGCCGCGACGGGGAGTCCGGCGGGCAGACCGCCGACGACGCGGGCCCGCAGGTCGTCGGTGAGAACCGGGGTCTCCCACCCGGCATCCGAGTCGTGCAACCGTTCGGCGAGGCGGCCCAGCGACGCGATCTCGTCCTCGATCCACGGGTGCCGCGCCCGCAGGCGGTCGAGTTCGTCACGCTCCGACGGGGTCAGCGCGCCCGCGACCGCGGCGGCGATGAGCTCTTCGATGCGTTCGTCAGGAGTGGACATCGGGGTCCTCCGATCCTTCGAGATAACCGCGCATGGCCCGCAGCGCATGGTAAGCGCGGGTGCGCCAGGTCGCGACGGGGACGCCCGTCGCATCGGACAGCTCCTGGTAGGTGCGTCCGTGGATGTGCACGGCCAGGATGACCTCTCGATGCGGCTCGCTGAGTCGCGCGAGCCCTTCGACGATCTGCATCCGTTCGAGAGGGTCTGGCACCGCGGCACTGCGGGAGTCCAGTTCGTCGTCCCCGCCGATGCGGGGCATGCGCGCGCGGGCGCGCAGGGCGTCGGTGATCACGTTGCGGGCGATCGCGAACAGCCACGTGCGCTCGGATGCGCGGTCGCCGTCGAAGCGGTCGCGCGAGCGCCACGCGCGCAGGAACGTCTCCTGCACGCAATCCTCCGCCAGGGGTCGATCGCGCAGGGCGTTGACCGCGAAGCCGAGCAGAGCCGACCCGTGGGCGTCGAACGCCCGCGACGCATCGAACGAGCGGGGTCGGCGGGCGGGCTCGGCGCGATCGTCGACCTCGTCCCCCATGCCTCGTCCCCCGAGTCTTCGAGCGGTGTGCATCACGGCAGTCACGCGTCCTCTCCAGGCTAGGTGATCTGCAGAGGGATACGACGAGACGCGTCTGAGCGTTCATCCCGGACAATTTCCGACGTCGATGAACGCCGGGGCCTCCGCCGACGTAGACCCTTCGACGGATGCGTCCGGCATCCCGCCCGAAAGGTTGCAGTCATGTTCACGAAGTCATCCACTCGCACGATCACGATCGGCGTCGCGGCCGCGGCAGGACTGCTGCTCGTCGCCCCCGCCGCGCATGCCGAGACCGAGGTGCCCGAACCCTCGTCGTTCACGAGCGCGTTCACCGTGATGGCCACCCCCGACCAGGTGATCAACAACGACGGCGTCGCGACACCCGGCCAGGCCGGAGCGGCCGGGACGTTCACGTTCCGCATCAATTCCACCCTCGAGATCATCTGCTACGACATCGAGCTCACCGGCGTCAGCGGCGACTACCAGAGCCCGGCCAAGACGGCCACCCACATCCACCAGGCCGCCGTCGGCCAGGCCGGCCCGCCGCGCATCGCATTCCCCAACCCCGCGCCCGTCGGTGACGGACCCCGCACGAGCTCCGGATGCCTGCAGGGACCCTTCACGACCGGTGTGCTCGCCAACGGCGTCGACACGGGCGAGGGCTTCACGCTCTCGCAGATCGAGGCGAACGCCGCCGGCTTCACCGCCGACTCCCACACCGTCGCATCGCCCGCGGGCGTCGTGCGCGGTCAGCTCACCCAGGTCCCCGTCGGCGGCGTCGCCACGGGTGCGGGCGGAACCGCCGGACCCGACACCGCGGTCGTCACCGCCGCGGCCGTCGGCGTGGCGGGACTGCTCGCCGGAGCCGGATTCATCGCCTACCGTCGCCGGACCGCCGCGACGCGATGACCCGATCCCCACGAGCCTCGCGGCGTCGCCTTCCTCCGAGGGCGGCGCCGCGAGCCGTGGGCGCGGTGCTCGCCGCACTGCTCCTCGCCGGCTGCACGCCGACACCTGACACGGCCGCGCCCCCGATCACGCCCGCTCCCGTCGTCACCGCCGAGCAGACGGCGACCGCGACGCCCACGCCCACCCCCACCCCGACACCGCCCGCCGTCGGGCTCGCCCCGGCGAGCGTGACGATCCCGTCCATCGGCCTGACCGAATCGCTCATCGACCTCGGCATCGGCGCCGGCGGCACGATGGAGGTGCCGGGCGACTTCGCGCGGGTGGGCTGGTTCACCGGCGGGGGCCGGCCCGGCGGCCACGGTCCCCTCGTGATCGCCGGCCACGTCGACTCGCCGAGCGGACCCGCCGTGTTCGTGCGTCTGCGCGACCTGGTGCCGGGGGACGCGGTCGAGGTGACCGACGTCGCCGGCGCTGTGCACCGGTACTCGGTCGTCGAGGTCGCCGACTACCCCAAGTCCGCGTTCCCGACCGCCCGGGTCTTCGGCGCGGTGGCGACCGACGAGCTGCGTCTCATCACATGCGGCGGGTACTTCGATCGCTCGATCGGGCACTACGAAGACAACCGGGTGGTCTACGCGGTCCGCGACGACGGCTGATCCTCACACCGGCGGCTCCGCCGGCGTGACATCGGATGCCGCGGTCTCGTCGACCTCGTCGGAACGGCCGCGGCCGAGCGAGAACGTCGCGGCGAGGCCGACGACCAGGAACCCGGCCGCGGTGAACGCGGCGGCCCGGGTGCCGTCCGAGAAGGCGGTCTCGGCGGCATCCAGGTACGGAGCCGTCTCAGGATTCTGCCCGAGCCCGGCGATCGCGCCCCCGGCCGAATCGACCACCGAGTCGACGATCTGGTCGCGTTGCGCCGTCGGCACACCCGCATCGTCGAGGGATGCGGCGAGCGCTGCTCCCGTCGTGGTGAACAGGACGGTGCCGAGGATCGCGACGCCGAGCGCCGAGCCGACCTGCCGTGAGGTGGACTGGGTGCCCGAGCCCTGGCCCGACAGCTCGACCGGGACATCCTGCAGGATCACGCCCGTCAGCTGCGCCGTCGCGAGGCCCACGCCGAACCCGTAGACGAACAGCGCGGGCATGAGCCATCCCCACGCGGCATCCGGGGCGATGATGAACGCCGCCCACCCGACGCCCAGGATCTCGGCTGCGATGCCGACGCGCACCACCGTCACCGCCCGGACCCGGCCGCTGAAGGCGCCCGCGAAGCCGCTCGCGACGAACGAGCCCACGGCGAGAGCGAGCAGGAGGAAGCCCGTCTGGAGCGCATCGAATCCGAGGACGAACTGCAGCCACAGGGGGAGCGCGAGGATGAGGCCGAACTCTCCGAGCGACACGACGAGCGCGGCGATGTTGCCGTTGCGGAAGGACGGGATGCCGAACAGCGAGAACTCGATGAGCGAGCTCTTGCCGCGACGCCGGCGCGAGACGCCCCACCACACGAAGGCCACCAGGGCGAGCGCCGTGATGCAGAACGCGACGGGGACCGGCGAGAGGGTGAACGGCCACGTGAGGCCGCCGATGGTGAACGCCTCCTCGAGGGTCCACCAGCCGTAGGTGCGCCCCTCGATGAGACCGAAGACGAGCGACCCGAACAGCACGATCGACAGCGCCGCGCCCACGAAGTCGATGGGCGCGCGGCTGCGCTCTCGCGATTCGTCGACCGTCAGCAGCACGCCGATGACGATGATGATGCCGAGCGGCACGTTGATGCCGAAAGCCCACCGCCACGAGAACTCCGTCGTGAGCCAGCCACCGAGCAGCGGACCGACGGCCGCCATCCCGCCGATCGTCGATCCCCACACCGCGAAGGCGATGCCGCGCTCCCGCCCGCGGAAGGTCGCGTTGATGAGCGACAGGGTCGTCGGCAGGATCATCGCCCCGCCCACGCCCTGCACGAGCCGGGCGAGGATCAGCAGGTCGCCGTTGGGCGCGAGACCGGCGAACACCGATGAGAGGGCGAAGATCACGACCCCGACCACCATCAGGCGACGCCGACCGAAGCGGTCGGCGAGGCTGCCGAAGAGCAGCAGGAGCGAGGCGAAGACGAGCGTGTAGGCCTCCTGCACCCACTGCACCTGCGTGGACGAGATCCCGAGCTCGTCGACGATCGACGGCACGGCGACGTTGACGATGGTCGAGTCGACGATGATCAGGGCGACCGCGACGCTGATGAAGACCAGCCCGATCCAGCGTCGGCGTGAACTCTCGGCCATGATTTCCCTCGCTTTTCTAGCAATCAGAGAAGTGACGGTACTCCTCCGCCGCCGTCTTCGCATCTCTCGCGTGTCTTATCGCCGCCGTACACTTCGGGCATGCGGATCGTCGTCTCGGGAACCCACGCCAGCGGCAAGAGCACCCTGATCGCCGACTTCGCGCGCCGGCACCGCGACTTCGTGATCCTGCCCGACCCGTTCGAGCTGATGGATGCGGCCCCCGACGAGCCCGATGCGGGATTCTTCCTCTCGCAGCTCGGTATCGCGTCCGCCCGCCTCGAAGAGCTCTCCCCCGACGAGCAGGCGATCGCCGAGCGGGGGCCTCTGGACTTCCTCGCGTACCTCGAGGCGCTGGACGTGCTCGGGCGCTCCACCCGGGGTCCGGAGCTCTTCCGGCGCAGCGCCGAGCTCGCCGCGCGGGCGGGCTCCCAGGTCGACCTCCTGGTGCTCCTCCCCCTCGCCGCCGACAGCGGCATCCGGGTACCCGAAGACGAAGACCTCGAACTGCGCGACGCGATGAACGACGCGCTCCTCGAGCTCGCGGACGACCCCGATCTGACGGGCGGGGCCGTCATCGTCGAGATAGCCGGCGACCCCGACACCAGACTCGCCCGACTCGAAGAAGCGGTCGCCGCAGTCGTGTGACCGATCCCCCGCGCGGGGGATGTGGAGCCCGGGCGCACGTGACAGCGTGGTCGTATGGATGCCGACGAGCCCACCGCACCCTCGACCGCGGTCTGGTACTTCGTGGCCGCGACGTTCCTCTTCAGCGGTGCTGTCTTCGGACAGACCCTGCTCGATGCGACCCCCTGGCTGGGCGTGCTGTCGTTCGCGATCGGCGCCGTCGTGATGATCATCGGATGCGTCGTGTTCGCACGAGAGCTGCGCGCGAAGAAGCGCTGACCCCTCGACGGTGTCGGTCGTCGGGGGCACACTGGAGCCCATGCCGACGCCGTGGGTGCTGCACGTCGATCTCGACCAGTTCATCGCCGCGGTCGAGGTGCTGCGTCGGCCCGAGCTCGCCGGAAAGCAGGTCATCGTCGGCGGTCGGGGCGACCCGACCGAACGAGCCGTCGTGTCGACCGCGTCGTACGAGGCCCGCGCGCTCGGTGTCGGGTCGGGGATGCCGTTGCGCATCGCGGCGCGGAAAGCACCTGATGCCGTGATCCTGCCCGTCGACGGCCCGGCCTACACGGCCGCGTCCGACGAGGTGATGACCGCTCTGCGCGCGCATCCCGGAGCCGTCGTGCAGGTGCTCGGCTGGGACGAAGCCTTCGTCGGACTGGAGACCGATGATCCCGAGGCATCCGCCCGGGCCATCCAGGCGGCCGTCCTCGAGCGCACGGCGCTGCATTGCAGCGTGGGCATCGGAGACACCCTTGTCCGGGCCAAGAACGCCACCGACTTCGGGAAGCCGCGGGGGACGTTCCGTCTCACCGCCGAGAACTGGCTCGAGGTCATGGGCGACAAGCCCGTGATCGCCCTCTGGGGGGTCGGGTCGAAGATCTCGAAGCGTCTCGCGGGTCTGGGCATCGCGACCGTCGACGACCTCGCCCGCGCCGATCTCGACGCGCTCGCCGCCGAGTTCGGCCCGAAGATGGGCCCGTGGTACCGGCAGCTCGGGCGCGGCGACGGCTCGGCGGTGGTCGACGACACCCCGTGGGTCGCCCGCGGTCACGGCCGCGAGACGACGTTCCAGGTGAACGTGTCGGACCGCGGCGAGATCGAACAGGCTGCGCGCGATCTGCTCGACCAGGTGCTCGAGGACGTCGCCGCCGAGGGCCGACCGGTCGCGGGCGTCGGGCTCAAGGTGCGCTACGCGCCGTTTCTCACGAAGACCTTCACCCGCAAGGTCGCCACGACGTTCGACCGCGACACCGTCACCGCCGAGGTGATGGCGCTCGTCGCCAAGATCGAGCCCGACCGACCCTTGCGACTGCTCGGCGTGCGGGCCGAGATGCAGATGCCCGACGACGCCCGCGGAGGCCACACGCCTACCCGAGGCGGGTGGTGAGCGCCGGCGGTCGTGCGACGTCGACCGGTGGATCCCGATCGACGGGCACGTGCGGAGTCAGACCGGGGGTCGCGGCGCCGTGACCGGCTGGCGAAGGATCGTGCGCAGTTTCGCGGGCTCGGTGCGTCGGGCGTCGCTGAGATAGATCTCGTGATGCCGTCCCGACGGCTCGACTCCAGCCGCGGGCATCACGACGTGGTGCAGATGATCGAGCACGGGCCCCTCGTCGTCGTACGAACCCACGTGCAGGGTCTGGTAGCAGCGTCCTTCGGTCAGCTCCTCGACGCGCACCCGATCGATCGCCGGCGCGCCCGCAGCCACGGCTTTCGCCTTCCCGACGAGATCGTCGGGAATCCAGTCGGGCACGAGGATCATCGCCGTCCAGCTCCAGCGCGATTTGTCGCGCGCCGATGTGAACGACTCCATGTCGTCTGCCCACCACAGTGCTTCGAGCGGCATCACGACGTAGTCGCGGCCGAGTTCTCGCTTGCTCAGGAACTTGAGCGAGTACGACACGGGGAAGAGCGTCTCGATCGCGTGCCGGTACGACACGGACGTGTTCGGATCGCCGGACCCGTCGATCATGAGGTACCTCAACCGGGGCACGTCGACGAGCTCGATCACACCGCGCTTCGCGGAGTACGACGGGAGGTCCTTCTTGAGGTCGACCTTCACAGCATCCACTCGTCGAATCCCCCACTGGTCGGCGGTTCGGCGATCACGGGCGGGGCGGTCTTCCGACGCCGCAGCCGCCCGACGAGCACATTCCGCAGCAGACCCGCGCCTCCTGTGGCTCCCGCGCGAAGCCGTGTCAGCTCTGCTGAGCGGGGGCCGGTCGGGATGTCCCGCGGCAGCTCTCCCGCGGCGACGATCCAGCGCGGCAGCCCGAGCAGGTCGAGCACCCGCCGCAGACGTTCGGATTCGAAGACGCTGTCGGTGTCGATCTCGTCGTCGAGGATCTCGGCGAGCAGTTCGCCGGCGTCGGGACGACACGCGGCGGCGGCGATTTCGGGTGCACCGTCGGCACCCACCGGCTCGGTGAGCACCTCGCGAGCGGCGTCGGGTTCCTGCGCGGGGTCGCTGCAGTAGCGGGCGATCTCCTCGCCGTCCCGCCACGCCACGATCGCGAGCTGGCGATCGCGGCGCACGCGCAGCGCGATCACCGCACCCCGCATCCGCCGCGCGATCTCTCCGCCGACCTCGATGACGCCGCTGCGGGCGTCGGCCACGATCCCCTCGCCGGGGTCGCCGACCGCCGCGATCCATCCGTTCCGCGGCGGCGCGATCCATCCCGTGAACCGGATGCCGCGCAGGACGTCGGCGACCGCATCCGGAGTCGTGTCGATCGAGGCCACGAGCACGGCCCCGTAGGAGTAGCCGGCCGACCCGTCCGCCGGGCCGGACGACGCCGCGATCGGAAAGCTCACAGCGTCACCAGCCGCACGTCGCGCAGAGTGCCGTCGTCGACGACCGCGGTCATCAGGGTGTGGTGCGGTTGGCGCCGGCGGTCCGTCGGCGAGCCGGGGTTGAGCAGCCGCATCCCGCGCGGGGTCGTGGTGTCCCACGGGATGTGGCTGTGCCCGAAGACGAGCACGTCGACGTCCGTGTGGGCTGCGTCCATCCGGGTCTCCCGCCGTGCCGAGGCGCCCGTCTCGTGCACGACCCCGACGCGCACCCCGTCGATCTCACGCCGCGCGACCTCGGGAAGCCGTGCCCGGAGATCTGTTCCGTCGTTGTTGCCGAAGACGCCCAGCACCTCTGCGTGCGTCTCGAGCTCATCGAGCACGGCACCCGACACCCAGTCCCCCGCGTGGATGACGAGGTCGACGGCATCCGCCTCGCGCAGCACGGCATCGGGCAGGCGGCGCGCACGCCCCGGGATGTGGGTGTCCGAGATCAGCAGCAGCCTGGTGCCCATGGCGCGGTCACCAGCCCATCGAGCCCGGCTCGCCCTTGAACGGGCCCACGATGTCGGGGCTGACCCATCCTCCGTAGAACGTGCCGGGCTGCGGCGTCACGGTCACTCCGTCGACGGTGCATCCGTCCATCGCCGCGGGGTAGACCGCCACACGATCGGCGAGCACACCGTACCCGGGCGAGGGCGACGGGTAGTTCCAGCCCGCCCGCGGGCGGGTCTCGTCGCCGCCGTGAACGTCGAGGTACCGCGCGGAGCCCTTGAACTCGCAGAACGACGAGCCCTCGCCGTCGGTGAGGGCACCGCCGGCGAACGCCGCGATCGGCAGGTAGTACACCGGCGGATGACTCGTCTCGAGCACCCGCACCACGTCGTCGGTGTCGACGATGACCTCGCCGCCGAGCACGATGCGCACGCGGCGGTCGACATGCTCCACGCGGGGCGGGCGCGGGTAGTCCCACACGGATTCCTGGCCGGGTAGGACGGGATCGGGGGTGGGACGTCTCACGTGTGTCTCCTCGTCGTCGACGCGTTGCCGCCAGCGTATGTCAACCCCGTACGCGTCGGGCCCGGCCCGATCTAACCTGCCGACGACGAAAGGATTCCCATGCTCCACGCACTCGCCCTGAACTGCACGCTCAAGCCGTCACCCGCCGAGTCGAGCTGCGACCTGCTCGCCCAGCAGGTGCTCGACGCTCTTGCGTCGCACGAGGTGACGGGCGAGATCGTGCGCGTGGTCGACGTCGATGTGAAGCCGGGTGTCGAGACCGACATGGGCGGCGGCGACGAATGGCCGTCGATCCGCGAGAAGGTGCTCGCCGCCGACATCCTCGTCTTCACCACCCCGACCTGGATGGGCAACATGTCCAGCGTCGCCCAGCGGGTGCTGGAGCGCCTGGACGCCGAGCTCTCCGAGACGGATGCCGCGGGACGCCCGATCCTCGCCGGCAAGGTCGCCGTGGCTGTCGTGCTCGGCAACGAGGACGGGGCTCACTCGATCACCGCCGCCGTCTACCAAGGACTCGGCGACGTGGGCTTCACGATCCCGTCGCAGGGCGGTGTGTACTGGAACGGCGAGGCGATGCACACGACCGACTACAAGGACCTGCCCGAGACGCCCGAGAAAGTCGCTTCGACGACGAAGACCCTCGCCGCCAACGCCGCCCACCTCGCGACCCTGCTCACCGAGCGCCCGTACCCGGCGCCGTGATCAGCGCCCGCGGTGGTCAGCGCCCGTAGGCCTCGAGCCAGCGGAGCCAGACCTCGCTGACCGTCGGGTACGACGGCACCGCGTGCCAGAGTCGCTCGATCGGCACCTCGCCCACGACCGCGATCGTCGCGGAGTGCAGCAGTTCGGCCACTTCGGGACCGACGAACGTCGCGCCGATCAGCACCCGGCGCTGCTCGTCGACGATCGCGCGCGCCTGCCCCGCGTAGTGGTCGGCGTAGGTGCTCGCCCCCGCGACCCAGGACAGGTCGTAGTCGAGCACGCGGATGTCGATCCCCGCGGCTCGGGCGGATGCCTCGGTGTGCCCGACCGATGCGACCTCGGGGTCGGTGAACGTCACCTGGGGTACCGCGGAATGGTCGGCCGTCGCGACGTGCCTGCCCCACGGGGCGTCGTCGACATCGGCCCCGTTCGCGCGCGCGGCGATCACATCGCCCGCCGCCCGCGCCTGGTACTTGCCCTGATGGGTGAGCAGCGCACGGTGGTTGACGTCGCCGGCGGCGTAGAGCCAGTCCACGCCCCGCACGCGCATCGTGTCGTCGACGTCGAGCCACGCGCCCGGCTCGAGGCCCACGGCATCCAGCCCCAGGTCATGCGTGCGCGGAGTGCGACCGATCGCGACGAGCACCTCGGCGGCCCGCACCTCGCCGCCGTCCGACAGCGTGAGCACCACCTCGCCCTCGCGCGTGACGCGCTCGACGTCGACACCGGTGCGCACGTCGACCCCCGCCTCGGCCAATGCCTTCGCGACCGCCTCGCCGGCGAACGGCTCCATCGAGCCGAGCAGTCCCGAACGCGCGATGAGGGTGACCGTGCTGCCGAGCGCCGCATAGGCCGTCGCCATCTCGCTCCCGACGACGCCGCCGCCGAGGATCGCCAACGATGACGGCACCTCCTGGGCGCTGGTGGCCTCGCGGCTCGTCCAGGGCGCGGCGTCGGCCAGGCCCGGAATGTCGGGCAGGAGCGCCGCCGACCCGGTGCACACCGCGACGGCATGGCGGGCCCGGATCACCGTCGAGCTCTCATCGGCGCCGCGCACCGTGACCTCCCGCTGACCCGTGATCCGCCCGTGGCCGCGGACGAGGGCGATATCGGCGTTCTGCAGCCACTCGACCTGCGACGAGTCGTTCCACTCGTGGGTCATGTCGTCGCGACGCTTGAGGGTCGCCGCGACATCGAGCGAGCCCGTCACCGCCTCGCGAGCGCCTGCGACATCGCGCGCCGCCCGCAGCGCCGCAGCGCCCCGCAGGAGGGCCTTGGACGGCATGCACGCCCAGTAGGAGCACTCACCGCCCACGAGCTCGCTCTCGACGATGACGACCGACAGCCCGCCCCGCACCGCGCGGTCGGCGAGATTCTCGCCGACGGGACCTGCTCCGATGACGATGACGTCGTACTCTTGGGCGCTCATGACGCCAAACGTAGCGCCGCCCACCGACAGACGGGCAGGATTGACGACAGCATCGGGTCGTGCTGACAGACATTTCGCCGTGCGTCAAGGGTTCCGGGAATTGTCCGCCGTGTCGGCGGCTTGTGGTTGGCTGGGAGACCCCGCGCCGGAAGGAATGTCCATGGCGATCGAATTCCGCTCCGTCACGAAACGATTCGCCGACGGCACCACCGCCGTCGACGACTTCAGCCTCGTCATCCCGGCGCACAAGACCACCGTGTTCGTCGGGTCATCCGGCTGCGGCAAGACCACACTGCTGCGCATGATCAACCGGCTCGTCGAGCCCACCAGCGGCGAGATCGTGATCGACGACGAGAAGATCGCCGACAACGACCCGGTCCAGCTGCGTCGCGGCATCGGCTACGTCATGCAGAACGCCGGCCTGCTCCCCCATTTCACCGTGGCCGACAACATCGCCACCGTTCCCGTGCTCAAGGGTGTGGCGAAGAAGACCGCCCGCGCGCGGGCGCTCGAGCTGATGGATGTCGTGGGCCTCGATCGCGCGTTCGCGGACCGCTACCCGAGCCAGCTGTCGGGCGGCCAGCAGCAGCGCGTGGGCGTCGCGCGCGGCCTCGCGGTCGACCCCAACATCCTGCTGATGGACGAGCCCTTCGGCGCGGTCGACCCCATCGTGCGCAAAGAGCTGCAAGAAGAGACGCTGCGTCTGCAGCGCGACCTCGACAAGACCATCGTCTTCGTGACCCACGACATCGACGAGGCCTTCCTGCTCGGCGATCAGGTCGTCATCCTCGAGAAGGGCGCCCGCATCGCCCAGATCGGCGCTCCGGACGAGATCATCGAGAACCCCGCGAGCGACTTCGTCGCGAGCTTCATCGGGGTCGACAGGGGCGCGCGCGCACTCCGGGCGAAGCAGACGGCGAACGGAACCGTGCTCGTCGACGGCACCGGCCGCACGCAGGGCGTGCTCGTGGAGGACTCGCCGTGAACTGGGTGCTCGACAACCTCGACCTGATCGGTCGACTCACCGTCGTGCACCTCCGCCAGAGCCTCATCGCCATCGTGATCGGGTTCGTCATCGCCGTGCCCCTGGGCTGGGCGGCCTTCCGCTTCACAACCCTGCGCGGATCGGTGCTGACGACGATCGGCCTGCTCTACACGATCCCGTCGCTCGGACTCTTCGCCCTGCTCGCGACGCTCGGCATCCCGTATCTGTCCGAGCTGAACCTGATCATCGCGCTGACGATCTACGCCGTCGCGATCATGACGCGCTCCGTCACCGACGGGCTCGCATCGGTCGACGGCGACACGCGCGCCGCGGCGGTCGCCGTGGGATTCGGCCCGTGGCGACGGTTCTGGAGGGTCGACTTCCCTCTCGCCGGCCCCGTGCTGCTGGCCGGGCTGAGGGTCACCGCGGTCTCGACGATCTCGCTGGCCACGGTCGGCATCCTGATCGGCGTGCAGAATCTCGGCTACCTGTTCACCAACGGGTCGGCGCGGCAGATCATCGCCGAGGTGCTCGCCGGCGTGATCGCCGTCGTCGTGATCGCGGTGCTCATCGATCTCGTGCTCGTCCTGCTCGGCCGGGTGCTGATGCCCTGGACGCGGCGTGCGCGGACACCTCTCCGGATCGACCCCTCCCGCGCGGCGGAGGTGACCGCATGAACGTCTTCCTAGACGCTTTCGCGTGGATCTTCTCGCCGGCACGTCTGACCGGAACCCTGCCGCTTCCGACCGCGATCGCGCAGCACCTCGCATTCACCGCCGGCTCGGTCCTGATCGCGGCGCTGATCGCGATTCCGGCAGGATGGGCGATCGGCCACACCGGCCGCGGCCGCGAGATCGCCGTGTTCCTCTCCGGTGCTGCCCGCGCGCTCCCCTCGCTGGGCCTGGTGATCCTGCTCGTCATGGTCGTCGGCGTCAACCTCAAGACCGAGGCGGCGGTGATCGCCTTCGTGCTCCTCGCGATCCCGTCGATCCTGGCGGGCGCCTACGCGGGCATCGAGGCGATCGACCGCACGGTGATCGACGCCGGGCGGGCGATGGGGATGACCCCGTGGCAGATCCTGTGGAAGATCGAGGTCCCCCTGGGACTTCCGCTGCTGATCGGCGGGCTCCGTTCGGCGACGCTCCAGGTCGTGGCGACCGTGACGATCGCCGCGTACGTCGGGCTCGGCGGCCTCGGGTTCGACATCATCCAGGGCATCCAGCTGCGGCGTTTCGAGCAGATCCTCGGCGCCTCGCTGATCGTCGTCGTCCTGGCGCTGGTGCTCGACGGCCTCTTCGCGCTGTTGCAGCGCGTCGTCGTCCCCCGCGGCGTCGCCGAACGCCGCACCCCCTCTCGTCGCCGTACGCTCCCGCGTGCGAGCGCCACCGCGGACGCATCCGCCTGACCCATCCCACACCGGAGGTACACATGTTCACAGCACGAACCCGCCTCTCGATCGCGCTCGGCGCCGTCGCGGTCTCCGCGCTGGCACTCGCCGGCTGCGCCTCGAGCGACCCGCTGACCGGCGGCGACGACGGCAGCAGCGACAGCGGCAGCAGCGAGACGATCGTCATCGGCTCGCAGGCCTACCCCTCGAACGAGCTGATCGCCGAGATCTACGCCCAGGCTCTCGAGGCCGGCGGCTTCGAGGTCGAGCGCAACTTCAACATCGGCCAGCGCGACGCCTACATCCCGTCGCTCGAGGACGGCTCGATCGATCTGTTCCCCGAGTACTCCGGCAATCTGCTGCAGTTCTTCGACCCGGATGCCACGGCCACGACGTCGGACGACGTCTACGCCGCCCTGCAGGAGGCCCTGCCCGAGAACCTGACGGTGCTCGACCAGTCGTCGGCGACCGATCAGGACTCGTACAACGTCACGTCGGCCTTCGCCGAGGAGAACGGCCTCGTCTCGATCGCCGACCTCGCCGGCATCGACGGCCTCGTGCTCGGAGGCAACCCCGAGCTCGAAGAACGTCCCTACGGTCCGACCGGACTGCTGGACACGTACGGGGTGGAGGTCACCTTCAACCCGACCGCCGACACCACAGTCGATGAGCTCGTCGCCGGCAACATCCAGATCGCCAACGTCTACACCGCCGACCCGCGCATCGGCACGAACGACCTCGTGACGCTCGAAGACCCCGAGGGCCTGTTCCTCGCGTCGAACGTCGTGCCGGTCGTGAACGCCGAGATCGCCGACGACATCGCCGACATCATCAACGCGGTCAGCGCCGCCCTCACGCCCGAGGGACTCGTCGCTCTGAACGTGCAGTACACCGTCGACCAGCTCTCGCTGGAAGACGTCGCCGCGGACTGGCTGGCGGAGAACAACCTCAACTGATCCACGGTGAGGGGGCGGACGGCGCACATCTGCCGCCCGCCCCTTCACGCATCTCCGGCTCCGAATGCCCCCCGACTTCGCCTCCGACGGACTCTTTCGAAACTCTCCGGGCATACGCCGGGGCCCGCGTGCTACTGTGAAGCCATGCCCATTCGGGCCATCGCGTGTTAAATGCTCTGTGTCAACTCCAGATTCAGTCAATCCGACGCCGCGACTGTCTTCACGACAGCCCTTCTTATCCACGACTTCCGCGCTACCGCACCGATGCGCAAGCGCATCCCCTGAAAGCCCTTCTTGACTCTCGTAAGTCCCCCGTTCACCGCACGGCACGCGCTCGACTGGCGCCAAGCCGATGACGGTGTCTTCGTCGCAACCTCGAACGGCGAGTACGCCGGCTTCGCAGCCGCCACCCCGTTCGGCTTCGAGGCGCACAGCGCCCGAGGCGAGGTCCTCGGCATCGTCGAGACCCGCGAGCTGGCGCACGCCGCCGTCGCCGCCTCGCTCACCCGGCAGGCCCCCCTGCCCGCGCGCTCCGCGCGCCCCATCCGTCCGCTCCGAACAATTCGGCGCGGCACCCCCGGTCGCTCAGGCGGCCCGAATAACAAAAGGAAAGACACGATGGCCAGTGGCACCGTGAAATGGTTCAACTCCGAAAAGGGATACGGCTTCATCGCTCCCGATGACGGCTCCGCCGACCTGTTCGCGCACTACAGCGCGATCACGGGTAACGGCTTCAAGGAGCTCCGCGAGACCCAGAAGGTCGAATACGACGCTGAGCGTGGCCCCAAGGGCATGCAGGCCGCCAACATCCGGCCGCTCTGATCTTCATCCGTGACCGGGTCGGCTTCGGCCGCCCCGGTCGCGGACCCCTTCGTCTGATCGTCGGCTGACTCGCCGACTGCCAGGGCCCGCCTTCTCGGCGAGCCCTTTTCTGGTTTTCAGGCGCGCGGCGCGAGGTCGGGACCGAGCGCCTCGCGCTCGTCGAAGACGAAGCACTCGCCGTTCCAGTGCGCCCCTCCCTCGTGCGCGAAGTAGCCGAGGATCCCCCCGTCGAGCTGGAACGCCTCCACCCCCTGCTCACGCAGGTGGATCGCCGCCTTCTCGCAACGGATACCGCCGGTGCAGAAGCTCACCACGGTCTTGCCTGCCCAATCGTCGCACACGGCGGCCGCGGCATCCGGGAACTGGGTGAACCGCACGATACGCAGGTCGACGGCGCCGTCGAACGTGCCGTAGTCCACCTCGAACGCGTTGCGGGTGTCGAGCAGCACGACGTCGCGACCGGCATCGTCGTGTCCGTCGTCGAGCCAGCGCCGCAGCGTCGCCGGTGCGACCGCCGGGGCGCGACCGTCGTCGGGCCGGACCGTGGGGTGGTCCATGCGGATGATCTCGCGCTTGACCTTGACGAGCATCTTCCCGAACGGCTGGTCGTCCGACCAGCTCTCCTTGGTCGTGAGGGCGGCGAACCGCTCGTCGTCGCGCAGGGCGGCGACGAAGCCCCGCACCGCGTCGGCGTCGCCCGCGAGGAAGAGGTTGATGCCCTCCTCGGCCAGGAGGATCGTGCCCTTGATGCGTGCGGCATCGGCTCGATCGCGCAGAACGGGCCGCAGCGCGACCGCATCGTCGATGCGCGTGAAGAGGTACGCCGAGACGTTCAGGACCGATGCCACCGCACCAGCCTACGTTCGCCGGTGCTAGCGTGAAGGCTCCGCGACAGACAGCACACGAGGAGGCGGCGGATGACCGATGCCCTGCTCTCCATGCTGCACGGCGTGCTCGCGATCCTCGGCCTCGCCGGAGTCGACCCGACCGTCACCGGCGCTCTGGCGCTGACGGTCGCCCTGGTCGCGGCGAGCCTCGTCCTCGCCGCCGTCGCACAGACGTCGCATGAGGCCGCGGGCGGGCAGTCGCCCCCGCATCCCCGTCGAGCGATCGACGCGTCCTCGCCGCTCGCGCAGAGCGACCCCGACGCTCCCGGGCACCCGCGCCCGCGAGCGCCGCAGCACGTGGCTTCGGCCGCGTAGCTCGCGACGCCCCGCACCGCACCCCATCGAGGGGGCGGGCGCCACGGCATCCCTTCGCGGCCGATCGATGATCCCGATCGCCCACTTCTCGAACGGATACCGCCATGGACATCTTCGCCTTCCCACCCCTCGCCGCCGTCCTCGACCTCGCCTACGCGGGCCTCATGGGACTCGCCGCGCTGCTCGAGCCGCTCGCCGGGTCTGCGTCAGCCGCCCTCGCCGTCGTGGTGGTGACGGTGCTCGTACGCGCCGTCCTCATCCCGACGGGCATCGCTCAGGCCAAGGCCGAGCAGATCCGCTCGCGTCTGGCGCCTCGCATCCGCGAGCTGCAGAAGCGCTTCCGGAAGGATCCGGAGCGCCTGCAGCGCGAGACGATGCAGCTCTACCGCGACGAGCGCACCTCGCCCTTCGCGGGGTGCCTGCCGGTGCTCGCGCAGGCCCCGGTCGTCGGCATCCTGTACGCCGTCTTCCTGCACCCCGAGATCTCGGGCCATTCCAACGCGCTGCTGGACTCGTCCTGGCTGGGGGTGCCGCTCGGGACGAGCCTCGCCGGCACAGTCGCAACCGGCGGCCTCGACCTGGCGACGGCGGTGCCGTTCGGCATCCTGATCGTCGCGATCGCCCTGGTCGGCGAGGCGACACGTCGACTCCTGCGGATGCCGGATCCTGTCGCCGGCGACGCCTCGCCGATCCCGCAGGGACTCTTCGGTCTGCTGCAGTTCGGCACCGCGGTGGTCGCGGTGTTCGTGCCTCTCGCCGCCGCGCTCTATCTGCTCGTCACGGTGATCTGGACGCTCGGGCAGAGGCTCGTCCTGCGGCGTGCCTACCCGACGCGGTGATGCCGCGCCGGGTAGGACGGACCGGGGTCAGGCTACGGCGTCGGCATGCCGCCGTTCACGTTCAGCGTCTCGCCGAGCACGTAGCTCGACTCAGCCGACGCGAGGAACACGAAGGCGGGTGCCAGCTCGGCGGGCTGGCCCATGCGTCCGAGCGGCGTGTTCTCACCGAACGACTCGAGCTTCTCCTGAGGCTGACCGTCCGACGGCTGGAGCGGCGTCCAGATCGGGCCGGGAGCCACCGCGTTGACACGGATGCCCTTCGGGCCAACCTGCTGAGCGAGCGCCTTCGTGAAGGCGTTGATCGTGGCCTTCGTCGAGGCGTAGTCCACGAGGGTCTCCGACGGGGAGTAGGCCTGGATGGACGTCGTGTTGATGATCGCCGACCCGGGCTTCAGGTGCGGCAGAGCGGCCTTCGTGATCCAGAACATCGCGTAGACGTTGGTCTTGAAGGTGTCGTCGAACTGCTCGTCGGGCAGGGTCGTGAGGTCTTCGTTGAAGATCTGCTTGCCGCCGTTGTTGATGACGATGTCGAGGCCACCCAGGCCCTCGACGGCACGGTCGACGAGCTCGCGGCAGTAGGCGGGGTCCTTCAGGTCACCGGGGAAGGCGACGACCGTCGCTCCGGCTTCGCGGAGGATCCCGGCGATGCGCTCGGCATCCTTCTCCTCGGACGGCAAGTAGGACATGGCGACGTCCGCGCCTTCGCGTGCGTAGGCGATGGCGGTCGCTGCGCCGATCCCCGAGTCGGCGCCGGTGATGAGCGCCTTGCGACCGGTGAGGCGGCCGGTGCCGCGGTAGCTCTGCTCGCCGAGGTCGGCCTTCGGGGTCATCTCCGCGTCGAGACCGGGCTCGGGCTGGCGCTGCTTCTCGGGCTCGATGTCGGAGTAGAGTTCTGCGGGATTCACGAGGGTGTACTGGTCGCGGGTCATGTCGTCAACGCTAGGGACGCTCGCGGATGCAGCCGATGGGGTTGCGTGATCGGCCAGGAGCCGTTAGGAGTTTCGCCCCGTGAGCACCGCAGCCTGCCGGTACCCTGGCCGTGCGCACTCTCCGCGCGTCCCCAGCGAAGGAGTCCCATGCTCGTCACGACGATGAACGACGTCCCCGGTTCGCAGATCACGAAGGTGATAGGCGAGGTGAGCGGCCTGACCGTGCGCGCCCGCAACATCGGCGCCCAGATCGGCGCCGGCTTCAAGGCCCTCGGCGGCGGCGAGCTCAAGGGACTCACGCTGCAGCTCGAGCAGACCCGCGCCGAAGCGGTCCAACGTCTGATCGAAGCGGCCCAGGCCCAGGGGGCGAACGCGGTCGTCGCCATGCGGTACGACTCGAACGAGCTCGACCAGAACTTCCAGGAGGTCGTCGCCTACGGCACGGCCGTCATCCTCGGCAACTGACGGCGGCGGTGAGATGACGGCGCCGACACCCTACGCAGCGCCGTCCCACGGTGCCGCCCATGCCGCACCGGTCCCGTATTCGACCACGGATGCCCGGCCTGGCCTGACCGCGCCCGGCTACGGCCCACCGCCCGAGGCCGCCGGTCAGAGCTGGCCGAGGCCCGAGCCCGCCGGTCAGACGTGGCCGAGGCCAGACGGCACCGTGTGGGCTCCGGCCGCGCGGTCGCGGAGGGTCGCGCGCGTCGCGCTCGCACTCGCACTCATCGGCACCGTGCTCGTCCTCGCGCCCTTCGGCCGCGTCTTCTCGGGCCCCGTCCTCGTCGCCGCCTCGATCACCGCGATCGTCGCGCTGGCGTCCAAGAGGCAGGGCTCGAAAGGCGTCGCGGCATCCGCACTCATCGTCTCGATCGTGATGTCGCTGGGCTCGATCGCACTGTTCGTCTCGTCGCTCTTCGGCGGTGCTGCCGGGACATCCGACGACGAGTACGAGTACGACGAACCGGTCATCGAGCAGCCGTACGCCGACGTCGGCGCCGAGATCCCGCTGATCGAGAGCGGTATCGGCGCCGAGGAGTGGGACCCGTCGGCGGCGTGGTTCGCGGCCGTATTCGACACGCCGGCATCCCACGCGGGCACGCCGTTCCTCGACGTCACCGTCGAGGCGCTCGACGCGTCCGGCGCGGTCATCGAGACGGCGGCGGAGTACATCCAGGACCCTTCGGGGCGCATCGCCGTCTCGGGGACGTTCTACGACCTCGGCACGCGGGAGGTCGCGTCGATCGTCGTCCGAACAGGCGAGGCGAGCACGCTCCCGGCATCCGGAATCTCCGGGACGTTCTCCTTCGGAGCCGTCAGTGCAGCGACGGACGGCGGTGTGACGACCGCGACCGGAACCATCCGCAGCACGTTCGGCACCGCTCAGCCTTATGTGCGGGTCGTGGTGCTCGCCCGAGACGCCGGCGGGCGGATCATCGACGTCGCGAACACCTGGCTGGAAGACGTTCCCGCGGGTCGGGAGGCGCCGCTCGAGGTGGACTTCTACAACCCGCACCCGCCGGGGACGACCTACGAGGCGTTCGCCTCGCTGTGAGGAGCGCGGTCCAGCTGCCCGCGCGACGCCACGATCCGGTGTGGGTGGGTGTAGACGTTGAGGGACGTGCCGCGCACGAATCCGGCCAGAGTCAGCCCCGACGACTCGGCGAGCTCCACGGCGAGCGATGACGGCGCCGACACCGCCGACAGGATCGGGATGCCGGCCATCACGGCCTTCTGCACGAGCTCGAAGCTCGCCCTGCCCGACACCTGCAGCACCGTGCCCCGCAGCGGGAGCAGGTCGCCCACGGCGGCCCACCCGATGACCTTGTCGACGGCATTGTGGCGGCCGACGTCTTCGCGCACGACCAGCATCTCGCCGGTGACGGCGTCGAACAGGCCTGCCGCATGCAGCCCGCCGGTCTTGTCGAAGGCCGCCTGGTGGACGCGCAGCTCGTCGGGCAGACGCAGAAGCGCAGCGGCATCGATCGAGGCGGCATCCGTCGTCACGTCGTACGACGACACCGTGCGCACCGCCTCGATCGAGGCCTTGCCGCACAGCCCGCACGAACTCGACGTGTAGAAGGCGCGCGTGATGTCGGCAGACGGCGGCGCGACTCGCGCGGCGAGGGAGACGTCGAGCACGTTGTAGGTGTTGCCTTCGGTTCCTGCGCCTGTCGAAGGATCGCCGGTACCCGGGCCGCCGCAGTGGATCGCCGAGCGGAACTCGTCACCGCGGGAGATGACCCCCTCGGACACGAGGAAGCCCGCGGCGAGCTCGACGTCGTGACCGGGCGTGCGCATCGTGACGGCCAGCGGGGCGCCGGCGACCCGGATCTCGAGAGGCTCCTCGACAGCGAGCGCATCGGGCCGGCGACGGGACTCCACGCCTGCGTCGCTCACCGTCAGCCGCGTCACCGGTCGGCGTGCCGTGATGCGGCCCATGGTTTCAGCCGCCGATCGCGTTCATCCCGCGCGCGGGCTGCAGGAAGGACGGGTCGTTGATGGCGTGACCGGGGAGCTTGCCGAACACGCAGGAGCGCAGCATCGCGTCGATGGCGTCGTCCGACGCGTCGTCGGCTCGCAGGATCGGAAGCAGGTCGTACTCCGTCGTCGAGAACAGGCAGTTGCGCAGCTGGCCGTCGGCGGTCAGCCGCATGCGGTCGCAGTCGCCGCAGAACGGAGCCGTGACGGAGGCGATCACGCCGACGGAGTGCGGACCGCCGTCGATCGTCCACCGCTCGGCGGGCGCTCCTCCGCGGCCGGCGATCGGCGTCAGCGTGAAGCGCTCCTCGAGCCGCGCCAGGATCTCCTCGCGCGTGACCATGCGCGCGCGGTCCCAGGTGTGACCGGCATCCAGCGGCATCTGCTCGATGAAGCGCAGCTGCGCGTCGTGGGCCATCGCGAACTCGACGAGGTCGACGATCTCGTCTTCATTGACGTCGCGCATCGCGACGGCGTTGATCTTGAGCGGACGAAGCCCCGACGCCTGAGCTGCGGCGATGCCCTCGAGGACGTCGTCGAGGCGGTCGCGTCGCGTGAGGTCGTGGAAGCGCTCGCGCCGGATCGTGTCGAGCGAGATGTTCAACCGCTGCAGACCCGCAGCCATCAGCGCCGGAAGGAACTTCGGAAGGCTGATGCCGTTGGTCGTCATCGCGACCTGCACGGGATCGCCGTCGACGGTGCGCAGCGCCGAGACGCGCCGCACGACCTCGACGATGTCGGTGCGCAGCAGCGGTTCGCCGCCGGTGAGGCGGAAGGTCGTGATGCCGGCCGCGGCCGCGACCCGGGCGATGCGCACGATCTCGTCGGTGGACAGGATGCTGGTGCGCGCGAGCCACTCGTTCCCCTGCTCGGGCATGCAGTAGGTGCAGCGCAGCGAGCACCGGTCGGTGAGCGAGATGCGCAGGTCGCGATGCACCCGGCCGTGCGTGTCGACGAGAGGTGCGCCGGGCGCGGCGAGGTCGGCGGATGCCGGTGCCTGCGACATCCGCATGCCGATCGTGACCGGAATCGCGCTCACGAGCGCCTCCCGTTCTCACGTTCGCCCATAGGCCGAGGGTAATCGCGATCCGCGGGACCAGGCGCATTCGCGCGATCTGGAGGCCACCGCACAGGCGGCGACGTTCCGCGAGAATACTCGTGCACATATGGTCTGACCACAGCTATACTGTGGTCAGACCACACACGGTTCGACGATCGGAGAACGCCCCGTGGAACTGCTGGATCCCCTGCTGCTGGCCCGGTGGCAATTCGGACTCACGACGCTGTACCACTTCCTCTTCGTGCCGCTCACGCTCGGCATGGCGCTGACGGTCGCGATCTTCCAGTCGGTCTGGCTGCGCACGGGCGAGCTCAAGTGGCTGCACCTGACGCGGTTCTTCGGCAAGATCTTCCTCATCAACTTCGCCATGGGCGTCGTGACGGGCATCGTGCAGGAGTTCCAGTTCGGCATGAACTGGTCGTCGTACTCCCGCTTCGTGGGTGACGTGTTCGGCGCACCGCTCGCGTTCGAAGGGCTCATGGCCTTCTTCTTCGAGGCGACCTTCATCGGGCTGTGGATCTTCGGGTGGGACAAGCTCCCCAAGGGCCTGCACCTCGCGAGCATCTGGATCGCGACGGTCGGCGCGTGGTTCTCGGCGTACTTCATCCTCGCCGCCAACGCCTGGATGCAGAACCCCGTCGGCTACCAGATGTCGGCCGACGGCGGCCGGGCCGAGATGAACGACTTCTTCGCGGTGCTGACGAACCCGGTCGCGCTCGCCGCGCTGCCCCACACGCTCTTCGCCGCGTTCATGATGACCGCGGGCGTCATCATCTCCATCTCGGCCTGGCACCTGCTGCGCGGCCAGAACGTCGAGATGATGCGCATCTCACTGAAGTACGGTCTGTGGGGCATGATCGTCGCCTTCGCCGGCGTCGCCCTCTCCGGCGACCAGCTGAGCCTGGTGATGGTGCAGACGCAGCCCATGAAGATGGCGGCGGCCGAGGCGATGTTCGACACCGCCTGCGGTGCGGATGCCTCGTTCTCGGTCTTCACGCTCGGCACCCCCGACGGCACGAGCGAGCTCTTCTCGATCCGGGTGCCGTACCTGCTGGCCCTCCTGTCGACCCACAGCCTCGACGGCTGCGTCGAGGGCATCAACGACCTCAACGCGATGTACACGACCGAGATGTTCCCGCAGTTCGCCGACCAGGTCGACGGCAGCTTCGCGCCGGTCCTGTGGGTCACTTACTGGGCGTTCCGCTGGATGATCGGCCTCGGGAGCATCGCGGCCCTCACGGCTGTCGTGGGGCTGTGGCTCACCCGCAAGAAGGCGACGCGCGAGGTGCCCCGCTGGGCGTGGAAGCTCGCGATCTGGGCGTGGCCGGCATCCCTCTTCGCGATTCTCGTGGGCTGGGTCTTCACCGAGATGGGGCGGCAGCCCTGGATCGTGTTCGGCCTCATGCTCACCGAGGACGGCGTCTCGCCGAGCGTGCCGGGATGGACGGTGCTCATCTCGCTCACGGCCTTCACCCTCATCTACGCGGTGCTGGCGGTCGTCGAGTTCGGGCTGATCACGAAGACCGCCAAGGCCGGGCCCGAGCCCGTGCCCGAGCCGGGCTCGGAAGCAGCCAGGCCCACCGCGGTCGAAGACACCCCGACGACGGTCTACTAGGAGCCCGCCATGGATCTCGCATACCTCTGGTTCTTCATCGTCGGCTTCCTGTTCGTCGGCTACTTCGTACTCGACGGATTCGACTTCGGCGTCGGGATGTCGCTGCCGTTCCTCGGACGCAACGACGTCTCGCGCCGGCAGATCATCAACACCATCGGCCCGGTGTGGGACCTCAACGAGACATGGATCATCGTGGCCGGCGCGTGCCTGTTCGCCGCCTTCCCCGAGTGGTACGCCACGCTCTTCAGCGGGTTCTACCTCGCACTGCTGCTGATCCTGCTGGCCCTGATCCTGCGCGGCGTCTCGTTCGAGTACCGCCATCAGCGCGACAGCGTGCGGTGGAGGCGCAACTTCGACCGGATGATCGTGATCGGCTCCGCCGTACCCGCGTTCCTGTGGGGCGTCGCGGTCGCCAACATCGTGCAGGGCGTGCCGCTGGACGCCGACCACGAGTTCATGGGATCGCTGCTCACGCTGTTCAACCCCTACGGGCTGCTCGGCGGACTCACGACCCTGCTGCTGTTCTTCACGCACGGCGTGTACTTCGTGGCGCTGAAGACCGACGGGCAGGTGGCCGCCGACGCCCGCCGCCTCGCCGGCCGTGCCGGGCTGCTCGCGATCGTCGTCGCCGCAGTCTTCCTCGTGTGGACCGTTCTGCTCTCGTTCGGCCAGGACCGCCCGCTGGCGTGGATCACGGTGCTGTGCGCGGGGATCGCCGCCGTGCTGCTGATCGGATCGTGGGCCGCGAACGCGCGGGGCCGCGAGGGCTGGGCATTCGGCTTCGGCGCCTTCACGATCGTGTCGGCCGTGCTCGCCCTCTGGTTCGCGCTGTTCCCGTTCGTGATGCCGTCGACGGTCGACATGGCGACCAACAGCCTCACGATCGAGAACGCGTCGAGCACCGATTACACCCTGACGATCATGTCGTGGGCGGCGCTGGTGTTCCTTCCGCTCGTGCTCGTCTACCAGGGCTGGACCTACTGGATCTTCCGCAAGCGCGTCACCCGCTCGAAGATCGAGAAGGCCGCGGCCGTCGCGCATTGAGCTCGGTGCGGCATCGGGGGCTCGCGGCATCCCACACCCGCGGCTCCCCGGGCCGTCGGCATCCGTTCGCGGGCCGAGAGCGGGGCGGGCGGTGAACGAGGGATGGATAGGGTCGAAGAGCCATGAGTGACACCGACGAGGCTGCGCCGCGCGAGCGGATGCGGCCGGTCGATCCGCGACTTCTGCGGTATGCGTCGGCGTCTCGTGGGTTCTTCGTCGTGATCGGCGCGATCGCCCTGCTGCAGACACTCGTGATCGTCGCGTTCGCCTGGCTGCTGACGCGGGCGATCGTCGGTGCGATCGAAGGGATGCCGTGGGCCGACCTCTCGATCGTGCTCGGCGGGCTCGGACTCGTCGTCGCCGTTCGGGCACTGCTGCTGTGGGCTCGCGAAGCGGTCGCGGCCCGAGCCGCCGCGCGGGTTCAGACGCAGCTGCGCGCGGCGCTCGTGGGCGCGCTGGGTGCGCTCGGGCCGGAATGGCTCGAGACGCGGAACTCCGCGCGACTCGCGGTGACCGCCGGGCGCGGACTCGACGCCCTCGAGGCCTACTTCGGCAGGTACCTGCCCCAGCTCGTGCAGACCGTCGTCGCAACGCCGATCATCATCGCGGTGATGTGGTGGCACGACTGGATCTCGGGGCTCACCGTCGTTCTCACCCTGCCCCTGATCCCCGTGTTCATGGTGCTCATCGGCCTGGCGACCCGATCCGTGCAGCAGCGTCAATGGCGAACCCTGCAGGCGCTCGCCGCGCGATTCAGCGACACGGTGCAAGGACTCTCGACGCTCAAGGTCTTCGGTCGCCAGCATCGGGCCGCAGCATCGATCGAGAAGGTCACCGACGAGTACCGCGCGGAGACGATGCGGGTGCTGCGGGTGTCGTTCCTGTCGGGATTCGCGCTGGAGTTCCTCGCGAGCATCTCGGTCGCGATCATCGCCGTCGCGATCGGCTTCCGGCTCATCGACGGCGCGCTCGGCCTCACTGTCGGGCTCTTCGTGCTGCTGCTCGCACCCGAGGCCTATCTGCCGCTGCGGCAGGTGGGCGTGCAGTTCCACGCGGCGAGCGAGGGCGTGGCGGCCACCGACGACGTC
>JASDDH010000051.1 GCA_030407505.1 Planococcus sp. APC 4015
GGCGACAGCAACCGGGGCGACAGCGACCGGGGCCGGGGCGGGCGCCGACGCTGCGGGCGCGGCGGGCGGTGTCACGAGACCCGGTGCTCCGCCGGCGTGGGCGAGCACACGGGCGACCATGAGCTCGAGCTGCAGGCGGGGCGAGGTGGCGCCGGTCATCTCGTCGAGTGCCGAGATGACGATGTCGGCGGTGCGCGACAGGCGCGCGGCGCCGAACGAATCGGCTTGACGCGTCATGCGCACCAGGTCGTCGGACGACAGGCCGCGCAGCACCGCCGATGCCCCCTGCCCGGTGGCGGCGATCACGATCAGGTCGCGCAGACGCTCGAGCAGGTCGTCGACGAACCGGCGCGGGTCCTGCCCCGTCTGCACGACGCGATCGACGGCGGCGAAGGCGGCACCGGCGTCCGTCACCGCGAACGCGTCGACGACCTCGTCGAGAAGCTCGGCATGCGTGTAGCCGAGCAGGGCCACAGCACGCTCGTATCGCACGACGGTCGCGGAGCCCGCGGCATCCGTCGACGGATCGGACCCCGCGATGAGCTGGTCGAGGAGGGACAGCGTGTCGCGGGGCGAGCCGCCCCCGGCGCGGACGACGAGAGGCAGGACGCCGGCCTCGACCTCGACGCCTTCGGCCTGGCTGAGCTCCTGCACGTACTCGAGCATCGCGGCCGGCGGCACGAGCCGGAACGGGTAGTGGTGCGTGCGCGAGCGGATCGTGCCGATGACCTTCTCGGGCTCGGTCGTCGCGAAGATGAACTTGACGTGGTCGGGCGGCTCTTCGACGAGCTTCAGCAGCGCGTTGAAGCCCTGGGGCGTCACCATGTGCGCCTCATCGAGGATGAAGATCTTGAACCGGTCGCGCGCCGGGGCGAAGATCGCCCGCTCACGCAGGTCGCGCGCGTCGTCGACGCCGTTGTGGCTGGCGGCGTCGATCTCGACGACGTCGAGCGATCCGCCGCCCCCTCGACCGAGCTCGATGCAGCTGTCGCACTCGCCGCACGGGGTGTCGGTCGGGCCCTGCGCGCAGTTGAGGCACCGTGCGAGGATGCGCGCCGATGTGGTCTTGCCGCACCCGCGCGGGCCCGAGAACAGGTACGCGTGACCCACCCGATCGCCGCGCAGCGCGGTCATCAGGGGTTCGGTGACCTGGCCCTGCCCGATCATCTCGCCGAACGACTCGGGTCGGTAGCGGCGGTAGAGGGCGGTGGTCACCCTGACAGCCTAGGCCGTGGCCCCGACAAGCCGGCCCCTACGCGTCGGCGCCGGCCGTCGACAGATCATCGGGCGAGAAGATCGGTATCGTCGAGGTCACCGTCGGCACGGATGCCGACAGGATCGAGCCGTCCTCGCGGCGCGCCTCGCGGATCTGCCCGAGCGACGGACGGCCCGAGATGACGTCGCCCTGACCCTCGAGCGGTACGACGAGCTGCTCGCCCGCGCCGATGATGTAGCCCGTCCCGCGCACGCTGAAGCCGACCGGTTCCCCGTCGCCCGCGCGAACGGTGAGGGCATCCCGAGTGATCGCGACGTCCAGGCGCGTGCCGTGCCAGTGCAGCACGAACTCGAGCGACGGCCAGTCGACGGGAAGCCGCGGATCGAACGACAGCTCGCCGAAGTGGTCGCGCATGCCCCCGAAGCCCGACACGAGCGCCGTCCACACGCCACCGGCGGACGCGACGTGCACGCCGTCGGAGGCGTTGTGGTGCAGATCGGCGAGGTCGACGAAGATCGACTGCCGGAAGTATTCGAGCGCGAGGTCCTGGTAGCCGACCTCGGCTGCGAGGATCGCCTGCACGACGGCCGAGAGCGTGGAGTCGCCCGTGGTCAGCGCGTCGTAGTACTCGAAGTCGGCGAGCTTGTCCTCGTCGGAGAAGTGATTGCCCTGCAGGAACAGCGCGAGCACGACGTCGGCCTGCTTCAGCACCTGGTACCGGTAGATGACCAGCGGGTGGAAGTGCAGCAGCAGCGGGCGCTTGTCGGGCGGCGTGTTCTCGAGATCCCAAATCTCGCGCTCCAGGAAGACCTGATCCTGCGGGTGGATGCCGAGGGCCGGGCTGAACGGGATGTGCATCGCCTCGGCTGCGTGATCCCAGGCATCCGCCTCTGCCGGGTCGAAGTCGAGCCGGTCGACCATGAGGCGATACGCCTCGGGAGCGCTCTCGGCCATCTCGCGCACGGTGCGCGCGGCGAAACGCAGATTGAAGCGCGCCATGACGTTCGTGAAGAGGTTGTCGTTGACGACCGTCGTGTACTCGTCGGGGCCGGTGACACCGTGGATGTGGAACGACTCGAGCTCGATGTCTCCGTCGCTCTGACGCCAGAAGCCGAGCGTCGACCACAGTCGCGCGGTCTCGACGGCGATGTCGACGCCTTCCCTGTGGAGGAACTCGACGTCGTCGGTCGCCCGCACGTACTTCGCGAGCGCGAAGCTCACGTCGGCGTTGATGTGGTACTGCGCGGTGCCCGCGGCGTAGTACGCCGACGCCTCTTCTCCGTTGATCGTGCGCCACGGGAACAGCGCGCCCGCCTCGTTGAGCTGGTAGGCGCGCTTGCGGGCAGCCGGCAGCATCAGGTATCGCATGCGGAGCGCGTTCCGGGCCCACTGCGGTGTCGTGTAGGCGAGGAACGGCAGGACGTAGATCTCGGTGTCCCAGAAGTAGTGGCCGCTGTAGCCCGAGCCCGTCACGCCCTTGGCGGGAACGCCTTGGCCGTCGGCGCGCGCCGCGGCCTGCGCGAGCTGCAGGAGGCACCAGCGGGTCGCCTGCTGCAGATCGTCGTGCCCGCTGATGCGCACGTCCGATCGCGCCCAGAAGCCGTCGAGCCACGCGCGCTGCGCGGCGAAGACCGACTCCACTCCCTCGGCGAGCACGCGATCGACACCGCGACGGCACCGATCGACGAGCTCGCGCGTGGGCACGCCGCGCGACGTGTGGTAGCTGACGAGCTTGGTGACCCGGGTGGGCACGCCCGCCTTCGCCTGCACGCGGAAGACGTTCTTGGCGATGTCGGGCTCGATGAGGCGGCGGGGGACGAACTCGTTCTCGGTCTCGATGATGTGATCGGCCACGACCGCGATGGTCATCCCCGATTCGGAGACGCAGTACGACAGCGCCGAACGCTCGCCGTCCTGCCAGTACTCCTGGGGCTGCAGCACGCGGTCGCTGATGCGCTCCGCCTTGCGCGGGTCGAAGCCCTTGCCCTTCGTGACGTTGGGGTTGCCGCCGTAGACGTTCTCGCCGTCCTGGCGGTTGATGACCTGGCAGCTGATCGTGACGGGCGCGTCGGAGTTGAGCACCGTGACTTCGAGCGTCAGCACGGCGAGGTGCTTCTCATCGAACGACACGAGCCGCTCGTCTTCGATGAGCACCTCTTTGCCCGAGGGCGTGACCCACAGGATGCGGCGCCGCAGCACGCCGTCGCGCATGTCGAGCGAGCGCTCGTATTCCCGCACGTCGGCGACGTCGAGCGACAGCGGCTCGTCGTCGACGTAGACGCGCATCACCTTCGCGTCGGGCGCGTTGACGATGATCTGCCCGACCTCGGCGAAGCCGTAGGCCTGCTCGGCGTGACGGATGGGGAAGATCTCGTGGAACCCGTTGATGAAGGTGCCGTCCTCGTGCGAGTGCCGCCCTTCGGCGTGGTTCCCGCGCAGGCCGAGATAGCCGTTGCCGACGGCGAAGAGCGTCTCGGTCACCCCGGCATCCGTCTCGGAGGGCGCGAGCTCGACGAGCCGCCAGGGGTCGACGGGGAAACGGTCGCGATCCATCACGGGACGAGCTCCTGCAGGTCGGAGACGACGAGGTGGGCCCCGGCATCGGTGAGCGCCTGTGCGCCGACCCCGCGGTCGACGCCCACGACGAGGGCGAAGCCACCGGCGGCGGCGGACTGCACGCCGCTGATCGCGTCTTCGACGGCCGCGGAGCGCGCCGGGTCGACGCCCAGCATGCGGGCGCCCTCGAGGAAGACGTCGGGGGCGGGCTTGGACGAGAGGTGGTCTCGTTCGGCGATGACGCCGTCCATCACGACGGTGAAACGCTCACGCAGACCCGCGACGCGCAGCACCTCTTCGGCGTTCTTCGAGCTCGACACGACCGCGATCGGCGTGCCGGCGGCCTGCAGCAGGTCGAGGAGGGCGACCGAGCCGGGATAGGCGGCGATGCCCTCCGCGCGCAGCACGCGCTCGAAGACCACGTTCTTGCGATTGCCGATGCCGCAGACCGTGTCGGCCTCGACGGGATCGGACGGATCGCCCCACGGCACCTCGATGTCGCGCGAGCGCAGCAGGCTCGCGACGCCGTCGTACCGCTTCTTGCCGTCGAGGTACTCGAAGTAGTCGTCGTCGGTGTAGGCCGGCGTGATCTCCCAGGCCGCGAACAGCTCGTCGAACATCGTCTTCCACGCGTGCATGTGCACTTCTGCAGTCGGCGTGAGCACACCGTCGAGATCGAACAGGACGGCGTCGAATGCGGTCAGATCGGGTGAGGATGCGGCGGTCACGAGGCCCTTTCGCGGATGCACGGATGACGGGCGGCACACCGTCGCGCCGTCCTGTCAGCGTAGTGGGAATGGCGGTGCGGGCGTCAGACGGATCAGGCCGCCGAGAGGGTCTGGCGGGCGATCTCGAGCTCTTCGTTCGTCGGCACCACGAGCACCGTCACCGTCGAGTCGTCCGACGAGATCCTCCGGATGCCGCGCTCGGGCGACAGGTTGCGCCCGGGATCGATCTCGATCCCCGCGAAGCCGAGCGTCTCGAGCGCGTGCGCGCGCACGAGCGGCGCGTTCTCACCCACCCCTGCCGTGAACGAGATGACGTCCACTCCCCCGAGCTGGGCGAGGTAGGCGCCGGCGTATGCGCGGAGCCGGTGCACGTACACGTCGTAGGCGAGGAGGGCGGCCTCGTCGCCGGCCTCGATCGCCGCCTTCAGGTCGCGCTGATCCGACATGCCCGCCAGACCCTGCAGTCCGCTGCGCTTGTTCAGGAGCTCGTCGAGGTCGTCGATCGACATGCCCTCGCGTCGGGCGAGGTGGAAGAGCACCGCCGGGTCGATGTCGCCCGAGCGCGTGCCCATCACGAGACCTTCGAGCGGCGTGAGACCCATCGAGGTCTCGACGGACCGGCCGCCGTCGATCGCGGTGACCGACGCCCCGTTGCCGAGGTGGAAGACGATCTGCCGCAGTTCGTCCAGGGGCCGACCGACGAAGCCGGCAGCGGCCTCGCTGACGAACTTGTGCGACGTGCCGTGGAACCCGTATCGGCGGATGTGGTGCTTCTCGGCGAGCGCGGCGTCGATCGCGTAGGTGTACGCCTCGGGCGCGAGCGTCTGGTGGAACGCGGTGTCGAACACGGCGACGTGCGGGACGTCGGGGAACGCCTGCTTCGCCGCCACGATGCCGGCGAGGTTGGCGGGGTTGTGCAGCGGGGCGAGCACCGACAGTTCCTCGATGCCGCGCTCGACCGACGCGGTGATCGGCATCGGCTCGAAGAACCGGTCGCCGCCGTGCACGACGCGATGGCCGACTGCGACCGGGGGTCGTTCGGCCAGCGAGGGGCCGTTGTCGGCGAACGCGTCGAGCATGACCCGGAAGCCTGCGGTGTGGTCGGGGATCGGGAGCTCGCGCGTGTAGGTCGCCTTCTGCGCGGCCACGCCCGGGCCCTCGCCGGCGAAGTGCACCGTGTGCGCTGAGACGCCGACGGCGTCGCCGATGCGCTCCACGAGACCGGCGGCGAGCACCGACTCGTCGGCCATGTCGAGCAGCTGGTACTTGAACGAGGAGGAGCCGCTGTTGACGACGAGCACGACCGACATGTCACTCCCCTGCCTGCGGCGCGGCGTCGGCTGCGCCCTGCGCCTGGATGGCGGTGATCGCGATGGTGTTCACGATGTCGTCGACCAGCGCGCCGCGCGACAGGTCGTTGATCGGCTTGTTCAAGCCCTGCAGCACCGGGCCGATGGCGACGGCGCCCGCTGATCGCTGCACGGCCTTGTAGGTGTTGTTGCCCGTGTTGAGGTCGGGGAAGACGAACACGGTCGCCCGACCTGCGACCTGCGATCCGGGCATCTTGGCCGCCGCGACGGCCGCATCGGCGGCCGCGTCGTACTGGATGGGTCCCTCGACGAGGAGCTCGGGGGCGCGCTCGCGCACGAGCGCCGTGGCGCTGCGCACCTTCTCGACCTCGGCTCCCGACCCCGACTCGCCGGTCGAGTACGACAGCATCGCGATGCGCGGCTCGATGCCGAACTGGCTGGCCGTCGCCGCCGACGAGATCGCGATGTCGGCGAGCTGCTCGGTCGTCGGGTCCGGGATGACGGCGCAGTCGCCGTACACGAGCACCCGGTCGGCGAGCGCCATGAGGAACACGCTCGAGACGACCGAGGTGCCGGGCTTCGTCTTGATGATCTCGAACGCCGGGCGGATCGTGTGGGCGGTGGTGTGCGCAGCGCCCGACACCATGCCGTCGGCGAGGCCGAGGTGCACCATCAGCGTGCCGAAGTACGAGACGTCGGTGACGGTGTCGGCGGCCTGCGCGTACGTCACGCCCTTGTGGGATCGGAGTCGCTCGTATTCGCGGGCGAACCGATCCACGTGCACCGCGTCGAACGGCGACAGCACCTCGGCGGCACGGATGTCGATGCCGAGCTCGATGGCGCGCGAGCGCACCTCGATCTCTTCGCCGAGGATCGTGAGGTCGGCGATGCCGCGCGCGAGCACGGTGGCCGCGGCGCGGAGCACCCGGTCGTCGCTCCCCTCGGGGAGGACGATGCGCTTGCGGTCGGTGCGCGACCGTTCGATCAGCCCGTACTCGAACATGAGCGGCGTGACCACGGTCGGTCGGGCGAGCCCCAGCGCCTCGGTCAGGTCGGCGATGTCGACGTGGGTCTCGAACATCGACAGCGCGCTGTCGTAGCGGCGCTGCGAGTCGGCCGCGAGTCGCCCGCGGGTCGCCATGATGCGCACGGCGGTCTCGTACGTGCCGAGGTCGGTCGCGATGATCGGCAACGACGAGTCGAGGCCGTCGATGAGGGTGTCGATGGCCTCGGGCAGCGGGAAGGGTCCGTTGAGCACGACCCCGGCGAGCGAGGGGAACGTGCCCGAGGAGTTGGCGAGGATCGTGGCGAGCAGCACCTCGGTGCGGTCCGCCGGGATCACCACGATCGCGCTCTCGCTGAGCCGCGGCAGCACGTTCACCATCGACATGCCCGCCACGACGACCGACAGCACTTCGCGCGTCATGAGCTCGGGATCGCCCTTGACCAGCGTGCCCTCGACCGAGCGCAGCACGCCGCGCACGGAGGGTGCGATGAGGAAGGGGTCTTCGGGCAGCGCCCACACCGCGACCGCCCGGTCGATGTTGGCGCGCAGGGCGCGGGGGGCGGCATCCGTCACCGTCGTGATCGATGCGATGACCGCGGCCATCGCATCGGGGTCGACGCGGTTCGCGACCACCGCGAGGAGTCCGGCACGGCCGTGCGCGAGTTCGGTCACCGCGAGCGAGGCGATCTGCCCCATCTCGGCCGGCGTGCGCGCCGTCGACGTGCCCAG
>JASDDH010000052.1 GCA_030407505.1 Planococcus sp. APC 4015
GGGTTCTGGGGGGGAAGGTCGGTGGGGTTCGACATGCGTCCTCGATCGGAGTCGGTGTCGTCGTCCGCACCACGGAGGCGACCGGGACGACGCGGAGTATCTAGGCTAGTCCTATGAACAAAGGCACCCTGTGGACCGTCCTCGGCGTCGTGGCCGCCGTCGTGATCGCGTGGTTCCTGGTGAACGTGCTGTTCTCGGTGATCGCGTTCGTCTTCAAGCTCGTGATCGTCGCGGTCGTGGCGCTGCTGGTCTTCCTCGTCCTCCGGGGGCTTTTCGCGGGTCGCCGCGAGTCCTAGACGCCGTATTCGGCGCGGACGACCTCGCGCAGCTGCTCGCTGCAGGCGGTCACCGTCGCGCGCCAGTCGGTGATGGCGTCGTCCTGGGCGCGGTCCGAGACCGACTTGAGCACGCGGATCGGGATGTCGAACTGCTGCGCGACCCACACGTAGGCGTAGGTCTCCATGTCGACGAGCCCGGCGCCGAGCGGACGGATGACGCCGACCGCCTCGGCGTCGTCGACGAAGTGGTCGCCCGTGGCGATCGTGACGCCCTCGCGGCCGAGCTCGACGCGTGTCGGGAGCGAGACGTGCTGGCCCACGATGCCGTCGATGTCGGTGACGTCGTGCTGGATCGCGGCATCCACGTCGTAGACGATCGCGTCGAGGCGGGCATCGATCGCTCCCGCGGTGCCGACGACCACGATCTCGTCGTACTCCGCGGCGTCGAGTGCCCGCGTGAGCGCGTAGGCGGCCTGCAGCTTGCCGGGGCCGGTGACCAGGCGGTCGAATCCGGGGAGGTCGTGGGGGAAGGCGACGAGTTCGGCTTCGAGAGCGGCGACGAGGAGTTTCACCACTCCATCCTCCCAGCACATCGACCGGCCCGCGTCGCACGGCGCTAGCCTGAGAGTGATGTCCAGCCCCACCACCAGCGCTATCCCCCTGTCTCCCGCCGCACGTTGGCGCGCCTTCTGGGTGTGCGTCTCGGTCGCCGCGATCACCATCATGGACCTCACGAAGGTCAACGTCGCCCTGCCCTCGATCGGCGAGGTGCTCGGGGCCGGCTCGACCGAGCTGCAGCTCATCGTGTCGGGCTTCGTGCTGACGTTCGGCCTCGTTCTGGTGCCCGCGGGGCGCCTCGGCGATCAGCGCTCGCGGCGCATGCTGTTCGTCGTCGGACTCTCGCTCTACACGATCACGAGCGTGATGTGCGCGATCGCGCCCGATGCGACCTTCCTGCTCGTTGCGCGTCTGCTGCAGGGGGTGGCCGCCGGCATCCAGATGCCTCAGGTGCTCGGCATGGCGCAGGAGCTCTTCCAGGGCAAGGAGCGCGGTCGTGCCTTCGGGCTCTTCGGCGCGACGATCGGCGTCGCGACCGCCTTCGGCCCGACCCTGGGCGGGCTGCTCATCGCGATCGGCGGGCCGACCGACGGCTGGCGACTCATCTTCTGGATGAACGTTCCGCTGTGCCTCATCGCCATCGCTCTCGTGCTGTGGCTGCTGCCGGCGACCCGCACGAAATCGTCGCGCCCCGTCCAGCTGGACCCTGTCGGCCTCGTGCTCTTCGGACTCTCGGTCGTCGCCCTGATGTGGCCGTTCCTCTTCACGACGGGGGCTCCGACCGACGACCCGGCGCGGTGGTGGCTGCTCGTCGTGTTCGGCATCTTCGTGTCGGCTCTGCTCGCGTGGGAGCGCCGATACGCCGCGCGCGGCGGCACGCCGATCCTTCCGCTGAAGCTCTTCCGCATCGGTTCGTATCGCAACGGAACGCTGCTGCAGGTCGCGTACTTCACGGCGGCGCCGGCGCTGTTCCTCCTCACGACGCTGTTCCTGCAGATCGGACTCGGTCTCGAGCCGGTGTTCGCGGGCATGGTGTCGATCGGGTTCGCCCTCGCCAGCGCGGTCTCGTCGTGGGTGGGCGGCAACCTCGTCAGCCGGTTCGGGCGTCCGATCGTCGTGTGGGGCCTGATCGCGCTGCTCGCCAGTGTCGCAGGGCTCGTGCTCGCAGCACTGTTCACCGACCCGGCATCGACGCCGTGGGTGATGGCTGCCGTGATGATCCTCGGTGGCGCCGGCGGCGGCCTCGTGATCGCGCCGAACCAGACCCTCACGCTCGCCGAGATCCCGGTCAAGCAGGGCGGGGTGGCGGGGTCGGTCGGCCAGCTCGGTCAGCGCATCGGCACCGCCGTCGGCACAGCGGTCGCCCTGTCGCTCTTCTACGCCACGATCTATCGCGAGACGGGGTCCAACGACGACCTCGTCGTCTACCACGACGCCTACGCGTTCGGCATGATCTCGGTCGCGCTGTTCCTCACGCTCGCGCTCGTCGTGTCGGTGCTGGATCTGTCCGAGCGCCGCAAGCGCGAGGCCTGACCCGCGCGGTCGGACAGGTCGGCCGCCGGCCTGCAGTCTCGTGCCCGGACGATCCGACCCGGCGAAGCCACGGGCCCCGCCGAACCTCAGACCAGCCGGTACCCGACCCCGCGCACCGTCTCGATCAGACCCGATCCGAGCTTCTGGCGCAGGTACCCCACGTAGACGTCTGCCACGTTCGATCCGGGATCGAAATCGAACCCCCAGACCCGACTCAGCAGCTGCTCGCGGCTGAGCACCTGGCCAGCGTTCCGCACGAGCTCCTCCGCGAGCGCGAACTCGCGGGCAGACAGCTCCACCGCCGTCCCGCCGATGTGCGCGCGCCGCGTGCGGATGTCGAGCACGAGGTCGCGGTGCGTCAGCTCGTTCGTCGCGGCACCGGCATCCCGTCGCATGCGCAGCCGGATGCGGGCCACGAGCTCGTCGAAGCGGAACGGCTTTCCGAGGTAGTCGTCCGCGCCGCCCTCAAGACCGGCGACGGTGTCGGCGAGCTCGACCCGCGCCGTCAGCATGATGACCGGCATGGTCGAGCCCGACCCGCGCAGGTTCTCGAGCACGCCGAAGCCGTCCATGCCGGGCAGGTTCACGTCGAGCACCAGCAGGTCGAACTCGCCGCTCAGCGCGAGGTCGAGGGCGGCGGGGCCCGTGGTGGCGATACGCGTCGCGAATCCTGCCGCACGCAGACCCTTGTCGATGAACCCCGAGATCCGGGATTCGTCGTCGGCGATCAGAATGGATGCCACGTCACTGCCCTCCAAGAGATGTCGCAGGTTCCGGCGGCCGCGGCGGGAGCGGCGGCCGCGGCGGGATCTTGAGCGCGGGCGCCTCGAGCTCGCAGGGGATCGCGAAGACGAACTCGGCTCCGCCGCCGGCGGCATCCACCACCTGCATCGTGCCCCCGTGGGCACGCGCGATGACCTGCGCGATGTTGAGTCCGAGGCCGCTGCCGGCGCGGTGTTCGGCGTCGGCGCCGCGGTGGAAGCGCTCGAAGACGGTCGGCTTGAGGTCGTCGGGGACTCCGGGGCCGAAGTCGCGCACCGAGAGCTCGAGCATCCCCCCGCGCACGCGACTCGACAGCAGCATCCGCCCTCCGCCGTGGGTCACGGCGTTCTGGGCGATCTGCAGCAGCGCCTGTGTGACGCGGGCGGGATCGAGCGGGCACACGACCTCGGCGAACGGGCCTGCCGCGGCATCCGCCCCCTCGATGCCCTGCGCCTTGCGCACGATCTGCCGCATCAGGTCGGCCGCGTCGGTCGGAACCAGCCGCACCGGCGCGGGACCGTGCAACGCGGCCGTCGAGGCGAGGTCCTGCACGAGGCGCGCCATGCGCTCCAGCTCGTCGACGACCAGATCGCGCGTCTCGCGCACGTCGGCCGGATCGTCGGCGTCGACGACCTCGAGGTGCCCCCGCACGATCGTGATCGGCGTCTTGAGCTCGTGTCCGACGTCGCTGAGCAGCCGGCGCTGGGATTCGAGCGCCTCGTCGAGCCGGTCGAGCATCTCGTTCATCGTCTGCGCGAGCTCCGAGACGTCGTCGCGCCCGACGATCGGCAGGCGCTCCGACATCGACTGCCCCGACACCCGCTGCGCGGTCTCGCGCATCTGGCGGAGCGGCCGCAGCAGGCGGGTCGTCACGAGCGCCGCCGCCGCTCCGATGACGATGAGCGTGATGACGGAGGCGATGAGGAAGACCCGGGCGGCGCTGTTGATCTCGGCGAGCTCGGCGTCGATGTCGTAGGCGATCACGAAGAGCGAGGATGCCGCCGCGTCCGCCTCGCCGACGATGATCGGCACCGCGAGGTAGCGCCACGTGACGGCGTCGGTCGAATACGTGCCCATGATCGGGTTCGCCGACGCGGCCTCGGCCACGACGTAGTCGACGAAACCGGGTGCGGACTGCAGATCGACGTCGAGCGCGACCCCCGGCACGAGGGCGGCAGCGCCGTCGACGATGCCGAGCACTCCCGTGTTGTCGTCGGGCGCCGTGCGCTGCACCACCGACTCGAGGGCGTCGGCCGAGGTCTGCCAGGTGCCCGAGTCGTCTTCGCCGCGTTCCACGAGGAAGCGCGCCGATGCGAGATTGGCGGTGATGAGGTCGTCGACCTGCGCGAGCACGCGCTGACGCTCTTCGAGGTAGACCGAGAAGCCGACCGAGAGCATCCCGAGTGCGGCGACGACCGTGATGACCGTGATGAGCCGGGTGCGCACCGACACGGTCGGCAGGGGCAGACGGATGCCGCGCGTCTTCCTGTCTCCCACGCTCTCAGTATGGGTGGCCGGCGCGCGCGAGGCGTCGAGACTAAGAGAGGTCTCATCCCACGGCGCCCGCCGACGTGCTGGTATCGGAGGATGCACCCCGCACCCCCCGAGCACGCGATGCTCGTCGATGCCCTGGGTCTGAGCCCCACGACCCGCGTCGACCTGGTGAGCCGCGAACCGCTGGGCGCCGGTTCGGTCGCCGGATTCCACGTCTCTGCCGATGACGGCGCGGTGCTCACCTACTTCGTCGACACCTCGCGCAGGGTCGTGGCCGCCGAAACCGGTGTTCTGGCCGGTACACCCGAGGAGCCGGAGGCGAGGATCTGGCTGCACCCCGCCGACCCGCACCTGCCGGCCCTCGCCCCGGCGGCGTTCTCCGATGCCGCGCGGTCGCTGCTCGCGCGCCTCGACATCGACGCGATCGGCGCTCCCGAGCTGGTCGTCTACCGCCCCGGACGCCGCGCGGTGCTCCGCGTGCCCACGTCGGGCGGCGCCGCCTGGGTCAAGGCGGTTCCCCCCGACAGGGTCAGCGCGATCGTGGACGCCCACTCCGCGTTCGGAGCGGCGGGCATCCCCGTTCCGGTCGTGCGCGGCTTCTCGGACCAGGGCCTGATGGTGTGGGATGCCGCGACCGGGACGCCCGCGGCCGATGCGCCGTGGACGCCCGCGGGCCTCGTCGACGAGGTCGACGCCCTGCGCGAGCGCATCGCCGAGGCGGCGATCGCGCGTCCGGCGCGCACCGCGCTCCGTGGGCGCCTCGACTGGTACTCGGAGCGACTGCTCGCCGTGCTTCCGCCCGACGACGCCGCCGTCGTGGCCGCCGTCGTCGCGCGCTCGGACCGTGAATGGCACGACCCCGGACGCGAGACCATCCACGGCGATCTGCACTTCGGCCAGCTGTTCCTCGACGACCGGCTGCGCATCACCGGCGTCATCGACGTCGACACCGCGGGCCGGGGCGCGCCCAGCGACGACGCCTCGGCGTTCATCGCCCACGCCGCAGCCAGCGCGGTGCTCACGGCGGCGCCGAACGACGCGCGGCTGTGGGACCTCGTGAGCGTCGCGCTCGAACGGTGGGAGGGGCCCGGCGTACGCGCCCGCACCGCGACGCACCTGCTCGGACACGCCCTCGGGGCGGGGGAGCGCGGTGATCTCGCGCAGTGTCGACGGCTGCTGGTGGTCGCGGCATCCGTCTCGTCAGGAGACCGTGACGGCCTCTCCGCAGCCTAAGAGCCGTCTCACGTTCGGCTTCGAGACGGCTTAGGGGCGTTGAGCAGACTGATATCGCCCGGACGGGGTCCGATCCCCCTCCGGGCCGAAAGGAGAACATCATGTTGGAGAAGAAGAAGTGGGTCGCCTACGGCGTCGCCGGAGCCCTCGGCCTCACGCTCGTCGGAGGGGCTGCGGCCGCCACCGCGGCGAACATGGATCTGCGAACGGGAAGCGGCTCGATCGTCCCCGGTGGTCCGGTCGTCGGTCCGAGCGGCGGAGTGCTGGACCGTGACGGCGTGCAGATGCGCGTCACCGACACGTCGGCGTCGATCATCTCGTCCCCCTCGCCGGTGGCCCCCACGGTGGCACCGGCACCCGCGGCATCCGCTGTGTCGGTCGTGAGCGCGCCCTCGCCGGTGGCAC
>JASDDH010000053.1 GCA_030407505.1 Planococcus sp. APC 4015
CCCGGTCGCTGAGCTTGTCGAAGCGTCCGCCACCGACCGCGCCGAGCCGCCCGCCCGCACGTCGCCCTCACCCAGCGCGGCGAGGGCGACGTGCGACAGCGGAGCGAGGTCGCCCGAGCATCCGAGTGAGCCGTACTCGCGGACGATCGGCGTGATGCCGGCATTCAGCATCGCGGCGTAGGTCTCGACGACGACGGGCCGCACCCCCGTGCGCCCCGAAGCGAGGGTCTGCAGACGCAGCAGCTGCAACGCGCGGACGACCTCGATCTCGACCTCGGCTCCGGTACCGGCCGCGTGCGAGCGGATGAGGCTCAGCTGCAGCTGCCGACGACGCTCGGGCGCGATGAACGTCGTCGCGAGGGCGCCGAATCCGGTCGAGACGCCGTAGTGCGGTTCGGGGTCGTCGGCGAGCGCCTCGATGAGGGCGCGGGATGCCGCCACCCGCCGCATCGCGGCGTCGTCGAGCTCGACGCGCGCGCCGTGGCGGGCGACGGCGACGACGTCTGCGGGACTCAGGGGGGCGGCGCCGACGACGACGACAGGAGATGTGCTCATGTCCCTGATTCCATCGCCTGCGCGTCGCGCGCGACGTCGAACCGTGGCATCCTGTGTCTGTCATGCCAGACACATCGACGCAGATCAAGCCGAAGGTGCCCGCCGCGGATCAGACGCTGCGGATCCTCGCCCACCTCACCCGCCAGCGCGGCCCGGTGCAAGCCCAGACCATCGCGACGGCGCTCGGACTGCCGCGCTCGACGGTGTACCACCTGCTGGCGACGCTCGAGCGGCACGCGTTCGTGGTGCACCTGCCCGAGGAGCGCCGCTGGGGGCTGGGCATCGCGGCGTTCGAGCTCGCCGGCGGCTACTCGCGGCAGGAGCCGCTCGCCCGCCTCGGCCGCCCCGTGCTGGCCGACCTCGTCGACCGAGCGCACGAGAACGCGCACCTCGCCGTCATGCACGGGCGCGACGTGCTGTACATCGTCGAGGAGCGCGCGCCGCGGAGGCCCGCGCCGGTCAGCGATGTGGGCGTCCGGCTCCCCGCACATCTCGCCGCGACGGGCCGTGCGATGCTCGCGGCACTCCCCCGCGAGCAGGTGCGCGCCCTCTATCCCGACGCGGCGTCGTTCGCCGATCGCACCGGACGCGGCCCCGCTCGCCCCGGCGAGCTGCGCGAGGTGCTGCGCACGGTGCGCGCCGAGGGGCACGCGACCGAAGACGGCGAGGTCACGCTCGGCATGCGCTCGGTCGGCGTCGTCGTGCGCGACCACACCGGATGGCCCGCGGCTGCGATCGCCGTCACGTGGCCGAGTGACTCGGGGGTGGATGCCGGTGCCCTGGCCGACCTCGCGCGTGCGGCGGCGCACCAGCTCGAACGGCGTATCGGGGGCGCCTGAGCAGCTCTCAGCGCACGACGAGCCGCGGCTCGACGAGCACGTGGGCCGCACCCGAACGGGGCGTGCGCGGGTCGATGACGCTGCCCGTGGACCCCATCAGCAGCTCGAGCACACCGGCGGCGACCTTCTCGGGAAGCTGCTCCACGCTGCTGATTCCCAGCGCCTCGACGGCGGGGGTGTTGTCGAAGCCGAAGACCGGCAGCTCGCCGCGTCCGGCGGCGGTCGCGGCGAGGTGGGCGCCGATCGCGAGCGAGTCGCTCACGCACACGACGGCGTCGACGGGCGTCGAGGCGAGCAGGTTGGCAACGGCGATGCGTGCGAGCCCCACGCTCTCCTCGCACGTGATGCGCGGCATCCGAAGCCCGGCGTCGGCCATCGTGTCGGCCCAGCCGCGTTCGCGCTCGTCACCCGTGCCCGATCCGGCCGGCCACCCGACGAATGCCACGCGCGGCCCCGCATGCGCGAGTGCGTGGCGCGTCGCGGCGGCGGTGCCGGCAGCCCCGTCGACGTCGACCCAGAGGTGCGCGGGGCTGAGCACGTCGTCCTCGCCCCACGGCCTGCCGAACGAGACGAACGGCACCGCGCGCGAGCTGAGCCAGCCGGTGCGCGGGTCGCCGTGGAATGTGCCGCTGATGACGACCGCGTCGACCTCGCCGCCGTCGACGAGCTCTCCCATGCGGGCGATCTGCTCGTCGGGTGTGCGCGCGGCGTACAGCTGGATGCGCATGTCGCGCTCGGTCGCGCGTTCGGTCAACGCGTGGACGAAGCGGTCCAGGACGACTCCCGAGATGCCGCCGGCGTACGGATCGAGGTGGATGCCGATCGTCGAGCTGCGACGCGTGCGCAGCTGGCGGGCCGCGGCGTGGGGTCGATAACCGAGGTCGGCGATCGCCTGCTCGACGCGCTCCCGCGTCGAGGGCTTCACCACGGCGGGGGTGTTGAGCACGTTGGACACCGTCTGTCTCGACACGCCCGCGACCAGCGCGACGTCCTCGACCGTGGGCGGCTTCGCCATCGGAGCTCCTCTCGCGGCGCGGGTGCGCCGGGTCGTCGTCGCCAGGCTAGCGCGGGGGTTGACAGGTCGCATCATCGCCGCCTAGCTTTGCATCAGCCAGTTTGATCGTTCAAAGTTTGATCGTTCAAAGTATCGCAGCTCATCGAAGGAGACAGAGTCAGATGGCACGCAACACAGCACGGATGCTGATCGGAGCCGGAGCCCTCGCCGCCGCGAGCGCGCTCGTCCTCACCGGATGCGGCTCGGGCTTCGACGATTCGGGCGACTCCGGAAGCGAGTCCGGCGGGCTCACGTCGTCCGACGACGGTCTCACGATCCTCATCGGCTCGTCGGGAGACGCCGAGACCGACGCCGTCACCGAAGCGGTCGCCGCTTGGTCGGCCGAGTCGGGCGTCGAGGCTGAGGTCACCGTCGCCAGCGACCTGTCGCAGGAGCTCTCGCAGGGCTTCGCCGCGGGCTCCCCCGCCGACCTCTTCTACCTGGCACCCGAGGCTCTCGCGGGGTTCGCGAGCAACGGATCGGTCGTCGCCTACGGCGATGAGCTCTCGAACAAGGACGACTTCTACCCCTCGCTCGTGTCGAACTTCACCTACGAGGACGAGTTCTACTGCGCGCCGAAGGACTTCTCGACGCTCGGCCTCATCATCAACCGCACCCTGTGGGAGGCCGCGGGCCTCACCGAGGCCGACGTGCCGACCACGTGGGAGGAGCTCGCGACCGTCGCCCAGACGCTCACCACCGACGGCGTGACGGGCCTCGCGTTCGGCGCCGAGTTCCAGCGCGTGGGCTCGTTCATGGCGCAGGCCGGTGGCGCGCTCGTCGCGGACGACGGCACCGCAGCGACCGCTGACAGCTCCGAGAACCTCGAGGCACTCACCTACGTCAAGGACCAGCTCGACGCCGGGACGTTCGCCTACGCCACGATCGACCTCGGCGCCGGATGGGGCGGCGAGGCGTTCGGCAAGCAGCAGGCCGCCATGGTGATCGAGGGCAACTGGATCACCGGAGCCATGCAGAACGACTTCCCCGACGTCGACTACCTCGTCGCCGAGCTGCCGGCCGGTCCCGCCGGCCAGGGCACGCTGCAGTTCACGAACTGCTGGGGCATGGCCGCCGACAGCCCCAACCAGCAGGCCGCGCTCGAGCTCGTCGAGTACCTCACCAGCACCGAGCAGGTGCTCGCCTTCTCGGATGCCTTCGGCCCGATGCCTCCCGTCGAGTCGGCGGCCGAGCAGTGGTCGGCCGACAACCCCGAGCTGACCGCGTTCCTCGCCGGTGCCGACTACGCCGTGGGCGTTCCGACCAATGACGGCATCGCCGCGGTGATCTCGGACTTCAACGCGCAGCTCGAGTCGCTCAAGACGGGTGACCCGCAGCAGATCCTCGACACGGTCCAGGCCAACACCGAAGCCGTCGTCGGCTGAGGCCGCATCCCATGACCGCAACCGCGACAGTGCCTCGCCGTGATCGGAGGCCCACCGGCGGCCTCCGCAGCGGCGAGGCGCTGGCCGGGTGGGCCTTCACCCTCCCGGTCCTCGTGATCCTCGGCGTCTTCCTCCTCATCCCCGTGCTCATGGCCCTCTGGGTCAGCGTGTCGGACTGGTCCGGACGCGGCAGCCCCTTCTCGTCGTCGGTCGGGTTCGTCGGACTCGACAACTACGCCGCGATCACGACCGACGGCGGCCTGGCCATGCGGGACTTCGGCACAGCGCTGCGCAACAACGCGTGGTACGTCGTCCTGGTGGTGCCGCTGCAGACCGCACTCGCGCTGTTCCTGGCGGTGCTCGTCAACCGGGCCGTCCTCCGGGGCCGCGGCTTCTTCCGCACCGCCTTCTACTTCCCATCGGTGACGAGCTCGGTGGCCATCACGGTGCTGTGGCTGTTCCTCTTCTCCGCGTCCGGTGCGATCAACGAGATCCTGTCGTGGGTCGGCATCAACGGACCCAACTGGTTCAACGACCCGAACGGCATCGTGCACAACGCGCTCGCCGGCGTCGGCATCACCACCGGTCCCGTAGCCCTGACCGACAACGGCTTCCTCGGCGTGACGTGGTGGAACTGGCTCGCGGGCCCCTCGGTCGCGATGACGGCGCTCATCTTCATGGCCGTCTTCACCACCAGCGGCACCTTCATGCTGCTGTTCATCGCCGCCCTCCAGAACCTCGGCGGCGACATCGACGAAGCCGCCATGATGGACGGTGCAGGCGCCTGGCAGCGGTTCTGGCGCATCACCCTGCCGCAGCTGCGCCCCACGCTGTTCACCGTGCTCACGCTCGGCCTCATCGGGTGCTGGCAGGTGTTCGACCAGATCTACACCGGCACGCAGGGCGCTCCGGGCAAGACGACGGTGACTCCGGCGTACCTGTCGTACTCGTCGGCGTTCCTCGATCAGAACTGGGGTCAGGGCGCGGCGATCGCCTTCGTGCTGTTCGGCATCATCGTCTTCTTCACCGTGTTCCAGCGCTGGGTGCTGCGCGACCGCCCGGTCTCGAAGCGCCGCGCACGACAGTACGAGGTCCGTCCGGCGAAAGCGAGCACGCGATGAGCGGCACCACCATGACCGAGGCCGAGATCATCGCGGCCGAATCGCAGAAGCGTGCGGCCCCGACCAGGCAGCGCTGGCACACGCGCACCCTGACGTGGCAGATCGCGCTGTACGCGCTGCTCGTCCTCCTCGCGCTCATCTATATCTACCCGTTCCTCGTGCAGGTCGCGACATCGTTCAAGAGCGATGCCGAGGCGGCGTCCAATCCCGTCTCACTCATTCCGCAGACGTGGTCGACCGCGGCGTACGAGCGCCTGTTCCTGCGAAGCGACTTCCCGATCTGGTTCGCCAACTCGGCCGTCGTGACGGTTCTCGTCACCCTCGGGCGCGTGTTCTTCTGCTCGCTCGCCGGCTACGCGCTGGCGCGACTGCACTTCCGCGGTCGCGGCATCGTCTTCGCCGCGGTCATCGCGGTCATGGCGGTCCCCGGCGTCGTGCTGCTGATCCCGAAGTTCCTCGTGATCAACCAGCTCGGCATGTACGACTCGTACGCCGGCATGATCGTGCCGCTGCTCGTCGACGCGGCGGGGGTCTTCATCATGAAGAACTTCTTCGAGTCGATCCCGGTGTCGGTCGAGGAGCAGGCCCGAATCGACGGTGCGGGCACGTTCCGCGTCTTCTGGTCGGTCGTCCTCCCGATGGCGCGTCCCGCGCTCATCACGATCATCATCCTGTCCTTCCAGGGATCCTGGAACGAGCTGTCCCACTTCATCGTCTCGACCCAGTCGCCCGAGCTCACGACCCTGACCAAGGGCGTCGCGCGCCTGGCATCCGGTCAGCTCAGCCAGGGCACCCAATACCCCTTGAAGCTCGCCGCAGCCCTCATCATGACGATTCCGGTCGCGGTGCTCTTCTTCATCTTCCAGCGGCGCATCATGAACGCCAGCGAAGGAGCCGTCAAAGAATGAGTCCCGCCTCCCCCGATACCCCGCCGC
>JASDDH010000054.1 GCA_030407505.1 Planococcus sp. APC 4015
TCCGACGACGACGACCCATCCACCGAAGCGGACAGACCCGACACCGACGACGTGAACGCCGCCACCGGAACCTGATTCACCGGAGCCGCAGCCACCGTGACATCGTGCGTGATGATCGCGGACCCACCGCGGTTGTCGGTGACCGTCAACCGCACGGTGTACGTGCCGGCCGCCGTGTAGGTGCGGGATGCCGTGGCACCCGAACCCGACGTTCCGTCGCCGAAGTTCCAGGCGTACGACGAGATGGTGCCGTCACTGTCAGTGCTCGAACCTGCATCGAACGACGCTGCGAGTTCGTTGACACTGGACGTGAAGGCCGCCGTGGGCAGCTGGTTCGGCGGAGTGGCAGTGACGGCCGGGTCGGTCACGGTGACCTCGGCGATCGAGACCTTGACCGGGTAGGCATTCGCCGACGTGGGAACGAGAGACGAGATCGCGACGGATCCTGCCGACTGGTAGCCGACCGCGGAGTCTGAGCGCGAGATCTGCCACGCAGTCGGCTCTGTGCCGGACGACTGCCAGATCTTGCCGACCAGCGTGGTCGGCGAGGTGCCCGTCACGTCGAACACGACGTTGTAGGTCGCCCCGGGCGTGAGCGTGAGACCTGGAACCGTGTAACCCGCGCCGATGGCCGTGCCGTTCCGCATGACGTGCAGGATCACCGAGCCGTCGGTCGCGATCCGGACGCGGAGCAGGTACTGGTTCGAACCGACCTGGCGGCCGATGAACGAGATGTACTGCGCGTTCGCGATCTTGTCGACCGAGAACGACGCCGCGAGACGCGTGCTCGAGCTCGACACCGACGACAGGGTCGCCTGCTGCGTCGTCGAATTGGCCAGCGTGAGCGTGCCGCTGCCACCGGCCACGGCGAACCGTGCCGCCGTAGGCGACACCGCCCACGCGCCACCGAGATCTGCAGCGCCCCAGCCGTTGACCGTCGTGCGGTCGAAGGCGTCGCTTGCCAGAACATTCGTCACTGCCACGACGACGTCGGCCGTCTTGGTCGCCACGCCTCCGCGGTCGTCGGTCACCGTGAGAGTGACGGTGAAGGCGCCGGGTGCGTCGTACGCGTGGGACGCCTGGGCGCCTGAGCCGGTCGCCCCGTCGCCGAAGTCCCATGCGTAGGACGCGATCGTTCCGTCGGTGTCAGCACTCGCGGCTGCGTCGAAAGACGCCGTGAGGCTGGTGACCGAATTGGTGAACGACGCAGTCGGCAGCTGGTTGGCGGCGAGGCTGGTCGTGACTGTCTGAGTCGACGTAGCGACGCCACCCCGGTCATCCGTCACCGTGAGGACGACCGAGAAGGTGCCTGCTGCCGAGTAGTTGTGCGAAGGCGTCACCCCCGTGCCGGTCGTGCCGTCGCCGAAGTCCCACCCGTACGACACGATCGATCCGTCCGAGTCGATGCTCGAGCCGGCATTGAAGGCCGCACCGAGGTTCGTGACCTGTGCCGTGAACGCCGCTGTCGGCACCTGGTTCGCAGGAATCGTGACCGTGACGTCTTGCTGAGTCGTGCTCGAACCGCCTCGGTCGTCGGTCACCGTCAGAACCACGGTGTAGGTGCCTGCCGCCGCGTAGGTGTGCGACGACGTCGCGCCGGATGCGACCGCTCCGTCGCCGAACGCCCACGAGTAGGTGGCGACCGTGCCGTCGGCGTCGGTGCTGGTCGAACCGTCGACCGCGAGCGTGAGCCTGTCAGCCGACGTCGTGAAGGCAGCCACCGGAAGGGAGTTCGCCGAGAGCACGGTCACTTCTTGCGTGATGGTCGTGCTCGCGCCCAGAGCGTCGGTCGCCTTCAGCGACACCTCGTAGGTGCCCGCAGCCGCGTAGGTGTGATTCGCCACCGCACCCGTTGCAGTCGCGCCGTCACCGAAGTTCCACTCGTACGCGGCGATGGCGTTGTCGACATCCGACGACGTCGAGGCGTCGAACGCAACGGCGAGATCGGTCGTGATGGCACTGATCACGGGTGACGGTGCCTGGTTGACGTAGCCGAGCGAGCCCTGCTGGAAGTGCGCGAGCACCTGAGCGCTCGTCAGTGGCACGGGGTAGACCGCGACCTCGTCGACGGAACCCTTCCAGTAGGTGTCACCCGACCAGCCGGTGTCGCCGCCGACTCGCCAGTAGCCGTTGTAGGCGTTCACCGCGGAGTTGGGACTCGTGCCGATCAGCTTTCCGTCGATGTAGAGCTGCATGCCCGTGGACGACAGCTGAGCGACGACGTGGTGCCACGTGTTGTCGTTGAAGGCTGTCGGGCTGGCGATGACCACCTGCGAGCCGTTGTACACGCCGAAGTTGATCTTGCCGTCAGCCGTCATGTAGATGTGACGGTCATAGTTGCCACTGACTCCGGTGCGGGTGTTGCCGAAGCCGAGGATCTTGCCCCCCGTAGTGGTGTCGGTCCTGAACCAGGTCTCGGCGGCGAACGTCGTCGGGTTGGTCTGGAGCTTGTCGCTCGTGATACCTGTCTGGTTCCACGACGTGCCGCTCTTCGTCGGCGCGAGCGAAACAGCGGTGTTGGAAACTCCTGTCAGAGCTCCTGCCGTTCCCTTATTGGCCGAGCCGAAGTAGGTTCCGGTCTGCGCGTCGAGGCCGGCGTCGGCGGCAACCGAACCCGTCGACTCGCCGAGACGCCAGAACAGCGTGGGTGACAGATCGTAGACGGACTTGCCGTACGCGTCCGTCGGCGCGGGAGGGAGCACGGAAGTGCGACCCGACAGTGTCCAGTGCGTGTCGACCTGAGCACGGGTGAGCGCTTTGCCGTAAACGGCGACATCGGCGATCGCGCCGTTGATGTACGCGCTCGTACCAGAGTTGGCCCAGCTGCCGGTGTTGTCGCCGCCGATGCGCCAGAAGCCGTTGTAGGTCTGAGCCGAAGTGGTGTCGACGCGTGTGCCGACTCGGACACCGTCGATGTACATCGTCATGCCCGCAGACGACAGCGTGCCGACGACGTGGTGCCACTGACCGTTGTTGAGGCCTGCTGCGCTCGTGATCGTGCGCTGGGCGCCGGGGTACACGCCGAACGTGACGCGACCGGTGTTGTCCATGTAGATCGAACGGTCATGGGACGTAGAGCTGCCCGACGAGCGGTTTCCGAAGCCGACGATCTTGCCGCCACGTGTGCTCGTCGTCTTGAACCAGGACTCGACGGAGAACGTATTGAGTCCGGTCTCGTCGGTAGCGGTCGACGCGAACGAGCTCGACGTTCCGCCGAACTGAGTGGCCGTGATCGACGTGCCGTTCTGGGGTCCGCTGACGCCACGGGCCGCGCCGGTCACGGTGAGGGGCGTCGCGCCTGCCCAGTCAGCGCTGCTTGCGCCGGAATCCTCGGACATCGGCCAGTAGTGCAATGCGCCATCGTCCAGCACCGAGAGGCTGTAATCCGTGGCGAGATTGGTGGCGGCCGCGGTGACAGACGTCCACGACCCGGTGGCGGCATTCGAGAACGGGTCGATCGCGCGTACGCGGTACTGGTAGGACTGTCCCGGAACCGCCGTGCGGTCGACGAAGGTCATCCGCGGAGTCGTCCAGAAATTGGAGTCCTGCTGCACCGTGTAGATCGGGGTGGAGCCCTTGTCCTGACGGAACACCTGATAGGTCAGCGTCGCATTGTCGCGGTCGGTGTTCGCCGTCCACGACAGGCGCACCTCGCCGGCGCGCAGCGAGGCAGCGCTGATCGGGAAGGTGACACCGCTCTGTTCGGGTCCGGACTTGTTCGGCGCGATGTTCTTGGACGCGAAGCGCACCAGACCCTGCTGAGCCTTGTTGTTGACCTTGAGGAACTCGCCGCCGTACACGACGTAGTCGCCCGCCGACTGCACATCCCACGCGGCCTGGCTCTTGCCGGTGTATGTGCCGACCTGCCAATCCGGGTACCAGTGAACGATGGAAGCAGCGGGCTGACCCGTGTAGGACTTGTAGCCGTAGATGTCGGGGGTCAGGACGTTGCCGTGATACTCCTTGGCGAAGGCCATGGAGTGGTGGAAGGTCCAGCTCGGGCTCGTCTGGGGGAAGCCTCCGATGTTCCCGCAGTAGTGGTCGTGGCTCGCCGTGTAGACGACACCCTTGTTGACCGCGACGGAATAGTTGTCGCCGTGGCAGTCTTCGATCCACACCATCGAACCGTCAGACCAGTTGGCGCGGAACGTGCCCTCGAACTTGTCCTCTGCGGTGCCGCCGAAATCGTATGCGGTCCCGTACACGCTGTCGCCATCGGAGGTCAGCGACGTGACAGCGGACTTCGTTCCACCGTTGCGGACGAGAGTGTTGACAGCCCACGGAAGTGACGAGCCCGTCGCCGCGTTGAGTGCAGCCAGCCCACGACCAGGGTTGGTGGAGCCGTTCGTGCTCTCGAAGGACCCGCCGATGACGATCTTGGCGCCCGCCGGGTCGACCACCACGGAGGTGATGCCATAGCCGCCGGTGACCGTCGCGGAAAGCGGAAGCAGCGCGCCGGTGGAGGTGACTGCACCGAGACGCGTGCGAACGCCGCCCGCGAGGCTCGAGAAGTTGCCGACGATGTACACGCTGTCGCCCGAGGTGGCGATGTCGGTGATTCCGGCGTTGGAGTAGGGCGCCCACGGGAGGAGCGCGCCGGTCGCAGTGTCGAACGCCGCGAGGCGATTACGGCTCGCCCCGGCGATGGAGGTGAACGTTCCGCCGACATAGATGCGCGAGCCATCGGGCGAGGCGGTGATCGCCTTGATGGATCCGTTCGCCCCGGGGTTCCAGGTCGTCATGACGCCGGTCTCGAGGTTGTAGGCCATGAGATTCGCACGAGGCACGGTGTTCACGCCCTCAGCGGCGCCGGCGGGGCGTGCGGTCGTGAACTCTCCACCCACCCATACGGTGTTTCGGGCGACCGTCTGCGTCCACGCGACGCCGTCGATCTGCGCCGTGGGCAGTGCGTCAGCGGTGACCGTCTCTTCGACGCCGACTGCCGGCGCCGTATCGGCGGTCGCCGCAGGAGCGACGAATGCCAGAGACGCCAGCGTCAGTGCGGCTGTGGTCACCGCGGCGAGCGTCGCGCGCCCCCATTTCGAGACGGGTGCGGCATCAATCGAGTGCCCAAAAGTACGACGGTTCCCAGCAACCACGTTAATCCCCAGTCAGCACGCGTGAAAGCATGCAGTAATGCGCGAAACCGCGCGAGTCTCCCCAGACTCAGTGTGAGCGTAGGGTATGCGAGATCCCCCGCGCAAACCGAATGAGAACTTCTCATCTTCGGAGAAGCGCAACGGCCGGCGGACCGCGACGTCTGTCGCTGATCACACCGGCCGTTTCACCTCGGGGCCCCGATCACCTAGGGGATTGTGGGGTCGGTGACCGTGACTTCCGAGAACGACAGCCGCAGCGGATACGCCGCAGCTGAGGTGGGGACTTGGGACCAGACGGCGGTGGTGCCGGCGGTCTGCATGGAAGCGGTGGAGTCGGTGCGGGAGATCTGCCATGCGGCGGGCTCGGTCGTCCC
>JASDDH010000055.1 GCA_030407505.1 Planococcus sp. APC 4015
ACCCTAGGCAATCGCGCGACGCGACGTTCGGTACCCTGAGACTCGCGGCCGGGGGAGCCGCGGGATTCGGAGACCCGATGCCGGTGCGCGCACCACGCGTCATGCAGTCGTTCAAGCGCCCGCGCCCGACGACGAACCCGTACATCACGATGCTCGATCGGGCTCTCGCGGCAGAGCCCGCGATCGAGCACGTCACGTTCTCGTGGAAGGACGCGCTCACCACCCGCGTCGACGTGCTGCAGCTGCACTGGCCCGAGGTCATGCTCGAGGGCGACAAGGCGTGGAAGCGATGGGGCAAGCGCATGCTCATGCGCCTGCTGCTGCTCAAGCTCGCCGTCTCGGAGGCCGCCGTGGTGCGCACGGTTCACAACGTCGAACTTCCCGATGTGGACGCCCCCACACGAAAGCTGCTGCTCGCGCTCGACGCCCGCGTCGACCACCGGATCGTGCTCAACGCGACCACTGAGACGCCCGACCCCGCACGCACGACGCTGATCCCCCACGGCCACTACCGCGACTGGTTCGCCGAGTATCCGAAGGCCGATCCCGTCCCGAGGCAGATCGGCTACTTCGGGCTGATCCGCCGGTACAAGGGCGTCGAGACGCTGCTCGAGACCTACGAGACCGCCCGGGCGGACGACCCGGGGCTGAGCCTGCGCATCGGCGGACGCCCCAGCAGCGACGACCTCGCCGCGATCGTCGACGACGCGGCATCCCGTGTCGAGGGCATCACCACGACGCTGCGGTTCCTCGAAGACGCCGAGCTCGTCGAGATCGCCACATCGTCGCAGCTGATCGTGCTGCCGTACCGCTTCATGCACAACTCGGGCGGGGCGCTGGCTTCACTCTCGCTCGACCGCCCGGTGCTCGTGCCGCGCAACGCGGTCAACGAAGCGCTCGCCGACGAGGTCGGCCCCGCGTGGGTGCGCCTCTACGACGGTGAGCTCACGGCCGAGCGACTGATCGAGGCCGTCGATGAGGCGGATGCCGCGACCGGCGCCCCCGACCTCTCGCTGCGCGACTGGAACGGCGTCGGCCGCGCCCACGTCGGCGTGTTCCGCGCCGCACACACCTCGCGGAGACGCCGATGAGCGACGTCGTCGTGGCGATCCCCAGCTTCCGGCGGCCCGATCAGCTGGCGGGCCTCCTCGACGCCCTCGCCGACCAGGTCGCCCCGGTCGGGGCACGCATCGTCGTGATCGACAACGACCCTGAGGGCTCAGCTGCGGCCGTCGCCGTCGCGCGATCGGTGACGCACGTGATCGAGCCCGCCCGCGGCCTCGCCGCCGTGCGCAACCGGGCGCTCGACGAAGCCGCCGACGCGTCGGCGATCATCTTCATCGACGACGACGAGCTGCCCGCCGAGGACTGGCTCACCACCCTCGTCGGCCGGTGGCGCGACAGCGGCGCGGCCGCGGTGTCGGGGCGTGTCGAGACCGTCTTCCCCGAGGGGTTCCGCGATGCGTGGATCACCGACGGCGGGTTCTTCCGCCGCGTGCGATTCGACGACGGGGCGCATCAAGCCGCAGCGGCGACGAACAACCTGCTCCTCGACCTCGACTTCGTGCGGCGTCACGGACTGCGCTTCGACGAGGAATTCGGTCTGTCGGGCGGCGAGGACATCTTCTTCACCAAGCAGCTCGTGCGAGCCGGCGGCACCATCGTGTCGTGCCCCGACGCCCTCGTGCACGATGTCGTCGACCCCACGCGACTGAACCGGCGCTGGGTGCTGCGGCGTGCGTACCGCGTCGGCATGACCGCCGTGCAGACCGACCTCGGCCTCGGCGGAGGCCTCTCCGTGCGCGCCCGGGCACTGGTCGGCGGCGCCGCCCGCGTCGTGATCGGCGGCGCGCGCTGGGTGGTCGGCGAGGTGACCCGCTCGACGAGCCACAGCGCACGCGGCGCTCGCGCCGCATGGCGCGGCGCCGGCATGGTCATGGGCGCCCTCGGGCGCCGCTACCAGGAGTACGCGCTGCGCTGAGCGAGACCGCAGGAGGTCGAGACGTATCGGAAACACCGGTGCAACACTCTTCGCGCTATGATCATGGCGGACCCTGAAGACTGGGGCCGCGGCTGGGGAGTCGCGGTAGGGGTCCGTTACTGGGGGTAATTTTCATGACCGTACGCATCGGCTATGCCGCGGGCGCTTTCGATCTGTTCCACGTGGGGCACCTGAATCTTCTGCGCCACGCCAAGGAGAACTGCGATTTCCTGATCGCCGGCGTCGTGAGCGACGAGATGCTGCGCGACGTCAAGGGCATCGAGTCGGTGATCCCGACCGCCGAGCGCGCCGAGATCGTCCAGAACATCCGCTTCGTCGACCGCGTGCACGTCGAGACCGTGCCCGACAAGATCGACACCTGGAAGCAGGTGCACTTCACGCACTTCTTCAAGGGCGACGACTGGCGGGGCACCGAGAAGGGCCTGCGCCTCGAGCGCGAGTTCGGCGAGGTCGGCGTCGAGGTCGTCTACTTCCCGTACACCGCGCACACGTCGAGCTCGCTCCTGCGCCGTACGATCGACATCATCCACAGCGGGGCCGAAGAGCGGATCCTCACCGCCTGACCTCTTTTCACGCGGTCCCGCGCGGTCGGCCTCAGAGGCCTCCGCCCGCCGGGCTCGTCGCGCGGCGTTCATCCGGCTGGCACCGGGAGCGCCGCCCGACCCGCGAAGATGGACGAGAACAGCAGCGAGGGAGAGCAATGCGCGTTTCAGTCATCGGTTGCGGCTATCTGGGAGCCGTGCATGCGGCCGCGATGGCCGAGCTCGGCCACGAGGTGGTCGGCATCGACGTCGACGAGAACAAGATCGCCGCCCTCACCCGCGGCGAGGCCCCGTTCTTCGAGCCCGGACTTCCCGAGCTGCTGCAGACGCACGTCGCGTCGGGTCGTCTGCGCTTCTCGACAGACATGGCGGATGCCGCGGGCAGCAGCATCCACTTCATCGCCGTCGGCACCCCACAGGTGCGCGGCGGCACCGCGGCCGATCTCTCGTACGTCGACGGTTCGATCACCTCGCTCGCGCCGCACACGCGTGCGGGCGACGTCATCGTCGGCAAGTCCACGGTTCCCGTGGGCACCGCCGAACGGCTCGCCCGGATGATCGACGACCTCGGCACCGGCGCCGTGCTGGGCTGGAACCCCGAGTTCCTGCGCGAAGGCTGGGCCGTCAAGGACTCGCTCACCCCCGACCGTCTCGTCTTCGGTCTGCCGTCCGAACCCGACAGGGCCGCGATCGCCGAAGCCGCCCTGCGCGAGGCGTACGACGCCGTGCTCGCCCTCGACACCCCGCTCATCGTCACCGACTTCGCGACGGCAGAGCTCGTCAAGGTCGCCGCGAACGCGTTCCTCGCCACGAAGATCTCGTTCATCAACGCGATGGCCGAGATCGCCGAGGTCACGGGCGCCGACATCGTGCAGCTCGCCGACGCGATCGGACACGACGACCGCATCGGGCGCCGGTTCCTCGGAGCGGGAGTCGGCTTCGGCGGAGGATGCCTGCCGAAGGACATCCGCGCGTTCACGGCCCGTGCCGAGGAGCTCGGCCGCGGAGAATCGGTCGCCTTCCTGAAAGAGGTCGACGCGATCAACCTGCGCCGGCGCCAGAAGGTCGTCGACCATGTGATCGACGCCCTCGACGGCGAAGTGCACGACAAGGTCGTCGCCGTCCTCGGCCTCGCCTTCAAGCCGCACTCCGACGACGTGCGCGACTCGCCGGCGCTCGACGTCGCCGTGAGGCTGAAGGGGCTCGGTGCCGACGTCCGGGTCACCGACCCCGCGGCCATCGAGAACGCCCGCGCGCGGCATCCGCAGCTCGACTACCGCGAGTCGTTCGAAGACACCGTCACCGATGCCGACGTGGTGGTGCTCGTCACGGAGTGGGACGAATACCGCTACCTCGACCCCGCCGTCGTGCTGCCGCTGGTGGCCCGGCCGAACATCGTCGACGCCCGCAACAGCTACGACCCGTCGCAGTGGCGGGCCGCCGGCTGGAACTACCGCGGGCTCGGGCGCCGCTAGACGCTTCGACAAGCTCAGCGACCGGGGGTGGCTCAGCGACCGGGGGCGCCGGCGGGGTCAGATCAGGGCGAGCTCGCGCAGCTTCGACTCGACGTCGGCGTTCGACGGCTCGACGTGGTGCGAAGCGTCGGGATAGACGACCACCGGGATGTTCGTGCGGCCCGAGATGTCGCGTGCCACATCGGCGGCCGACGGGTCGGTCTCGAGGTCGATGTACGAGTAGGCGACGCCGAGCTGGTCGAGCTGGCTCTTGGTGCGGCGGCAGTCCGAGCACCACTGGGCGCCGAACATCGTGATCGTCGAATCAGAAGTCATGCACCCATTCTTCCGGATCCCTTCTGTACGAGGGCCGGATGCGGGACGCTCAGGGCTCGGTCACGACGACGTCGTCGAACGTGACCGTGAGGGGGAACGCGTTCGCCGACGACGACACCCAGCTGCGCAGCCCCACCGACCCGGCCGCCTGCAGCGCCGCGGTCGAATCGGTCCGCGTGACCTGCCAGGCCGCGGGCTCGGTCGCGCCGGTGCGCCAGATCTTCCCCGACAGCGACGTCGGTGATGTTCCCCGCACGTCGAACATCACCTGGTAGGACTGGCCCGCGACCACCGAGAGTCCGGGCACCGTGACGCCCGCGCCGACCGCGGTGCCGCCGCGCATGACATGCAGGACCACCGAGCTGTCGGAGTCGATCCGCACGCGCAGCATGTACTGCTGGGTGCCGACCTGCCGCCCGACGAGCCAGATGTAGTGGGCCTCGGCGACCTTGTCGACGGTGAAACTCGCCGACATCCGCGCTCGCGTCGTCGACACCGACGGCAGGTTGGCGTGCTGCTCGGTCGAGGTCGCGAGGGTCACGCGACCGGTGCCCCCGGCGACGGAGAAGCGGGAAGGGGTGCCGACGATCGACCACGATCCCCCGGTATCG
>JASDDH010000056.1 GCA_030407505.1 Planococcus sp. APC 4015
GGACGGGCCGACGTGCGCGCGGGCGACGGACGACCGGCAGCCGGCGCGCTGCCGGCGGCGGGCGCGGAGCCTGCCGCAGGCGCCTTGGCGCCTTCGGCTTCGAGCGCGGCGCGAAGCTTGCGGGCCACGGGGGGCTCGATCGTCGACGAGGGGCTCTTGACGAACTCGCCGAGCTCCTTCAGCTTGGCGAGAGCCACCTTGCTGTCGACGCCGAGTTCCGAGGCGATCTCGTGGACGCGGGGTTTGGCATTTGCCACTTGTTGTTCTCCAGTCTGGGTCCACCCAGACTGGGCAGACCACTAATAGCGGACGGGACTCATTTCGAGCCGTTCACTTTGTTTCCATAGCCATTCAGCCGTTTCTCGATGGTCTGCGTGTCGAGCGTGCCCGTCACACGGAGTGCTCGTACGAAGGCACGGCGCCGGATCGCGGCATCCATGCACTCGGGAGTCTCATGCACCCACGCGCCCCGTCCCGGCATCACGGCCCGTTCGTCGAGGACGAGGACCGAGTCGATGGAGACCACCCTCAGGAGGGCGGACCGGGAAGAGCGCGCGCGGCAGCCGACGCACGTTCGTACAGGTTCCATGGTACACCTCGGGGTGGCCGGAAGGACGACGTCTACGCGTCCTCGAGGATCGAATCCGGCTGGATGTCGATCTTGGCGCCGGTCAGCTTGGCGGCGAGCCGGGCGTTCTGGCCCTCCTTGCCGATGGCGAGCGAGAGCTGGTAATCGGGCACGAGCGCGCGCACCGCCTTGGTCGACACATCGAGGATGAAACTCGAGGTCACCTTGGCCGGCGACAGCGCGTTCGCGACGAACTTCGCGAGTTCGGGGTCGTAGTCGACGATGTCGATCTTCTCGCCGCTGAGCTCCTCGGTGACCGCGCGCACGCGGCGCCCGAGCTCGCCGATGCACGCGCCCTTGGCGTTGATCGACGGGTCGTTCGCCTTCACCGCGATCTTCGAGCGGTGACCGGCCTCGCGGGCGAGCGAGACGATCTCGACGAGACCGCTCGCGATCTCGGGTACCTCGAGTGCGAACAGCTTGCGCACGAGCCCGGGATGCGTGCGCGACACCGTGATCTGGGGACCCTTGGCGCCCTTGGAGACCGACGTGACGTAGACGCGGAGCCGCGAGCCGTGGGCATAGGACTCGCCGGGGACCTGCTCCTCGGGAGGGAGGATCGCCTCGACGGTGCCGAGGTCGACGTGCACCATGCGCGGGTTCGGTCCCTGCTGCACGATGCCGGCGACGATGTCGCCCTCGCGGCCCTTGAACTCGCCCAGCACGGCGTCGTCGGCGATGTCGCGGAGACGCTGGCTGATGACCTGCTTCGCGGCGAAGGCGGCGATGCGGCCGAAGTCCTCGGGGGTGGATTCCTCTTCGCCGATCACGACGTCGTCCTCGTCGAGGAGGGGGATGAACACCGCCACGTGGCCGGTCTTGCGGTCGAGCTCCGACCGGGCGCCGGCGGGCAGCTCGCCCGTGGGCGACGTGTGCTTCGCGTAGGCGGTCAGGATCGCCTGCTCGATGATGCGGACGAGTTCGTCGAAGGGGATCTCCTTCTCGCGTTCGACGGTTCTCAGCAGTCCGAGATCGATATCCACGATGGGCCTCCGTGTTCAGATTTCACCGGGGCGTCGCGTGCCCCGGAACCCTACAACGTTACCCGATGGCATCCTGCGCGGTCGCGGTGAGTCGTTCGCAGTCGTTCAGCGGCAGATCGCCCGCCCCGAGGACGGTGTCGGTCCACGAGACGAGCAGCGGCAGGAACCGCGAGCGCGGCAGCAGCGTCGCGAGGTGGTCGTAGCCGCCGTACACCGCCCACCGGACCTGCTCGCCGTCGGCGCACGCCTGGTCGACGAAGTCCTGCTGGAGTCTCGGCGGGATCACCTCGTCGGCGTCGCCCCAGGCGACCAGCAGCGGTGTGCCCCACGGGCCGTTCGCGGCGTTGTCGCCGAGATGCTCGCCGAGCGGCCCCGCGGTGAGGTCGCCGAGGTAGAGCGGTCTGTCCTCGGACACTCCGAGCGCCGTCGCGACGGAGACCACCACCCCGGGCTCGGTCGGACACCGCTGCGTCATCTCGCGCACGATGGCCTCGGCGCCCGGCGTGACGTATCGGCCGAGGTCGACGTCGGGATACGTGTCCGCGTACGGCACGAGCACCCAGGCGGTGAGGATCGACAGCAGTGCGCCGCCCTCCACGGGACCCGCCGCGCCGTCGGACGACGTCATCTCACCGGCGAGCGCGAGCGGATCGGCGACCGGGGCGAGCACCGCCGTGCCGAGCACGTCGAGTTCGGGAGCATAGTCCTCCGCTATCTGCGACACCCACAGTGCGGCGTGCCCGCCCTGCGAGTGGCCCCAGGCCACCATGCGATGGGACAGGGTCGACGCATAGAGCTCGCGGGCCGCCAGCACGGCGTCGAGCGAGGACCGCGCCTCGCCGCGGCCGATCAGATAGGGGAACACGCCCGGCGCTCCCTGACCCGAGTAGTCCGACGCGACGACGATCCAGCCCTTCGCCAGCGCGTCGTCGAGGGCGGGGATGGCCCACTTCGTCGCCGACGCGTCGCGCAGGCTCGGTGCGCAGCCGCGCGCGACGCCGGTCGTGCCGTGGTTCCAGGCGATCACGGGACGGACGCCCGGGGGGCGCTCCTCGGGCACGATCACGAGGGCGCTGGCCACAGCGGGCTGACCGAGGGCATCCCGAGTCGTGTAGAGGATGCGGGTGACCTGGGCGCCCGGCGGGTTCTGCCCGACGAAGGCGTCGGAGCGGATGATCCTTCCGTGTTCGTACGGCACGACGGCGGGCGGGTCGTAGAACGCGTCCACGACCGGAGCGCCGTCCTCCAGCCACCCGTCGAGCCACCACCCGCCGACGGACGCGGCCACGAGCAGCGCGGACAGGGCATAGCGACCCGCGGCCGCCCATGCGCGCTGCGTGGCGGTGTCGGAGGAGACCGCGTCTTCGTCGTCGGCTCTCGCGGCGTCGCCGCCTCGGGACGCGGGCGCCCGCAGCCCGCGGAGAGCCCGCACGAGGGTGGTCGCCCCGAACAGGATCGTGCGCACACCGAAGACGACGGCCACCACGAGGACGGTGACGTCCGGCCACGTGAGCGCGAGGACACCGAAGGCGATCTGAGCGGCCGCCCAGGCCAGGATGAGGACGCGCCGGCTGGCGACGCTCGGGCCGAAGGCATCGACCAGCGATCCCAGTCCACCCAGGATCAGCAGCACCGCGAGCACCGACGGGAGCAGCTCGAGGCTCCGCCCGAGGCCGATCAGCACGGCGAGCCCCACCACGATCCAGGCGCCGGCGAAGGCGCGCTGCGGCCATGTGGACGCCCGCCGGCCGACGAGGTCGGCCACGCCCGAGGCGATCGCGCTCAGACCGACGTACACCGTGAGGACGACCAGCGACGTGAGCGGCCGCGCGACGACCAGCAGTCCGAGGAGCAGGGCCACGGCGCCGACGATGGCCAGGACGAACGGCGGCGCCTTCGCGACCAGCCCCGGAAGCGCGCTCCACCGGGGAAGGGGACGGCGCGGGTGCGGGGCGGACACCGTTCCGATTCTAGATCGGACCGCCGTGAGAACCGGGCGCCGAGGCGAGACCGTTGACGGCTCGGATGAGGCGGAAGAGCGATCCGACCTTCCATTGATCGAGCGTGAGGACGAGGCGCGGCAGGTCGAGTCGGTCGCCCTCCTCGCTCTCGATGCGCAGCGGTCCGGTCCTCTCGATCCGGCCGCTGGACAGGAGGAACCCGAAACGATCGTTGAGTTCGGCGATCTCGGCATCCGTCGGCTCTGCGCGCACGCGCAGCACGAGCCTCTTGCCGACCCACCGCAGCGAGTCGTAGTTGCGCCAGAAGCCGATGATCTCAGCGGTCGCCGCCTCGACCGAGTCGGTCACGAGCACCCGGTCGAAGTCGTCGGGCGAGACGACGCCCGTGCCGACCAGATGCTCGTCCACGTAACGTCGCAGGCCGGTCCAGAAATCACCGCCGGGAGCGTCGAGCAGCACGATCGGGGTGGGGTCGGCCTTGCCCGTCTGCTGCAGGGTGAGCAGCTCGAACATCTCGTCGAGGGTGCCGAAGCCCCCCGGCACGCACACGAAGCCCTGGGACTCCTTCACCAGCATCAGCTTGCGCGTGAAGAAGTACTTCATCGCGACGTTGCGCGGGCCCGAGGCGATCACGGCGTTGGGCTTGTCCTCGAAGGGCAGGCGGATCGACACGCCCAGCGAGCGCTCACCCCCGCCCCCTCGGCTGCGGCCTGCAT
>JASDDH010000057.1 GCA_030407505.1 Planococcus sp. APC 4015
GCCCGCGGCGAGACGCTCGGCGGCGAGGCCCTCGGCGGCGGCGAGCGGGGTCACCGCGCGGGCGTCGGCCTCGTCGTACACGCGGCGGACGGTGTCTCCGATCGCAGCGACGCGCTCCATGACCTCGGCGCGGCTGCCGATGCTCTTCGCGACGAGGTCGAGGTAGATGACGCCACCCGCGTTGACGACGAAGTCCGGCGCGTACAGGATCCCGCGTGCGGCGAGCCGGTCGGCGCCCTCGCGGGCGGCCAGGGGGTTGTTGGCGGGACCGCACACGGCTTTCGCGTCCAGCGCGTCGATGACGTCGTCGGTGAGGAGTCCGCCGATGCCGGCAGGCACGAAGACGTCGGCCGCGACGAGGTGCTCTTCGCCGGGGGTGGCCCACCGAGCGCCCAGGTCGAGTGCCAGGTCGCGCTTGGCAGGGTTGACGTCGGTCACGGTCAGATCGGCGCCTTCGGCTGCGAGCCGCACGGCGAGCCGGCTGCCCACCTGCCCGAGACCCGAGATCGTGATGCGGCGACCGTCGACGTCGGCTGATCCGGTCACACGCTCGAGTGTCGCCCGCAGCGATTCGTAGACGCCGAGGCTCGTCGGTCCGGCCGGCTCCCCGGAGCCGCCGACCGCATCGGGCAGGCCGACGACGTGCTCGGTGCGCTCGCTCACGACGAGCATGTCGTCAGTCGTCGAGCCGACGTCCTCGGCGGTGCGGTACAGGCCGTGCAGCGACTCGACGGCGTCACCGAGGTCGAGGAAAGCCGCGCGACGACGCTCGGCATCCAGCACGGTGCCCTCGGGGAGGGCGATCACGGCCTTGCCACCGCCGGCATCCAGTCCGGCCGCCGCGTTCTTCAGCGTCATCGCCGCCGACAGCCGCAGCGCGTCGCCGAGCGCGTCGCTCCAGTGCGGGTACGTCCACAGACGCGCGCCGCCGAGGGCGGAGCCGAGGACCGACGAATGCAGCGCGACCGCGAGGAACAGACCGCTCCGCCGCCCCTGGATCACCTCCACGCGCTCGTGCGTGAAATCGGGCAGGGGCAGGGTGTGCGTCATCGCATCTTCTTCCGGCGGGCCTTGTGGGCAGTGCGCTGCGGATGCCGCGGGTCGCGGCATCCGTCACCATTGCACCACCCGTGCCGCGGCGCGATCAAGCGTCGCACGCGGTGTTGAGCAGACTGCTCACCCGTGAGCGGTCAGCTGTCGCGACAGCCGCGCACTCTCACCAGGCCAGCACCTTCTCGGGGGTCATCACGATGACGGCGCTGTACTTGGCCAGCATGGCGTCGGGCTCCATTCCGAACGCCTCGATCGCCTTGTCGTACTTGTGCACGTACGCGTCGCGGAAGCGCTCGACGTAGGTGAGCGAGTCGACGGCGTCGATCTCGGCGGTGCCGGTCAGGATCACCACGTCGTCGCCGTGTGCGCCGCCGGCTTCGAGGTGCACCAGCGCACGCGAGCCTCGGCGCACGTGAGCCACCTTCACGGTGTCGGGTTCGCTGAAGACGACCACGCGGCCTTCGTACCACATGAACCACACCGGAACGGCGTGCGGGGTGCCGTCGTCGGCGACGGTCGTGAACCAGGCGATGATGTCGTGCTCGAGCATCGCGAGCGCCTTGTCGTGCGCGGGGCGCAGGCCGGGGTCGAAGGGAGTGTCGGTCATGGTCGTCACGATACCGACGGCCCTCGACACCGGCCATAGGGTGGACGCGTGACCGCGCACCTGCATCCTCGAAGCCGTCTCGTGCACGACGCGCTGCGGGCGGCGGGCATCACCGGCGAGATCATCTCGCTGCCGGATGCCGCCTCCACCGCCGCGCTCGCCGCCGCCGCCCTCGGGGTCGAGGTCGGCGCGATCGCCAACAGCCTCGTCTTCTGGTCCGACGGCGAACCGCTGCTCGTGATGACCAGCGGCGCCCACCGCGTCGACACGACCGCGCTCGCGGAGCGGCTCGGCCGCACGAGCATCACCCGCGCGAGCGTCGAGCAGGTGCGCGAGGCGACCGGTCAGGCGATCGGCGGCGTCGCCCCGGCCGGGCATCCGTCGCAGCTCACCACGATCGTCGACGAGGACCTCGCAGCCTTCGACGAGATCTGGGCCGCCGGCGGCACCCCGCACACGCTGTTCCCGCTGACCTATGACGAGCTCGTACGCCTCACCGGTGGAACCGTCGCCCGCGTGGCGTGAGCGACGACCAGCGGACTGCGCCGCGGAACCGTCGCCCACGTCCGTGAGCGCCGGCCACCGGGCGGGCACGCGGCCTGAGCGGGCCGCTGACTAAGCCGACAGCACCGACAGGGCGGTGATGGCCGCCGCCGCCGACCATGCCTGCGGTCGGCATGCGGCGGGATAGGGTGTCGGCGTCGTCGTGTCGCCGATGGGGTCGCCGGAGTGCAGCTCGGGGACGCGGTAGGCGAACCCCTCGGCCGCGGCCAGCATGCCGGTGACGACCTCACGCGCCTGGTCGCCGAGACCGGCACGCAGCATGCCGTGCGCGACGATCGCGGTGTCATGGGTCCAGACGCTGCCGCCGTGGTACGACAGCGGCCAGTAGCCGCCGGCGCCGGTCGACATCGTGCGGATGCCGTACCCGCTGGACATCGGCGACGACAGCAGCAGGCGCGCGACGTCGGCCTCGTCGGCGGCGTCGAGGATGCCGGTGCCGATCAGGTGGCCGATGTTGCTCGTGAGCGTGTCGACGGGACGCTTGTCGCGGTCCAGGGCCACGGCGGGGTAGCGACCCTCGGGCGTGGTGATCCAGAACGATTCCGCGAAGCGCGCGCGCAGCGCCGCCGCCCACGCGCGCAGCGTCGCGGGGGAGTCGCCGTCGTCGCCGAGCTCGTCGAGCAGCTCCGCACCGGCCAGCACCGCCTCGTAGGCGTAGGCCTGGACCTCGCACAGCGCGATCGGTCCCTCGGCGAGCGAGCCGTCGCGCCACTGGATCGAATCGCCCGAGTCCTTCCACCCCTGGTTCGCCAGGCCGCTGCCGGTGCGGTCGACGTAATCGAGGAAGCCGTCTCCGTCGCTGTCGCCGTGATCGAGGATCCAGCCCAGCGCGCGGCGCAGGGCGGGGAGCAGCTCGCGCACCTCGTCGTCGGGCATCCCGGCCCGTCGCGCATCGGCCAGCAGGCACACCCACAGCGGCGTCGAGTCGACGCTGCCGTAGTAGAGGGGCGGGAGGCTGATGCCCTCGCCGGGCATCTCGAGCGTCGTCGCCCGCAGCTCGTGCAGGATCTTACCCGGCTCGCGCGCACTGGCGTCGTCGGCGTCGTCGGCCTGGAGCCTGGCGAGCACCCGCAGCGTCGAGGCGGCGACACGGGTGTCCAACGGCAGCGCGAGCCGCGCGGCCCACAGCGAGTCGCGGCCGAAGAGGGTCAGGAACCACGGCGCCCCCGCGGCGAAGAAGTCGTCGCCCGGATGATCCGGCAGCGCGAGTCGCAGGGCGTCGAGGTCGCCGAGGGCTCGGTCGAGCCAGCGCGCGAGCCGCGGGTCGATCGGACGCGCGGCATCCGAGACGGCGGCGGCGTCCCAGTGCGGTCCGGCGAGCGGCGCCTGCACGACGAGCGCGGCATCCGTCATCTCGATCGTGAACCGCACGGCAGCGGAGCCGAACGGGGACACCGCCACCGGCCACGTCGCGGTGATCGCGTCGTCGTCGGTGGAGACGGCGGCCCCCGGTGACGAGAGGACGAAGCGCGTGCGACCGGATGCCGCGGCGGCACCGTCATCCGTCGCCTGGATCGTGAATCGCTCGGCCGAGGCCAGCCCCGACTTGACGTCGTGCAACGAGGCGAAGTCGGGAACAACGCGAAGCACGAGCTCGGTGTCGATCGCGTGCGCCACCCGGGAGTGGACCGTCCACGTCTCGGTGACGCGGCCGGCGTCGAGCACCCGCTCGCGCAGCAGCCGCACCTTCGGATCGGGGAACCGGTCGTCGAGCCCGCGCAGGATGCCCCCGAACACCACCCGTGACGGACCGTCGGTCGACACCGAGATCCACTCCACCGGCGACCCGGCGCACGTGAGCGAGAGCTCGCGGACGTGGCGCACGTCGCCGTGGTAGATCCCGTGGATGGCCTGGCCGGCGAGGTCGCCGCCGGCAGCCGACCACAGCTGACTCGGCGCCCGGACGGCGATCACGGCCGCTTCG
>JASDDH010000058.1 GCA_030407505.1 Planococcus sp. APC 4015
GCGACCAGTGCCGCCAGCAGCGCACCGGTCAGCACGAGGTCGGCGCGACGTCGCCCGCCGATGTCGTCCCGTGCGCGCTCAGACGACATGACGCACTCCTCGGCCGGCGACCGCGGCCCACGCGACCGAGATGTCTCCGTCGGGATCGACCGCCCCGGCGCGCCACCCGGCGTCGGCCGCGCGGTCGAGCGCGTCGCCGAACGGGGCGATGGCGAACAGCAGGGGCAGGGTGCTGTGGTGGGCGACGGACGCGATCGCGTCGGCATCCCCGGGGTCGAATCGACCCACGATGACGACGACCGGCCCCGTCATGACTCCGGCGAACAGGCGCGACAGGCGCGGCAGATGGTCGTCGCGGCGGGCGGTGAGAGTCGCCACGTGCACGAGCAGATGCTCGACCTCGGTCGTGTCGCCGCCCTCGATGCGCTCGGCGATGATCGTGCCGTCGGTGTCGACGACCTCGACCGCGTAGCCGTCGTGCACGAGCCGCGCGACGACCGACACGCACACAGACACGGCGGTCTCGAAACCCGGATCGACCCCCGGTGCGCTCAGGGCCTCGACCGACCAGCGCAGCGCGCTGAGATCGAGCACGACGCTCGCCTCGGGGGTGGACTCCTGCTCCTCCTGGCGCACCATCAGCTCGTCGCGGTGCGCAGACGCGCGCCAGTGGATGCGGCGCATCGAATCACCCGGCGCATAGGGCCGGGCGACCAGGTTGTCGGCGCCCTGACCCGGCTGATCGGTCGACGTGTGCAGAGTTCCGCCCGCTTCGCCCGAGAAGTCGGCGAGAGGGGCGAGATCGATGATCGCCGGCGCGACGGTCACGGGCGTGCGCTGGCCGAACGCGGTCACGCGCCGGGCGAGTCCGAACGGATCCGTCGACCGCACCGAGAGCGGACCGATCGAGTGGATGCCGCGCCGCATCCCGGTCACGGTGTACGACAGGTCGACGGTGCGCGACCCTCCGCCGACGCCGCCGAGCAGCCCGGAGCCGAGGGCGGGGAACCGCCCTTCGGCGCGCCCGCGCAGACCCTTCGGCAGCGTCTCGTGCCAGGAGCCCGCCGGTGTGGGCACGGCGGTGCGCACCCCGACCTGCACGTCGACGAGCGTCTCGCGCCCCACGGTCGAGACATCGGGGTGCAGCGAGCGCACGACCGATTCCGACCGCCGGGTGAGGTACAGCGACGCGACGCTCGCGATCAGCACGGCGACCAGCAGCATCCCGAAGTACTGCAGCACGGCCACCCCGAGCTCGCTCGCCAGCACGAAGCACGCCACCGCCAGCACGAGCGCGCCGGTTCCCCGGAAGGTCCACGGCCAGATGCGTCTCACGGTGAGGTCACTGTCGTGCGGCGATCGGCACGCGCACGCTCGCAGCGATCCGGTCGAGCACCGCGGCGACCGCCTCGGCGGACGTGCGGGCCCGTGCCCCGCCGGCGGAGCGCGTCGGGATGAGCCGGTGCGCGAAGACCGGGGTGAGCAGGGCGGTGACGTCGTCGGGGATCACGAAGCCGCGGCCGTCGAGAGCCGCCCACACCTTCGCGGCGCGGACGAGCTGCAGGGTCGCACGGGGACTCGCCCCCAGACGCAGGTCGGCGTGTCCGCGCGTGGCATGGGCGAGGGCGACGGCGTACTCCTCGATCGCCGGCGCCACGTGCACGGCGCGCGCCCAGGCGATGAGGTCGGCGACCTCGGCGCTCGAGGCGACGGGGACGATCGCGGCGAGGGGGTTCACGGTGTCGCGCTGGCGCAGCATGAGGGCCTCGGACCGGGCGTCGGGGTAGCCCATCGAGATGCGCATCATGAACCGGTCGCGCTGCGCCTCTGGGAGGGCGTAGGTGCCCTCCATCTCGAGCGGGTTCTGCGTCGCGACGACGAGGAAGGGCTCGGGTACGTAGTGGGTCATCCCGTCGACGGTGACCTGGCGCTCCTCCATGGCCTCCAGAAGCGCCGACTGCGTCTTCGGCGAGGAGCGGTTGATCTCGTCGGCGATGACGATGTGGGCGAAGATCGCGCCCTGCTTGAACTCGAACTCGCGGTCGACGGGGTTGAAGACGCTCACTCCCGTGACGTCGCCGGGCAGCAGGTCGGGCGTGAACTGGATGCGCCGCACCGTCGCGTCGACCGAGGCCGCCAGTGCGCGGGCCAGCATCGTCTTGCCGACGCCCGGCACGTCTTCGATCAGCAGGTGGCCCTCGGCGAGGAAGCACACGAGGGCGGAGCGGACCGCCTCGGGCTTGCCGTCGATCACGGTGCCCACCGAGGCGAGGATGTCGGAGGTCCTCCGCGAGAACGCCTCGACGGTCATCGACCGAGGCGCGCCGGGGGCGGCATCCGTCATCGTGATATCGGTCACTGCGCCCTCTTCCGGTGCGCCCGTTAACAGGCGGGTGGCCGTCGGTCGTGGGCGTCGTCGCCCGTTACTCGATCGTAACCCGGCAGAACGCGGCGGGGGTCTGGGAGAACCCTGGGACGGATGCCCGGGGCCCGATTCGCGCGCGCGTCGATGGCGGGTAGACTCGTCGACAGCTCTCCGCGAGGCGGCATCCAGGCCAACTCCCCCAGGACGGAAACGTAGCAAGGGTAACCGGGCTCTGCCGGGTTCGCGGAGAGTCTTAATCTTTCCGGGTCGTGCTCAATGCCGAGCGAACGGACCGTCCAGCACAGCCCACTGCAGCAGCATGATGGCCTTCGCATCCTGGATGCGGCCGTCCCGCGTCATCGCGAGAGCCTCGTCGATGCCGAGCTCGAGCAGCTCGATGTGCTCGCCCTCGTCGGCCAGGCCGCCGCGATCGCCGACGCGCGCGCTTGCGTCATAGGGGGCGGCGAAGAAGTGGATGCGCTCGGTCACCGACCCCGGGCTCATGTAGACGTCCCACACGTGCTGCAGCTCGCCCACGTCGACGCCGGTCTCCTCGATCGCCTCGCGACGGATCGCCGTGGCCGGATCGTCGTCGTCGAGCAGACCGGCGGCGGTCTCGATCAGCATCCCGTCCGCGTGGTCGTTGACGTAGACCGGGTAGCGGAACTGCCGGGTCAGCAGCACGGTGCGCCGCTCGGGGTCGTAGAGCAGGATCGTGGCGCCGTTGCCGCGGTCGTACGTCTCGCGCTGCTGGGTCTCCCACTCGCCCGACGGCGTGCGGTACTCCAGCGTGGTGCGACGCAGCACGTGCCACCCTGCCGCGAGCAGCTCGACATCGGTCACCCGCACGTCGGGGTTGCGGTCGAGGTCGAGTCCGGTGGTGTGGAGGCCGGTGCGGCCGCGGTGGTCGGGCACGTCGATGCCGGGGCGACTCATAGCCGGAGTTTACCGACGGCCCGTAGGCTGGGCGCGTGGCTCAGAGCATCTTCATCACCTCGGCCGAAGGCCACTCCGGAAAGTCGACGATCGCCCTCGGCGTGCTCGATTCGCTCAGCCGCGCCACCCCGCGGGTCGGCGTGTTCCGGGCCATCGCGCGATCGACGGCCGAACCCGACTACGTGCTCGAGATGCTCCTCGACCACGACGGCGTCGACCTCTCGTACGACGAGTGCATCGGCGTCACCTACGACGAGGTGCGCGACGACCCCGAGGCTGCGCTCGCCGTGATCGTCGAGCGGTACAAGGCGGTCGAGGCGCAGTGCGACGCGGTCGTCATCGTCGGCAGCGACTACACCGACGTCGGCAGCCCCGCCGAGCTCGGCTACAACGCCCGCATCGCGGCGAACCTCGGCGCCCCC
>JASDDH010000059.1 GCA_030407505.1 Planococcus sp. APC 4015
GGTCAGGCGTAGAGTCCGGGTCAGGCGTAGAGTCCAGGTCAGGCGTAGAGTCCGGGTCAGGCGTGGAGTCCGGGTCAGGCGTGGGGCCTCGGCTATCGCACGGGTCAGGATTGCGCACGCGGTCGGGGCGCGCACGCGGTCGGGATTGCGTCAGGGTCGGGAACGCGAACGGGATCGTGAACCGGAGCGGGCAGGCGGTGGTCGTGCTCGGGTCGACGTCGCGAAAGCGGGCCACGTGGCCGCGTTGCCGTGCCATCGGTCGACTCATGATGCGAGTCGGTAGTGGGCACGGTGCCCGCGTCGGGGAGTGCGTGCGGGATCGATGTGAGCGGGTGGGATGATCCACACGATGGCGTTGGTGCCGGTCCCGTCGACACGGATGTCGAAGCCGTTGTCGTGGATGCGGTGGTGGCAGGATTCGCAGAGCAGGACGCCGTTGCGAAGGTCGGTGGGTCCGGCGTCCCGCGCCCACCATCGGATGTGATGGACCTTGGTGTGTCCGGGCGGGGCCGCGCAGTTGACGCATCCGCCGTCGCGCTCGATGATCGCGAGTTTCTGGGTGGGAGTGAAGAGTCGCTTCGCGCGTCCCCAGTCGAGGATGTCGCTCTCGCCGCCGAGTATGCAGGGGATGATGCCTCCGGCGGCGGCCATGCGGCGGGCGGTCGCGGCCGAGATCGGTGCGGTGATACCGTCGATGGTGGCGTGCCCGGTGTCGTTCTCGAGGTCCGCGAGGTCGATCCGCACGATGACCGTCGCCCCACCGAGGGGCAGGTCCCGGCGATCGCATCCGAGGGTGTGCTCGATCAGTCGAACGAACGCGTCGGCTTGCAGCTGCGGGATCGTCCGCCGCGACCTGTCGGCCTCCCGGACATCCTGATCACCGGCATTGCCGCCGAGCGGCGATCCGACCGCCCTTCCATCGACCCCACCGATGCCGCCGGCGTTGTCGGGCCCGCCATCGTGTCGTGCGCGGAGTTCCGCGGTGACGAGCGCATCGATCGCAGTACGCACGGGGGCTGCGTGTTCGGGGTCGAGCCGCGCGGTGATGACGAGCATCCCGTTCGGCTCTTCGCGGAAGATCAGGGACATGTCCTCCCGCAGATCTGTCTCGCGGGGTTCGACGCCGATCGGGTCGAGGACGGCCTCGATCCGCAGGATGGTCCGGTTCAGCTGATCCACGGTGAGTCCAGGAGCGTGGTCCACGAGCATGCGCTCGGCCCGTTCGACCGCCACCTTCCCGGCGCGGATCGCCACGCGATCCAGCATCCGGATGATCGCCGCGGCCGCGCTCGCCCCGACCAACCCCGCTTGTACCGCACCCGCGACATGCGGGTGCCGGGGTGGGGCCGCCTCGCCGGTGAACGTCGTCCGTGGAGTGGTCGCGTCGCCGACCTGCACCAGGCGGGCAGCGTCGCCCTGCGACGTACCCGTGGTCGACGCGATCAACGCCGTCGGGCTGCGGAAACCCTGCATCTTCGCCAACGACCCCGCCCCGAGTTCGGGACGTGATTGCCGTGCGATCTCCGACGCAACCCGCGCCTGCACCCCTTCGATCAGCCGCCTCGCCGTGCCCAGTTCTGCGTTCACCGCGATCAAGTCACCCGGGTTGAGTGCCGAGAGTTCGTCAGACCCCCAGATCCCTTCCACGCGCGCCAGGACTTCGGCGAGTCGTGCGAGTGGATCGGTCATAGAACAAAGATACCATGTTCTCCAGTTTACGTCTACCGCATATCGCATTAATCTTCGATGTTTCCTCGCTCTGGACGCCTGAGAATACTGAATTTCAGAGGGTCCAGAGTCGTCGCCTACTCCGTCACGTCGATGGTGAAGGTGATCTCTTCGATACCGCCGTCGGAGTTGGACAGCACCACATCGGTCGAGCCGACGGCGAGCGCGGTGAAGCCCGGGTTGAAGGTGGCGCCGCCATCCTCCCTCCCCGCGACGAACTCGGCGATCGCCGGGTCGGCCGCAGTGCCGCTGTAGCTGTCGACGGCGAGATCGCCGGTGTCGATGTTGAGCACCTGTCCGACGATCAGTTCGACCGTGGAGCCCTCGAGATCACCGGCGTCCATCGTGACGGGGGCTATCACCGGGCCACTCTGGCTGCAGGCTGACAGACTGATCGCGGCGGCGACGACGAGCGTGGCGGCGGCGAGATGAGCGATCCTCATGCGGTCAGCATGGCACCGACGGATGCCGCGGTCCACGACCGGTCTGTGGATAAGTCCGCGAGCGCGCGGGTGCGCGCCGCTACCGTGGTCGCGTGCGCGTCCGCCTCCTCTTGTCATCCGTCCTGGCAACCCTGGTCATGGCGACGTCTGTCGCGTGCGCGTCGGCACCGGAGCCTGCTCAGCCCGAGCCGATCTTCACCAGCGAGGCCGAGGCATTCGCGGCCGCCGAGGAGACCTATCGGGCCTATGTCGACGCCCTCAACGCCCATCGTCTGGATCCCACGGGCGCGGCCGACCCGCAACTGTTCTTGGTCGGCTCGGCGTTGGAATCAGATATAGGAACTCAACGGATGTTCGACGATGCAGGAATCCGACTCGTTGGCTCAACGATTGTCGTCTCGGTGACGCCTTCAGAATTTTCCCGTCGTGATCAGAAGGTGACGATCTCGGTGTGTGTCGACTCGTCCGACACGCGGGTACTAGACACTTTCGACATCGACGTGACTCCCGCTGACCGACCGACATTGAGCCGGCTAACCGCCACGATGACCGCGGTAGAGGATCATTTGCTCATCAGTGGGAGTAATGCGCAGGGACTTGGAGAGTGCTAGCCGCCCTGCTCACGTCTCTGGCGCTGGTCGGAACAATTCAGCTTTCGTCTCCAACCTGCTCGCCGGACTTACTCGCGGCTGGCATTTGTTCCAGTGCGTCGAACTCCGGCACCCAGCTCGACCTCACCGCCTCGAACACCACTC
>JASDDH010000060.1 GCA_030407505.1 Planococcus sp. APC 4015
CACGGACGGCAGAGATCGTGCTGCCCGAGCCGCGTCGTGCGTGATGGGATGGGGGCATGACCCGAGCCCTGATCGTGATCGACATGCAGCGCGCCTTCGACGACCTCGACTTCTGGGGGCCGACGACCAACCCCGCGTGCGAGGCGAACGTCGCCGCGCTCGTGTCGACGTTCTCGGATGCGGACGAGCCTGTCGTCGTCGTGCGCCATGACTCGGCGTCGCCGGGTTCGCCGCTGCATCCGTCGAATGCGGGCAATGACTTGGTGGATGCCGTCGCTGCCGTCGAACCCGCGCTGTTCGTCACGAAGAGCGTGAACTCGGCGTTCTACGGCGATCCGGATCTGCACGCGTGGCTGCAGGGCGAGGGTGTCGACGAACTCGTGATCTGCGGCATCCAGACCAACATGTGCGTCGAGACCACCGCGCGCATGGCGGGCAATCTCGGCTATGACGTGACGGTCGTGCTCGACGCGACGCGAACGTTCGACCTCACGGCGGATGTCGCGGGCCTCGGCACCGTGACCCGCACGGCCGACGAGCTCATGGCCGCGACGGCGCTGGTTCTGCAGGCGGGCGGGTTCGCCCGGATCCGGGAGACCGCCGCGCTCGTGGGGTAGGTGTCGCGGACGTCTCGGGCGCGATCGATCGCGAGCGCGGCAGTTTCCTGCGAACGCCCCTGTCGCGCGACGGCGCGGTCGCAGGGATGTGCAGCGCTCGTTCGGCGGCACGTGGCGGATGTCGGTGGCGGGAGTTATCTTCGAAACCTCGATTGAATCGCTAGAACAAAAGTTCTAGCCTGGGGTTATGAGGGCAACCGTGCAGCTGACCGCGTCGCGCGCTCCCGCTCCGCCAGACGAGATGGCGCGCCTGCGCGCGCAGCTCGAGCGGATGCAGGGACGCAAGCTCGACGCGCCGGTTCTGCCCGTCGCCCCCGCGCTCGCCGAGCTTTTTCCCGGCGGAGGGCTCCGCCCTGGTGCCGCCTACTCGCTGCCGCGCTCCACGTCGCTGCTGCTCGCTCTCCTCGCGCAGGCGTCCCAGGCCGGGTCGTGGTGCGGCGTGGTCGGCATGCCGCGGCTCGGCGCCGAGGCGGCCGAGTCGATGGGGGTCGACCTGTCGCGGCTCGTGCTCATCCCCGAGCCCGGGCGGCGCTGGCTCGCGGTCGCGGCGACGATCGCCGACGTGCTGCCCGTCGTCGCGGTGCGTCCGGCGGGGCGTGCGGCCGACGGAGAGATCGCCCGGCTCGCGGGGCGCCTGCGCGACCGCGGAGCCGTGCTGCTCGTGCAGGGTCCCTGGCCGCAGGCCGAGGCGGTGCTCGAGGTCGGCGAGCCGTCGTGGACGGGGCTCGGCCGCGGGCACGGCTACCTCGCCCAGCGCGAGGTCAGCATCACGTCGACCAGCCGGCGCTGGCCGAACGCCCGACGCAGCCGCGTGCTGCTGCCCGGTGCCGGCGGAGGCGTCGACCCGGCGCCGGGTCGCGTCGCACCCGTCGAGTCGATGCCCGCCGCGTGGTCGAAGGCGGGCTGAGATGGAGTCTCCTGTTCGCAGCCTGGTGCTGTGGTTCCCGGATTGGCCGGTGACGGCGCTCACCCGCACGGCCGATGTGTCGCGACCGGATGCCGCGGCTCCCGGTGCGGCGCGCCTCGGCGCACCGCCTCCCGAGCCACCGTCCTCCGTCATCGCGGGGTTCGATCCCACGCAGCGGGGCATTGCGGCTTTCGAAACCGCGCGACCGGATGCCGCGGCTCCCGGTGTGGCTTCCCCCGGCGCAACGCCCCCCGGCCTCGCGGGGCTCGACCCGGCGCGGCCGATCGCGGTGGTCGAGTCGAACCTCGTCGTGGCGTGCTCGGCGGCGGCGCGGGCTGAGGGCGTGCGGCGGGGGCAGCGGCGGCGCGATGCGCAGTCGCGGTGCCCGGCGCTCGTCATCGTCGCGGCCGACGCGGCGCGCGACCAGCGGGCGTTCGCTCCGCTCGTGGCGCTCATCGAAGAGAAGGCGCCGGGAGTGCAGCTCGTGCGGCCGGGGCTCTGCGCGCTGCGCGCGCGCGGGCCGGCCCGCTACTACGGGGGCGAGCGCGAAGCGGCGCTCATGCTGGTGAAGATGCTGCGCGAGGCCGGGGTCGCCGACGTGCGTGCCGGCGTCGCCGACGGACCCTTCACCGCCGAGCAGTCCGCGACGGCGGGGGCGACGGCATCCGATCCCGTCTTCGTCGTGCCCGCCGGGGGAGCGGCGGGCTTTCTCGCGCCGCTGTCGATCGCGGCGCTCGATGCGTCGGCGCTGAGTCCGGCATCCGTCAGCAGATCATCACGAGCGTCGACGCCGAACGCGGCACCGGTCGGCCGGGC